>NZ_CP050521.1:0-1072967 GCF_012030695.1 Wolbachia endosymbiont of Brugia pahangi | reverse complement strand
TCTAGCCAGCTCGCTCTCCTCTTTCATATATTAAGGTATAATAATAGTAGTAGTAGTTTTGTCAACAACTTGTCATTGACTCAAAACTCGGTTAAGATTCTTGTTACTTAACTTGTGAATAAATATGTTAGTAACTTCTGCATACCATTGATTTTCTACTGTAATTTGTGTGTATAAGTAGAATGTTTAGAGTGTTAGTAATCTTCTCTTATGGAAAAGGGTTTTGTATTGTAGGCTATTGCATAGTTGTGTATATGCCAGTGAAGAAACTGTTAACCAATTGTTAGTATCTGGTATCGACAAGTAATTCACAAATTAGTTTGACATTATTCACATGCTTATTAAACATTTGACAACAGTTTTCTTGATAAATCTGATCTAAGAACGTTTTGGCTATTACAGGAAGCAGACTGAGTAAAAAAAGAACTTTGATAGAAAAAATAGCATATGGGGCTTTCCTATTTTTTTTCAAAAGGGTCCGCATGTTAAAGAAGTGTGCAACCGAAGCGTTAATGAAAGATCTACCGGACCTTAGTATATTTAATGGCCTGCTGAAGTTCCACGATTGCAATATAATTGACATAATGACTCCACGTACGGAAATATGCGCAGTAGACATCGAGTCAAGCAGACATGAGATAATAAAAAAGGTAAAAGGTACTTGCCTCACCAAAATATTAATCTATAAGAATAATTTTGATAACGTAATAGGTTTTTTTTATATAAAGGACGTTCTCTTTAGTGAGAATAAGAATTTTAATCTAAGGAGCCTCATACAAAACGTGATATTCGTTCCACCATCAATGAAGACTACTAGTCTTTTTATTAGGATGAGATCCTCTAAGTCATATTTAGCTGTTGTATTGGATGAATATGGTGGAACTGACGGTTTAATTTCAATGACTGACCTTATGGAGGAATTAATACCAAATATTAGTAGTGAAAACGAGCCTTTTGAACATGTCATTGTTAAATTATCCCAAAATAAATATGAAGTATCAGCAAGGGCTCCTGTAAAGGATATAGAAGAAAATTTGAAAATAGAATTACGTGATCCTGAAGAAGATTATGCTACACTTGGTGGCCTAATTCTTTCGATCGCTGGTAGAGTGCCTTCTGTAGATGAAATCATTAAATACAAAAGTGGCGTGAAGTTTGTCATAAAAGACGCAAATGAGCGCTATATCAACAAGGTAATATTGGATTTGAGTGATTACGAGAGCTAGATCAATATTTCCTGCAAGGGATGTAATGTTAGGGTAGATTCTGGATGTAATATGCTCTGGCTTGGATCTTAAGGTGAACCCTTCTGCAAGCCATATAGTTTTGCCTAGCTATAATTTAGGTAGCTGGGAAAGCCCATTTTACAGGCCTTAAGAACCCTTATATGGGGATGTTTTAGACCTAAAATTTATCCTTAATCTTTATTTAAGTGACAAAAGCACATTATTAAACTAGGTGTGTTATGTTTAATTTTTCTTATATAGACACTCCATGTCTTTATAAATTTTTATCTACGTTAGCTGAATCTCGCTTATTAGGTAATGTAATAAGCGCCAAGTTTTTGAGAGAACAGTAAACAACTCACATTGCATTGTTCTTTATTTAAGAATTAGTTCAAAAATCAACTAACCTTCTTTTTTTTATAAAGAAATTATTTGAAAAACTTCTGCATTACCCTTATCGTGACGTTATGGATATTTATAATTCCAAGGTTGACTACTTACCAAGCATATAAGACATTAATGTCAAGTTCCTACAAGAGATATCACTAGGTTTTTTTACCTTTTTTCTACTTATTAAATTTCTTATAACCGTTCACGGAGATAAGGGATTTACAAAGTGATTGTAAAAGTGTAAAGACATGAGAAGCTAAGTATGGAGTGGGTATGATAACAGGGCTGCAGAAAAGATTGTGGCGTACAAATCAAAAAACGCTAATCTCAAAGAAGAAATAAAGGCTCTGATTATAGAAAATGATGGCTTAAAAGCAAAAATAATTGAGCTAGAAGATAAACTGGGCTGAACTCAAAAAGTTCATCTCTACCACCATCGCAAGATATATATCGCAAAAAAACAAAAAAGAAAAGTGATAAAAAACCAGGAGGTCAGCCAGGGCATAAGGTATATAAGTGAGATTTGATGGTAGCAAATATAGTAGTAGACTATACAATTTTATCAGGTTTGTGTGTGTGGAAATAAGGTTGTTTTAGAAGATGAAATTGTCCATTAAAAGGTAAGAATTACCAGAAATCAAACTAATCGTAACTGAGTACAGGTTGCAAAGAAACTATTACAGAGCTTGTGATAGGAAGGGTTCAGCTAGTTTAACCATGGGGGTTTCAAGATGTCTTCTAGGGTTCAATGCTAAAACAACAATTAGCAGCCTAAGTGGCTTTTTTATTAACTCGAAAAGAAAAGTACAACAAATTTTAAGCAGTATATTTAACCTCAATATAAGTCTTAGTTTAGTATCAAAGACTGAGCACAGAGTATCAAAAGATGCGCATCTGAATATGAGAAAATGAAGGAAGAATTGAAAGAAACCTGCATATAGATGAAACATAGCACAGAAATCAAGGAGAAAGAGGCTGGGTTGGGTAATAACAACAAAGCGCTCTGACACTTCTAAAGATGACCGAGTCTCGTGGCAAGAAGGTGTTGCAAAGTTTACTGCCAGAATACAATGGCATAGTTGTAAGTAACAATACGCTGTGTACAATTATTTTAGTCTTGAAAATAGATAGATATGTTGGACACATTTGACAAGAGATTTTGAAAGATTTGCGTATAGTAAAAATATTGAAGTGAGCAAAATTGGCCAGGCGCTCAAGTCACTCAACAACAGAGTATTTGTGGTACAAAAGCAAAAAAATAAAATTTGGTAGATGATTTAAGATTTTATCAACTAATGTAAAAATTTTGAAAAAGGGTAGAACATCTTTTGTGTAAAATGACTAGGGTTATAAATGGTACTCAAACTTTGAGGATGGCTGCCAAGATGTTAAGATCTGAGGATATGGAAGTTTTTACGAAAACTTGAAGTGATAGATACAACCAATAACCTTGCAGAACGGTAAATGAGGCGCTATGTAATCTATTGTAAGAACAGCTTTTTCACTTGGTCAGAACGTGGAGAAAGATTCATAAAAGATGTTGTCGATATTTTTATAACTGTATCCATTCAGCTAAGCGGTGTGAGAGACGATAGATAGGAGATTATGGAAAGGGTTTAGCTCCTTTTGTTTCCATGTTAAGTATAATGAAATTACCCATTCAAAAAATGCATTTCTTTGTCCCGATTATGTAAGATATGGGTTTTTGTATAAACTATATAATGCAGTGTTTGCCGTTCAGTATGGTTGTTCGTTAGCAGAATGTTTCCTGGATCATCCAAAAATTTCCACATCGTCCTTTCAACTTCAAAATATTTTTTGCAACTCGAGAGGCTCCAATTGTTTTAGGTAACTGGGATATCTCCTTCAAGTAATACCTTGTGCACTTTCACAATTTTCTGGTACGCCTGACAAATCTTAAAATATCTATCTCATTCTTTAGTAAGGCTCTTTTAGTGCAAATAACTCAGCAGCAACGTTTCTTTTAAATAACAGGCGAGAACTTTGACTTCTCTGTTACAACTATAGGCTAATCTTTCAAAATCTCTTGATAAATGAGTCCAACAGATCTGTCTCTTTTTATCAGTAAAATAACTGTATGCTGCATACCTGTTAGTTATTACTAAGCTATGACAATTGCAGAATTTACTATTTTTTTAAACTTTCATTCCTCTTAACTCTGTCAACTTTACAAAACTTGCCGTATTACTTGTAAACATCCAGCGCTAACTAAGCTTACCTTTATTGTAATGGCTGGTTTCGTCAATATAAAGAACTTTGCTTGTACTTACTTCTTGTTTAACTGCTAATACATTTCTTCACATTTTGAAGCTATTCTATGTTCACTATTTGATATGCTACCAACACTTATGTTCACATTGAAAATGTCATTATAATATTCGCTATTCCATATTTCGAATTTTTATAAAACTTGCTGAATGCTGCAATTATCAACTTAACTCTTGGCCTAAATGTGTCTGGTATAACACCTTCCGGTAAGTTGATATTCCATTACATAAGACTCGATCTTCGGAAGATCAACTTGGTGGATGTATGGTTTATCAAATAATGAATTTTTTGAATTTAAACCGAGCTTTTCCTTTAACTCAGCATTTTCTATTTTCAAAATCTTGTTCTCTGCCTTTAGACTTTCATTCTCTCTTTCCAATCTTTCTATTTTTGCTTCTAACTTTGCTATTTTCTGCTCCAGACTTCTGTAAAGTTCTAAAAGATTTACCATATTACCTCACTTTTGCTCTATCGTTATCTTTTATACTACCTTGTCTATCTTATTTTGCTACTCCGCTGAATGGATACGTAAATTTCTAAAACGTTTATGGCTAGAGCTTAGTTGCGATAAAAAACAGCTGAGTCGCGGTTATTAAGTATTTAAGATATAAAAAAATGCAATGTTTCTAAATAGATATTAACCAGAGTTTCTTTTGCCCTTTTTTCTATTTGGTAAATTTCTTAAATATTAAAGTAACTTAAGAGCAGTGGCATTATAAAATACTAATATTTAAAATAATAACTATTTGTTTTTTTCTAGGTCATGTAAGAAGTCTATTCCACTGTGCTATTATGTACTTAAATTAGGGTAAAAAAATTAATATAGCTGGTTTAAAACTGTACTAAAACGATATGCGGGAGTGATGAGACTTGAACTCACGACCTCATGCGTGACAGGCATGCGCTCTAACCAACTGAGCTACACCCCCTGCTTCCTTTTAGCATTATTAACTTTAAAGTTAATAAATGTGCTGCCTTTTGTCAATATTTTTTGTTTGCATTTTGTTGTCTTTTATATTACCATGTAAATGATTTAATTTCACACATGGCTCATGCAAGTAGTCCTAATTAAAGGTTGTGCCATGGAGGGTAAACTATTTGGAGGATGAATATGGCAAATTTGCCTGAAGTTACTGTACGTGATTTAGCTAGGTCTGGTGTGCATTTTGGTCATAAAATTAGTCGCTGGAATGCAAAAATGGCTCCATATATATATGGAGTGCATCAAGAAAATCGTATACATATAATTGATCTGCGGAAAACATTACCATTGCTACAGGCAGCCATGAAAGTTTTGTATAATGTTGCATTTCAGGGTGGTCGTATTCTGTTTGTTGGTACAAAATTTCAAGCTTTGGATATTATTGCAAGTGAAGCGATTCGTTGTGGTCAATATTACGTAAATTATCGATGGCTCGGTGGTATGCTTACTAACTGGGGAACTATTTCTTCTTCGATAAAGACACTAGTTCAATATGAGAAGGTACTGAATGCTGAAAATAGCATTTTAACGAAGAAAGAATTAGGAAATATTGAAAAAAAAAGGCAGAAACTTGATAAGGCGCTGGGTGGTATTAGAGAGATGGGAGCAGTTCCAGATGTTTTATTTATAATTGATACTAATAAAGAGCACATTGCAGTCAAAGAGGCTGAAAAATTAGAAATTCCGGTAGTTGCAATACTTGATACTAATTCTGATCCAGATGGTATTACTTATCCTATACCGGGAAATGATGACTCAAGAAAATCAATAGAACTCTATTGTAGACTGGCTGCTGACTCTATATTAGCTGGAATGGAATCTAGTTTGGCAAGATCTGGAGTTAAAGTTGGTGATATAAAAGATGAAGAGTTTATTCAAGAAAAAGGAGATAGTATTATACGAACTAAAAAGGGGCGTAGTAAAGTTTATAAAGAAGATGAAAAGGAGGTAGTAACGAATGAAGATGAATCCAGATAATATAAGAGAACTACGTGACAGGACAGGGCTTGGTTTGAGTGATTGTAAAAAAGCTTTAGAGGAGTGTAGTGGTGATATTAAGGAAGCTATTGGCAAATTACGTGCAATAGGACTTGCTAAAGCTGATAAAAAGATTGATAGGGTAGCTTCAGATGGACTAATTGCTATGCATTTGGCTGAAAGCTGCGGTGTGTTAATTGAATTGAATTGTGAAACTGATTTTGTTGCAAGAAATGAGAAATTTATAGAATTAATTTCAAATTTAGCGTCGATTGCTTACCAAGAACGCTGTACTAGCATTGATAAGTTAAAAAATGCTAAGTATGAAGGTGTTGGCACAGTGCAGGAGGCTATCATGAATGGTACATCGGTTCTTGGTGAAAAATTGGAACTAAGTAGACTTTGTTACCTAGAAGCTAAAGACGGAGTTATTGCTGGTTATGTTCATGGTGATGTGCGTGGCTTAGGTAAGACTGGTGCTTTGGTTGCATTACGATCATCTGGCGATAAGTCAAAGTTGCAAGAGGTTGGGAAACAAATAGCAATGCATGTAGTTGCTATGAAACCTGAAGCTCTTTCTATAGATAACTTAGATCAAACAAAGATGAACAATGAGCGTTCTATAATTGAAGAGCAAGTAAAAGGCTTAAATAAACCTGAAGAAGTGACGAAAAAAATAGTAGATGGCCGAATGGCTAAGTACTATGAAGAAGTTATTTTACTAGAACAAAAGTTTATAAAGGATGATAAAATGAAAATTTCTGATTTTATGAGGTTAAGTGAGTCTAGTGTGAATTCTCCAGTTGAATTGTCTGATTACAAGTTGCTTGTTTTGGGTAGTAAAAGTTAAGTAGTTAGAAATGCATGCCTCAACGGGTAAAGGAAGTAAAGTAAAGTACTCCAGGGTGTTATTTAAAATCTCTGGTGAGGCTCTGATGGGATCTCGGCCTTTTGGCCATGATATGGAGGTCATAGATCAATTATGCAAAGATATATCTGATATTTATAAGCTTGGAGTTCAGGTATGTATTGTTGTTGGTGGCGGTAATATCTTTCGTGGTGCATACGCATCTTTGAGTGGTTGTGAAAGAGCGAGTAGTGATTATATTGGAATGCTTGCAACTATAATAAATGCTTTAATTTTACAAAATTTTTTAGAGAAAAATTCAGTAAATTCTAAGGTACTCTCTGCAATACCTATGGTCACTATATGTGAACCTTATATAAGGAGGAAAGCTATTCATCATTTAAAAAAGGGTAGAGTAGTGATCTTTGCAGCAGGCACAGGTAATCCATTTTTTACTACAGATACAGCCGCAGCTTTACGTGCTGTTGAAACAAATTGTGATGCTATCCTAAAAGGTACACAAGTAAATGGTGTATACTCTGCTGATCCGAAAAAAAATGAGGATGCTGTAATGTATGATAGACTTTCTTATATGGATTTATTGACTCGTGATTTAAAAGTCATGGATGCATCAGCAATCTCACTTGCGCGTGAGAATTCTATTCCAATTATAGTTTTTTCTTTGAAAGAAGAAAAAATAGTCAATATCGTTAAAGGTCACGGTACTTACACCATAGTTTCAGATTGTGAATGATAGGTAATTTATGTTAAAAGAAATAAAAACTAAGACAAAAGAAAGGATGCTGAAAACTATTCAATCTTTTTATAATGATATTAAAGGTATACGTACTGGTAGAGCTAGCGCGTCATTACTTGATGGAATAGTTGTAAATATCTATGGTGGACATCAAAAACTAAATCAAGTTGCAGGTGTTTCAGTTACAGATAATAAAACCCTGTTAATTAAAGTTTGGGACATTGGCGTTATAGGTGAAGTAAAAAATGCTATATTAAATGCTAATCTAAATTTAAATCCTGTTGTTGAGGGTAATACCATACGTATAGTTCTTCCAGACCTAACGCAAGAGACCCGTGAAAGATTAGTAAAGTTATTGCACCAGTTTGCTGAGAACGCACGGGTTGCCATTAGGAATATACGCAGAGATATTATGGAAGAAATAGAGAGAATGCAGGAAAATAAAAAAATCTCAGAAGATGATTTTCATAACGCTAAAAAGGAAATACAAAATATTACTGATGATAATATTAAAAAAATTGATGGTGAATTATCTATCAAAGAAAAGGATATACTGAATTATTAAGTGAATATGAAGGTAGTGAATGATATCATTCCAGTGCTTGACAGTGGAGTCCAGTCTTTACCACACAGCTATTTGATGTACTCGTTTAAAATCAAATTTTCTGGATCCCAGTGTCTGGGCACTAAAATGACGTCTTCTAGGTACCAACTGAGGTCAAGAAAATTTCATTTAAATCAGAATTAGGTAAGCTCTAAATGTTGAACCTCGAATCTCTACCGAAACATTTAGCAATCATTATGGATGGTAACAGTAGGTGGGCAAACAGTCAAGGAAGGGTAAAAATTGATGGTTATAGAAAAGGTAGTGAAGTTGCATATGATATTGCTAAGCATTGTATAGCCCTAGCCATACCCTATTTAACTTTGTACGCGTTTTCCATGGAGAATTGGCTTAGACCTAAAGAAGAAACTGACTGTCTATTTGACTTATTTTACTCTATTCTGACTGATAGAGATAAAGTTAATTTCTTTCACAACTATAACATTAAATTGAATTTTGTTGGTAATTTAAGTTTATTGCCTGGAAAAGTACTTAACCAGATTAAAGAATCAGAAGAAATGACACATAAGAACGATGGTCTATTGCTTACTGTAGCAGTCAGCTATGGAGCAAAACAAGAAATTATACACGCTGTGAGAAATATCACGAGAAAAAATATTGATTGTGTATCAGAAGACGAGTTTGAGAAATTTCTATATACTAAAGATCTACCAAAGTTGGATTTATTAATTCGTACTGGTGGTGAGAAAAGGTTAAGTAATTTTTTGTTGTGGCAAGCAGCTTACGCTGAATTGTATTTTTGTGATACTTTATGGCCTGATTTTTCTTGTCAAGATTTGAGCAAAGCACTAGAGGATTATACGAAAAGGGAGAAAAGGTATGGTAGATAACAATTTTATAATTAGAATACTATCTTCAGTAGTAATACTGTTCATATTTTCTTTTTCGACATACTTCAGTGATTTATCATTTTACCTATTGATTTTTTCGATAGCGGTTTTGTCTTCCTTTGAATGGTATAACCTAACTCAGGGAAACAGAATCTTGTATGTTTTCGCATTGTTATTGATTGCACTACCAAATGCCTCATTAATATATTTATACAACCTACCGCAAGGAAAGTACGCGTTAGTATGGCTCATCTTAACCATTTGGAGCATCGATATTACTGCCTATCTATTTGGCAAGAATTTTGGTGGGGCCAGAGTTTGCCCAATTATTAGCCCTGACAAGACTTGGTCAGGATTTCTTGGCGCAATCTTGGCTGGAATAGTGTGCACAATTTTTGGGTCAATACTTTTTGGCCTATTTTCAATTTTATATTCTCCAATCATTGGATTTACAATTGCTCTTCTAGCACAACTTGGTGATTTTACTGAATCACTCATCAAAAGAGTTTACAATGTTAAAGATAGTGGAAGTATAATACCTGGCCATGGAGGGATACTTGACCGCATGGACAGTTTCATTTTCACTTCTCCTCTTATTGCTATCTATATAAGTTAACTGACTTAAAAAATGAAGTACTATTAAAACTCATCCTTAGCCATTGTTCCCTCCTTAACTGCTTCTACAGTACAGTCATGGACAAACGTTTTTTCACAATAAGGACAGGCTATTTCCTCCTCTTCTCCCATATCTAAGTATATTAATGGGTGACCAGAACCCTCATTGTTTCCATCACCATGACAACAAACTTTTCTTTTGTTAACCCTCACTTCTGCCATGTTGCTCCTTTAGTTTATAATATTTTATATATTGAATATATACATTTGGGAATAGAAAATAAATACTATTATTCACTTCCTATCCTATTCAAATTAATCAACTCTTTCTGAACACCCACTGACACAAATTTGCTAACACTTTCTCCTAATCTTGCTATTTCTTTTACAAAACTTGATGAGATAAACTGAGTATCCTCAGAGGCAGGAAGAAAGATGGTTTCAATTTCAGGAAGAAGCTTGTAATTTACCCAACTCATTTGGAACTCATAATCAAAATCCGATACTGCTCTTAATCCTCTAATGATAACAGAAGCGTTCTGCTCTTTGGCAAACTTCACTAATAGCCCGTTAAAAGATACAACATCTACGTCAATTTCTAATCTTTTAATTTCGTTTTCGGCCATGCTTGTGCGTAGCTTTGCATCGAAAGTAGTATGCTTATTAATATTTTCTGCAACGCCGATGATTAATCTATCTACTAGTTTACATGCTCTTTTTATTATGTCAATATGTCCAAAAGTGATAGGATCAAATGTGCCTGGGTAAATACCTATTCTGTTATTAATGTTCATCCTTTATTTTTATATAAATTGCTTTAAAAACTTTTAATAGACATAATAACATTTTTTATCTAAAAATGAAAGCATACAGTTGGCCTGATAGCTCAGTTGGTAGAGCAAAGGACTGAAAATCCTTGTGTCGCTGGTTCGACTCCTGCTCAGGCCACTTTCCTTTTCTTGTCAAAATTACTATTTTGTTGTAAAATGTTCTATAATATGTTATTATGTTAATACAAATCTTAAAGAAGTAAATCATAATGTATCAATATTATAATAGAATATTTAATATTCTATTAATTATAGTTCTATTATTAAGTAATGTCACTTATGCTGACGCTAGTGAAAGTACGCATCAAATAGGCAGCGACATAGTGGTTGGTTTGTTGAAAACAGAAAAAGAAACATATCCGCATGAGCTTGGCTTGTTTCAAAGTATCTACGAGATGTTCAATAGTTTTGGAGTTAGAACCGTATTCATCGACTGTAATAAAATAATCAACCTTAAAAAAATCCAAGAAGAATTACTCAGCCTTTTAAAACAAGACGAGATGCTGGCAAAAAAGTTGGTATTAGACCGAATAAAAATTGAAATTGGGCAATTCATTAAGGGGCACAAAATAAATAGAATATTTATTCCGGAGAACTATTACAATTTACATTCAGAACCCTTTCCGTCTACTCCTTGTTGCCAGCTTGTTACTGAAGCAATTGTGAAAATAGTCGATGATAACCCTACAATTCATTTGCTTAGCATATGTGGAGGTTTACAAGGAATTATGAGTGCAAAAGGAATTGAAGTAGTGCACGTGGAAAACTTTGTAAGCGATGAAGAACAGCGAAGATCTCATTTGAAATCTGCACCTAATCCACAGCAAGAGGATGTAACTTTCCAGCAGATAAAGATTGTTCCAAATAGTCATTTAGCAAAGGTAGTAGCTAAATTTTTATTACCCGATAAAAATGGCTGGTTTTCAACATGTTTTCCAGATGCTCATTCAGGGACAGTGAACAATAGGCCAGAAAACAGAAGGAAATTAGAATTGCTTGGATATAAAATTGCAGCGTTTTCCAATGATGGGGTAATAGAGGCTATTGAAGATAAGCATGGTAATATTTACTTTCAGAGTCATCCAGAAGCCCTTGTTGTAAAGTCGGATAAAAACCTCCATTTATCCAATCACAAGGCACGCCAGGTTTCAACACTGGTTGCTATGGCAATTATAAATGATTTCCTCTATCGTGCTTAATGGGCATTATAAACGCTTTGGTTAAAGCTTTAATAATCAATAAAAGTGTATGAACACATTTATCGGTTATCAGGCTTCTTGCATAGCTACCTGTTATTCAAGTAGCCTCTCCCTGTCATAAAAGTAGCTGACACTGGCGTTCAGCTTCACTACATAATTTTTTCATGTGAATATCTCTATTTCTTGGTAATTAAATCATACTAGATTCCAGTGTCAAGTATGTGGATATTGTAACATCGATGTTTAATGGTAAACGATGTCATTCCAGTGCGTGACACTAGAATCTTAGTAAATTTATTTACTATTTTCTATCATTCTATGGTTTTCCAGTATGAGAAGCTAGTATCACGCGCTGGGATGTTGGCAGACACAAATATTAAGGAACTCATCAAGCAGGAAAAAAAGCAAAAGAAACCTTAGTGATATCTCTTGTAGGAACTTGACATTAATGTCTTATATGCTTGGTAAGTAGTCAACCTTGGAATTATAAATATCCATAACGTCACGATAAGGGTAATGCAGAAGTTTTTCAAATAATTTCTTTATAAAAAAAAGAAGGTTAGTTGATTTTTGAACTAATTCTTAAATAAAGAACAATGCAATGTGAGTTGTTTACTGTTCTCTCAAAAACTTGGCGCTTATTACATTACCTAATAAGCGAGATTCAGCTAACGTAGATAAAAATTTATAAAGACATGGAGTGTCTATATAAGAAAAATTAAACATAACACACCTAGTTTAATAATGTGCTTTTGTCACTTAAATAAAGATTAAGGATAAATTTTAGGTCTAAAACATCCCCATATAAGGGTTCTTAAGGCCTGTAAAATGGGCTTTTCAACGTGCTGCCAAATGCAAGAGTTCTATTTACTCCAAGTATATTACATGTATACTTATTACTAAATTAATTTTGGAATGATAGAAAATGAATGAATTTAAATCAATCCGTAATATTGCAATAATTGCACACGTTGACCACGGGAAAACTACTTTACTTGATAACATGTTAAAACAAAGTGGCACGTTTCGTGAGAATCAAGAAGTTCAAGAGCGGGTAATGGATAGTGGTAATCAAGAGCGCGAACGTGGAATTACGATACTTGCAAAATGCACATCGATAATGTGGGGTGACGAAAAGATCAACATTATTGATACACCAGGACACGCAGATTTTGGTGGAGAAGTAGAAAGGGTATTATGCATGGTAGATGGCGTGCTGCTGCTGGTTGACGCTGCAGAAGGTCCCATGCCACAAACTAAGTTTGTATTGTCAAAAGCACTAAAAGCAGATTTGAAGCCAATTGTGATAATCAATAAGGTTGATCGGCCAGATAGCAGGATTGATGAAGTGCTGAACGAGATATATGAGCTATTTTTTAATCTTGATGCAACTAACGAGCAGCTAGATTTTCCAGTATTGTATGCCTCTGGTAGAAACGGCTGGTGTATTAAAGAGCTTTCTGATAAAAGAAAAGATTTAAGTCCGTTATTTTCAACAGTTATAGATTACATAAAACCTGCCAATTATGATCAAAATGCACCTTTTGCTATGCTAGTTACTCTGCTTGAATCTGATAAATTTCTTGGCAGAATATTGACAGGAAAAATTTATCAAGGAATTGCAAAAGTTAATTCAGATCTTAAGGTACTTGATCTTGATGGTAAAGTAATCAAACGAGGAAGATTAACTAAGTTGCTTTCGTTTTCTGGCTTGAAACGCATTCCAGTAGAGCAAGCTGTAGCGGGTGATATAATTGCAATTGCAGGACTTGAAAAAGCTTCAGTTTCAGCCACTATAGTGGCGCCAGAAGTTACAACTGCAATAAGCTCAACTCCGGTTGATCCACCGACGATGGCAATTACTCTCAGCGTCAATGATTCACCTTTTGCTGGACAAGAAGGAACAAAACTTACTTCCGCTATTATAAAGGATCGTTTATATGCGGAAGCGGAAATAAACGTTGCAATTACCGTGACTCCAACACCGAATGATGAAGCATTTGAAGTAGGTGGACGTGGTGAGCTGCAGCTCGGAGTGTTGATCGAAAATATGAGAAGAGAAGGTTTTGAACTCTCAGTTTCGCGTCCTCGAGTATTATTTAAAGAAGAAGGCGGTAAAAAGCTTGAACCTATAGAGGAAGTAGTAATTGATGTAGATGATGAATATAGTGGAATCATCATGAAAAAACTCAGCTTCCGAAAAGGCGAAGTAACTGACATGAGGCCTTCTGGTAGTGGCAGAACAAGGTTGATATTTTTAGTACCATCAAGGGGGTTGATTGGTTATCAAGGAGAGTTTTTAACTGATTCTCGCGGTACTGGTATAATCAACCGTCTATTTCACAGTTATGCTCCATATAAGGGTCCAATTTCTAGAAGGCGTAATGGGGTTTTAATTTCTACGGATAAAGGTGAAGCCGTGGCGTATGCAATTTTCAACTTGCAAGACAGAGGAATCATGTTTATTAAACCACAAGACAGGGTATATTGTGGCATGGTTGTTGGTCAGCATAGTCGTGACAATGATTTGGAGATAAATGTACTAAAAGGTAAGCAATTAACAAATGTGAGAGCTGCAGGTAGTGATGAAGCTATAAAACTTACCCCACCAAAAACAATGACTCTAGAAGATATGATAGCGTATATAGATGATGATGAATTAGTGGAAGTCACTCCAAAATCTATACGCCTACGCAAGAAGTTTCTTGATCCAAATGAACGTAGACGTGCAGAAAAGGCAAAGAATAAAGAGTAGATAGAAGTTGAAAAATTGCTAATAGTAGTGTATAATTATTGACTTTCCTAATTGTATTTAATTATGGCTTTTTCTAAATTTCTAGATCCAAAAAATGATGTAGCCTTTTGGTGTATCTTTGGTACTGAAAAAAATAAGGACATAGAGTTTTTAATCACCATAATGGACGTTGAGATTGCCTCTAAAAAGCAAAATATTGTCGATGTACTCTATAAAGATGAAAATGAGGTGCAAGTAATTGTCAAAATGCAAGTTGCTAAAACTAAAGGCTTCAAGAAACGTGCACAACTACATGCTGCTAAAGCTTACTCAAGACAATCAAACAATTACATAAATTTAAAGAAAGTCTTCTTTATTGCTATTTCCAATAGTGCGCTATTTCCTGAGGAGGTTGAGTATATTTCTGCCCATAGTATACGAGATATAAAAACCAATGGATATCACTTAAAAGACTTTCAATTTGTCTTTATTGAGTTGCCAAAGTTTACAAAAAGCAAGGTAGAACAGCTAGGGAGTACAATAGAGAGATGGTACTTCTTTTTTAAATATGCAGAGAACACTACTGATAAAGACCTAAGAGATATAGTAGAAAAATTCCTAATGCTAAAGCTAACATATGATGAATTGGACAAATTTAGCTGGAATGAAAAAGATCTAGTAGTCTATGAAGAAAGAGTAATGGATTTGCAAAAAGAGGCAGCCATCCTTGAATACAAACTTGATCTTGCTAAAGGGGAAGGTATCAAAATTGGGCAATGAAGATAGCAAAAAACCTACTTAAAACTGGCGTTTCTATTAATATTATCTCTCAAATAACTGGCCTTTCTCAGGCTCAGATTAAACAACTTCAGGAAGGAATCGTCTAAAAGACTTATATGATCAATGAAGAAGTTGTAAAAGAGAACTTGAAAGAAGTCATAGAGCGAAAAAGTGGTAAAGATGTGATCGCTCTTGGCATAATATCCTCAATCGTTATTAAAGGTAAAGATATTGGCTTTGTGCTTGAGATTTCTGGTGACACACAAGCAAATGAGGAATTAAGAAAAAATTGTGAGAAAGCTGTTAAAGCTATATCAGGAGTGGGAAAAGTGACCGTGGTTGCTGCTGGACGAAAACAAGCTGGACAACAAAGAGCTAAGCTGCATATCGAAGGAGTGAAAAATATAATTGTCGTTGCTTCCGGTAAAGGAGGTGTTGGCAAGTCCACGGTTGCACTAAACCTTGCTTTCTCGTTGGCAAAATTAAAACATAAGGTTGCACTGGTTGATGCAGATATATATGGTCCTTCAATTCCCAAAATGCTTGGCGCTGAAAAATTAAAGCCAAAGATACAGGGTAGTAGGATAATACCTATAGAGAAGTATGGACTGCATACTATTTCAATTGGCTATTTTATCGATAAGGACTGTGCAGCAATGTGGCGTGGGCCTATGATCACGAAGGCGCTTTACAATTTGCTAATGGGAACGAAATGGTCAGATATAGAGTATTTGGTAGTTGATACACCACCTGGAACTGGTGATGTGCACCTAAGTTTGATGGAAAATTTTAACTTAACTGGAGGAATAATAGTTTCAACTCCACAGGAACTTGCCTTGGTTGATGCACGCAAAATTTATAATATGTTTACAAAGCTCAGCGTACCGATCGTTGGCATTGTAGAAAATATGAGCTATTTTATTCAAGACAACTCAAAGATATATATATTTGGGAAAGATGGTACAAAAGTAATGTCCGAGGAACTGGGAATCAAACTCTTAGGCAGAATTCCTCTAGATCCAAAGATATGTTACGCTTCAGATTGTGGAAACCCTTTAATGCTAAGTGAAGATTTAGCAGGAATTTACGAAGACTTTGCTAAAGATATTAGGTCTTTCATATAGAGTTCTATAAGGTTTGTTTAAACTATTTTCAAAATAGATAAAATATAATTTTAGGATTGGTATAAATAAAATGAGTTACGACGTAATCATTTCAGGTGGTGGGTTACTTGGCCTTATTACTGCTGTTGGCCTGAGTAATAACTCTATATCCGTAGCCGTGATTGAAAAAAACAATTTGCCGCGTATAATTGACGATAATCGAGCATTTGCTATTTCCCAAGGCTCAAGAAAAATACTGGAAAAGTTAGGGATCTGGCAATTTATAGAAAGCGAGGCTGAGCCAATACTTGATATATGTATATTAGATGAAAATAGCCCAATCACTGTGCATTATAACCATAAGATGGTTAGTGAAGAACCGATGGGTTATGTTATCAACAGCACTGTTATATGGAACGCGATCAATAACAATTTTTTAAATAAACTAAATATATATTCTCTGCACTCTTATAGAACAATTACTTGTGATGCAGGATACGTGGAAGTTACCCTTGGCAATAACCAGAAATTAATATCATCGCTACTTATCTGTGCTGAAGGCAAAAACTCCAAACTACCAGGGTTATTTTCTATGTCAATAATAAAATTTGATTATAAACAAAGTAGTATAGTATTTAATGTAAAGCACGAGCTGCACCACCAAAACTTAGCTGTGGAGCAGTTTTTTCCTGGCGGTCCGTTTGCAATTCTGCCGATGAAAAGTGGCTATACTTCTTCAATAGTTTGGACAGAAAAATCTGAAATTTCAAAAATGCTAATGAGTCTATCTGAGGAAGAATTCATCATAGAACTTAAGAAAAGGTTTGGCTCTTATTTAGGAGAGGTTAAACTAGATGGTGAAAGAAAATCTTATCCTTTGAGTTTTGCTTCTGCAAAAAAGCTGTATAAAAGCAGAGTTTTGCTTATTGGTGATGCAGCACATTCAATCCATCCAGTTGCAGGTCAAGGGCTTAATCTTGGCATTAGAGATGCAGAGAGCGTTGTAAGGCAAATAACTGCTGCAAAAGCATTTGGTATTGATGTTGGTAGTAGTTACTTACTAAAGAAAATTTCACGTGATAGATGTCTTGATAATTTTACGATGGCGCTTGCAACCGATGGATTAAATAGGATATTTTCCAACAGAATATTCTGCGCTAAAACACTAAGAAATTTTGGCTTAATGGCAGTTGAAAATTCAAAATTCCTTAAAAAACGCTTCATCCGGCACGCTATGGGATTTGTGTAAACTAGTTTTGGAAGTCAAATTAACCCTGGGGTGTAATTCGTATCCATTCAGCTAAGCGGTGTGAGAGACGATAGATAGGAGATTATGGAAAGGGTTTAGCTCCTTTTGTTTCCATGTTAAGTATAATGAAATTACCCATTCAAAAAATGCATTTCTTTGTCCCGATTATGTAAGATATGGGTTTTTGTATAAACTATATAATGCAGTGTTTGCCGTTCAGTATGGTTGTTCGTTAGCAGAATGTTTCCTGGATCATCCAAAAATTTCCACATCGTCCTTTCAACTTCAAAATATTTTTTGCAACTCGAGAGGCTCCAATTGTTTTAGGTAACTGGGATATCTCCTTCAAGTAATACCTTGTGCACTTTCACAATTTTCTGGTACGCCTGACAAATCTTAAAATATCTATCTCATTCTTTAGTAAGGCTCTTTTAGTGCAAATAACTCAGCAGCAACGTTTCTTTTAAATAACAGGCGAGAACTTTGACTTCTCTGTTACAACTATAGGCTAATCTTTCAAAATCTCTTGATAAATGAGTCCAACAGATCTGTCTCTTTTTATCAGTAAAATAACTGTATGCTGCATACCTGTTAGTTATTACTAAGCTATGACAATTGCAGAATTTACTATTTTTTTAAACTTTCATTCCTCTTAACTCTGTCAACTTTACAAAACTTGCCGTATTACTTGTAAACATCCAGCGCTAACTAAGCTTACCTTTATTGTAATGGCTGGTTTCGTCAATATAAAGAACTTTGCTTGTACTTACTTCTTGTTTAACTGCTAATACATTTCTTCACATTTTGAAGCTATTCTATGTTCACTATTTGATATGCTACCAACACTTATGTTCACATTGAAAATGTCATTATAATATTCGCTATTCCATATTTCGAATTTTTATAAAACTTGCTGAATGCTGCAATTATCAACTTAACTCTTGGCCTAAATGTGTCTGGTATAACACCTTCCGGTAAGTTGATATTCCATTACATAAGACTCGATCTTCGGAAGATCAACTTGGTGGATGTATGGTTTATCAAATAATGAATTTTTTGAATTTAAACCGAGCTTTTCCTTTAACTCAGCATTTTCTATTTTCAAAATCTTGTTCTCTGCCTTTAGACTTTCATTCTCTCTTTCCAATCTTTCTATTTTTGCTTCTAACTTTGCTATTTTCTGCTCCAGACTTCTGTAAAGTTCTAAAAGATTTACCATATTACCTCACTTTTGCTCTATCGTTATCTTTTATACTACCTTGTCTATCTTATTTTGCTACTCCGCTGAATGGATACGTAATTCAGCACTTTCTTCCTGTCATGAAAATAGCTGACACATGACTACATAAATGTCGTGATTTAACCGTCTAAAGGGGAAGAGTGTAATTCTGTATCTCTTTATTTGTTACCTCAGTGCTTCCTTCTCCTGTCATTCCAGTACCCTCTTCTTGTCATACTAGTGCGTGACACTATTTTCGTTTGTTCTTAAATTGCTTCAGCTACAAATACTAAGAAATTTAACAAATAGAAAAGAAGGTAAAAGAAACCCCTGTGGTTGGCTAGTTATCCATATGTACCTCAAATATTGGCGTTTTCTATTCTAAACGCTCTGTGATTCGGCTATTTTTATCTAACCTAATGTTAAGAGACTTATCTAAGCAGGAAAAAAGGCAAAAAACTCTAAGATAGCTAGTATTCAAGTACTCCCTTATCAATTTGACATTTTCTACTATTTTAAACGCTATATAAGCATATTTCATGCTTATATAGGTAAAAACCCAGATTTACAAAGACATAAGGTACACATAGTACAAAAAATTAAATATAATACACCTAATACCCTAAATTTTTTGTCATTAACCTGCACAGATTATGAAGATAAATAAATAGCTTTAATACTATGATAAGAAGACTATTAAACCTGTCAAGCAAATTTTTGCATTTCTATGAGTTACTTAGATGATATTGAAAATAAGATTACTTTGAACAATTACTTAAATATTCTCTGCTCCCTGGTTTGATTATAGGTAGTTTTTTCAATTCTTCAGGAAGCTCTGCTTCACTGTAATTTTTAATGCTGAGCTCAAGTAAAGATATGATAGAAAAAGGTAATTTTGTTTCACTATTTCTCTTTATTAGGGAAGCTTCAGCAACGACTTTACCTCCCATATCTTCTGCACATTTCACAGCTTCAAGTGAAGATTTGCCTGTAGTTATTACATCTTCAACTAGTAATATTTTCTCACCT
This sequence comes from Wolbachia endosymbiont of Brugia pahangi, assembly GCF_012030695.1. Taxonomy (NCBI): domain Bacteria; kingdom Pseudomonadati; phylum Pseudomonadota; class Alphaproteobacteria; order Rickettsiales; family Anaplasmataceae; genus Wolbachia; species Wolbachia endosymbiont of Brugia pahangi. The sequence goes on along the minus strand of NZ_CP050521.1, from coordinate 1,053,285 downwards.
CGTTTAATCTCAAATCCACGGCGCAGTTCAAACTTGCCATTAACGCGCTCGCAAAACATTGTTTTCATTCTAAGTTGCCTGCCAATTTCATAGCCAACAATTATCCCACCAATTGCAGGAGAGAGTATTAAATCTATGGAGCTGTTTAGCTCTTTTTTTATTTTATTTGCCAGTAGCTCACAGACTTTCATTGCTCTACTTGGATTCTCAAAAATCTTAGCGCATTGTGTGTATGTATCACTGTGCAGCCCTGATGACAGCACAAAATGCCCATGCAAAATTGCTCCGGCTTCCTCGAATTCTTTTATTATTGGGTTCTCTTTGTCTAACATCATTTTTGGATTTCACCCTTATATTCTTTATTAATTATCTGGGTTACACAAACATCAGACCAGACATTTATAGCAGTTTCAAACATATCGATGATCGTGTAAATAGGCAAAATTAGTCCCATAATGTACAGAGGAACGTTCATCGATACGAGATAACTAGTTGCCATAAAATAGCATCCCATCGGTACTCCAGCGTTGCCAATTGCAGCGCCTGTAGCTAAAAAAATCCATATGAATATTTCGCTCAAGGAAAATGTGCACCCATTCATCTCTGCAACAAACATTACTGTAATCAAAATAAACGTGGCACATGCATTCATATTGATTGTTGTGCATATTGGTAAAATAAAAGACGACAATTTTTTTGGCACTTTTAGCTTATTTTGCACGCAGTCTATGGTTGTAGGCAGTGTTGCACTGGATGATTTAGAGAAAAACGCAAGCGTCAATGCTGGCATGACTCCCCTTAGTGTTTGAATTGGTGATATGCCCTTACACCACATAAGTAGCGGTAAAATCAGAAACGCTTGCACTGAATTTGCAGACATTATGCAAGCAAAATACCACAAAAGACTATAAAATTCGCTGCCACCTTTTAATTCATGCAAAAAACATGTGATAAAAGACCATACAGCAAGTGGGATAAACTTTAATAACCATTGAGCAATTTTAAGTAGCGTGTCAAACAGTGCAGAGAATACCTGGTGTAATATATCTTGTTTTCCTTTTGGAAGTGAAATAATAGCTCTACCCATCAAAAAAGCGATCAATATGCTACCAATAATGTTATTTTTGAGAAAAACTTGCATAAAATTTGAAGGAATGAGTAATTTCAAATATGAAAAGTAATTATAATTGCTATTGCTCGCACTTTCTATCGTGTTACTTATGAAGTTTTTTCTTACTGGATCTATTAGCAGATAAAATGATAAAGCAACAAATGCAGCTATAATAGTTGTAAGCAGCGTATAAAATAGTGTTTTCTTAACTAAGGTTTTAATTTCGATTGAATCTTTAAGCCCAGAAATTGTGGATACTATAGATAGAAAAACCAAGGGTAAGCTTATTAATTTTAACAGACTGATAAATATACCACTAAATAGCCTTGCTACTTCAAATACAACTTCATTGTTTAGATGGTAAGCAACTATTGCAAGTAGTATAGAAAAGAGTATTGCGAACTTATGCATTGGAAACAAAACTTGAAAGTGAAATTATACAACAATTTCTCTGCTTTGGAATTAGATTGATGGGTAGAATAACTTGATAAATCAGAAAAAATTAAGTAGCATTTTATTATTAATTAGGTGTTGAAGATGTGAATAGTACGGCAAGGAATAAAATAGACGTAATATTGGATATAACATATACAGCAGTTATAGTAGGTAGTCTAGGTATTGTAATAGGTGCGTTTTTAGGTTGTATACCATGGTTGATGTCTTTATCACCATTTGCTGTATTGTAATATTGCTGCTGTTGTTTCTACAACGTTTTTGTACTATTTAATATGTTTACTATGTGATTTTTTTTAAATGTTTGATCAACCGCCAGATAAAAAACAATCAGGGTGCAGTTTTCTTAGTGTAGAGTATATTTTTAGCATGGTAATGGAAGTTGGCCTTAGCGCAGCTGTAAGTGCTACTCCTAGTGTAATATTAGATATAGAATTAGCTGCTGAACTTGATGGATCAATAGAAGTTGTTCATTGATTGCAAGTTTCCTTGTAACAGAATATATCATCATGCCTGCGGTTAAAAAAATAAAGGAATATTTTATCTCGCAGGAAAAGAACACTTACCCTATAGGGGAATCTGATAAAGATGGACTACAACCTAATAGTACTCTTGGATCAACTGATCCTTAAAGCGTTGAAGGTAAAGACAAGGACTTAGTGACTTAAAGCACCAATTTCTTTGGATCAACACATAATTCTACTAGAAGTTTTGTGACTGTAATTGCAGAGAACATCGAACATAAGATTCCTATTGATAAGGTAATAGAAAAGCCTCTGATTGTTCCGCTGCCAATAACGAACATTATCCCAGCAGCAATTAACGTAGTGATATTTGAATCAAGGATTGTCTTTATTGCATTCTTAAATCCTTCTTCAATGGCGCGAACTATTCTTTTTCCGGATCTTATTTCTTCACGAATGCGTTCAAATATCAAAACATTTGCGTCTACCGACATACCAACAGTTAGCGCAATGCCGGCAATTCCAGGTAGAGTAAGAGTTGCTTCAAGTAAGGTGAGAATTAATAGTATAGAGATTACATTAAAAAGCAGTGCAACAGAGGCCAATAAACCTAACTTGCCGTAAATCATAATGATAAATAAAGCAACGGCTACGATAGAGATTATCACTGCTATTTCTCCTGCTTTTATTGACTCTTCTCCAAGACTTGGACCAATGTTTTTTTCTTCTATTATTTTAAGTGGTGCTGGCAATGCGCCAGATTTTAAAAGTATTGCAAGCTCACTTGCTTGTTTTTCAGTGAAATTGCCACTAATTTCTCCCTCTCCGTTTAGAATTGGTTCACGTATTGTTGGCACAGTTAAAACTGTGTTATCTAAAACAATTGCAAAGGGTTTTCCCACGTTTTCTTTAGTGATTTTCGCGAATCTTTTACTCGCTATGCTGTCAAATTTAAAATGTACTGTTGGTTTACCAAGTGAACCAGATCTAACTGATGAGTTAACCAGAGAATCACCGCCTATTTCAGTCTTGCGGAATATTGGGTAAGAATTGCCTAGAGAATCCTTGAGTATGACAATCGTTTTATGGTCTACATCCTGCATTTTGGCTACGTTAGTGTTTACTAAATGGAAAGCTAGCTTGGCAGTTTTGCCAAGCAGAGATTTTATTTGTTCCGTGTCTTCTACTCCAGGTACTTGAACTAATATCTTATTCTGTCCTTGTTTTTGCACACTTACTTCCTTAGTACCAAGCTTATCTAAACGTCTTTGGACATTACTTATCGACTCTGAAATTACTTCATTGATTAGAGAATTCTTATAATAAGGCTTGTATGAAATGAGAATCGAGGTACTTTTTCTATTCAGCTCTAAATTTGGGTTTATTTTGTAAACTAATGCTGAAACTTTTTTATAGTCATCAATATTATTTAAAATCACAACTACTTGTTTACCGCTTTGTACGCTGGATTCAATGTTTTTTATCAGCAGGCTTTCTTTTATCTCATCGGCTAACATACCCAACTTTTCTTTGAAATAGAAATCCAAATCTACATTAAGAAGTAAAGATGATCCACCTTTTAAGTCAAGCCCTAAGCTTATTCTCTTTTTTGAGATAAAAAACTTATTATTAAAGAAGTTTGGCAGTATTACGTATAAGGCAAGCAAGAAGATGCATAACACTGACAAGGATTTGATTATAAGCCTGTTGCACATAAGTTGTAGGTTTAAAGTTGTAGTGTAAGTTAGAAATGAATTTTTGTAAAATTCTCTATCGTTTAGTAACCTACGGTATCACTCAAATAGCTTACAAAAATGCAAAAAATTACTTAACACACTTTGCTAGCTTTCTCGTCATAGTAGTGGAGCTATTTTATGTAGCTTCTCAATCTGTGCAGATTAAAATGACAAGAAAACCTTATATTTGGTATGCTGCTGTTTAATTTTTCGCACTATTTGCACCTTATACCTTTAAAATCTAAGGTTCTTACCTATACAAGCTGAAGTGCGCTTATAAAACGTTTAAGATGTCACCCAACGTCAAATTTTTAAAATAAAGAGTTAGTAACTAGCTACTCCAGTTTTTTTTGCCTGGTAAGTTCCTTAAACATTAAAGCTAAGGTTATTTGCTTTAAAAAGCAGCTAAATTGCAACTTTTAAGACTGAAAAAACGCCGATACTGAAAACAGATAATGATCAAGGGTTCCTTTTGCCTTTCTCTTGATTATTTAATAAATTTCTTAGATATTTTCTTAAATTTTATAGCTAAAGTGATACCAATAATCGTCATTCTACTGCTTATTAGTAGATAAGATACTGCAAATGAATCGCAGTATGATATCTGTGGTTAGGCATATAACTTGTAAAGTTGTGATGGAAATCTTTTGGGTTTTAGGTATAGCTGCATTTTCTGTAAAATTATCTTGGATTTTTCTTTTCTATTCTCACTCTCTACTGTTTTACCACTCCAACCTGCACCAGCATGGTCGTGATCTTCTATAATATAATCCAATATTTCAGTAGAGATTCTTTGGCTGGAAAGTATTTGTCGCATTGGAGACGAATCAATTACATGCTTGTTTGTACTTTTTACAATATGCGGAATAACTAGATATCTTCTAATATTATCATCATCACCACTGAGAGTTTTGTGTGATAAACAGCTTTCTATTCCCTTGAGGACATAATCAGAAAAATGTTTGTTGCCTGTACTAAAGTCTGCACCTACTTCTGGACGCTATGCTGCAGTTTTGATTAAATTAAAGCGTTCTTTGCAATTATCGATATCACTATTTATTTTGCATAACTACTCAACTGTTGCAGAGTCAGTGCATCCTTTGCTTTCGATTTCTTTTAGTCTGTGATCATTTGTTAATTTAAATTGCTCCCATGATGAAGCTAATTCATTAACACGATCAGTAATATAGTAAGTGACAAAATAACCTCCTTTGAGGTGAAAATATGGTTTTAGCTTGCTCCGACTGCATTAGGGGTATACAGGTTATATCTTTAGTGTTATCCAAGTATCGAAATCTAGTCTCCGTAGACTAAACAAGTCTTTAGGTTCCAGTACTATCCGTTAGGACACACCAATTATTTACCTGTTAAAGATATAAACAAGAAAACAATACGGCACTACTTAAATAGTGCCGCAAGTTATAAAATAATTACACTTAACTAAGTTAAGTGAGGAAAAATATGAAAGATAACTTTACTATGTAATGTTTACTTTTTCATGTCAAGCACTTTTTTAGTTTTTTTCGCAGCCTTCGTTAACTAAGTGATTTCAATATTAATTCTGCACTGTTTGCAGGACTATTACTTTTTGTAATAGGTCTACCAATCACAATATAATCAGCTCCTGAATTTATTGCTTCTTTTGGTGTCGCTGTCCTTTTTTGGTCATCACGACCAAAACCTACACGAATTCCTGAAGTAATAATTTTAAAGTCTTTACCACATTCTTGATACACTTCTTGAGCTTCTAATGCCGAGCAGACTATTCCGTGTAGTCCAACCTTCTTTGCAAGCTTTGCAAACAGAATTACCTGTGATTTTACCTCTCTTGCTATTCCAAGTTCGCTCAAATCCTCATTGCTCATACTGGTTAATACTGTTACTCCAATTAGTTTCGTTTTTGTGTCTTTCACTATACTTAGAGCCTCTTCAAGCATTTTTGTTCCACCGCTGATATGTAATGTTAATATTTCAATATTCAGAACTTTTATCGCTTCAACTGTTTTAGCTACAGTGTTTGGAATGTCGTGCAATTTCAGATCCAAAAAAGTTGGTACATTGCACTTTGCAACTTCTCTCACTCCAGAAGGACCATGAGCGGCGAAAAATTCTAACCCCAGCTTTATCATGCCAACCTTGTCACGCAAAGTATTAGCCAAGGATATGGCCTCATTTAAGTCTTGCGTGTCTAGTGCGCATATTATTGGATTCATTGTATACCTCTACGTCTTTTTGTAGACTATAAAAATAACTATTGCATTTTGCAATTTCTTTTATTACAAAAAGATCGCGGCAATTCTTGATCTATAAGGCACTAAGTAGGCTCATTTAAGTTCCGTGTATCCAGTCTAATGTGCAATGCGTAGTAACATCAGTGTGTTTAATCGGAGTAGAATATCTACTGGTATATCCAAGATCTTCTTCTGTACGTGCAGCCTCATTTGGCTTTTTGTATAGCAATTTTTTTGGAGTGGATATGTCTAGTTTCTGGAGTTGCTCATTAGCACACTTACCTTCACCTATTACTTCAAGTTCTGATAAATGTTCACTGCTTTTTGTATTCCTAAAGTAAAATTAATTAACTCATCTTTCATTTTTGTGGAAGAGGCTATCAGTCTTTAAAAGATTTTATGACTGTTTTAAGTGCTCTGCAGTATAACGGTCATGTTTTTGTAGACCATCTATATTTCATTCTTTACATATAGGCTACGTAAACTAATTAACTATTTCTTGCACATAGTATTCATGTATGTGTGTGATTCTACCGAGTTAGTGGCTTCTCGTTCTATCACTGTTACTATTACACTGAGTGTAGTAAATACTGCTTATCCTTGTACATTCTCTCCTTTGCTCTTCAAATTTGTTCAGACCTTTATTGTGACTACTTTGCACTATTTCTGATATGTTAAGAAGATCTGCATTTTCTACTTTTAAAAACGGTAATTTCTTATTCAACTTTTCGTTCTCTTTTAATAAATTGCGGTTTTTATCTCTTAGATTATCGTAGCTTGTCTCTAGATCCTCTAACTTTTTTTCTAATTCCTTATTTTTATTTTTTTCTTGACTAAAAATTTCTCCAATTTCCTATTCTTACCATTATTGCCAGCTATTTGCTTTTCTAATGCATCATGTAGTTCTTCTTTTGATTTTAACCGTATTCTCTAGCCACTCTACTTCTTATGTTCTCGTTTTTAACCTATTGCTAATTGTCTCTTTTCTTCTTCTAACATAGTTACTTGATCATTCAGAGAAGAAACCTTCTCTTGTAATTTACAGGGTGAATTATCATACTCGTGTCTTAAATTGTATAGTTACATCTTACGTAACTGGCCTTGTAAATTACCTTTTTCCTCTTTTAGTTTCTTATTTTCATCACGTAGCTCTTCGGTATAATGAAAAAAATTATTCTTTTCGCATTCTAACTGACCTACTTGATACTCAACTCTGTATTTTTACAGCATAACTCCTTTTTCTCGCTATTAATAATATCTATTTGACTTTTTGATCCTGGATTTCACTATCCTTATCACTTAATTTTTTTAGAGTATCATCTGATTCTTGCTGTGCATTAGCTTCTTGTTCCATCAATTGACTCACTTCCCTACTTAACCCTTCAATTTTGCTTTTTAAATCTTACTTCTTTCGAGTTAATTTATTTAATTAATTATTTAATTACTCCACTTTTTTATCTGTAGCTTATCTAGCTCTTTTTTCTAGAGTTATTTTATTTTCTAACTCTTGTCTTTTTCAGCAAATTTATTTTTCTCAACCTCTAATTTCTTATTACTACTAATCATTTTGCGTGAAAGTGCGAGCACCAAAACAGAAAATATAAGTGAAATCAAGGCAATATGCAGAGATATGTTAAAGGCTGTAACTGAAAGACAAGAATCCAACGAAAAAGGCTACAGCAAGTATCCTGGATGCAATCTAAGATATGGTACATTGTTTTTTTATATGAATCTCCCACTATCGTCCTTTCATAGTAAAACGACTGCTAAAGTAGTATGAATGCTAAAGGTGATCAAGTTAGATTTATATAATAATTAGTATAAATCTATACTTACAATAAACTTCCCATTTTCAGTTATAAGTCCTGCTTGTGCGTTTTCACTCCATTCTATCATTTCAGCATTACAGACTGTCTGTAAATCATTCTGCGCAGACTGATTCAACTTATCCTCTTTTACATTTGCTTTTATCATTAACTTTTTTATCAAATGCTTAACTGATACATTATTGTCCGCTTTTATTTTTCTCACGAGGTTTAATATCTGCATGAATTTATCCCCCATTTCTTCAGAATGCTTATCATAGATAAGCTCCTCCTTATTCGGCCAATTGCCTCGATTGTGCACAGAATTATCGCTATATAGTTGGTGATATATTTGTTCAGTAATATATGGCAGAAAAGGTGCAAATAACCGCAAAATAGTATTTAATACATATGTCAAACTTTGTTTCGCACTTAAGTTTGCCTTGCTGCTTACTTTATCTCCATATGCACGTTTTTTTGCTAATTCCAAGTAATTGTCACAAAAGTCTTTCCAAAAAAATCCTTCTACTGCACCCAAAGCTTCACAGTATTCGAATTGTAATAAGTTATTCGTTGCTTTTTCTATAACTTTATATAGTTTAGACAATATCCACTGATCCATTGTCTCACTGACAGAATTTATGCTTACAGCTTGATATCTTTCCATGAATATAGAAACAAACTTGCTGGCATTCCAAAGTTTTGTAACGAGGCGCTTGCCAATTTTGAGTATGTTTTCAGAGTAGACTGTATCAACTCCAAGCCTTGAGTTTGCTGTCCAATAACGCACTACATCTGCACCATATGTATCAAGTATCGATTTTGGAGTTATTATATTACCTTTTGATTTACTCATCTTTTTCTTATCATCAGCCAGGCACCAGCCACTGACCATGATATTTTTCCAGGGTAAAGAATTTGCATGGTAGTATGCTTTCAAAATCGTATAAAAAGCCCAAGTTCTTATTATCTCATGGCTTTGGCTGCGTAGGTCTGCAGGAAATATCGTATTATAACGGTGATCTGGCAAGCTAAACTCACTGTTTACTGCCAACGCACTCAGTTGAGGAGTGATCGCACTTGTCGCCCAAGTATCCATTACATCTTGATCTGGGACCACCTCTTCCTTACTATACCCTTTCGGCAAGTCTTTCAATGGATCTACAGGCAGATCCTCTACTTCAGCTAGGATGACTTTGCCTTCTTCGCCTTTACGTCTTGAATACCACACTGGAAACGGTACACCAAAATAACGTTGCCTTGAGATACACCAGTCCCAATTTAGCCCTTCTATCCACACTTCCATACGCTTACGCATGGTACTTGGATACCAGTTGCATTCTTTTACTTTATCTAATACCTGAGCTTTTTGATCTAAAGTCTTAATAAACCATTGATAAGTAGGTAATATTTCAAGTGATACACCAGACCTCTCTGCACACTTGACAGAATGAGAAATGTTAGTGCTTCCTGTCAAAAGTCCTCTTTCAGTTAGAATTTTAATTATTTTCTTTCTTGCTTCTTTAACCTTTAGTCCATTGATTTCATCGTAGATTCTAGTGTTACGCACTGGAATAACATCGTAGTGTGGCGAAATGGCACCTTCCTTTATCACCACAGTACTTCTTTCCCCTGTCATCCCAATGCCTTGATACTGAGATCTATTATTATCGTACATTGAATCTAGATTTATCTTCCCATCTTGATCGATGATAATTTTCATTGGCAAATTATGCTTTTGTTGCCAATATATGTCGAGCTCATCACCGAATGTACAGCACATAACAAGCCCAGTGCCTTTATCTATTTTAACTCTACCATCAGCTATTATTGGAACTTTGACTCCTATTATTGGTACTACAGATGTTTTTCCGATTAGATGAGCGTAACGTGCGTCCTCTGGATGGCAAAAAACTGCAACACATGCCAGAAATAACTCAGGTCGCGTAGTTGCGATATCGATCTGCTCATTTTCTTCAGTAGAAAAAGTTATTGTGTTTAAAGATGACTCACAGACTTTATCTTCTATTTCTGCTTGCGCAATTGCTGTCTTATCAACTGGATCCCAAAGAATAGGCTGCATCTTTCTATATGCATATCCCTTATTATATAGATCAATGAACGACATTTGAGAAAGTGTCACAGTTTCTTTGCTGATTGTGTGGTATTCTAAACTCCAGTCATAACTAATACCAACTGATCTCAATAGTTCCTTGAATTCCTGCTTTGATTTTTCAATAACTTCATGGCACATCTCTATAAATTTTTCTCTCCCAACTTCTCTTGCACGGGTTTTATAGGTTTGTTCTACCAACCTTTCGGTAGGAAGGCCATTATCGTCAAACCCAATTGGATAAAAGATATCTTTTCCAAGCATGCGTTGAAATCTTGCAATAAAGTCTGTGTGACAGTAGCTGAATATGTGACCAATATGCAGTTTGCCCGATATTGTTGGTGGAGGTGTATCTATAGTAAAAGTGTTCTCTTTTTTACCATCCCATTTATAGACCCTACTATCTTCCCATAATATATTATACTTATTTTCGACTTCTTTGAAGCTATATTTTTCTTTTAACATGATCACTTGAATATTTCTTAATTTCAAACTGTAGCAACATAAGCAAGATTTCCCTATATATAACTAAATTTCCTGGACCTAAGTGTCAAGCATATATCTGGGTGACATCTTTCTTGGACTCTTAAATTGCCTTAGCTATAAATTTTAAGAAATTTATCAAGTGGTAAAAAAGGCAAAAAAACCCTGGTTATTATCTATTTAAAAACATTGGCATTTTTTTATATTTTAAATACTTAATAATCGTGACTCAGCTGTTTTTTAATGCAACTAACCTTTAGGCATAAATGTCTAAGAAATTTATTAAGCAGAAAAAAACAAAAGATGTCCCGTGGTAGATAGTGTTTGCTTTCTAATCCTGTAAGTTGGCGTACTATACTGTCTTAAACGCTTTATAAACGAGTTTCAGCTTATATAGGTAAGAACCTAGAAATGTTATGAAGACATAAGGTGCACATAGTACAAAAAATTAAATATAAGGTGCCAACTATGTGTAATACTTTGTCATTTTAACCTGCACAGATTGAAGGTAACTGAATACCTCCAGTATCGTGGTAGGGGCAGGGAAGTTTATCAAGTAGTTTTTTAGTACCGTTCTCCCTCTTTTCAAATCACAATGTTCGTGCAGTTGTATACCAAGTACTGGACAATAAAGGGTAACTTAAAAAACCAGTAATAATTAGCTACTTTTAACATCATTTAGCAAATTTCTTACTTTTTTTTTACTTTACTAAAGAACCCTTCAGATTGCTGTTGTATACTTGCATTTTCCTCTTCTTCAAGTGCTTTTAATAGCTCAATTTGCTTTTTAGTTAAATTATTAGGATTTAAAGTCTCAACTATTATCTGTACATATAAATCACCACGAGCATATGAGTTCATATAAGGCATGCCCTTTTCCTTACAACGTAATTTGGTACTAGTCTGAGTACCTTCTGGAACTTTTACTTTTATTTTAGCTCCATCAATAGACTGAACATCAATTTCACCACCAAGCACTGCTAGTGTCATTCTTATAGGTACTTTACAATGTAAATCTGCTTTATTTCGGGTAAAGATTTTATGTGGAGTAATTTTAACATATACATATAAATCGCCGCTTTTTCCACCTTTTGCTCCAGCTTCTCCTTTACCACTTACCCTTACCTTAGCACCTTCTTCTATCCCCTTTGGGATTGAAACTGATATATTTACTTCATCTCTTCTACGACCACTTCCATTACATTTCTTACATTTATTCTGTATTATTTCTCCTTCTCCATAGCATGTAGTACATGTTCTTTCGATTGTAAAAAAGCCCTGTTGTGTTCTAATCCTACCACTTCCTTGGCATGTATGACACTGAACCGGTTTGGTTGCTCCTTCACTACCTCTACCTTGACACATGTCACATTTTACGTTTGTGACATAATGTATAGGTGCTTGTATTCCTTTAAACGCATCTTCTAAGGTAATTTCAAGATCATAGCGTAGGTCTGCCCCAGGTACTCCCGTTGTGCTTCTTTTTGCTTTTGACCTACTTGAGCCACCAAATTCCCCACCAAAGAAGTCATTGAATATGTCACTAAAATCTCCTGCAGAGCCAAAACCTTGGCTAAAGTCGAACCCACCGGAAGCACCTTCGTGACCATAACGATCATAGCCTGCTCTTTTCTCAGAATCAGATAGAACTTCATACGCAGCTGTTATTTCTTTAAATTTCTCCTCTGCTTCTTTATTGCCAGGATTCCTATCTGGATGATACTTTAACGCTAATTTTTTATATGCTTTTTTTATCTCATCAGTACTAGCATTTCTATCTACCCCCAGCAGCTTATAGTAGTCTTTTTTACTCATATATAACAGTTCAGTATTTAATTTTTAAAGATAGGTATTGCATATATCAATTTCAAGTGTGGCATCTGTTTCCTATCTAGACAAGAACATAGTGCACTAATAATACCGAAAGCAAATTCTTCTCACAACCTTTGTGTTAAACGAGTAAAATTACCATATTTCATACATCTCAAGTGATTGCATGAAAGGTATTACCAAGCCCAGAACTAACAGGAAAACTAAAGTAAACTTATGAAATAAAATTGGAATTTCAATCAGGTCAGTGAAAAATTTTTGCCAGCACCAATTTTACAAATTCTCTCATTTTATAGCCCAAGCTTGTAAAAGTATAGGGTATAGTACAGCATGATGTTATTAACATGGTAGCAAATAAAAATACAGGTATTAAAGAGAATTTTAATAAATATATGCACAGTGGAGTTGAAATTTCGTTTGTGGAAAGAGGTTATTGGGCAATTCACTTAACAAAGCTAACGCATTTTAGCTTGTAGCTAGTTCTTTAGCTACTCTTACGTTACTTGCATCTGTAACATTTGCTGCATTTTCTAGTGTACCTCTTCCTCTAGCCTTTACTTTAGCTATGTTGTCTGTTTTAGCAGCTACACTTTCACATAAAATAACTAGTAGTAATAAGAAAAGGAGAACTGAGAGAGATGAGGTTACTAAAGGAGGGCAAGAACTAGAAAATAATTCTAGAGAAGGAAACTGGGAAAGCCGCAAGCAAACTAATGAAGAAGTTGAAGAATCTATTAAACCAGAAAAGTAGAGAGCTAATTAGTGTAAAACAACAGTTAGATAATACTGTATAAAGAGTTAAATGATAGAGATGGTAAAATCAAAAAGCTAGAGAATAAAATAATAGAGTTAAATGACAAAATAGCTGTAATTGTGGGTACCTCAAACAAGAATACAGAAAAATTAAGTAGTCAGTTGAATTTGGCTCAAGGAAAGTCTAATGTGGAACTGAAAATGCAGTTCTTCGCAAGGAAAAAGAATTCTTAGAGTACAAATTGGAAGGTAAAATAGACTATATAGCTGAAATATTGCAATGTAAAGACAAATTGGGAAAAGTAACAATCAACGAGATTAATGAAAACTAAGAAAGATTGCATGATATAGACAAACAGTTGCAAGAGCAAGTAAATAATCTAGATAGAACAGAAAAATCTACAGCGGAATTGGAGAGAAAAATACAAGAACATAAAGAAGAATTTATGAAAAAAGAAAAAAAAGCAAACGACTGGAAGAGACAAACACCGTGCTTACAAAAAAGAACAAAACTATTTTTGATAGGCAAAAAAGAATAACCACTCTGATATGTCAGATTGTAAGTTTTATTGAATAAAAAAGAAAAATTTAAAAAATCTTTATAACAATGTATAAAAAGTAAAACTTTCATAAGTGTACTAACAATTAAAAAGGTTGTAAAGAACTTTAAAACTTCACTTTAGAAGTCAAAAATGCAGCAGAAGAGCTTGGCATACTCATAGAAAGTAAAGAAAGTACTTCATGAGGAATAGAGTAACATGGATAATCCGTAGAGGTTATTAAGTAGCTTAGGCTTGACTAGTTGTAATAATCTACGTGAATTTACCTATTACAGTATAAGAATTGTGGTAGTACATTTGCAGACATGGCTTCTTGTACTCTACGTTATGCTTTGCTCTGAAGCGTTTGCTTACCTGGTATGACTCTAACTTATTTTAAAGCCGAGCTTACCTCCTCAACTTAACTATTCCAACACATTCAAAATCAGAGTCCACTTTTACTTCAAGTTGCTTGTGAATATGCTTATTTACATTATTAGCAAACCTGCCTCTAATTAGGACATCCTCCCTGATGTCACAGAAAGAAATATAGTATTATTTGAATTAAGGTGGAATTTTACATCATTTTTGCAATCTTTCAGATATATATCCCTCCGAAAATCTGGTATTTTACTCTGTATAGCTCTTTTAGGATTTATTCGACAGAATTCTCAAAAAAATATGTCTATTTCTTTAGGTACACTTGATGGAATTATGATATCGTCATTAATTCTGTTTTCTTTTAGAGAAAAAAGTTCAATGTATGTCCTTTTTTTACTGTGTTTTTCAAAGTATTTAGGGAGATACATATTAAGATACTCAGAATGTAGTTCTATACGATTTTTTTACTTATATTCTGGATTAAATATATATTTATTGCCATTTTGCTTAAGTTTACGTGTTTTAAATTTACCGAGTTCAGTATTGAAATTTCCTGGTTCAATCTCAAAAGCAAGTGCAAGAGTTTGCTTTGAATGATCAAATTCAGTTTTGTCTTGCAAGCTACCTTGTAAGCTGTAGTACTTATTCTCCCCATAATCTTTTCTTTTACCAGTTTCTTGTTTATCTAAACTTTCAACAGTATCAAAAAATTCTTCTTGTTTTTCTAAAGCATCATGTCATATATTCTGCTTATCTCTAAATCAATCTTGTTACCTTTTATTTCTATTTTATTTTCTACGCTTGTTTCTTTTGTATGCTGTCACAACCATTGTCAGCGTTTTGCTTTTTGATAGAGGTGCTTAACGGTGTATGTTTGTTACTTGAAAAAAAATTTTTTACGCTTAATATTAAGCTAACCCATGCAAGTCTAATTTTGCTTAGTAGATCTCTGAAACCTTTTACTCCAACCATATTTTATCCCCTTATAACTCTTTATCGATCATACCAAAAGATGTTGAATATATCAATAAAGTACATTAAAATTATTATATTTACTTAATTGTGCTAGCTTAAAGTAAGTAAGGTTTATTAGATTTCAGCATTATACCTACAACTGCACAAATATTGCAGTTTGAGAGACGGTAGGCGTCATTCCAGTAGCTCATAGAAATGCAAAAATTACTTGACAAATTCTAACAGCCTCGTTACCTTGACAATAAGGGTATTTCTGACTCGCAGCTTGTTTTTAACCTATGCAGGTTCAATGACAAAATTTAGTAGAAAAGTTTAGGTATTTGTTGGCAAGTTACATCAAATTATCGCGGCTGCATGTCTTTTAAAATTTTTCTACATTCAGCCAAATTGCGCTTAAACTAAGCGTCGGCAAATTATTACAGCGCCAGTTAAAATTATTATAGGGTTAAAACTTGCACTGCGGCAGTTCTTTTGCCTTTTTTTCTTTGATAAATTTATTAAATATTTATAACTTAGATTTAGTTGCAATTATGAAGTCAAGTAGTATCTGTTCAGCTAATGGCGTCAACTTAAGGAAAAATATTAGTGATTGTATATAAGATTTTTCTCTAAAACCCATTGTGCCTTTAGAGAAGTTTACTAAGGGAAGCTCTTAAGTTGGCGCCATTGGCTGAACGATACGTTTCATGTGATTTAAAGGTAGTAAGTAGAAGTAGTGATGTTTTTCGTGGTGGAAGTATATACATGCTTATTGTTAAATCCAAGAAAGTTAGTTTTTGTGCTATAATGGTCCTTTGTTGAAAATAGCGTTGATGAATATCACTACTAGCTTATTAGAGGGTATTAATAATTTAATAGATAGAGCAAAGAATCATCTTGCTAGATATTTTAATTCTACCATAGTATTGTTAAATTTGAAAAATTAGCTTCAGAATTGATCAAGATGTCTTAAAGCACAAATGTGCGTGCAGACTATGGTAAACGAATCCATCTTCCAACTTGCAAAAGAACTTCAGATTGAATATGGACGTGGATTTGATAGAGCTTCCATTATTTAGGATAGTGCAATTTTCCAAATTTTTTCCCGATCAAGAAATTGTCGTGACACTGTTGCAACAATTGAGTTGGTCACATTTTGTAGAAATTACTGCAATCTTTGGTAACTTGAAGCGCAAGATACTATTTGGGGATATATTGTACTGAAGGATGGAATGTTAGAGTACTACGTAGTGAAGTCAATACTATATTGTATGAACGTACAGCACTAGCAAGAAAAACTGCGGAATTCAATAAAGCAAAGTATCGAAAAGTTACGGGAAAAAAATACGTTAACACCTAAATTTATTTTTTACGATCCATACTTCCTTAACTTTGTGGAATTGTCATCAAGTCATAGTGAGGCCTCTAGGGATTATTCTATATGCGCTGGTAAGGATCAAGAAGACATAGAATATCTGGAGCTTGAAGAATCTAATATTCATGTTGCGTGATATTTAACACAGCTACCTCCTAAGGAAATTCTTGAGGAGAAGTTGAGAAAAGCTATCTCTATAGCTCGTGAAAAATATGAACGGCTCCGAAAAAGTCAAGAAAATGATTAGTAACACAAAAGGCAAGTCAGCGGAGCGGTAGAGAGCAGTTGAATAGCAAAATTGTTAGAATGAGATGGCTAAATACGGTATAATGTGGTTAACATTTTACACAGTTTGAGGAGGAAATGGGGATCGTTCTTAAATCCAATGTTCATACAGATATGTGCTTGATACTGAGATAACACTGCCTGCTATGGAAATTGCTCTTAAAACACAATTTTTGTGTATCATCAATTTTATGTGTAATGTTCCTTCACATAATCATCAATAATTGCCTTAAATTCTTCAAAGATATTATCACCCTGTAGAGTTTTAAAGTACTTGCCGTCTTTATAAACTGCTGAAATGGGCTTTTCTCCATATCCAGGTAAGCTAATTCCTAAATTAGCGTGTTTACTTTCTCCGGGGCCATTTACGATGCAACCCATGACAGCAATATTCATATGCTCTACACCTGGATTTTTTTTCTTCCATGTTGGCATACGAATTTTTATATAATCATTTACTTCTTCGGTCAATATACGAAAACGATCGCTATTCGTGCGTCCACAACCAGGACACGAGTTAACTTGAGGATTAAAGTGGCGTAAGCCTATGGACTGCAATATTTCTTGGCATACTGCTACCTCATTAACTCGTGGTTCACCAGGGCGTTGAGTTAAAGAAGCCCGTATCGTATCTCCAATGCCATTTTGTAATAAGTAAGTAAGCCCTGCTGTGGTACTTATCATGCCTTTGTTACCCGTACCAGCTTCAGTTAAACCCAAATGCAAGGCGTAATTGGAAGATTTTGCAAGCGCCGTGTAAACTGAAATTAAATCTTGCACTCTACTAACTTTACACGAGATAACTATTTTATCTAAACTAAGGCCAATTTCCTCAGCTTTTTGTGCACTATTAAGAGCTGACATTACAAGTGCCTTGCGCAGTATAACATCAGAAGATTTTGGATTATTGGATAAAGAGTTCTCATCCATCAGTTTTTGTGAAAGGTATTTATCGAGACTGCCCCAATTTACTCCAATCCTAACCGGGATATCATGCGTTATTGCATACTCTATAACTCTTTCAAACTTTTCATCATGTTTGTCGCCAAAGCCTATATTGCCTGGATTGATTCTAATCTTACCTAGCATTTTGATATTGTCTGGGTAATTTCGGACTAATTTATCTAGCTCATACTGTCCACAGCCTACCAATATCTTACCGTCAAAACCTTCTTTATTTATTTCTTCTACTATATAAGGTACTGCTCTTGCTACTTCCTCTGAGTTCAAAGCAATCCGCACCAACTCTGAACCTGAATGCGCTAGTTCTACTATTTCTTTTGCATATCGCTTAGCACTGCTTTTTACATTATCAGAATCTATGTGTACACCAAGTGCCATAGATTGTACAACTATAGGATTATTTCCACCTATCTTTACTTGTCCGACCTTTACAACATAAGTCTTATGTCGAGAAGCAGGTAATAATTCACATACTTCGTCACTCAAGTCATGGTCTACCAGATCTTTATTTAACATGTTATTAATTTACTGCATCAGCTGCACTTCCAAATGAATCCGAGCCGTTCGAACTGACGTTATTTAAGTCGATAATGGAATCATGTGAACAGGTTCTTTTTGATCGAGTGTCTTTTATAGTAACATTTATAGGAGAAACTTTTTTCTCCCGTGTTAAAGTAGCTTTTTTTCCTTCTTGTCGTTCACTTTCATGTTGCTCATCTTCACGTTGAGAAATTGGTCCTTGATCTATAAATACAGCACCCTTTAAACGCGCAATATTGATGCCATGTTGATTTACCATAGCATCCTCTTCATCATTGATTACACAAGCTTCTGTATCACTTAGCTCACTATCAAGATTAGCAATTTTTTTTTCTTTTAGTTTTTTAGCCAGTTTTTCTTTGTTTATGTTAATATTAGTTTGATCTTGCAACTTTTTTTTCTTTAGGAGTTCCCTACGCTTTTCATACAGTTTATATGACTCAGCGAAATCCTCATCTTCATAAAAGTTTGTACCGCCAGGATTACCAGGAGGTATGTATCTTTTACTAAGCTTCACTTTAAGTTTAGCTTCAGCATCTTGCATGATGAAAAAGCTGGAACCCAAAAACACTAGTGTAAAAAAAAACCTAAGCATATGGTGCTATAGTAAACATTGCATTTTAAAAAATAGCAATTAACGTACTTTAAGTAAACTAGAATCTTTACTAACTTTATAATAAAAGGTGACTCGTATTTGATTAATGCAAGCAAGATTCACATTTTTTAATATTTATATATATCATTTTAATTTTAATATTGCTTTTATTCTTCTTAATATATTAAGAAAAAGGTTGACTTTTTAGCTAGAGTGATATAAAATGAAATAATAGTTAGTGTAAGGTAAGAATGTTAATATTCGAAAGATTTTAGAGATATCTACTAGGAAAACTTAAACCAGTATCAGAAGAACGGAAAAAATATTTGCTAGAAAAATTTAAATATGCTGCTGAAGAATTTGGCAAAGATGGCACAAGGTTTGATCACTCAGTGGTACCAAAAGAACAACAACTTTATATTGATCTAGGTAACAAAAAAATTTTGGTGTTGCAAATAAGATTTTACATTGGGTAGAACGCACGTTTAAACATCTTTTTCCTCGTTATGCCTATCTTTCTTTTAGAAATGGAAACTGAAGAAAAAGAAATTTTTGGAAGTAGTTTAAGAGTCAAATGTTTCACTTCAGAAGAGCAGGCAGAGCATACTAAAATTGCTCATAAAGGAAGATTATATGTAGACTTAATGCCAGAAATGAAAGTAATAAGTTAAAAGGCTTTAAGGGCAAGTTATATGATACGACTGGTGAAATTAGTAAAGAAGAAGAAGAAAAAGATTGTGTAGCTTATGTGATAACACTTGATAGGAGGTTAGTAGCTCATAAGCATATTAATGTTAATAAAGGTGAATTGGCTCGTCGTCATTCAACTCTTGCAGGTGGTAAACCAGTTTTGTGTCCTGTTTTGAAGGTAGAAAAAGGTAAAATAACTTATATAGGCAACAATAGCGAACATTATAAACCGGCATTAGCAAATTTGTACAATGCAGTGAAAAATTAGAAGGTTTATTTTCAGAAAATGCAGAAATTGTCTACCGGCCATATTAAACTAACTTCATACTAATCAAGGGCCAATGGGGAAATTCCTAGACAAGATAGAGAAAAAAGGAGAAGATTGATTGACTAAATATGAAAGGTATTTTGTTGAAATAAGAAAACATGATGAACGATACAGACCAAAATTGTTTCTTGTAAGTTATAAGTTACCAATGCCTATTTCAAACAGTGATCTTCGAGAAGTAAAAACAATAACAGTAGAACGCTCAATAAGAAAGATTATTGGAGCAAATTATGGTTATAAACCGAAGATCAATATTAAATACAATGAAAAAGAAGCCGTGGGGGTGTTGATATAGTTTTTCGCTATAAAGATGATTATAATGAATTTGTTAAGCTTCTAGATCTCAAAAAACATAGCTATATTTGCAGATCGCGTCAAGATGAAAAAGGAAGTGATGTGCTTCTTAAACATATGCATGATAAAAAAGATAGGGCTACTATAAAAATATTAATGCCCAATAAATGTGCAGTTTTTGTGAGCAAAGACCGGGCTAACAAATTTATAAAGAACACTTTAAAAATTGAAGTAGATAGTGTTGAACAGCTAGTAAATACAGCAGCTATAAAAACTGCCTAATGGCTGCCCAAGACCCTTATTTCCCACTCAAGTTCAATGTTAAACTTGTCCTTCACTGTGTTTCTTACCTTGTTGCCAAGGTTTTCCAAGTCAGACGCAGTTGCATTATTGTAATTAAGTAAAAAATTACAGTGTTTCTTAGAAATTTTAGCTCCACCGTTATTTAATCCTCGACAGCCAGATCCATCAATCAGTTTCCACGCCTGGTAGGCTCTTGGATTTTTGAATATACACCCAGCAGTTTTTCCTCTCACTGGCTGGCTTTTGTTTTTTTTATTGATAATTTCTTTTAACCTATGCAATATAACCTCATGTCCTGAACTTACCCCTTTAAACTCAGCTTCAATAAAAATCCATTGCCCTTTCAAGCTATGTCCACGATAAACATAACCCATTTCTTTGCTGGAAAATTCATATAGATTCCCATCACTTAGATTCACCGCCTTTATGGATTGAACAACGCTTGCAACGTCACTACCATATGCACCTGCATTCATTTCTATTCCGCCACCAATCGTTCCTGGAATTCCAACTAGAAACTCGAGTCCACTAACTTGTTGCTCTCCTGCGAAGTAAGCGAGATTGCTAAGTAGCGCAGCCCCACCTGCAATGATAGAGTTGTTACTTTTATATTTAATATATGCGAACTCCTTACCTAATTTTACTGTTATTCCTCGAATTCCACTATCACGCACTATCATGTTGGATGTTGCACCGATAACGCTAATTGGCAATTTAGTATTTTTGATTAAATATATTAAATCTTCAATATCACGTGGTTTAAACAATATATCAGCTTGTCCACCAACATTCAACCATGTTATTTTAGACATTAAAACACTATAACGATAGATTCCGCGTACCTTAGGCAAGCTTATAGGCATTTTGATTTCAATTCTAATCCTGCATCCATACCCATTTTTTCTGCATCTTCTATAAACGAAGTGCGCTCAGTAAAATATATATTTTTCTTGTCTGCTAACATACAATAAAGATGTAGCACGTTTTCACTCACATATTTTGCCAGAGCCGCAAGTGGTGTAAAGCATGAACCATTTACTGTCTTCATAAAGCTGCGTTCTGATTTCACCCTTATAAAAGACTTATTATTATTAATTTTCTCTAAAAGATCGATAATTTTTATATCATTTTTTCTACATTGAATGCAAATTGCTCCCTGTCCCACTGCACTTAACATAGTTTTCGGTGACAGTACCTCTGTGATCAAGTAATCTTTTTTTAATCTTATTAATCCTGCTTCAGCTAGAATTATTCCATCAAAGCTTTGATTCTGCAGTCTAGTTGTCACATTTCCACGCAGTGGTACTATATTTAAATCTGGTCTAAAATTTAGCAACTGGACTTTTCTTCTTATTGAGGAAGTTGCAATTATGGCCTGCTGTGGCAAAGCCTTAAGGCTCTTATACTTATTAGAAATAAATGTATCGTATGGACTTAACCTCTCTAGAATACAAGGAATTGTTAAGTCTTTTGAAAAAAATGCAGGAACATCCTTTAGCGAATGAACTGCCATATCTATATTACTCTTAATCAATTCAGTCTCAATTTCTTTAATAAACAATCCCTTACCTCCTATTTCAGCGAGGTTCGCATTTGCATATTTGTCACCGGAAGTTTTTATTTTAATGATCTCAACAGATAAACTAGAAAAAAGGTCCAACAGCTTTTGTTTTGCTTCCAAAGCTTGAGCAATTGCAAGACTGCTTCCTCTGGTACCTATTCTGATTAACATATACTAAGTAGTTTTGAGAAATTTGATTAACAAATTATTTCAGTTTTATGGCCTCATGTCTATCTTTTGTTTTCTATAAGAACTGAACTATGCTTTGTATCGAAAGATGGGTAAACATAAGCAAAGAAGAATTCTTGCAGCACATTAACAAAATTTTAAAAATGTTACATTGTCTGCATTTTGTCAGCATAATATAAAAGTAATATAATATAAATACTATGCAATAAAGTTTATACCAAATTGTACGGTACCTTCAAGATTGCTAGCTGCCTTATAAGGATTAAAGCAGTAAAAGAAGAAGTGTTGCATTTGCCGCTCTTAAATAGATATTTTTGTCTTTTCATGAAACTGTATAGCTCTATACCACACACTATTCTACTATAACTGAAGGAAATCAATTTGAGCCTGAGCAGGTTGAAGAAACTTTAAAAAATAAAGGTCACTTTCTGAAATATAGAAGAGATGAAAATGAGGTTTTCGTATATTACGCTAAGACCAATTCATAATGGATAAGATAAAGGTAGGTAGGAATAGTTAAAAATTTTAATGAGACTATTGGCAAATATCATGAATAAGAGCTAATTTTTCTTTGATGGAGATCGCGGGGCACACATTCGAAGGTTGTCACTGGTAGTTTGAAAAAGGGCGTTAGAATACAGGTTAAAGTAAAGTTAGGTAGACAAAATTTTTATCTCTACAGTACAGTTAATCCTAGGAGTGAAGAAAGTTCTAGCTTATTTACACTGAATATCAACACTGGTTGTATGAATATATTTCTTGAACAAATATTGCAATATTTAAGAACACAAGAAGCCTTTCTTGTCATAGATTGTGCTAATTGGCATAATTCAAAAAGTTTAAAGATACCTAAAAATGTCAAGATTATATACCTATCATCGTACTTACCTGAGCTTAATCCTATTGGGAAACTTTGGTTGTATATAAAACAGAACATTTTGCATAATAAAGTATATAATACAATTACTTTGCTTGAGAGCGCTTTATGCAAATTTATTACCTACCCTTCTCTCTCCGCAATAAAGCAACTCTGCAATGTCACTTATTTGACCTACTAACAGTGAAAATTGGTATAAAGGCTCAGAGAACGAGTTTTAAAAGTGGTTGACAAGAAAAAAATGACTATGAATTCAGTAAGCGGGATATTCAAAATTGATGAAAAGACTATATATTAGTGGAGGAAAAGAAGAGAAGAAACAAGAAGTATAAAATCATCTTCAGGCTACCAAAAGGGATATGACCATAAGATTAAAGACATAGACAAATTTGTCAAGTTCCTGAGTAAAAATCGGGAAATTGCAATTGAAAAGATAATTGGAAAATTTGGTAATATATGCAAAAGTATGGTGTATAACTTACCTTAAAAAAAGTAAACTAAGAAAAACTTTTCTCTATCAGGAAAGGGATGAAGAAAAACGAAAGGAATTCATAAAAAAATAGTAGAAATAAACGAAGAAAATTTAGTATTCATTGATGAATCAGGTATAGAGGATAATGAGTTTTATATATATGGGTGGGCTGCAATAGGGGAAAGATTGTTTGCGGAAAAAACAGGGTACAAAAAAAAGGGTGTGCATAATTGGAGCACTCGGTGAAGGAAAAGTTGAAGCACCAGGATAATTGAAGGGTATTATAACAGCGAATTTTTTGAAGCTTATGTTAAAATGTGCTTATTCCGATATTAAAACCTGGGCAAACTATTATTCTCGATAATGTGAGCTTTCATAAGTCTGATAAGGACGAGAAAATTAATAGAAACCGTTGGATATAAAATTTTGTTTTGCTGCCATGCTCACCTGACTTAAATCCAGTTGAGAAGTTTTGGTTTGCTATCAAGCATGCTGTAAGAAAAACTCTACCAAACCAAACTTTTGGCTTGATATCAATTCGATCATCGATTTTGTCTTTCAGCATTGGGGAAACTTTATCTTAGTTAGCTATAAGAGATTATCCGGAGACTAAAATAAGGGTATAGTGTTAAGAGTATAAAATGAGGTAAGAGATAAGGAGAAACATCCAACAGACTTAAGTGAAGGGGAGTGGGCTAGAATAGAAAAATACTTTAGGGTATCATACAAGAAAGGAGAAAGATCGCCAAAGTATAGTAAGAAAGGAATATTATAAGCAATTTTCTATGTACTACGTACAGGGTGCCAATAGCGTTATCTGCCGAATGACTTTCCATTCTGGAAAACTGTATATGAGCAATTCATGCAATGGAAAAAGCAGGGTACCTTTGAAAAAATGAGTTATGAAATTACCAAATGTAGCGAAAAATAGGAAGAAATGAGCAGCCGAGCGCTTCCATAGTAGACAGCCAGTCTGTTGAAACTACAGAAAAAGAGGGAGTAAAGGTTATGATGGGGGTAAAAAAGTAAAAGGTAGAAAAAGGCATATGATTATAGATACTCAGGGTTTCATACTGAGTTGTTGTGTGGGAGCTGCCAGTGAGAATGACAGGGATGGAGTAAAGGTAGTGTTAAACAAGACAGAGAGAAGTATACTGGAGTTAAGGAAATGTAGGCTGATATGGGATATCAAAGCAAAAATTTAAAGATGTATATAAAGGAAAAATATGGAATGGACATTGAAATTGTGAAAAGGCCTCCATGTGGGTTTTGGATATATAAAGACATACCACCTGCATTGCTACCAGCAAGAGAACAGGGATTTAAAATACAGCCAAGAAGGTGGTTTGTAGAGGGGACCTTTGCCTAAGTCTCTAGGAATAGAAGGCTATCAAAGGAGTACGATTTGCTTACAACATCTACTGAAAATTTCATATATCTTACTATGAATAAGATTATATTTGAAGAGGAAATGTGTCCAATTTTACTAGTTTCTGAACGACCTATGAATTGTATCTGTGCAGTTTTTGACAAGTTCAAAAATACGTGCTGTGAAAGCCATAAGCTCTGATTAGGAAAAATGGTAGCATGGTTGATGTAGATAGTATTAATTGATAATTTGTGGATTTTTCTAAAGAAGTTATCTCTTTTTGCTTTCTTGATGCTTATGTATTTCTAAGTATAACCTTGGGTTCAAAGGAAACTATTAGCTGTTCCACATTTTCAACTTTTTCGAGTTTTGTGTTGGGCTTTAAAAGGTTGTACAACGTAAAACCTGTACAAGCTGATCCAATAATTTCCACGATCGCTTCTATTATAGGCATTTCTAGCACATGAAATGTAACACTACTTACCAATGAAACTGCACCAACAACACCAGCCACAATTGATTAATATGCTCTTTTTGATGATTTTTCTTTTGCAGAATTTCCTTTGTAGATTCACTACATGGTTCAGCGAAAGAGGTGTCATTATAGGTATTTGGCTCTTGCACGGAGATATCTACTGAAGCATTATATGCCTCTTCTCTACTTTCACATATGGATTGAGGAATTTTAAAATCTTTAATATTTATATTGATATTTTTATATAATTGAGTATCAGTTTCTGCATCTGTTGTCATATTTGCAGTCTTTTCATGTTCCTCTACATTAAAACTATCTTTAACTTTCTCAAGTTTTCTGGTATATTAGAAGTCTTTAATTCCTCTGTGTCAGCTGCAGTAGTGGTTATCAGGATGCCCTTCCAATCTTTGAATCTTTTAACAATAGCTTTTCTTATTTTTTTTACATTTTCGTGATGTTTTTTCCTTTCCATTAAGTTTGTTAATTGAGTCGAAATAGCGAGCCAGTTCACCTCATAAGTTTAGTGCTTTCTCAATCAAAGATATTTTACTATTTAAAATATCTTCCTTATAAAAATTTAGCCTATCTTTTACATTGAAACAATGTTAACAAGATTTGCCTTTTTTAGAATACAATAAACCCCTAGGGAATACCTTATTGAATTCTATAATATTATTTTTTGTATTATTGTAATATTTATCATTATAATGGGGCTAGCGGAGTTTGTTAAATAGTTTTTGCATTTCTATAAGTTACTTTGGTGGACTGGTAGCTGTGCAACTAGTTCTCTATGTTACAACTTTTGATGCTAAAAGATCTGATTTCTTGATTTAAAGTTTTTATTGTTTATAGAGAATAAACTGCTACAATAAACGAGTAAAAGGTAAAGAAAGCTTTGATTATGCAAGATGATAAAAAAACAACGATAGAAGAAGAAAAGGGCATATTAGGCTGGATAGAGTATAGATTACCTATATTTTCTTTTCTAAAACATACTGCTTCTTACCAAGTGCCAAAAAACTTAAATTATGCTTGGAACTTCGGTTCTTTGGCTGGTGTAGCGCTAATTTTACAAATAATAACGGGTATATTTCTTGCTATGCACTACACTCCACATGTTGATCATGCATTTAACAGCGTGGAGCGCATAATGCGTGACGTAAATTATGGATGGCTGATACGCTACACTCATGCTGTTGGAGCGTCGCTCTTCTTTATGGTAGTCTATGTTCATATGATGCGCGGGTTATATTATGGGTCTTATAAAAGGCCACGAGAAATGGTATGGTTTATAGGTATATTTATATTTTTTGCAATGATGGCAACAGCATTTATGGGATATGTTCTTCCCTGGGGACAAATGAGTTTTTGGGGTGCAACAGTTATAACCAACTTATTTTCAGCAGTACCCTTAGTTGGCAATAAAATAGTTATGTGGTTATGGGGTGGTTTTTCCGTTGATAACCCAACACTTAATCGTTTTTTTGCTCTGCATTATCTTTTACCCTTTGTTATTATTGCTTTAGCTATGCTGCATATTATTGCTCTACATAGATTTGGTTCTGGTAACCCAAGTGGAGTAGAAGTGAAATCAGGTAAGGATACCATTCCACTCTACCCTTATTATATAGTAAAGGATTGCATAACTTTTGGTCTGTTTTTTATAGTTTTATTTGCGTTTGTTTTCTATGCTCCCAATTATCTTGGTCATCCCTCTAATTATATAGAGGCTGATTCTATGGTCACTCCTGTTCATATAGTACCAGAATGGTACTTTTTACCTTTTTATGCAATGCTGCGCTCAATTCCAGATAAACTTACCGGTGTGCTTACTATGTTTGGGTCTATTTTAGTGTGGTTTCTATTGCCTTGGCTTGATAAAGCAAAAGTTAAAAGTGGTGCTTATCGCCCATTATTCAAAAAGTTTTTTTTGGTTTTTGCAGTAAATTTTGCATTTCTTGCTTGGCTTGGGGGACAGGAAGTCAAAGAACCTTACATCACTCTAAGTAGGCTTTCTACTCTTTATTACTTTGCATACTTTATGGTAGTTTTACCACTGCTTAGTAAGTATGAGAAGCCAGAGGAATTACCAAAAACCATAAGTGATTCTGTACCTGAGATGAAATAATGCTGGTTAAGAATATATTAGCTGTGTTTTGTGCATTACTTCTTACTAACTCTGTGTGTGCAGAAGAATTTGTACCTTCGCCAAATAAAAAAATGGACTGGAGCTTTGATGGAGCTACTGGATTCTTTGATAGGGAGTCAATCCAGCGTGGTTATAAAGTATATAAGGAAGTCTGTGCTGCTTGTCATTCAATGAATAGAATAGCGTTTCGTGATTTGCAAGGTGTTGGTTTTTCTGAAGATGATGTAAAGCAGATTGCAGCTTCTTACCAAGTTAAAGATGGTCCAAATGATCTGGGTGAAATGTTCGATAGACCTGGAATACCTTCAGATTATTTTATTGCACCTTTTGATACGAAAGAAGTAGCTGCAGCAAGTAATAATGGTGCAATTCCACCGGACTTATCACTCATTATTAAAGCGAGACACGATAGTGCAAATTATGTCTATTCGCTTTTAACGGGCTATCGAAACGATGAGCAAGATGAGAATGGTTTATATTTTAATCCATATTTCCCAACAGGTAAATTAGCTATGGCACCACCGCTATCTGAAGGAATGATAGAATATGATGGTGCAAGACAAGCTACAGTTGAAAATATGGCGTACGATGTAGTAAATTTTTTACAGTGGGCAGCAGAGCCAGAGCTAGAGCGCCGACATAAGCTTGGATTTAAAATAGTGGCGTATTTTATAATCTTAACGGTGTTTGTTGTACTAACCAACAAAAGGATTTGGAGCAAGCTCTATAAAAAGAGAAAATAGAGTTTTTTTGTATCCATTGACACTCACTTTCATACCTTATTTACTCTAGTAAGATAATAAATATATGATAATATAGGAATTATGAAATTTCAACTAGTTACGCATTTTCAACCAGCTGGAGATCAACCGCAGGCAATAGATAGTCTAGTTGCAGGACTAAATGACAATAAAAGAGATCAGGTTTTACTTGGAGTTACTGGTTCTGGGAAGACTTTCACTATGGCAAATGTTATTGCAAGGACAAACAGACCTGCTCTCATCATTGCTCACAATAAAACTTTAGCAGCGCAGCTTTATGAGGAAATGAAAGGTTTTTTTCCCCATAATGCTGTTGAATACTTCATTTCTTATTATGATTACTATCAGCCTGAAGCTTATTTGCCACAAACTGACACTTATATTGAAAAAGATTCTGTAATCAATGAAAGAATTGATATGCTGCGTTATTCTGCCGTTTGCTCCCTTTTAGAGCGCAGGGATACAATTGTAGTTGCCAGTGTTTCCTGCATATACGGTCTTGGTTCGCCTGAAACCTACCTCAGTATGACCATAACTTTAAGTACTGGGGATAGAATTCGTATTAATGATTTCCTGAATAATTTAGCTAATCTCCAGTATAAGCGTTCTGATATCAGATTTGAGAGAGGATATTTTAGAATGCGCGGCGATGTTATCGATATATTTCCTGCCTATTATGAAGACAAAGCTTGGCGTTTATTGCTGATTGGTAATGAGATAGAAGGGATCTCTGAAATTAATGCTATAACGGGTAATATTATCAAATGCATAGATAAAATCACCATTTTTCCCAATAGCTATCATATTACATCACGTGAAACTCTGTTGCGTGCGGTTCAGCCAATTAGAGAAGAGCTGAATGAACGCTTGGATTATTACTACTCGCAAAACAAAATTGTTGAAGCACAACGCCTTGAACAGCGTACCAATTTTGATATCGAAATGATGGTAGCAACAGGAACGTGTAAAGGTATTGAAAATTATTCGCGTTATCTCTATGGAATGGAAGCTGGAGATGCACCGCCTACATTGTTTGAATATTTACCTGAGGATGTAATTTTATTTGTTGATGAAAGTCATGTTACTGTTCCTCAGATTGGTGCAATGTATAATGGTAATGAGTCACGTAAAAAAAAATTGATCGACCACGGCTTCCGGCTTCCTTCTGCTTTCGATAACCGTCCGTTAAAGTTTAAGGAGTGGGAGTCAATGCGGCCGCAGACTATTTACATTTCAGCCACTCCCGGAAAATATGAGTTGGCAAGGACGAATAACTTGTTCGTAGAGCAAGTTATTCGTCCAACAGGAATTACAGATCCAATCTGCATTGTGAAATCAGCGGAGGCTCAAGTTTACGATGTGGTTCACGAGGCGCAAGTGACAATAAAGAGAGGATTTTGTGTTCTAATTACTACATTGACCAAAAAAATGGCAGAAAAGCTGGCTGAGCATATGAGCGAGTTAAATATGAAAGTGAGTTATTTGCATTCAGATATTAGTGCGCTAGAGAGAATTGACATTATATACAAATTAAGATCGAAAGAAATTGATGTTCTAATCGGTGTTAACTTGCTGCGGGAGGGTCTTGATATTCCAGAGTGTGGTTTGGTTGCAATTCTGGATGCTGATAAAGAAGGATTTTTGCGATCAGAGACTTCACTCATTCAAACGATCGGTCGTGCTGCACGTAATGCTGAAAGCAGGGCAATTTTATATGCAGATAAAGTCACTGGTTCCATGGATCGTGCATTAAAAGAAACTGAAAGGAGAAGAAAAAAACAAAAGAAATATAGTGTCTTGCATAATGTTTTACCCAAGACTATAATAAAACCTATATCAAATACTTTAAAAGAAAAAGTGGTGGTGAAGGTAACAACAATCGGTATGAACAAGGATACTGTAAGCAGTTTAAGAAAACAGATGTTAGCACATGCCAAGAACTTAGAATTTGAAGAAGCAGCTAAAATCAAAAATATTATTGGAAGGATAAATAATCTGTGATATAATGTGCATCATTTAAAAAAGTAAGTAATTTTATTGATGCGTTTAGGATTAATACACATTAAATATTTAGTACTATAAAATTAAATTATTAAGTTTGATGGCAGAAGAGATTAACATTATGAACGATTTCACTAATAACAATAATTCAAGCGACAGTTCAATTTTCCAAGGAAAAATCTGTCCAGAAGATTTAAATAAGGCTCAGGAAGTAAATGAACTCAAAGGGGCAACTGAGGAGCTTTTTAAGAAGGTTGAGCTGCAAAAGCAGGAATATGAAGGGTTAGGGAAGGAAGCGAGCAGTGAAATACAAGGAATGTTTACTCCAGTAATGCTGGGTGATGATAATCCAACAGATGATGGTATAGTAGAAGAAACATTGGCGGAACTTGGGAAGTTTTTTCAATCTTTATTAAGTGAATTTGAAATGGACTTGGACCCAAAAACCTACGAGATGATCAATGGAAAAAGGGAGAAAAACTGGCTTGCTGCGATAATTAAATTTTTGCATGATAAGCTTAAGGAATTAGTTGAAAAGGTCTTTTCTTGCGATTTAAGTTTTGATGAGAGGATCGATAAAGAGATAAAAGAATTAGAAGAAAAGTTGCTAAGTGGTGGTTTCTCCAAAGAAGAGGAAGTAGCAGTACTGGGAAAGCTAGAAGCCCTGCGTGAGCTCAAATTGAAACTTCAAATGGCAGTAGCTGGATGGATTGTAGCAATGGTTGCTGAGATCTTTGCAGTTGAGCTAGTGGTTGCAGCGGAAGGAACAGGGACAGCTAAAGAAGAAGACAAAAAGGCGGAAAAAACGTCGTCGAAAAAAGAAGTAGAGGTTTGTAAAGAAATAGGAATAAAAGTAGGTGAAGATGAGAAATTGCGAATCTTGCCAATATCTCTTTTCTTAATCCCAGCTCGTGGTCAGTCAAATAGACTAATTATTCCTCCACTTAAGCCAGAAGAGCAGAACCTTTTACGGGATTCTCTAAAAAAGATGATTCATGGGCCTGAACATGATGTGAATAGGGAAAATTGTGAGGTAAAAGAGACAAAAGTGGAGGAAAATAAACAAGTGGAAGAATTGATTGCTGTACGTCCAACTGCTTCAGGGCAGCCTGCAACAAATACAATGGAGCTGAAGGATACTCAAAGAGATAACAGTGATTGGAAAGAAATGAAAGGTCAAGGTAAGAATAATACTTGTAAGAAAACTTTAAGGCAATCTAATCGGGGATTTGTTTCCAACGGAAATACTTCAAGGCGACCTGCTCAAAGTTCTGTTTTTAGTAGAGAGATTCCAGAACAACTAGCTCAGGAATATGTTTTTAACGGGGAAGCTTCAACTCAACATGCTACAAAATCTGTTTCTAATAGAGGGTCTTCAGGACAACTTATGAAAGGTTCTGTTGTTGGTAGTGAATATGATTTTAGTACTTGGAGTAATGCTGAATATGAAGCTCAACAAAGTTCTGTGAATAATGCCCAACCAACAAGTGAGTGTAATGATGTAAAAGTTAATAATCACGTAAACTCAATGGGAAGGGCACAAGGAGAAGCACAATCAAGATAGCAAGGTGGTATCATTCCAGCACGTAACGTTAGAATCTAGGAATATAAGAAAGACGAATAAAAATTTTTGAAAAAATATAAAAAAATGTTTGCACTGATGATTTATTTATTATATACTAATTACATAATATTTTTATTTAGGAGGTGATATGCATGGCGATAAAGGTTTTAAAGGAATGGAAGAGTGGAAACTTAAGAATGAAAAAGGTGAAGGTGGTGGAATAGTAGTACGAGTTAAAGGAGCAAGGTATGATGATCATAGCGATGTAGCAAGAAGAATACAAGAAAGAGAACGTGAGCACCAGTCTAATCAGCCTAGTAGCTCTATGGGCGGGTGTTACTCTAGTGGAGCTAGTAGCAGTCAGAAAAGATAATTATTCTAATTTAGAAATAGGGGGGTATATGCCTAATATAAAAAAAACAGTAAGTGCACTGATTAGTGCTTTTAATGTAAATAATTATGCTCGTCGTATAATTGACACTAATTTTTCTGTGCAAAGGAGAGACAAGAAAGACTGTGTTATAGTTTCATTTGATAAAGGTATGGATGATTATCAGTGTAGAAGATACCTAAGTGATATAAAAAGAAGGATAATATGTGAATTCTACGATATTGAGAAAGATAATGATAAAGAAATATTAAATACAGCTGAGTTAATTTTTGATATAAAGTCTTTTCCATTTGATCTTAGTAAAGGAGAGTGGTATTTAGATGAAGATAATAATAGGCTTGAGTTTGTAACGCCTATTGATCCAGGTGTAATTTTTAATTTAAAGTCTCATTTAGCTGCTTCACTTGCAAAAGATGTTCGAGTAGATATGCCGGCTTCTACTATGTTTATTAAAGCACCTAACAAAGAAGGTTATTTGTGGCAGGGTGAATTTCCTAATACAAAGTTATGTGAGGAATTTGTAAATTTATTTTTATCAGGTATAGAGCAAAGATATGAGAATATTCCTCAGAAACCTTTGAAGGTGAAGGACAATGATGTATATATAAAAGATATTTTTAATGATATTCAGTTTGTTGATAGTATAACACGGTATACTGCATGGCTTGTAGGGATGTACCTTGGGGTTAGCAGTAGTGATAACTATAAAGTAAAGTTATTTAAAGATATGATAATAGAGTCTGTTTATCAATCAACGGGAATAATAATAGCTGGTTTTATGTGTGCTTCTCCTCTAGGTAGAAAAGAAGCCTCAATTCTTATACCCGTTATACGAAGTTGTAAAGGAGCTAGGTTATTAACATGTAAAGAAGCTTTAATTCTAAATGAGACATTTAATGGTGCTGTGTTTGATGATATTAGTGGTGATACTCAAGCAGCATTAACAATAAATGGAAGCAGTTGGGTATGTGGTATAAACTTTTCTAACCCAGAGATTTCTCACTGTGTAATAAATAAAATCATAGAAAACTCCGTAATCAATGAAGATCATGAATTAGCCATCCCTTATAAGCCTTTAAAAAGATCATTTATGATTGATGATGAAGCAAAAGAATACATTCTGCAGCGTTTTATATTTAGTTTACCTCTTGATAATAATGAGAAATCAAAAACAGAAATATTAGGCTCTCTCTTTTCTCCTAAAGGTAGGGAGAAGCTATACTCAATTCTTTCTTTGTCTTATGAAAGAAAGAAACTATATTCAGAATTCTATGTTTCTCCTGAACAGAGTGACCAACTGGAATTAAAGTGGTGCTCACTTCATGAACAGCCGCTAACACACTTAAAGTCTCCCAGATATAGTCCAAAAGAAAAGGAGCTACTACACAATACTATAGATTCAGGTGAAGGTAGTGATCGGTCTATAAGTGCTGCTGAGGTAAATGCTGGTAGTGGATCTCCTTGGGAACTATTAAGTAAAATACCAGGTATAAAAAAGCTTTCTCCTCTGTTACCACGGCATACAACAACTGCTGATACTAACAGTAAAATAAGTAAAGCTGCTAGTCAGGAGGAGCGAATAAGAGAAAGACATAAGTCTAACATTTCTGTTATTTCTACGGACAGTGCTATTTCTTGTAAATCAGGTTCACCACAATCTACAAATAAAACAGGTGGTACGATTGATAGTGGTATAAGTTCCTTGCGATGGTCGAGTGTTGTTGACGTTGTGGAATCTAGTGGTGAAGGTAAATTCCCTCGAGGTTCTTTTCAGTACGCTTCATCAGTAAGTAGTTTATCGACTACAAGCAGTGATTCTGTATCAAGTAACATATCAAGCAAAACTATTATACCAAGTAAAACAATTGATGTGTCGCGTTATAATAGAGAACATGGTCCTTCTGTACTGTATAATGAAGGTGAAGGTATTGATAAAAAAAAGCTTGGTCTAGAACTTACATTTGAACCTGGCAAGTATCACATACCACCTTCTAAAGGAAATAATTTGCCGTACCATTGTAAATGCACTGACACTGATTTATCATCTTCAAACCCGAGTGCTCCTATCAAGGGATCTAAAGATAAGCGACCATCTTCACATTTGGATTCTATTAGTACAAGTGGGGCTAAGGCTTTCTTTAAGAATCTATTTTAATTCTTTAAGCTATTGGGTTTATTTATTTAATATATCTTATTTCACTATAACCACTTAACCAGGGTCGGAGGTAAAATCCTGGCCCTTTTGGGCATAACCATATGGACATTGGGGTTTGAGAATAATTTCCATTGAAAGGGGGGTGTGGTGTCATCTAAGTAGCCTCCTTTTCCTGTCATTCCGTATCCTCTCTTGTCATCCAGTGTGTAACATTAGCATCCAGTCTTTTATTTCTTGATTCCAGCTAGCTTTGTTGCTCGCAACCTATGAAAAGTTAACTATAGTTAAGATTATAGTTAATCTATTAAAAATCTTATTTTTTTTGCAATCAATCTGATCAAATAGTAATTCGTTATTTGTATTAATAAATTCAATTCTATTCAAAATAGCTAAAGCATTGAAATTCTTGAATTTTAGCTGAATGGTAGTGAAATTTCTTTTATAAAAGTTTAGGTATTCTACTGAACGTTCTTGTTTACTGATATTCTTTCCCAGTTTCAACTACTTGCATGATATCAAGTAGTAGCCTCTTGCTCAAATATGTAAAAAGTCTCATAATAAAAGTTGGTTAAATTTTTAACCAACTCAGAAAAAGGCAAAAGAAACCCTAACTCTACTATCTATTTTCAGTATCGACATTTTTTAAGTCTAAAGCTTTATAAGCGCGTTTCGACTTGTATAGTAAAACCTAGACTGTTGTTGAAGACATAGGGTGCGCATAGGCAAAAATTAAAAAATAAGACGCTAATCATATTATACTCCTGCTGTTCAATCTGCGCAGATAAAGATAACTAAATACCTCCAGCATTATGATAAGAGGATTGGCAGGGCTTGTAATGTCAGGTAATTTTTGCATTTTTTGTGTGGGGGATAACTTGGAAGACACTATTCTAGTAAACTGAAATCCGTTTATGGACTTAGTAATGAGATTACTTCTTCAACTTTATCGAAGTAAAGAACTGATTTCCATTGCGGTAAATAAGCAACATTATTGAATCTTTACCGCTTTTCTTTATTGCTAAATCAACTTGTTTTTGAAAATTTTCAGTATTTTCTATATCAACCCCATCTAGTTGAATAATGATATCTCCTTTTTTGATACCACGCAGTGTAGCGTTACTATTACTATCTACATTGGTAACTATCACACCTTTTATAGGCGTGTCATTTTTACTTTCTTTTGACTCTTTTGGTAGATTTGAAACAGTTAAACCAGTTATATAGTCAGATATTGATCTATTTTCTTCTGTGTTGCTATCTTTGCTGTCATTTACAGATTCTTCGATAACAACTTTAACATTAACTTCTTTACCTTTTCTCAATAACTTAATTTGCACTTTTTTCCCAGGTTCAGTCCTTGAGACCATTTGAGGTAGTTGTGTCATTCTATCAATTTTTTTACCATCAAATTCTAATAATATGTCACCTACCTTAATACCACCTTTTTCTGCAGGACTATCCTTCACTATGTTTGCAACCAGTGCACCTTTTACGTCTTTTAAACCTAAAGATTCAGCAAATTCTCTTGTTATAGGCTGGACTTGTACGCCAAGCCAACCGTGTTTTATTTTTTTACCACTTTTTAATGTATCAATAATAGATATAGCTAGATTAGATGGTATAGCAAAGCCTATACCCACATTGCCGCCAGACTCAGATGGGGAATAAATAGCAGTGTTAATACCTATAACTTTTCCATTTAAATCAAATAATGGACCTCCAGAGTTACCTCTATTAATTGCAGCATCAGTTTGAATAAACTCACTCGTGGTGCCAATACTAATGTCCCTGGACCTTGCAGATATAATTCCTGTACTTACAGAACCACCTAAACCAAATGGGTTACCTATTGCCATAACCGTATCACCAACCCTTGCTTTATCGGAGTTACTAAACGTTACAAAGGAAAGGTCTTTGTCAGCTTTGATCTTAAGCACAGCGAGGTCAGTTCTTGCATCGTAACCCAAAACTTCTGCTTTGAAATAGGTGTTATCATTCATAGTAACTGTGATGTCTTGGGCGTTTTTAATAACGTGATAATTGGTTACTATAGTTCCACTTTTATCTATAATGAATCCTGATCCAAGCAATACCACTTCTCTGTTGATACTAGGGTTCCTATCTGTAAAAAACTGATCAAAATGCTCAAAGAACTCTCTAAAATCGTCAAAGAAATTATTTCTTGGTGCAAAAGGGGTTTTAGTTCTATTGTTATTTTCTTGCTTAATTATTTGTTCACTTGAGATGTTTACAACTGCAGGAATAAGTTCTTCCACTAGATCAGCAAGCCCTTGATTACAGTTGCATACATAGGTATTAGTGTCTGAGACCTTTCTTGTACCCCAATCAAACATATTAGCATACGAAGAAAATGAAATCAGAAAACATGCAAATATAGATAAAACCTTACTTTTCATAAACTATTTCCATCCCTTATTCAAAATATTTAAGAAATTATTATTTAGTGAAAGTATAAATTTAGTGTTATTTTCAGTAAATGACTTACTGTAAGCTCTCATAGAGCGATAAAAGTTAAAAAACTCTTCATCAACTTTAAATGCACTGTTATAAATTCTAGTTGCTTCAGCATAACCACGACCTCTTATTTCATAAGCTTCTCTTACTGCACTAGCAATAATTTCCCTTTTTAGTTTATCAGCTTTTGATCTAATTTCCTGCCCTGCTTGTTCTCCTTCTGCTCTAATTTCTTTTGCTTCTTTTTCTCTTTCAGTTTGCATACGCCGAAATATTGCAGAGCTATTTTCCTCTGGTAAATCTGCTCTCTTAATCCTGACATCTATTATTTCTATACCAAATTTTCCAGCTTCAGAGTAAACTCCACGCTGGATTAGTTGCATGACTTCTGATCTTTTTTCATTTAATAAACTAATTAATGAAAACCTCCCTATATTTTCCCTTATATGCGCTTCCATGATTGGATATAATCTTCTGACTAACCCTGATTCATTTCCCACAGTTTGGTAAAAAGTGATAGGATCTACTATTTTATATTTTGCATAAGCATCTACTATGACACGTTTTTGATCTGCAGTTATCACTTCTCTTGGAGTTTTGTCAGGACTTAAATCTAAAACTCTCTTATCAAGAAATTCTACGTTATTTATAAGTGGTAACTTGAAATATAAACCGCTTTTTCTAATATCTCTTACAACTTTACCCAGTTGTATAACTATTGCTTGCTTTGTTTCTTGCACAACAAATATTGAATTAGATAGAACAATCAACAAGATAGCAAATATAGAAACAAAAGCAATTTTAATGTTACTGCGCATGGTTATTTTCCCAAATTTGTAAGAGGTAAATAAGAAAACATACCTTTCAAATCTTCAGTGACAACAACTTTATCTACTTTATTAAAGATATTTTCCATAGTTTCAAGATAAATACGGTTTTTTACGAGAGAAGGATTTTGCTTGTATTCCTCATAAAGAGATAAAAAGCGATTTGCATTACCTTTTGCTTCATTTATTATCTCATTTTCATATGCTTCCGCATCTAGTTTTATCTTTATTGCCTCACCCTTTGCTCGAGGTATAATATCATTGCTGTAAGCATATGCCTCATTTATAGTACGCTCTTTATCTGCACGAGCACTTTGTACATCTCTAAATGAGCTAATTACTTTTTCTGGTGGGTCGATTTTTTTCATTTGAACAGATAAAATTTCTATGCCCATTTGATATCCGTCAAGAATTTGTTGCAATAAAATTCTAGTGTCTCTGGAAATTTCAGCTCTGCCTTGACCTTCGAGTGCAAAAGAGATCGTGTTTTTGCCTATTATTTCTCTCATAGCACTCTCAGCAGCATTTTTAACACTAAAACCAGGTTTATAATCCCTTACTTTGAATAAATAATCCTTAGCGTCCCTAACGCGCCATTGGACCTCAAAGTTAACGTTAACTATATTCTCATCTCCAGTGAGCATCACACCTTCGCCGCGATCTGTGTCTCGCCCATAAGGGCTACTTATCCCAATTTCTTCACGATTTACTTCCTTAACGTTCACTTTAAAAACCTTGCCGATAGGGTAAGGGAAGTGATAACGCAAGCCAGGTGTTTCCGTATTGGAATATTTACCAAATGTAAGCTCTATGCCTTCTTCACTTGGATGGACAATATAAAAACCAGTACAGACATAGAATAACAAAATAATAAAAATGATGAAATAAGGCTTTTTGCCACTATTTCTTGTTAAACCAATAAAAAAGTACCTTATCTCAGATATAGCTTTACTTAAAATATCTTCATTATTAGGAGTTTTATTCCCTACCGTTTTTTTTTCCAGGTTCCAAGGATTATGTTCATCAAACATAATGATTAATTCTATCAATTAATACACTAGTATTACTTCTTTAATAAGAAAATGCAAGCATAAATTACTTTTATTTACGAGTTAATTATCAGAATGGAAGACGTGATCGTACACTTTCTTTTCTCTATGTGATATGGTTAACTCTATAGAACTTTCTGGCCTTATTTTAAATCCCTTATTATTGTTCTTAGGTGCACTGCGTTTTCATGTAGGTAAGAATAGTGATTGGATAATAAAACTATTGTTAAAACTGCAATGAAGAATGCCCTTTTATACATCACATAAATACTTTAGCCCGGAGAGCCTTTAACCTGATTTCTACGCCACAGAAAAACACGTCAAACAAAACTATTTAAAGATGAATGAGCACTAACAGCCAAGTTAATACTAACTTAAGGATTGGAGGCATACAATATCAATAT
This sequence comes from Wolbachia endosymbiont of Brugia pahangi, assembly GCF_012030695.1. Lineage (NCBI taxonomy): Bacteria > Pseudomonadati > Pseudomonadota > Alphaproteobacteria > Rickettsiales > Anaplasmataceae > Wolbachia > Wolbachia endosymbiont of Brugia pahangi. The sequence goes on along the minus strand of NZ_CP050521.1, from coordinate 1,014,340 downwards.
GTTTGATTAATAGTGAGGTTCAAAATGTTACTTAGTCAAGAAGCAAATTCAAATTCTGTTGAAGCACAAAAACTTCAACAAGTAGATAATATTACACCTTCTTCGGAGGGTTTATTACAACAAATGCAATCATTGGAGAAAAGGATAAAGTCGTTAGAAGTAACGAACAGAGTAATACTTGGTTTATTTATAAGTACGTTAGCAACAGCCATGACAGTAGGAGCTGGTTTTGCCATTGCAGCAGCTCCGATAATTGCTGGCAGTATAGTAGGTGGAGTGCTTGCAACTGTAGCACTTGTAGCACTTGGTGCAACTGTATATAGATGCAGGGCACAAGTAGAGGCGGGCTTCAGATATGCTGCAGAAAAGACAATTAAAGGGGTAAAATATATTGGGGAAAAAATTAAAGATAGTGCTATACATGCTAAAGACTCAGTAAAAGAAGCTGTGAGTTCTATGGGGCAAGTGGCAAGGGAAGAAACTAGTTCTGTGTTGAAAACAATGGGGCATAAGCTAAGTGGTTTAGGTGCGAGTATGTCTAATTTAGATAGCATCCCGTATTCAATAGGGCTGCAAGATTCAATGGTTGTTTCAAAAACAGAAGAAAAAACGAAAAATTTTAATAGTATAAAAGAAATGTTCGTTAAGGAGGTTTTTGAAGACAAAGCTATTGATAGCTCTGTTTTAGTCAAAAAAATATTCTCTGAATTGAAGGGAAAAGTATTAGAAAAAGCTTACTCTATTGATGGTCAACAAGGGTTCAAAAAGGACCAGTTAATCAATCAATTAGGGCAGCAAGCAGATTTTGTTAGCAAATTAAGCTCTAAGAAGTTGCAAAATCTATTAGCTCAAGGTGACAACAATCTTTATGAAATTTTCTCTGAACACCATGATGAGATTAAGAGAATTGTTAAAGAGCACAAAACAGAGCATAATTTTTCAGAAAGTCTTAATAGAATGGCAAAAAGGCATGATGAAAGCAGAAAAGATTCAACACAATCTAGTTTACCAAGAAGCAATTCACTTAGTTCTGTAAGAACTGACAGTACTGTTAATAGTGTAGCAGAATTGTTGAATTCTGAGGGGCATAGAGAAGTACGATCTTCTAGTAAGCTCCTAAGGTGGTTACCATGGAATAAAGTAAGCAAAGCACCAGAAGAAGCTACTAACGTTAAGTATCAAGTTCTTCCTGAATCAGACATACTAGCTAGAGAAATAGGAAAGAGAACTTTTTATGGTATTCCTGTTCCAGCTGAAGGTGTTGATAAAACTGTAACAGTCAACCCTAATCTTTTTAGAAGCAACTCACCTAATAGCTTATATGGTTCTCCTGTGCTTACTCCAGCTGTTCTACTACAGGTACCAAAAAGTCTTTCTCTGGGCTCCTTAAGTTCTGATAGTGGAATGGATTCTGGTCCTTCTACGTTGGAAAAACAAAGTCTTTCTCCAGGAGACTTGGCTAAAGCTCGTGCAAGCTTGAAAAACACAGGTTCTTTGGGCAAGCTGGTGGAACAACAGCCTTCTGCTTCCGCGCCAGCAGTAGAAGATGTGAGTGAAGACTTAGAAGAAGACTTCAAAAAAGATAAACCTGCTACAACGTTTAGTCAACCTAAGGCTGAAAAATCAGGTGCAGAAGTGTCGTATCTCTAAACAAAATACCTACTTTCTGTAAAAGGATGTTATTCATCGAGTAACATCCTTTTTTTGTTTTTCTGATTAAGGATTTGATCATAAAAAATTTCTAAATTCCAGTGTTATATACTGAAACAACAGGATTTCAAAAAAAGTCTCTTCTATTTTTTCTTGATAGATTAATCTAAGTAAAGTATAGTAGCAATGCGTTTATGTAGATTCTAATGAACAGTTTAGTTTTAGTTTATACGACTTTTTCAAATGTGAAGGAGGCTAAAGCTGTTTCTGAAGAATTATTAAACAAGAAATTAATTATATGTGTAAATATATTTCCTAAAGTGAATTCTCTTTATTTATGGAAAGGTGAAATTAATAGTAGTTGTGAAGTAATAGCAATTATGAAAACCAGAAGCGATCAAGTTGATAAAATTGTAGAAAAAGTTGAGGCAATGCATTCTTATGATCAGCCAGCTATTGTGATAATACCTATAGAAAAAGTAAATAAATCTTTTGCTAATTGGGTTAATAGTGTTATTGATGTGAGTAGTATTGGGGTGTAGCCAAGTGGTAAGGCAGCGGTTTTTGATACCGCCATGCGAAGGTTCGAATCCTTCTACCCCAGCCGTATTTAATGGTGGTGTAAAATGATGTCGCTTTTCTATAAGTTAAGGTTATTAAATTACATATTAGGCAGCTTAAAGGACATAGTTGTAAAGCTATTTCTCCTCACAGTTTATCTTTATGTATCCAGCATTATGCTCATATTTCTTAGCAATGGCTTTTGGTATGCTGTAGAATTTAGCTCTCCAAAAAATGCATTTTTCCATCTGTTTCAATATTGCAAGTGGTATTATGACAACAGAGAAAATCTGGGTTATGAAGTTTCTTTTAGAGTGTTAGTGGGATTTCTTGCTCCGCACTTTCTCTATAGGTTGTTTCTTAACACAGGCTGGAAGTCTTTTTTAAAGGAAAAGGTGATACAAATGCTCAAATTTATAATCATAGGTAAAAGGGTCAATAGAGTAAGTTACAGTAGTAAACCAAGTGCCAGTAGTTATAGCTATAGCAGTAAGAACAGTTACAGTAGTAACAGTCGTTATGGTTGCAATGATGAACATCATTCTCAAGATGCAAAACGAAAAGTAAATATGATAAAGCAGCTATTAATTAAAGATATAGAGGAAGCTATAGATAGAAGGTTGCATGGTATTTTTTTCAGTGAAAAAGGCAAATCCCATTAAGTATGTACAGAAAGTTTTATCTGATTTTTTTAGTAAGGCTTTCTAGAATTGGCTATATTTTGTTTTTTACATATATCTGGTCATAATCAGCAAGTATACATGTATATACGAAATCTCGACTAAAGTCTGATAACCAGAAATTGCTTTATGTTTTTCTACCAAACTTTCTGCTTTTTTTACAGTTACTTGTTGCATTAATCATTGCCTATGCTATTACTGATTTCTACAACACACAACACCTTTGTATATCATCTAATGTACTGTTTATTTCATAGTAATTAAAAAAAATTCTTTAAAATTGAAGTTATTTGACATGATAATACCTACTTGGATTTGGGAATTCGGGTTTGAAGTGATTTAAGTTATATAAACGCAATGCTACAAGGTAAACTTAGTGCATGATACATAATTATGTATCATGCACTGAAGTGAACCCTACTTTTTTCTGGATCTCAGATTTGAGTGATCTCTCTCTTAAATCGCTTTAGCTGTAAATGTTTAAGGAACTCATCAAGCAGGAAAAAAAGCAAAAGAAACCTTAGTGATATCTCTTGTAGGAACTTGACATTAATGTCTTATATGCTTGGTAAGTAGTCAACCTTGGAATTATAAATATCCATAACGTCACGATAAGGGTAATGCAGAAGTTTTTCAAATAATTTCTTTATAAAAAAAAGAAGGTTAGTTGATTTTTGAACTAATTCTTAAATAAAGAACAATGCAATGTGAGTTGTTTACTGTTCTCTCAAAAACTTGGCGCTTATTACATTACCTAATAAGCGAGATTCAGCTAACGTAGATAAAAATTTATAAAGACATGGAGTGTCTATATAAGAAAAATTAAACATAACACACCTAGTTTAATAATGTGCTTTTGTCACTTAAATAAAGATTAAGGATAAATTTTAGGTCTAAAACATCCCCATATAAGGGTTCTTAAGGCCTGTAAAATGGGCTTTTATATTCAATAAAAAAACTCTAAAGTGTACGTCCAATAGCACTGTCTATAAGAGAAATTGTATTATTTACTCCATAAATTTTAATAAAAGATCCCATTCTTGGGCCGGTTTTTTGGCCAAGTAGCGTTTCATACAGCAACTGAAACCAATCACGTAAATTGTTGTAATTGTGTTTTTTCCCAATGGAAAAGATCTGAGATTGAATTTCTTCAGCAGTGGCTGTAATAGGCAAGGAATGCAGGATGTTCTTTAGATCTAGTAACGCTTCTTTCTCTTTTTCATTTGGGGCTTTATATGCTTTTGTTGGCTTAACAAAGTCGTGATAATATCTAACTGCAAAATCTGAAAGCCTGTCTAGCATCTTATTACTTTCTGGTATAACGTTCGGTGTATAAGTGGATATAAAACCCCAAAGAATCTCTTTGTTTTTAGCGTTACAAGCTGCTGCTAGGTTTAAGAGCAATGAGAAATTTATACCTGAAGTTTCCACGTTTGGAACTTTACTCTGGTGGATATGCCAGGCAGGATTATTTATATCTTTCTCTTTGCCTTCATTGTAACGCTTAACAAACTCTAAATATTCATCAGTTGATTTTGGTATTACATCAAAATATAGACGTTTAGCTTTTTTAGGGCTCTGAAAAATGTATAACGCTAAGCTCTCTATTGGTGCATAAGTTAACCACTTCTCAATTGAAATGCCATTTCCTTTTGATTTTGATATCTTCTTTCCTTCTTTATCAAGGAAAAACTCATAGCAAAACAAAAGCGGTGGCTTTTCTCCAAGTATTTTACATATTTGACTTGAAAGCACAGCAGATGGAGTCAAATCTTTGCCATGAGCTTCATAATTGACTCCAAATGCGGCCCATCTCATTCCCCAATCCGGTTTCCATTGCAATTTACATCTGCCTTTTGTCACCGGGATTTCTATTTTTTCTCCATTTTGGTCCTTGTATGTGATTGTTCCTTTATCTGTATTCCTTTCAATTACTGAAACTTGTAAAACTTGAGAAGTTTCCAGACATATAGGCAAAAATGGACTATATGTCTGCTGTCTTTCTTCTCGGAATGATGGAAGCATTATATCCATCACTTTATCGTAATTTTTCAGCAGGAGCAAAAGTTTTTCATCGTAAATACCAGACTTGTAACACTCTGTAGCACTTCTAAATTCGTATTCGAACTCGAATAGATCAAGAAACTTACACAACAGCGAATTCATATGATGGCCATAACTTTCATGAGTGCCAAATGGGTCAGGTATCATAGTCAACGGCTTGTTTAAATGTTCTCTTAGCATTTCCTGATTTGGTATATTATCTGGTATTTTCCGCAAACCGTCCATATCGTCGGAAACTGCAATAATTTTGGTTTTTATTTCAGGAGCTATTTTTTTCAGTGCATTTGCAACAACTGTAGTACGGAAGACTTCTCCAAAAGTACCAATATGCGGCAAACCCGAAGGCCCGTAGCCAGTCTCAAATATTATCTCTTTTTTATCAGGAAATTCTTGCAATACCTTTTCTACTTCCTGAAACGGCCAGCTTATCATTAAGATTAAATTAATCATCTTACCTAAAATACCGCTCATTTCAATGGATTTTTAATTAATGATGTAGTATTAGTGTTAGAGCTATTAGTGAGAAGGGTATATATGTCCACAGGCAGCATACAAACAGATCAGTTATTTAAAGGTCTTACACGACCTGCAATGCTTTTTGGTGTGAGTTACATGTTTGCAATACTAAATGTTCTAATTTGTATGTTAATTTTTATCAACTCAAACGATCTTAGAATAATTCTTTTGATGTTACCAGGGATACATGGACTTGGTTATATAGCTTCTGCAAAAGAACCGTTGTTTATTGAATTATTTATGGTAAAATTAGGAAAATGCTCTAAATGTTTGAATCGTTTTTACTATGGAGCCAATTCTTACGACATTACTTAATGTTATGCAATGTTGAGATTCAGAGCCATTCAATCAAAGAATAAGTCTATTCTAAGCAGGGAAGTTCACGCTGCTGAATTTATTCCTTATTCTTGCTATTGGAATAGTACAACCTTGATAACAAAACAAAATTGGTTAGTTAAGTTCATCAAGTTAAGCGGCTTTGCATTTGAAACAGCCGATGACGAAGATCTGGTAATACAAAACAATATCAGGAATCAGATGCTGAGAAGCATTTCATCTCCAGCGTTTGGTCTATATTTTCATACTATCAGACGTAAAAAAAATATTTTTTCTGATGAGTTTGCAAGTCAAAATTTTCCAAACTTTTTTGCTAATTACGTAAATTTAAAATGGAGAGAGAAACACGCAACAAGGCAGTCATTTATTAATGATCTATATATTACAATTATTCGTAGAGCAGACACAAAAGGAGTAGAATTTTTATCGCATCTACTAAAGAAATTTGGACATGTAACTTCAAAACATGCTTGGGAAAGCGATATGCGTGCTACCTATGAAGATTTAGAAGAAACAACGAACCGTGTAATGACAAACCTTAGAAGTTATTCGCCCAAAATTCTTGGAGTAAAAGAAACCCCAAATGGTCTGTTCTGTGAAATAATGGAATTCCTATCTAGGATCGTAAATTGTGGCTTCATTACAAACACACTCCTTCCGCTAAAAACTGAAATATCAAGATACTTACCGGTACATAGGTTATTTTTTGGCCGTAAGATGATACAGGTTGTAACTCATAATGAAAGTAAATACGCTGGAATAGTTAGTATCAAAGAATATGGAAATAATACTTCTGCAGGAATGCTTGACCACTTTTTGCAGCTTCCTTATGAATTTATTATTACACAGTCTTTCCAGTTTACAAATAGACAAATGGCAATTGCCAAAATGCAGATACAGCAAAATCGGATGATACAATCTGCAGATAAAGCTATTTCTCAAATCGCAGAAATTTCTCATGCACTTGATGATGCAATGAGTGGTAGAATTGTGTTCGGTGAACATCACTTAACTATCTTATGTATAGAAAAAAGCCCCAAATCATTGGATAATGCTTTATCATTTGTAGAGTCTGAGCTTTCTAATTGCGGTGTTTACCCTATCCGTGAAAAAGTTAACCTTGAACCGGCATTTTGGGCACAAGTTCCTGGTAATTTTGACTATATAGTGAGAAAAGGTACGATAAGCAGTCTTAATTTGGCTGGCTTTGTATCCCAACATAATTATCCTACCGGTAATAAATTCAATAACCACTGGGGAGATGCTGTAACAGTCTTTGACACAACATCTGGCACTCCATTTTTCTTCAACTTTCACATAAGGGACGTTGGACATACTATGATAATTGGTCCAACTGGTGCTGGTAAAACTGTTTTAATGAATTTCCTATGTGCCCAAGCAATGAAATTTTCTCCAAGAATATTCTTTTTTGACAAAGACCGCGGTGCGGAGATTTTCCTAAGAGCACTTGGTGGTATTTATACTCTGATAGAACCAAGAACTAAGACGAATTTTAATCCCCTACAACTTGACGATACTCCTGACAATAGAACCTTCTTAATGGAGTGGATAAAGTCTTTAATTTCAGTATATAATAATAAATTCACTTCTGAAGATATTACACGAGTTAATGATGCAATTGAGGGAAATTTTAAATTAAGAAAAGAAGACAGATTCTTAAGAAACTTAGTACCATTTTTAGGGCTTGCAGGTTCTGATACTCTAGCTGGAGCGATATCTATGTGGCATGGTAATGGCTCTCATGCTGCAATATTTGATAATAAAGAAGATTTGCTAGATTTTTCAAAAGCAAGAGTATTTGGCTTTGAAATGGCTAGCTTGCTCAAAGATCCCATTGCTCTTGGGCCGGTCTTGATTTATTTATTTCACAGGATTAGTATATCTCTTGATGGCACTCCATCTATTATCGTCCTTGATGAGGCGTGGGCATTAATAGATAATCCAGTTTTTGCACCTAAGATAAAGGACTGGTTGAAAGTGCTGAGAAAATTAAATGCTTTTGTGGTTTTTGCTACTCAGAGCGTTGAAGATGCAAGTAAAAGTGCTATTAGTGATACACTTGTACAGCAAACGGCAACACAGATTTTTTTGCCAAATCTAAAAGCTACTAGTATCTATCGGAATGTTTTTATGTTAACTGAACGCGAGTACATACTAATCAAGCACACAGATCCAAGTACTAGATTTTTTTTGGTAAAACAAGGGATTAATGCTGTGGTAGCTAGAATAGACTTAAAAGGTTTAGATGATATAGTTAACGTATTATCTGGACGCGCAGAGAGTGTCATACTGTTACATGATATATTAAAAGAAGTCGGGGATGACCCAAAAGTATGGTTGCCTATATTTTATCAGAAGGTAAAAAATGTTTAAGACTAAGCTGTCATTGCTATTAATTGCAGTATTTTTACTAAATATAGATTTTTTACTCTCATGTCCAGTATTTGCAGACGGAGTAAGTGGTACTGACAAGACGGAATTTGTTAGCAGATTTAGTTCTGCTGGCAGCTTTAGTCGCGCCTCTAACCCTGACTGTGGGGCTTTTAAAACAGCTGCAGCTATTGCAGGAATAGCAATTGCCGTTGGTGCAGTATGGACTGGCATTGTTTTGATCTTCTCTTCCTCTGGCTTATTTACTGCTCTTGTTATCGTTGGAATGATAGCTGCAATTGTTGGGGTTTGGAAAGCGATAGGAGGACTTGTTGTTTGTGAGCATAGTTTTGTTAGACATCCAGTTGCGCGCGATCATGATGGGGAATATAAGGACTTTGCATTATTAGATGGAGGGTATGCGGATTGTACTAATAAGAATTATCAAAAAGAAGATGAGTATTTTTCTTGTTTGCAAAATAAAACTCGGAAAAACGCAAACAAAAAAGACTACGATAGAAAAAGAGCAGAAAGAGAAGCTTTGAACCCCAATGTTCAGAACAATACAGGAAATTATTACTGGCCAAAAAATAGTGTGCAGTATAGTGAATATATAGAAGTATGTCATCGAAACCCCTTAACATTTGGTAATCTTTTTAAAAAGGAAGATTTCGATCGCAGAGGGGAAGATAAGTATATAAACTTTGATGTCAGGGAAAAAGATACTGGATATGTAGATGGATCATGGTCTCCAAAAGTTGACGGCGACCTAGACTGTAAAGTCCTCAAAGCTGGACAGAGTAAAACCATACATGGGTCAACATTTAAAGCACTAAAAAAGATGGGCAGGTTGTGTGTAGAGTTAGCCAGTATTAGTACGCTTGGCATCTCAATGACTCCCTGGCCGCAAGGAGTTGATGTGGGATGTACAGAGTTGCCACCTGACCCACTTGCCCCTATGTGTGATGAATCTAAGATGAAATTTAAAAATAAGGGTGGCATAATTATCACAGACCCAAACCCTATTAAGGACCTTCTTAAAGGAAATGAGAGTAAAGATTACAAAACTCTAATAAGGGAAAGGGAAGAAAAAAAGGAAATTTTTGTAGGTTATGACAATAAAGGCTGTTTCAGCTCGTATGTCTCTGAAGCTTGCCACAATCAGGCCGGAAGTAAATCATTAGCTCCTATTCCTATAACTTCTATGATAGTGCAATGCATTAAGGAATCGTTAGATAATTTAGTTGCAGGTAAAGGTACACCAAATGGTGAAAGCTTTATATCTGTAGCACAGGAAAGGCTGAAGAACACCATCACTGCTGTTTTGGTTTTAGCTTTAATATTGTTCTCTATAAAAGCTATGTCTGGTGGAGTTCATAGTCCTCAAGAAATGTATATGTTGATCATTAAATTTGCTTTAGTGATTTACTTCACAACAGGCAATACCATGTCTCATTATTATGGAGAATTAACAAAGCTTTCAAATGGTTTATCAGAGATAGTATTAAAAGCGTCATCTGAAAGTAAAGGTATATGTAATTATGAAGCGAAGGATTACAAAAATGATACAACAAATTACAGTTATCTCGCACCCTGGGATAGGCTTGATTGTAGAATTTTATTTTATCTAGGTGCACCTTTGGATGGAATTGCTGGCAAAATTGGTACTGGAGATGTAGGAATATTGGCTATCTTACTAGGTGCTGCTCCTGCCTTGTTAGTTGCAGGTTCAGTAATCGGTATTATTTGCGCTGGTGGACAAATTTTAGTAGCCCTTGTCGCTATATTCATGGCTATTATGATGATGATGGTTATTTTATGGATGTGCTATGTGTTTATCCTATCCCTCATTGCTTTAAGCATAATCATCATTTTATCACCCTTGTTTATCCCTATGGTTTTATTCCAACACACTAAAGGGTATTTCGATGGGTGGCTAAGAGAATTGATTACCTATAGCCTATACCCAGTTATGCTTTTTGCGTTTTTGTCCTTTATGTTCATAGCATGTGATAAAATCTATTTTAAAAATTTACATTTTGAAAAAGAAGAAAAGATAAAAATATTAGGCAACGAAAAACAGTGGTTTAAATTGAAAGGTGGTGAATGTGATAAAAATGAAAATACTCTTGCATGCATGATGCAAAATTACAAATGGGAGAAGAGCAACATACTTGGTCTATTTGATTTTACATACATGGAGTTTGGTAATTCTCTCATCGGAGAATTATTAAAATTAGCTCTAATACTGTTCCTGTTTTATCACTTCCTAAACATCCTTCCTGATATGGCTGCAGAACTTTCTGGTAATCACAGGGCGGCACTCGGTTCTGGTACTACACCTGGAAAAATGATGTCCAAAGCTTTCTCTGTAGCTAAGGCTATTGCTGGAGCTGTTGGTAAAGCTCATTCCGGAGACGCTGCTGGAGCTGCTAAAGAAGCTCAAAAGGCAAGGGATGACTCTAGAGCTCTTGCATCTGGAAATGCTGATGATAAAAGTGGACGATCCCCTGCAACTGTCGGTTCTGAAGCTGCTGATGCCACTGGAGAAGCTATTAGAGGTACTGCTGACGCTGCACAGAGTGCTGCCAGTGAAGCTGCTAACTCTACTGAAAGTTAAAGATGGGTAACAAATGCTTAAATATTTAAGTAACCAGAACTTGGTAAGCTATGCATAAGTTTTTGTTGATATTAGTACTCTTTTTGTTATCTGGTTGTGAAGATCGCTGTATCAAACCAGAGAGCTTATCAAGCTTGCGCGAAAAATTAGATATAGTTTCGACGCAACAGAAGTGGGTCGACTCTGGTGTTTACATTTCAGATAGAATAAAGGTAACGGAAATTAGTATAGTGCCTAGCAAGGTTAATTTTTGTCCCCAGTATGAAGATTTTGCAATTAGTCCTGAAATAGATAATGGTATAGTCCCACGTACATTACCATTTGCGCTTAAAGCAGGTGATTCGATAAGCTTCAGTGTCATTGGAAGTAAAGTGTGTAAAGACAAAAAAGATGATACAATCAGGTATATAAAAATCGATGAAAAGTGTAGAGAGCAAGAAACAGAATATTTTGCACATGTTTTAAATCAAAATGAATGTCAGGCAATATGGCAGGGTGAAAAATATCAGTATACAATATGTCCTAATAAATATATTGTAGGCAACCTACAATGGTTAAGCGGAAAAGAGTACTGGAATCCAAATTTTTCGAAGTTAGATCAAGATGAGGAGGAAATTAAAAATATTATCAACTCTATAAGACAAGGAGAAAACATAGACTGCAGTAGTCTTTCAAATGATCAGAAAGGTGGGATAGATGCGCGCATTTTAAATTTACTCTGCGGACGTATATGTAAATTTGCTTCTGGCAACGAAAACAAAGGTTGTGTGTATGTTGAATACAATAGTATAGAAGGTAAGATATTCCAGTCCATTAATAGTACTAGTGGTAAATCTATTGATGTTGAAGCTATTAGTAAAATACTAAAGGAAAAGCAGATAAAAACTGATATTGCATTATTAAGTATTAATATGGATGGTGAAAAATTTGAACCCGTTCCAATAGGTGGCATATGTACTAATTGTGATTACAAAATAGATAATGATCATCCAGTACCAAAATTAACTTTTAGGTTAGGTGATAGCAGTGGCAAGGGTGGTTTCAACATAAGAGTAACAAAAAAACATAGCCTAAAAAATAACTTATATATACGCATTTCTGACAAACTTCCTGAGCATAATCCTGGTGAAAATCAGGAGGATATACCTGTGGATGTTAGTGGAGTTCATGATACTCAGTATATGGAAGACTTAAAAGGAAAATTAAAAGGCAAAAGCGGCATCATATATTACGGAATAAGAGATCAAGGTTGCGATTATAAGAAAAATGAAGGTCAATTTAGCATCAACTTGACAATCAAAGAGCCACCTATAAAAACCTTCAGTGCAATATATAATTTTTTTGATGAGAAAGTAAAGACTACATTTTTTGGCTCTAACTACAAAGACCCTGACGCAATTCATTCTGATACTAGCCTTGGCAAGGCTCTTTACCAGAGTTTCATATCATTGGGCAAGACAAAAACCATTAGATCTACAATAGTATCGCTGTTAGTATTGTATATAGTCTTATATACCCTTTATTACTTCTTTGGGTTATCTCATATTTCTATATATGAATTTTTAATTATATGCGTAAAGATAGGAATTATTACCCAGTTATTGCGGGATGATAGTTGGAATTTTTTCTATAATAATGCATTTTCTATTTTTATTAACATTCCAAAACATTTAATAGAAATAGCAAACTTCAGGGGTACAACATCAAATGTTTTTGAGTTTCTTGATTTACCATTAAATAGATTTTTATCATCACATTCAGTGTTGTTAATAGTATCTCTTATATTTTCTGGCCCTTTGGGCATTGTATCTTTCTGTTTGGTGATTTGGGGTTTAATAACAGTGAGCTCATCTATTTTTAATGCCCTATTTTCTTTTATTACATCCATAGCAATAGTTGTGCTATTACTATCTTTAGCACCTTTCTTTATTATTTGCCTTCTATTTGCGTACACTAGGCAGATATTTCGCAACTGGGTCAAACACTTGGCAAGATTTGCGATTCATCCAGTAGTGCTTTTAATTTCTATATCATTAATAACTCAAGTTATGGATTACATCATATATTCAGTATTTGATTTTGAAGTCTGTTCTACATGTATACTTAGTATCAACCTAAAAATTTTTGAATCTTGTATTTTCTACGGGTATGCTTCCAAGTATACACCTAACATCACTGCTATGATGGCTTTTGTTATCCTGGGTCACGCTATGAAAGCCTTAGTTGAAGCTTCTTCGAAAATATCCGACTCATTATTTAGTGTTTATGTAATGAGTGAACCTGGAAAACAATATCAACAGAGTTTTATGAGAACAGTAGGGTTAGACGAGGAAAGCGTTCAAAGAAGAGAAAGAAGCGAAGAAGGAGGTGCTCCTCAACAATCAGGTGCACCAAGCCAAAAAGCCCAAATACCGCAAAGGGCTCCAGTACCTAGAATACCTACAGGAGGAGGAAGCGGTCCGTCATGATAAACAAAAGATTGCTATTATTGATACTATATTTCGCAATTACTGGTTGCAACATAGATTGCGTTGAACCTGGGTTGCAGAGCAGAAATACTAGTGTTAATGTGGATGTTCCAGTTCATAAAGCTGATGAAGGTACTAAAATTCATTGGGTTGATTCCGGTCAAGTAATCAGTAAAGGTGAGGAAATCAAATTTACTCTCGATGGATCAATCAATTTTTGTCCTCTTAAAGAAGACAAAAATCCAAGAAAAGTACTTGTCCCTGCTGTATTTTGTGCTGATGGTTCGATACCAAGTTACAGTGATGAATTAATTAATAATTCTGGCCTTAACGAACAAGAAGTGTGTAAAAACGTAGGATTCGGAAACAGCCAATCCTACAGCAAGAGACGTTATGTTGATACTGGAATCAAAGTAAATTTTGGTGATAGGCTAAGATTCAGACTAGTTCCTAGAGAGATAACAATTGATCATGGCAATCCAGGAGGGAAAGGCATCAGTTTTGATGATAATTGTTATAGAACTGAAAAAGGAGATGATAAAGCTACAATAAAAGACATGCTCAATGGAGGAACGTTTTATTGTGAGAACAATGGTAAAAGAATTGCAGAAAAATTTCCACAGCTCAGCAAAGAAAATATGGAAAGAAGAGAAGTGCTAGTTGGAAATGGCTACACTCCATATGATAATAAAGTGCATTTTAATAGAGGCTATATTCAAGATGAAAGCCCATGGATGCACGGTTCGTTGCTCGATTTACGTCGCACTAAAATAGGGTTAAATGAATTATGTGACGGAAAAGACTGCGACTTCAACAAGAGACAAAAGCAGAGCTCTACTAAAATAGAGTTAGATCAATTATGCAAAAGAGGAAAATGCGATTCTGACGAAATAAAGAAGTACAGCTCTTATGAGCTTAACTGTTACTATCAAAACGTGTGCTATACTGAGAGGGGTATATGGAATTATAGTTCACATGAAAACAAAGAACGGAACTGTGTTTCTTCTATAAGGTATAATAAATATGATAAAGGGAATAAGTGTGATATGTATTCTTATCTTGAAGAAATTCAAAAGAGACTGAAAAGTACTGAACAAAATAAGCAAGATACTGAGCAAGTTAATAAAAATAATAAAGATAGCGGAGATGAAGATGACGAAGAGGATAAGGATATTTCCAGAGCTGAGGCTCTTGTTGCAAAGATAAGCGATCCAGGTGGTGCAAGCATTCCTGGAAGCGAACGTTATGATATGAAGGATACTGCTAAAGGTACCCAATGTCTTCCGAAAAGAAAAGGAGCACATGAGAACTTGGTGTGCTCAGAGTTAAACGATAATTTTAGGCATTTTTCTTTAAGATTAAACCATGATTATGCAATAGATATGGAAGGTGTAAAACCTAATAGTAGTGTAATGCTTGCTATTGCAGATTATGGTCATTACTACTATAATAGGGGTGGTTACCATGTTGAAGTAACTAGGTCATGTGAGTATATTAATGGCCAAAAACTATATATGTACTTAGGTGATGAGCCACCTAAAGATTTGCGCGGTGTAGGAACCAGTGATTTCCAAATAGTAGGAGTAAGAAAGGGAAAAGATGAATACATTATATTAGATGTAATAAGTGGAGAGCATTTTCGGGACGGAGAATCTAAAAAGATATATTTTGGTATTGATGTAAGAAGTGCAGAGAAAGATGATATTACAGACAAAAATGGCAGATATTATGAAAACAATAAGTATATTGTAACCTTATTTATAAAAAGAAAGATTAACGATTTTATTTCATCAAATATAAACAAAATATTTAATTTTATAAAAAAAGAAGTAATTGGCGACAGCGTTAAAGTTTCGTATGAAGGATATACAAAAAGTCTCCTTCAAGGAGTAAGAGCTTTGCTTACTCTATACGTTATATTTACTGTTGTTGGCTATATGCTTGGAACAATACAGCTAAGTAAATTTGACTTTATTATAAGGATGATGAAGATAGCATTTATAGCTTTTGCCATTAGTGACAGAAGTTGGGAACTCTTTGGCATGACTTTATCTAAACTTTTTATGGATGGTAGCACTTATCTAGTTGATAGTTTCTCTGGCTACATAGGAGAGGGAAGTGAAAGATTTGCATTCTTAGACTTAACAGCGGGAGTATTATTCACAGGAGAGACTTGGTTAAAGTTTCTATCATTAATGCTCGCTGGTCCTTTTGGTTTCGTAACTTTCCTGATAATACTCCATGCTAGTTTTACATTCTTACAATGTATTATTAGTGCTACATTTAAATATGTAATATCTACTATTCTAGTAGCGTTTTTGCT
This sequence comes from Wolbachia endosymbiont of Brugia pahangi, assembly GCF_012030695.1. NCBI lineage: Bacteria > Pseudomonadati > Pseudomonadota > Alphaproteobacteria > Rickettsiales > Anaplasmataceae > Wolbachia > Wolbachia endosymbiont of Brugia pahangi. Next base: position 998,731 of record NZ_CP050521.1, on the reverse strand, counting down.
GTCATTAACACCTTTATTTATTATATTTATTTTATTTCAACAGACTAAATCTCTGTTTGACAACTGGATAAAAACTCTGGCTCATGTTGTAGTGCAACCAGTAGTCTTATTTTCATCTTTATCTATTTTAAACCAATTGATGTATTCAGCCTTGTATAACCTCACGAATTTTTCTGCATGCTACCAATGCTTAATTAGCGTAAATTTCTTATCGTACGATCTTTGTATTATGAAATCAATACTGCCTCTCGGATACAATCCTGGTACTAGCGTTGATGTTGCACTCAACACCGGAGAAAGAACTGGTGGACACTTTGCAGCATTGCCTATAGATCTAATCCAGGCATTTATATACCTAATTATTGCTGGCACAATGGAAGTTTTTGTTGGTGCATCAGAAGCCGTAGCGCAAGCGATATTTGGCGCCGGTTATGGAATTATAAATGGTGTGAGTAATGTTGCCAGTAGTGCATCGCAATCTATATTGTCAACTGTTGGCCTTGATCGTGATACTCAAGGAAATATTAAACGGATTAGAGGAGCTATACATAAAGATCCAGCAGAAATTAAAGCTCAGCTTCCAACGCCCAAGGAAAGCCAAACTGAGAAATTATCAGACGTATCAAACAAAGAAAAACCTGATGATGGGAAAGATGCAAAGAAAAAGCAAAAACAAACTGAGGAACAACTAAAAGCACCGAGCAAAAAAAAACGCAGTAATCAAGAAGATTCTGGTGAAGCAACAAGCACTTCTAGTGATGATCACCAATCTAAGGAGGATGAGAAAAAGAATTAGAAGGAGAGGATATGATTATCATGTAGTAACTAATTAAAAAGATGTTTTAAATAAAGTTTTAGAAATTTATTTCTATATTTGGAAAAAGTTTAGATATGCAGTTATGCTTAAGCAAATTTTGGTTTAGGTTACTACTTCTTACAGCTTATGTGCTGATAACAGGTTGTGATAAGCATGATATGCCTTTTCCAAGATGTATATCTGCTGACTATTTTGGTCCTGAACCTATTACGGTTGGTGCTCATTTTCCAATCGGTCATAATGCGTTTTTTCCAGATGATGGAGAGATTATTGACCCTGATACTGGCGAAATTAATTATGGTTTTCACCATAACCAAGTGGTGAAATGGAAAGATACTGGACTAGAAACCAATGGAGATGATTTAATAGTGCGAGTTAATGGTGCATGGACATCTTGGAGTAATAATAACAAAAGAGAATCTCAAGGTAGTTACAGTTTGCAAAGTTTAGAGCAGCTAAAATATGCAACCAGATTTGAAGGCGAACAAGGTGATGATAATTTGCCTAACTTTCACTTGGTTTGTAATGATTATAAACCTAGTACACCACAGAACGTTTCAAGTAATCTTAACGCAAGTTGCACTGTGAGTTGTAACTGCATTAATAAAGATGATAGCAAGAGTACGGTGTCACGTGGGGCTCCATGTTGGTTTACCAAAGGTTATGGCGCTTATCTTCTATTTAAATCAGGTGATGGCAACCCTAATGAAAGTCTGCAATCAATGCGTAATCCTTCATTTCCCACTGTACATTTAGGTTACAACTCTACAGCAGAAGACGGAAGTGGACTGTTTACTCTAGAAAGAAATAGCACTAAATTAAAGGACCAAAATTGTGATACAGTGAAATTAAAAAAGGGATGGAAAATATATGTAAAAATATTAGACAGATATTACTTAGATAATGTAGGTGGCTACTCCTTTGAATTTTTGAGTGGAGTGCAGAAACCAAGTACCTTTGGATTTTTTGATTACGTTTATAACTATTTAAAATGTGCATTATTGATTAACGAAAATTGTGAAAAGCATTTTGACAGTAAAGATCCTGCAGCTGCACAAGCTATATTTCAAAACATAGCGGAAAAAAGCACGAGCTTTCACAATTTTGTTCTTTCTTTGCTTGTTCTATTCATAGTAATCTCATCGCTTCTTTATCTTTTTGGTATGATACGAGAAACTAAGCATGATATGCTCATCAGGATGATGAAAATCACTCTAGTAATAGTGCTTATATCTCCTGGAAGCTTCAAGTTTTTCTATGATCATTTTCTTATTTTATTCGTTAAAGGCCTTGAACAATTGATAAGTATAATTACTAATTTTGCTCCCAACATGAACACCGGAAGTGATTCAAGCATTGCTCAAGGAGATGAAGCTCGTGTTAAGTTGTTTAGCTCTATGGAAGATATGTTTAACAAGTTTTTTGCTTACTCCGTTTGGAAAAAGTTTGCGGCGTTTTTGCATTACCAAATGTGGTCAAGCATTCTTATGGTGCCAGCAATTTTCATAGGGATCGTCTTATATTTTCTGTTGTGTTTGTATGCTTACATAATATTTCTTTCGGGCTTTGTAGGTATAGCTTTTCTTATAGCTATAATGCCACTGTTTCTAATCTCTATTTTATTTTCACCGCTAAAAAGCTTATTTGAAGGTTGGATAAAATTTTGTATTAGTTTCTGTTTGCAATCAATTATAATATTTACCCTGCTGTCATTGCTAGCTGCAATCATAATGAATACCTTTTACAGACAGTTAGGTTTCACTGTATGCTACAATAAGTGGTTTGAAGTGAGGTTATGTGCTCCAAAATGGGTATTTGGCGGTTTTTGTATCATTGATAAGCAATACTTTGGTTGGACTCCTGGGCAAATTTTTGTGCCCTACTCTATTGGAGAGGCTTCCCCACTGAATGTAGACAAAAGCATAGAGGGTGTAGAAAAATTAAGCAGAGAAGGTGGTACAATAAAATTTACTGGAGGTGCTGGATATATCCCTCTCCCACCGGATTACCCTAAAAATGAAAGCGGTGAATATATAAAAGGTTTTCGTTACATAGATTATCCTTTCTTCAATCCAATTCCTGGCACTAAAGATAATCCAGCGGACCATTATATAGCAGAAAATGACATTATAGTTGATGATAGTTGCAGTGCAAAAGACCTAGTACGTTTAACAAATAGTTTGCTACATGCAGTAGAAAAGGCTGATATTCTATTGTTGATTGACAGTATAGATAAAAAGATAGGTAGTGAGATAAAAAGGCGTTATTGTCAATCTCAACAATATGAAGAAAAATGCAAAAATTATGAAGAAATAATAGGCGACCACAGAAAGGGCATCATTCGACCAAATTTAAAAAGTGAAATAAGGTCTTTAGTGCAGAGTGTGGTAGAAAATCAAGGTTGTAGAATACTGAAAATCCATGATTCCAACAGTGAATGCTGTCAGAGATGCAAAGATTGCAAAGGCTATCAAGAAAATAGCGATTACCAAAGGGTACAAGACATACAGAGAGGTTATTTAATCAATGCAGGAGAGATCTTTATATTATTCTTACTTTCATTTTTAATGTTCTACTTACGCGAGTTTGTACAACAAATAGGCTCAAGTATAACTGGTGGTGGATACAGCGTTTACAATATATCTAAAATGTATGAAGGAGGTGGTATATTACCCCAAATTAATTTGCCATTTAAAGTAGGTGGACAAGACATTAGCTTAATGCATGCTATTTCTATGCCTAAGCATTTGTGGCAAGATGCAGTTGGTGGAAGGTTAGATACTCTCAGTAAATTTGCTACTGGGCTCCCTAACCAGTTGGCTGGAGGTACAGCTAATTTATTAGGCAGAATACCAAAGGTGGGAGGTGTATTGAAACATGCTATTGATATACCACGTAGGCTTGTAGGTACTACGGTTGAGGCAACAAAATTTACAATATCACCTGAAAATGACGTTGATAAGCTTGAAGAAAGAATTTACAGAGCATTTGGAGTTGATAAAGAAGATATCACACACAGGAGGATTGGTAGATATTTAGATTATTACAAAAGATATGTAGGATCACATTTGGGCTACACAATAGAAGATGCCATGAAGTTTACTTGGAGACATGGTCTTGATTCTATAGGAAAGCATGGCTATAACCATAATCTACTTTATAGGATAAAAGAATACAGAAAAGCGTTCTTAGAAAAACTTCATGATGACACCATAGGGCGCAAGAGGAAACCGGAGAGGTATAAAGATAAAGATGATAACAGTCAACCTAGTACACCAGGTTTAAAACAAGACAGGAATCTATCGAATGAATTAATAAAAAGAGGTGTATCGAATAAGCTAACAAAAGATAGAAATAGTGAATAGGATAACAATGAAAGCTAGTAAAAAAAATTTCAAGGGCTTTGATTATTATAAACTGCAACAAGACGATTATGGTAACATAAAGTTAAATGACTATAATGACGTTTTGAATGCGCGCAGAGCAAGAGTGGACTTATTGCTGGATAACACTAAACAAAATGACATTAATCTTTCAAAGCTAGATAAAGCCCTTAGTGAGAAACTCATAAATGATAGAGGATTGTTGTCTGAATTTGATCAGGAGGATCGAGAAATTGTGCAGGAAGAGCTTAAGGTGCTTGATGTTTTAAATAATCTTGATGATCTTGTAGACATTAAAAGCGAAGATCTATTAGAGGTTAGTTTACTGCTGTCAGATCTTAGCTTCATCGAGAGAAATGTTGTACTTAATAATGACCAGAATTCTAATTTAGCAGAATTTAAAAGTCTATTTATCGAAAAAAGGGCATCTGGTGAGAAATATAGCGATGAAGAATGTAAAAGCTTTCTCAATAACATAGACAAAATTAATACTATGATTAAGTTGGAGTTAGAAAGCAGAATTGAAGGATTAACCCATGATGAAAGGGATGACCATGATGACTTACAGGATGAGATTGGTCATGCAATCGATATAGTTGATAAATCAAAAAAAAGTGATTGATTGATCTTGTGTTTGATGTAAGTAATTCTGGTGGTATCTTCTTATTAATCTGCTAAAGTCGTATTGACATTAATTATGTATTATTAAATAATTAGTTACTTTGGAGCTCATTTAGTATGCTGCGTATTATTGCAGGAAAGTATCGTGGAAGAAAAATAGCCACAGGCAAGCATTTAGCTGCGCGACCAACTATGAGCATTGTCCGAGAAGCAGTATTTAACATACTCTCCTCGAAAAAAACTATTTACAACTTGAATATACTTGATTTATTCTGTGGAAGTGGTTCTTTTTCATTTGAAGCGCTTTCTCGCGGTGCCAAACATGCATTCATAGTAGATTTAGACTATTACAATTTGCAATTACCTGAAAAAACAGCAAAAGATCTTGGTATTACAGACAGTATTACACTAATTTGTTGCAGTGCTAACGCATTGCCAAAACCTGTTTCAAAATGTGACATAGTTTTTATAGATCCTCCTTATTATAGTAATCTAGTTAACTCAACTTTAGACGGATTGGCTAATTCAGGATGGTTAAGTGACGATGCATTGATAATTTTAGAGGTTAGAAAAAACGAAGATTTTCAGTGCAGTAAAAACTTTAGTGTAATCTTGGAACGTACTTACGGTATAGCAAGAATAATTTTTCTTTCTCTATCAACTTAAACTTGTATATACTCTTCATTGGTGGACCTCAGTTCTATTCCGATCAAACTTTTGGTAATATCACCTTTATCAAGGTAGTCTTCTAGTTCAAGTTTTCCATTGAGTCCACGGTTTGTTAAATATTTACGTATATTATTAATAAATTTATTTTCTATATCCATTCAGCTAAGCGGTGTGAGAGACGATAGATAGGAGATTATGGAAAGGGTTTAGCTCCTTTTGTTTCCATGTTAAGTATAATGAAATTACCCATTCAAAAAATGCATTTCTTTGTCCCGATTATGTAAGATATGGGTTTTTGTATAAACTATATAATGCAGTGTTTGCCGTTCAGTATGGTTGTTCGTTAGCAGAATGTTTCCTGGATCATCCAAAAATTTCCACATCGTCCTTTCAACTTCAAAATATTTTTTGCAACTCGAGAGGCTCCAATTGTTTTAGGTAACTGGGATATCTCCTTCAAGTAATACCTTGTGCACTTTCACAATTTTCTGGTACGCCTGACAAATCTTAAAATATCTATCTCATTCTTTAGTAAGGCTCTTTTAGTGCAAATAACTCAGCAGCAACGTTTCTTTTAAATAACAGGCGAGAACTTTGACTTCTCTGTTACAACTATAGGCTAATCTTTCAAAATCTCTTGATAAATGAGTCCAACAGATCTGTCTCTTTTTATCAGTAAAATAACTGTATGCTGCATACCTGTTAGTTATTACTAAGCTATGACAATTGCAGAATTTACTATTTTTTTAAACTTTCATTCCTCTTAACTCTGTCAACTTTACAAAACTTGCCGTATTACTTGTAAACATCCAGCGCTAACTAAGCTTACCTTTATTGTAATGGCTGGTTTCGTCAATATAAAGAACTTTGCTTGTACTTACTTCTTGTTTAACTGCTAATACATTTCTTCACATTTTGAAGCTATTCTATGTTCACTATTTGATATGCTACCAACACTTATGTTCACATTGAAAATGTCATTATAATATTCGCTATTCCATATTTCGAATTTTTATAAAACTTGCTGAATGCTGCAATTATCAACTTAACTCTTGGCCTAAATGTGTCTGGTATAACACCTTCCGGTAAGTTGATATTCCATTACATAAGACTCGATCTTCGGAAGATCAACTTGGTGGATGTATGGTTTATCAAATAATGAATTTTTTGAATTTAAACCGAGCTTTTCCTTTAACTCAGCATTTTCTATTTTCAAAATCTTGTTCTCTGCCTTTAGACTTTCATTCTCTCTTTCCAATCTTTCTATTTTTGCTTCTAACTTTGCTATTTTCTGCTCCAGACTTCTGTAAAGTTCTAAAAGATTTACCATATTACCTCACTTTTGCTCTATCGTTATCTTTTATACTACCTTGTCTATCTTATTTTGCTACTCCGCTGAATGGATACTTTTAACTTCACGTCTAAATGGCCGAAATCCCTTTCAAAAGTTACAGAATCTGGTAACTGTCGCTGCTTAGTTCTTTACCCATTCCTATAATCTGTAAACAGTTACAGCTTCTTAAATATTTGTAGCTAAAAGTTATGTCAAGATCTTCTACAATTCGATGGATATAACTCTGGAATAGTATGAAGAATCAAATTATTATCTCCTAGAGAGAACTTGCTATTTGTATTTGTTACTATGTATTCTTTTTCTATATTCATTCGGAAGAATTATAAATGTTGCACCTATTCCTTCATGGTAATCGCAATGCTTAAACTGAATATTTTTACTGAAATAATCAAATTCATTAATTAGTTTAACTATTTTCTTACCTTTTTTACTACTTGTTAATTCGAACACGTTAGCTAAATGATAACCATGAAAGACTGGTTCAGCGGATCCTTCCTTAATAAAAAACGGTGGTCGGTGACTAAATAACTCGCCGAGATTCAAACTGTATTTTTTTCGCACAATTTAAACCTATGAATTTATTCTTATCCGAAATGTTTGAATACTGTAGGTCATATTTTTTATATTCAAAGAACTCATTTCCCAGCGCATGTAAAAGGTCAGTTTGTAATCATCACCAAATTTAACGGCTTTTAAAAAATGGAAATCCCTGCTAATAACTACCTTCTCTTCTGTAACATGATTATACATAACCAATTGGTCATTGAGCATGTGGTAACCTATTTTTGGTAAAGTAGCCATTGTCTTATCATTCAAAACAATATTTGCTTCATAGACATCAGAAGATAGTTCTTTTCCTTTTTGCAAAGTAAATTTCTGCTGTGCATTTCCAGCCTTGATTAAGCTATCTATTGCTGTAAATGCATCACTTTGTTATATTGACATGATAGGACCGTTATCACCATACGTTGTGACATAAGCATCATCCTTGTTTGATATGCAGATAGTTTGAGAACAATCGTCCCCTGTCAAGTAAAGCCTGCCTGTTTCTTCTTTGATCTTTTTGCAACACTAGATTATTTTCATCATAAAAATTAATGAATTTTAGTACTCCAGTTAATGGGTTTCCAGAATTGTAAAATAATAACCCAACACCAAAATCTTGACCTTCTATGTTTTTCAATACAGGGCTGAACTTCCTTTATGTAAAACTATTTTATCGTTTTCCCACCTTAATTTTACACCATTAGTATTGTTTCCTATTTCCAATAGGACATTATCGTTTGAATGGATATTATGCTTGTTGCCATCATGCTTTAACCTGTGTAGTATGCAGTAGGAAGTTTAATCAGCTTTTTATAGAGTGGATCTTTGTTATCTATTCTAAATGTGTATTGTTTCATACTATTTTACCAAAATTTACTTTAACAGTTTTTCACCTTAAAATAGCCAACAGTCTACCGGATAATGGCACTGAGACTACTTAGAGGAGTAACATCATCCATAAAATTTTTGGTTACTTGTTGCTATTTTTTTAGCGTTAACAAAACCTCTTTACTGTTCGTTGCTTTCTAAGTCCTTTCCATGCAATCTTTTAAAATAGCCAAAAATCTATCAGTTTGTTTGTAATGAGGTCATGGTTTTTTTGCAACTGAGCATGAGAGTTTCAACAGTTTGTTACGGGTCTTCATCATTAGATAATGACTTACTCACAATAGTTGACTGTAGTTCTATTGGATCAAAGTTTAAACTTTTTTGAAATGCTGCATTTTGGAGCTGTTTCTGCCAATAATTTTGCGTCTATCATTTTGCCACTTGATTGAGCTCCTGTATTTTATTTTCTATTTTATATTCATCTTGTTTTACAGAAGGATAAGAGAAATTTATTACTTGAGATATAAATGAGATTGGTCTACTTGCCACACTTGCTACTAGGCTGTTAAAATTTTCAGCTTTTCTCCTTCTTCTACATGCAGTACAAACTTGATCTGTAGGTTTTGTCTTGCAAAATATATCTTTTTTTTTATTTAAAGTTCCTTTGTTTCTTGTTTAAGGGTTTTAGTACTTTGTTTTGATAGAAATGCTTGTCTAGCAAAATCTTCGGCATTTTCGCTTGCGGTTTCAGCTTTTTTTGTAAAATTCACTACTTTATCGTGTAGTTCTGTATTCTTATCTTTAGCATTTTGAGCGAAGCTTTTAGAAACATTTCTAGCTGTCTCTGTCGCTTCTTTAGCATCCTGAATTTTAATTTTCGTTTGATTCATCTCACTCAAAAACTGATCAGCCACTTCAGCACCTAATCTTCCTTTGGACTTTGATAGACATAACCTGGTTCACCTTTAGGACCAGCTGGACCTGGATAACCTGTGAACCAGAAGGTCCACTTGGTCTACATCTAGCCGTAAAGTATCAACCATATCTCCCAAAGGGCTTAACTCACTTTCTAGTCTTTCAACCCTTTCTTCAAACCTATAAGTTCTCTCAGTTTCACATCAACCTCTAAAAAGTTACCGAAATTTTCTAAGTTATAATAATAAGGATATAAACTTGAGTTATTACCAGAGTTATATTTTACAAAATTGAGTTTTAAATCATAAAAGTTCTTACATTCACCATTTTCACCTGATATGCAGCCAACGTAGTTATTACCTGGCTTTTCCATTGCAAAATTACTATCTTTTTCTTCCAAGCTCTCTATTTTATGAGAAGGGAATAGTTTGAAGTTACCATCTCTCCTGTCGAATGTTGGGACAACATTGTTCAGTATATCAACCTTATGCCAATATAATCATGTATTTCAACGTTCTTATAAGCTTTGTATACAAATTGCGATTCTTTAAAAAAGTTCTCTCCAATTCGTACCTCAAGTCTATTATTAGGCAAAAATTTAAGATTTTTTAAAATAGAGCTTATATTTTCACTACTCGTTATATTGTTTGAATCTATTAAAATCTTACTGTTTTCCAGTAATTCGTAGGAACATTACACCTTTCATGATCGAATATATAAACATATTAAATATTTATTTATTTTCAGGTATACGACCAATAGTAGCTACATTATTAAGAGATTATACCATTACAACTTTCATTATAGTAATAATAGTAAGGTTCATCTGAGCTAGTAACTAAAGCTAACTTTATTATTATTTTTTATTGTTTTTAGCTTTAGTTGTAGCCCTTGAGAAAATGATTCAGTACCTTATGTACCCCGCGACTATAGTCAATCATAATAAAACGCTGATCTGTAAGCTCACCGATAGTAACATAAGATACGATACAGTAGGAAAACTAAGTGTCGTTTTACTATTTACTCTTACTTTAGTAGTTATCACATAACAATTTGCGTTACTGCAGACATTACCTTGGAGCATCTTCTTTTTCTAATGCAAAACGCACTTTTACCTCCTTCCACGTTCTATATTTTAGATGTAGTTAATTTACAAACACTAATTATTTGTTGATAATGATGTATAGCTATAGTTACGAGATTGTGGATAATACTATAACACTTAAAATGAGTTATATTATTAACGCATATAGCAGGCTTGAAACCCCTATGGTTAGAGGGGAAGGAGTATATCTTTTTGATAGAGACGGTAAGAAATATTTAGATTTTGCTGCAGGTATTTCTACAACCTCTTTAGGACACTGCCGTCCGTACATTGCAGACAAGCTAAAAGAGCAATTGGGTTCATTGTGACACTGCTCTAATATTTTCACTATTCCTAAGCAAGAAAAGCTTGCTGAGCGTTTAGCAGCACTTACTTTTGCAGACAAAGTTTTTTTTCTGCTCAGGTGGGCTTGAAGCAACAGAAGCCGCAATTAAATTTATTCGCCATTATTTTTATTCAAAAGGACAAGAAAAGCGTAATCGTATCATTACAATCGAAGGAGGATTTCATGGTCGCAGTATTGCTGCGATTTCTGCTGGAGGAAATAAAAAATCACGCGAAGGTTTCGCTCCGCTTCTTTCTGGCTTTGATAAAGTGCCAAGGAATGACGTCAGAACACTAGAGGAAAAAATCAGCAATGAAACAGCTGCTGTGTTTTAGAGCCCATACAAAGCAAGGGTGGAGTGTATACACTTGATGTAAGGTATCTTCAAAAAGTTAAGAGAAATAACAAAAGCTCAAGAAATAATTCTATGCTTTGATGAAGTGCAATGTGGATATGGACGTATCGGTTCTTTATTTCATTATCAAAATATAAAATTTGAACCTGACATGTTAACTTGTACAAAGGCTATGGGTAAGGGGTTTCCTCTAGCTGCATGTTAGTAGAAGATTATATAGCGGAGGCGATACTCCAGGAACACATGGATCAACATATGGTGGTAATCCACTTGCTATGACTGTTGGTAATGCAGTGCTCGATATAATGCTGGAAAAAGGCTTTTTTAATCATGTTTAAGAAATTAGTAAATATCTAAAAGAAAAACTGTTGCTTTTAGCTGAAGAGTTTCCAAAGATAATTTCCGAAGTTCGTGGAAAAGGTTTGTTAGCAGGAATAGAACTTAAGGACCCTTTGGCTGATAAAATTGTCAGTCGATCTCTTGATCAAGGTTTAATAATGACTAAAGTTTTGAATGATAGGGTAATAAAAATAACCCCTCCACTTATCGTTGAGGATAAACATATGGACGCAGCATATGATATACTCTATAATTTATTTTTTAAGATTAAAGCTATATGAGCATTTTAAACATATAAAATCCACCATATAAAACTTCAAACTTGCAAATGCTTCTTGTAATATATAAAATTAGCTCTGTTTTTAGTCTCAATAACATCATACTTTAATGGATTGGTTATTGGTTTCAATATTATCGATAATTTTTGTTTTGTTGATTTTATCGTTTTTATTTTCAGGAGCAGAAATAGGTTTAACCTCTGTTAGTCGTTCTCGAGTCAATAAGCTAAAACTAGACGGCAATAAAAGGGCCAAGATAATAGACCACTTATTAAATAAAAAAGAATTAACAATAGGGACAATATTACTTGGGAATACGATTATTAATATTACTTGTTCCGTTTTATTTACAGCAATATTTATAAATCTCTTTGGAAATGAAAGTGTTTTTCTATCAACAATTGTAATGACGTTTTGTATCTTACTGTTCTGTGAGGTGCTACCAAAAACTTATGCTATGCAAAATCCTGAAAAGTTTACGTCATTCTCTGCTTATTTTGTACTGTTTTTTGTCAAGATTTTTTCCCCATTGACGTTAGGCATTCAGTTTATTGTTAATTTCATTTTAAAATTATGTGGGTTTCATAAAAACAGGGAGGCAATATCTGCAGCGGATGCAATGCGTAACATGATTGCCCTTCACCGCAGTGAAGGAACAATGTTACAACAAGATTTGGATATGTTAAGCAGCATACTTGATTTAGCTGAGACAGAAATATCAGAAATTATGACCCATAGGAGAAACCTATTTTCTCTTGATATAGATCGAAATAAAGAAGAATTAATAAAAGAAATTTTAACCAGCAGTCATAGTAGAGTGCCTTTATGGCAAAAGGAACTAGATAACATTGTCGGAGTAGTTCATGTGAAAAATCTAATAAATGCCTTGCGTGAAAAGGATAATAAAATAGAGGAGGTTGACATTGCCCAAGTTATGTCAAAACCTTGTTTCTTACCGGAAAGTACACCGCTCAGTGTACAACTTCATAACTTCCGTAAAAATAGGAAACACCTTGCATTTGTTATTGATGAGTATGGAGCGCTGCAAGGAATTGTAACCCTTGAAGATATACTGGAAGAAATAGTTGGAGAAATTTCCGATGAACATGACCTGATCACGGAGAATTTTATAAAGAAGATGTCTGATAATGTGTATCACATAGAAGGGAAATCTACTATTAGGGATATTAACAGACAGTTACACTGGGATCTTCCTGACGAAGAAGCTACAACTTTGGCGGGTATGATTGTAAATGAGATAGAGCGTATTCCTGACGAGGGCGAGGAATTTTCCATGTTTGGTTTTTACTTTAGGATTTTAAAAAAAGATAAAAATATTATTACTGTCATTGAAGTACAAGTAAAAACTGATAATACTGTAACAGCAATTGATTAATTGGATTTTATGGGAGACGCAGTAAAAGTAATAGCTGAGGAGTTAAAGGGTTATATAGAGAGGATTGAAAAACTTGAACAAGAAAAGAAGAATGTGCAAGATCAGATTCATGATGTATATGCAAAAGCCGCAGATAAAGGTTGGAATATAAAAGTGATGAAACAAATTATTAGGCTGAGAAAAATGGAAGATGGTGACAGAGCAGAACAAGAAATATTGCTTAATACTTATAAACGTGCATTGGGAATGAGTTGCGAAGAAAACTAAGTGAATAACAGAATTGTAATTGGAATAAGTGGAGCATCTGGTTCTATTTATGGTATGCATATTTTGAAGGCACTAAAAGGTGCTGATTGCGAAACTCATTTAGTAATAAGCCGTGCTGGAAAAACAACTATAGCTCATGAAATTACAGAAAGACTTGAAGATATTACATCACTTGCAGATTTTTACTATTCTGAAGAAAAAATAGGAGAAAAAATAGCAAGTGGCTCATTTAAGACTTCAGGGATGATTGTTGCTCCATGTTCTATGAAAACAATGTCCGAAATTGCATCAGGTGTTACTTCCAATCTGTTAACAAGAGCTGCAGATGTAACGCTAAAGGAAAGAAGAAAATTAGTTCTCATAGTGCGAGAGTCACCGCTACACCTTGGTCATTTACAAAACATGCTGAAATTAACGGAGATGGGAGCAATAATTGCTCCACCAATGCCTGCTTTCTATACTAAACCAAAATCATTGGAGGATATTATAAGTCACTCTATTAGCAAAGTATTGAGTTTGTTTGATATCAAATTACCTGACTTCAAAGAATGGCAAGGAGTATAGCAAGTGACAATTATCATTGACGGTAAAAAAATAGCAAGTGGCCTGTGTGAGAAGTTATCGCAAAGAATTGATGTTTTAAAAAGAGAGCACAGCATTTTTCCTTGCCTTAAAGTAATTTTCGTGGGCAACAATCCAGCAAGTCAGGTTTATGTTCGTAATAAACAAAAAAAAGCAGAATCAATAGGCATAAGTTCTGAGACTATTGTCTTGCCTGATAATATTTTGGAAAATGAATTAATTGAAAAAATTAATGAATTAAATAATGATCGATTTGTAAATGGCATTTTAGTACAGCTACCTTTACCAAATCACATTAATGCAAGCAAAGTGATTAACACAGTAAGTGTTGAAAAAGACGTAGATGCCTTTCATCGTGAAAACGTTGGTAAATTAGTTAAAGGTGAAAAAAATTGCCTTGTACCTTGCACTCCTAAAGGTGCTTTACATTTAATTAAGTTGGTTGAAACTAATCTTTCAGGTAAAAATGCAGTGGTGATTGGCAGATCAAACATCGTGGGTAAGCCAATGTTTCATCTATTGTTGCAAGAAAACTGCACTGTTACCATCTTGCACTCACAGAGTAAAGATTTAGCTGAATATTGCTCTAAAGCGGATGTAGTAGTTACAGCAGTTGGAAAGCCAAATTTTGTCCAAGAAGGCTGGATAAAGGAAGGAGCAATAGTGATTGACGTTGGCATAAATAGTGTAAGTATAGAGGGAAAGACAAAACTTATAGGTGATGTTGACTTTGATAGAGTGAAAGAAAAAACCAAAGCTATTACACCAGTACCCGGGGGCGTTGGCCCGATGACCATTGCATTCTTGATGATAAATACTGTTATTGCTGCTTGCTTGCAGAAGAAAGTTGATGCTTCTGATTTTGTGAGCTAAGGTCTATAGTTACAATAATGTGATTAGGTGGGATTAAAGTTATTGAGATGATGGGGCTGAAAGCATGGTTAATAACAACTTTTCTTTTGCTATACCCGAGCGCAACTTTCTGCGATGATTGTAATTTTAATTTACCATACCGTGGACTCAGTTGTAATTTGGATCTATCACATAAAAATTTAAGTAATATAAAAAAATTGCTAAATAACAGTGACAAGTTTGTCGCGCTTACATTTGATGATGGGCCATCTAGCAATAGAGTGAATAATATTATTAATATTTTAGAGAATTATAAAGCAAAAGCAACATTTTTTCTTCTTGGTGAACGCATAAATAAAAAAACATCTGAGATAGTAAAGAAAATCTATAATGCTGGTCATGAGCTAGGCAATCACTCCTGGTCACATAAGAAATTGACATCACTCTCAAGTGAGAAACAATTGCAAGAACTGGAAAAGACAAATATGGTAATTAAAAATGCAATAGAACGGGATGTGAAATGGTTTCGTTCACCTTATGGATGTCATGACGATAATCTAATCAAAAATACTAATCAATTGAACATGTGTTCAATATTATGGACGGTTGATTCTCTGGATTGGCAGGGCGATAAACCAGAGATCTTAGTTGATAGGGTTGTGGGTAACGTACATAATGGAGCAATCATACTGTTCCATGATCACGATAATAAATCAAATACAGTTGAGGCTTTGCCTCAGATTATTAAAATACTAAAAAAATTGGGTTATGAATTTGTTACCTTAAGTGAATGGGAGGAAAGAGTTTGTAAAGCCAAAGGTGTATCAATGGGAGAGGGTGTATTTAAAAAAATTTTATGTGGATAAAAAACAAAGTCTTTAATCGTAGGGCATTTATATTAGGCGGTATTCAGCTTACCATTTCCACAATTTTTAGTTGTAGGTTATATAGTTTACAAATACGAAACAGACAAAAATACGAAAAGCTGGCTGACAATAACAGGATACGAGTTGCTGCTATTATGCCTAAGCGTGGTAGAATTTTAGATAGGAATGGCATTGAACTTGCAGTAAACAAAATTTCGTACATTGTTTTGTTCGATAAGCAAAAAATTTCTGGTGAAGAAGTTGATTGGGAAACATTATCAGAAATTGAATCTAATGTAACAAAATCGTCAGAAACAAAAATAACCGCTCTTTATAAACGTCACTATCCGTTCGGTTCAATATGTTCTCATACACTAGGATATACGAAAAAACAGCAAGGCATAGACGAAGCAGGAATCAGTGGTATTGAATATACATATGATCATATATTGAAAGGCAAGCCAGGGAGATCTGAGCAGGAAATAAATTCTAAAAAACGCATCGTGAGAGAATTATCAAGCATACCACAACAGGACGGACAAGATGTGCAGCTAACAATTGATATTGATCTGCAAGAGAAAATTGCAGAGATATTTAAAGGTCACAAAGGTTCTGTAACGGCGATTGATGTAGGTAACGGAGAAATTTTAACATTATATAATTCACCTTCTTACGATAATAACCTTTTTGCTAACAAACTATCAAATGAGGCTTGGGAAGGTTTAAATACTCCTTCATTACCACTTGTAAATCGTGCATTATCGTATCAAATTCCACCTGGTTCGATATTTAAAATAATAGTTGCACTTGCGGGTCTAAAGGATGGAATAATCACTCCAGAAGAGAAATTTTCATGTGTAGGCTATATGAAAATAGGTGAGCGGAGGTTTTGTTGCTTGAAAAGCAAAGTCCATGGATATGTATCTTTAAATGAAGCAATGGCTTTATCATGCAACACTTACTTTTATAATATAGGAAAAAAAATAAGTGTAGACTCTCTAGTAGAAATGGCAAGAAAATTTGGTATCGGAAGTGGGCCACTAATTGGAACATTTAAAGAAGAAGCTCCAGGATTGTTGCCTGATAAAGATTGGCGTACACGAAAGCTATATTCGGAGTGGTATTTAGGTGACACTGTCAACTTAGTTATAGGACAAGGGTATGTGCTTACAACACCACTGCAGCTTGCAGTTCTTGCGGCAAGAATTGCAACAGGAAAGGAGGTGATTCCCCGCATTGAAATGAGTAAAACGATGCAAGATTTTCCTGATATTGATATAGCTCATGAGCATCTCAGTATAGTTCGAAAAGCTATGTTTAACATGGTGAATATTAAAGCTGGAACCTATAGAAAAGGGCTAAGCAGTATACGAATTGCCGGCAAAACCGGTACACCAGAGATAAACTCTAAGGGTGAAAGTCATAAATTATTCATCGCTTATGGCCCTTACCATGACCCGCGCTATGCAATCTCTATATTCATAGAGTACGGCAAAGTCCCACGCCAAGATGTTGCTATGGCCAATGAAATATTGCGGTATATGCTTAAAGGGTGAATATTGTATGGGCTATTGCTGGTCATATATTATCTTACACGAATGTTAATTTATCTATAAATTGTTGACAATCATTGATAATTTACTATTATTAATGCTATATTAATAGTGAGGAAAAAAATGCGTATATCTAATTTTGGACCTTTAATTGCTATTTTATCATCATCTGTATTGAGCTTCACAGCTGGTCAATATTTTCCTTATGTTATTGCAGCAGTTTCTAGTTCCAGTGCTGTTACAGCAGCTCCGTTAGCAATTTTTGCTGTTTCTATGGTTATTGCACTGGTTTCAGCAGCATACCTTATTAAACTTGCCGTTTCTATAGCTGGTAATAAGAAAGAAGCAG
Source organism: Wolbachia endosymbiont of Brugia pahangi (assembly GCF_012030695.1). Classification (NCBI taxonomy): domain Bacteria; kingdom Pseudomonadati; phylum Pseudomonadota; class Alphaproteobacteria; order Rickettsiales; family Anaplasmataceae; genus Wolbachia; species Wolbachia endosymbiont of Brugia pahangi. The sequence continues at coordinate 981,331 of NZ_CP050521.1, read as the reverse complement.
GTCCCAGTAGAGAAGCACTTGATCGATCTGGCCAGCAGTGTACTGTATCTCATGGGCTAACACAAGAATCTGTGTGTAAGGATGGTGCTCTGAAAAGTGAACTAAATAAACATATTTCTTTTTCACCATCTTCGCCAATATGTGGTACAAAAACTTTCTCATTGTCTGCTCCGCTTCTATTAAATAATGCACCACCTCCGCTACTATCACTTCCATTATCACAAGATGCAGGTGCTGCACCACCCCCACCGCCACCTCCTCTGTTTTCTCAAATTTCATTAACTCAACCGAGTAGTGCTGGTTTATTTGCAGGGGTGAAAAATACAAAACTAAAAAAAATTAGTGGTCCTGTAAAGACACCTGAGTATGATGATAGCCGTAATGCTATGCTTAAGCAGATAAGGCAAGGAACAAAACTCTTAACCAAGGAAGAACGCGATGAGAAGTTAAAAAAACAGGCAGCAATGAAAGATGATAAAAAAGAGCAATCAAGCGATAACGTAGGTGGATATTCTAGTACTGCATTGTTTGAAAAACTTAAATATCGAAGATTAGCAATTGAGTTCTCAGATAGTGAAAGCGATCGTTCTAACTACAGTGATAATGGTGATTGGAGTGATACGAGTGTTAATAAACAGAAAGAATTGAGAGAGAAAAAGCTGACAAAACGCAGGGGAAAATCTACGTCTTCAAATTCTCAGCCATACGATGAAAAAAGTAGTGCAACTCCTAGCAGTGGTTATATATCTGACGATGATGCAGATCAACAAGAGCCTGAAACTGCAACTTCTTCAAGTTGCTGGTCAAACAAAAAGGAACCACCACCGGTGCCGCCTAAACCAAATTTAAAGTGTGTTAATTTACAAAAGGAACCACCACCGGTGCCGCCTAAACCAAATTTAAAGTGTGTTAATTTACAAAAAGAATCTAGAGCTTTTCTTATAAAACAATAGCTAAAAGGTAAGCACCGCAAACTTTCCTCCTTTTTCAAAATAAGTTTACCTATAAGTCTGATTGTATTAAGATTGCTTAATACAATCAGATTTATTAAATGCGTCTATCTCAATATTATGTGCCAACTTTAAAGGAGAAACCTGCTCATGCTAGAATTATCTCCCATCAATATTCTTTACGTGCAGGTTTAATAAAACAGATAGCATCTGGCATCTATACGTGGTTACCGCTCGGTCTGCGTGTGCTAAAGAATATTGAAGGCATCATCAGGGATGAGATGAATAAGTCTGGTGCAATTGAAGCGTTAATGCCTTGCGTACAGCCGGCAAGTCTTTGGCGGGAATCAGGACGTTATGACGATTACGGTAAGGGAATGTTGCGTATAAGGGATAGGCATGAAGAAGACATGCTTTTTGGTCCAACGCATGAGGAAGTGGCAACTGATTTAATTAGAGATATAGTAAAGAGTTACAAGAATTTACCACTTTGTTTATATCAAATTCAATGGAAATTTCGTGATGAGGTAAGGCCACGTTATGGTGTTATGAGAGGTAGGGAATTTCTGATGAAGGATGCGTATAGTTTCAACGTAAATTATGAAAGCGCACTGAATTCATATAATTTGATGTACAAAACTTATATAAAAATCTTCAAACGCATGGGGCTTATTCCAATTGGAGTGAGAGCGGATACAGGGCTAATCGGAGGAAATTTGAGTCACGAGTTTCATATATTGGCAAGCACTGGCGAAAGCACTTTATATTATGACAATAAATTTTTTGAATTACTAGAAAGTGAGGATGTTAAAAGTTTAAAGAGTATATATGCAGTTGCAGATGATATACATGATCCTAAAACTTGCCCTGTACCGCAAGAGCAGCTAAATGTTAGTAAGGGCATTGAAATAGGGCACATTTTTTATTTCGGCGATAAATATTCAAAGCCAATGAATGCAAAGGTTACTGCGCAGGATGGAAAAAATGTCAATATACATATGGGTTCGTATGGTATTGGGGTTTCAAGGCTCGTTGGTGCAATAATAGAAGCTTTCCATGATGATAAAGGAATTACCTGGCCAGAAGCAGTGGCTCCTTTCAGGGTTGGGTTAATCAACTTACAGACAAAAACGGCTGAATATGTAGAGATTGCAAATAAAATATACAGTACTTTAAAAAGTGACGAAGTGCTTTATGATGATACAGAAGGAAGTATAGGAGTAAAATTTGCTAAGATGGACCTCATAGGCTTGCCATGGCAAATAATTGTTGGGAAGAAAGCAGTAAGTGAAAATATAATTGAAATAAAAAATAGAGCAACTGGAAAGGTAGAGGAAGTGCAGATTGAAGAAGCAATAAACTACTTTAACGTAAAATGATACGTGGTATAGGTACTGACATAGTATATATACCAAGAATACTAAGAATATTACAAAAATATGGGAAAAAATTCCTCAATAAAATCTATACCGAGCAGGAAATAGAGATAAGCAGAAAGTACAACAGCCAAGAAATGCAAGCAAAGTATCTTGCTAAACGCTTTGCAGCAAAGGAAGCCTTTGTTAAGGCACTAGGTGGATTCAGCCATGGCATTATAATGAAAGATATAGAAATATACAATGACGTAAGAGGAAAGCCGCATCTTACTGTTAGCAAGAATTTCATCTTCAAAGACCACATGATTCATCTTTCTCTCAGTGACGATGGAGATTGCGCTACTGCGTTTGTTATAATTTGCAGCTCACTTCCGTAACTGCGCAAATATTTGCTTTTCCCTATGCGACAGATTTAGTATTAAATTTCGAATTTAATGCACTCAAATACACGATTATTCCTAGCAGAATCATAAATATTGAAAGCAACTGTCCCATGGTTAAATCAAGCCACAAATAACCAACTTGATAATCTGGTTCACGAAAAAACTCAACCACAAAACGCACTGTTCCGTACCATATAACTGCAATGCCAGTTAATGTGCCGTGATATAGTCTTATTCTAGTCAAAAAAAACAGTGAATTTGCAATTGCGAAAAATAACAATCCTTCAAAAAACGCCTCGTAAAGCTGACTTGGATGGCGCAGTAAATTATCACCACTCTCTGGAAATACCATGCCCCATGGCATAGTTGTAACCCTGCCAAACAACTCTCCGTTTACAAAATTGCCTATGCGGCCTAAAAACAAACCTATGGGAACTCCACAAGAAATTAGATCCAGTGTGTAAAATATAGGAATATTATATCTTCTACACGAAATTATCACCGCACACAAAACTCCTATAGCGCCACCGTGAAATGACATTCCTCCTTTCCAAGTCTTCAATATCTCAATAGGGTTGTTTATGTAGGAGATTGGATCGTATATTAATACAAAGCCAAGTCTGCCTCCAAGAATAATACCTATAATAGTGGCTGTTAACAGTGAATCATAAAAATTCTTAGTAAATATTTTTTGCTCGTCCAACTTATGTAAATACCAATATGCAAAGACTATACCTAAAACATATGCTAAAGAATACCAATGTATAGAGACAGGACCGATGCTAAAAATTGCTGGACTTAAAGACATATTTTACTATAGGTTGTTTTTAGACAATCTACTTTTTTCACGATTCCACTCTCTCTGCTTTATGATTGCTCTTTTGTCATAAAGTTTTTTTCCTTTCACAATAGCAATTCTAGTTTTTACTAATCCTTTGTCATTAAAATAAATTGAAAGTGGCACAATAGTAACTCCAGCAGTCTTGATCTGACTGATTAATTTATTTATCTCTTTTTTATGCAGAAGCAATTTACGTTCCCTTTTCGGCTTATGTTTTTTTTTGTTTGCAGCTTTATATTCTGCAATGTACATATTGTGCAGCCATATTTCACCATTTTTTTCAGTGACATAAGCATCAGAAATATTTACTTTTCTTTCTCTAAGAGATTTAACTTCACTACTTAAAAGGACCATACCTGCTTCAAACTCTTCTAGGATAAAGTATTCAAACCTTGCTTTTCTATTTTCTGCAATAACTTCCATATTTAAAAACATTCCTCAGACTTTAATATATACAGGATTTTTAGCTCTTGCAGCAATGTTAAAAAAATAATATTCTAAAATTCAAAACTCGTACGTTCAAGGCCTATCGGATAGGCTAGTGTAATCCGATATTTTTTGAGGTACAAGACATAGTTGATCTTTAGTATAACTTTTAGCTGCAAATATTTAAGGAACTTACCAAGCAGAAAAAAAGGCAAAAAAAATCCAGAGTAGCTAGTTATCAACTCTTTACTTTAAAAATTTTGACGTTGGGTAATGCCTTAAGTGCTTTATAAGCGAGTTTCAGCTTATTAATCTGCTAAGATTAGAAAATTATATAAAATAACTCCATCTTCATGATAAGAGAACTAGCAAAATGTGTCAAGTAATTTTTGCATTTCTATGAGCTACTTGGATTCCTGAAATTACAATATTCATATAGTTGTGGGATCAGTGCTCTAATCGACATCCATAGGTTATTAACATAATCAATTTATAGAAGCGGATGTTATAGAAAAGGAAATATGTTATGGAAAAAATAGAAAATCCTAGAGAGAATATAGCTTATGAGTTAGTAAATAATGAGAGTAAATTAACAAATGAAAATAAACAAAAAATTCTTGAGCTAGCGAAAAAAATAAAAAAAGAAGAAAATATTGCTAGTATATTAAAGAAATCTGGTAACAACGCAAAGAAAATTTTAACAATTACGGTATCTTTCAATGATTAAGAAGAAAAGTAGGGGTTTTCTCTGCTGTACCCTGTCATATGCCATAAAAATATCAGGCTTTTAAAGATCTTTTAGAAGAAGCTAAAAAACAAGAGCTTTTAAAGGAGGTGCTGAGCGAGAAAATGACCGTAAAATTTTCAGGTGGTACCAATAGGAACTTATACTCCGCTTAATTGTACCAGGAGAGAATGGTTATGCTCGAGATAAAATTTTTAATAGCAGATAAAGATGAAAATATTTTGTTAATATTTTTAGTATAAAAATAACTATAGAGCAGCAAACCGTTTCCACTATTACCAAAAAAACTGCTACCAATACTGTAACTATTCCAGCTAATAACCCAGCTTCACACGAAAACGATAAAGATAGTCTTGATACAGCAACTGTAAAACATGACTGCATTCCGACTACTTCGCAATTGATAATACCGAAACTACTGATACGTCAGCTTGTGAAAATATTAAAGAAGTTCTTGAAGAACATGAAAATAGCCTGAATGCAACAAAAGGTACTGCTGATCCTGTACTTCCAATAGAAAATATTAGTGATATTTGAGCTACTAATGAAGAAAGTAAAAAAGATAATATCACTTACTTCAACAGAAACTGCTGATCAAGAGCTAAACATTTTCAAGGTCTCCTCTTCTACTGGAATAAAGCCATGTTTTGATAGTGGATCTAGCAAAGGGAATCCCACAGATGAAGAACCATAAACAAAAGCGACTCAGTAAAGACAGATGCCTCAGGTTGGTAGTATTGGCGCAGTACTGTTATATGTAGTCAGCGGTGTTGTATCTTATATTCTAGAAATGCTTATAATAGCAGTAATTGGGGAAATTATTGGATTAGTTTGTATGGATTTTGCATTGTATAATGTTATAAAATCTAGTACCAAACTCGAGAGTAGATGGTATAGAACATCCCCCAAAAGTCGCCAATTACCCCTAAAACGTGGTATTACTCTTCTTTCTTGTCACCTTTAAGCTTTTCTTGATTAGCCATTCCTTCGCCAATCTCTTTTATTTTTAGTATCAACGACTCTGGTACATACACATCAACTATGTCTTCTACTGTTGCAAATAAAGCCTGATAAGAATACGAATTTATTATCCAATTAGGCAGTATATCTTCCGCTTCTATTTTGGACTGTTCTTCTTTTTTGTCATGCACTGTGTAGCAATATAAGTGCATAGCAAAGAATAGTACATAGGAAAGCAGTACTCCTCTGAGTGCTCCAACAAAAGTTCCAGTAACTCTATCAATTAATCCCAGCCTTATAGGTGCTAATATGTACATTAGCCAGTTATTTACTATCATAAATATAAGGTTGAATATGATAAATACAGAAATTGTAGAAAATATGTTCTGCATAGCTTTAGAGTTAAAATACTTACTATAATTTATAGTGAAGAAATCATAATGATTAGCTGTAAGAAAGGCCGACAAAAATAAAAACATTAGCGCGCATAGTTCTTTTATAAAACCTCTAGTTATTGAGATTATTATGCATACAACGATAATGAAGATAATGAGACAATCGAAAAGCATATTATACACTATATGATTTTCAAAATATAATAATTGCAAACAACAAAATTGTAAAATTAATTGTATTTATACTGTATCAGCTGGTCTAAATACCGAGCAATCATGTCAACCTCTAAATTCAGATAATCATTCACTTTGTTATATTGAAAGGTTGTATTTTGCCATGTGTAGGGAATAATGTTTACGGTAAACTCTCGACCAATAACTGAATTTACTGTGAGGGAGACTCCATCTAGAGTTACAGATCCCTTTTTTGCAACGAATTTAATTAATTCCTGTGGGCACGATAGCTTGATTTCATGAGAACCCAAATTTTGATTAATTGTTAAAATTTTCGCTGTTTCATCCACATGACCATGAACCAGGTGGCCATCAATCTTATCACTCAATCTCATTGCTTGTTCTAGGTTTATTTTTTTTCCTACCTTCCACGCACCCAGGTTAGAAACCTTCATAGTTTCTTGAGAAATTTGGACTGTAAATATATCATTAATTATGTCAACAACAGTTAAACACACGCCAGAGCAAGCTATTGAATCTCCCTCATGTATAGAGGATAAATTTTGTACTTTAATATGAAAGATTTGGTCAGAATTAGAACGGATGGTAGTATTAATTATAGTCCCAATATTCGTAATAATCCCTTTAAACATATAGTGAAAATAAAATCATCTTATCATGAAAAATCTTTTAAACAGCTTATTTCTGTTTTTTAAAGCGCGAGAAAAAGGATCGTTTTTACTTATCTTTTTAGTAAATTCTACTGAATATTCAGAATATATAAAGTAAGCCACACTCAAGATACATAATATGATTAATATTGGTGATTCTATGTTCAACACTAATCCAGTACTTTCTGTTTTTTCTGGTTGCACTAATTCCTTTAAGTTGACACCATTTCCTAATGATAAATGACATGATAAGCAGAGCATTGAAATAGAAGGCGCTATCAAAAACAAACAAAAATAAGTCTCTTTTGAGGAAAAGACAATTTTTAGTGGTGATTTGAGAGCGGTATTAGTAACTAATAGAGTTTCAACTTTGTTTGTTTCCGGTAAAGGATTTATGGTTTTTGTTTGGTAAAGAGTTCTTATTTTCATGAGAAATGTTTGTAAGTTGTGGAAAAAATTGTTGTGTAGAAATGCCTGAAACTATTTTGAGTAATTGCTCTTTTTTTCTACATACTTGCTTTTGTAGGTATTCTTTTAGAAAAAAGGACTTACCAGATGTGGTATTTCTAGTATTTCTAATACTTTTGATATCTCACCAGAATCTCATATTTCATGTAATTTTATCTTGAAAATAAACAATCTTGAACACTGAGTCGAAAATATCGTCAAATGTTTCTAGATCATGATTTTTATACCCACTTATCACTTCAACAAATATTTCATCAAGTTTTTTTCCCTACACTCAGTCAAGTTATCTATCATAGTTAACCTGATATTAATTTGAGCTTGCTTTATGATAGATTGTTTTGCCTCTTCTGATAGTTCTTCGGTCTGCTTTTTCGACTTCTTCTATTAGCCTTAAAATATTCTGTGTGTAACCTAATTTGATCTATATCAGAAAGCTCTGTAGTTTCATCTGTTTCTCGTTTGTTAATTTCGTCTTTTTGTATTATCTCATTCCTTTTTGTCTCTTAAGGTATTAGGCAGTAAGTCAAAGCCTTCTGCTTTCGTGTAAGAGGTTTTAGTGATTGCCGAAAGAAGAATTGTATTGTGTTTAAAAATTAGGTATGTGAAGAAAAGGCCTAAACCAAGAGACGTGTCACACATTGCAGCGATAACTACTGGTGCATGTGTAATTTGCTTTCTGTGACTTGCTACACCTTAACCAGAAGAACCTTTACTTACCACAGTTTACTCAGTTTTACTCTATTTCGTGCAAGTTATTCTGGTTAATGTTTTTTAACTTCTGTTTGTAGAGTTATTCCCTGTAGGAGAAATTAATGCAGAGCATTACTTATAAATTCTTTTACAGTTTCATAATTATTAGTTTCGCAGCGTTTGTCACATAATTCACTATTTTCTTTTGGTATTTTTATGTTAACTGTAAAATTCTTTTCTTGAGAAAGGCAGATTTAAAAAAATCAATTAGATGCCTTACCTTAAAATCCATATACTATGGGTGTCTTTATCCACTATAGTTAATAGTCTTAGTTTAAACGAAAATTCTTGCTCGTCACTTTAACACTTATTGAGCGAATAGTACTGATCTCCACTACCTTATTAGAAAAAGCTTTACCTATCTCTTTAGATTTCTCCTTAAAGAATTTAGGTAAATCATCTATTTCATGCTTTTTCTTAGTTTCATCATTACTACTGTGCATATTTTACTTATTAGTTTTTTAATATAAAATCAAATAAAAAGAATAATTAGTTAATAGGTTAATAATTAAGATAGAGTAGTTTTTCGGATTGTTGATAATATTTGAGATCTTACTATAATTAAAGTTTAAGCTAGCGTTTCTAAGATGAATGAAGAGCTACTGAATGAAATACCTTTACTTGAAGATAAGGCTGTCTTCGAAATTGAGAGTGCTTCTTCTTTGCAAGATTTGGAAAAAGTTAGACTGTCATATTTGGGAAGAAAGGGCGTAATTAAAGCTTACTTTGATGACTTAAGAAAGGTGGAAGACACAGAAAAGAAGCGTGATTTAGGTGCAATTATCAACGTTTTGCGCAATAAGCTAGATCAACTTATAATGAATAAGGAAAGTATACTAAAGGCAGAAGAAGTTAATTTTAAATTGCAAAATGAAGCAATTGATATCACGCTGCCTGTTAGACCAGAAAAAATTGGTAGGGCTCACCCATTGAGTAAAGTCATGAATGAAGTGAAACTCATTTTTGCGCATATGGGCTTCAGGGCAGTTAATGGTCCTGACATTGAAGATGAGTTTCATGTATTTGATGCACTGAATACTCCGAGTCATCATCCTGCGCGAGAGGAGCAAGATACCTTCTACTTAAAGAACAAAATAAACGATAAAAGAATGGTGCTGCGCACTCATACCTCATCTATGCAGATTAGAGCCATGAAAAAAGCAAAAACTTTCCCAATTAAAATAGTAGCTGCCGGCAGGGTATACAGAAACGACTTTGATGCAACTCATACTCCTATGTTCCATCAGATGGAAGGATTATATGTCAATGAAAATGTCAATATGGGCCAGTTAAAATTTACTATTCATCACTTCCTCAATAAGTTTTTTGGAGATAAAGAGCTAAAGATACGTTTTCGTAATAGTTTTTTCCCTTTTACTGAGCCTTCTGCAGAAGTGGACATAAGTTACAAAGAGAGTAAATGGATAGAAGTACTTGGATGTGGTATAGTGCACCCAAATGTCTTTCAAAATGTTGGGATAGACCATACTAAATACAGCGGTTTTGCGTTTGGTATTGGCATAGAAAGGCTTGCAATGTTGAAATATCAAATTAGTGACTTAAGGAACTTTTACGATAATAAAATCAGCTGGCTTAGCCACTATGGCTTTCATTTTTCATCTTTAAGATAAGTGATAAATAAAGCTTGCATGTTCATTATACTTGCTGCCGGACATGGCAAGAGAATGAATTCTGGTTTGCCTAAAGTTCTGCATAAAATAGGTAATTTTTCCATGCTTCAACATATCATTTATAATGCGAGACAGTTAAATCCTGAAAATATATCTGTTGTAGCCAATTTGCCTTTAATTGAGAGATTGAAGTGCCTTGAGGATATACAATTAATTACACAAGAATCAACGCTCGGCACAGGAGATGCGGTCAAGACTGCGGTGAGAAATATGAAAGAATTATCAGATTCGAACATAATTGTTGTGCAGTATGGAGATACTCCACTTATAAAAAACAGCACAATAACCCAAATGGTTAGTTGTTTAGAAGGTAAGGCTCTGGTCTGTCTTGGTTTTAAAACCAGCAACAAAGAATATGGTAGGTTAATTATTGAAAATGGTTCCTTGAGAGAAATTGTAGAGACGCAAGATGATGAAAATAGTGATGAAGAGTTTCTTGCTAACGCTGGAATAATGGTTGCATATGCAAAGAATCTGCGTGAATTAGTGGAAAAAATAGAGTGTAACGGCTCAACTTATGAGTATTACTTAACCGATATAGTTTCCATTGCAGTAAAGAGTGATTTAAATGTCGGCTACGTTACCACTGATGAAGAGGAGGCAACTGGCATAAATAGTAGAAATGACCTTGCAAAAGCCGAGTTTTACTTTCAAGAAAACAGGAGAAAATTTTTCACCGATTCTGGAGTGACACTTGTTGCTCCAGAAACTGTTTTCTTTTCTCTTGATACACAAATTGGCATGGATTCGATTATTTACCCATATGTTTTTTTCGGCCCTGGAGTAAGAATAGGACCTGGTGCTAAAATCGGTCCATTTACCAAATGCGAGGACACAACAATTGGCGATGGTGCAATCGTGGGAAACTTTGTCGAAGCAAAAGCAAGTGATATAGGTACAAATACTAAAATAAAGCACTTAAGTTACATAGGAAATACCGAAGTAGGGCGGGGAAGTAACATAGGTGCAGGTACTGTTGTTTGTAATTACGATGGGAAAAAGAAACATAGAACGAATATAGGAAGTAATTGCTTTGTTGGTGCCAACAGCTCATTGATTGCACCACTTAATGTTCACGATGAATCTGTCATTGCGGCTGGTAGTATTATAGTGAAGGATGTACCAAAGAAAAGACTTGTAATAACAAGAAGAAAACAAATGGTTAAGAAAATAAAGTAATTTAATCTTGCTCGGAATGTTTAAAAAAGTGTGTCAAACGAGAAGTAAAAATATAACGAAGTAGAAAATGGAAGTTTGATAAATGAATCAAAAAATAGGGAACAGAACTACTGGACTGGTAGATTATAAAGGACTAGAAACAAATATCCTGTCATCTATTAAGAGAAGGCAGGCCATTGACTGGAAGAGATAGGGTATTAACATCATTGAAAAAAAGTTGCTGGAAGCAAGCCTGGAAGGTGAAATAAAAAATCACTTATTCTCTGAAAGTGAAGAGAACAATCGAAAGAATGGGAAAATTCAAAGACTTTACGGACAAGTGCAGGTTCATTTGAGCTGTTAACACCAATAGATAGAGAGAAAAGCTTTGAACCTCAAAAAGTCAAACAAGCCTGTATCCAGAACTTGAAGCAAAGGTCTTAAGTACATACGCCAGTAGCATGAGGTACAGAGATATAGCATTGCATGTAGAGGAAATTGGTATGATCGCAAAATATCTGCAGCGGAGGTATCAGTATTACTGACAAATTATTACCTATAATCAATGAATAGCGTAGTTGTCCACTACAATCTATATATCCAATAGTGTTTATAGATGGCCTATTTTTTGAGGTCAAGGAGGATGAACATTGCGTGAGTAAATGTGTGTACAACATATTAAGAATAGACCAAAATGGCAGAAAAGAAGTTTTGGGCTTTTATTTGGCTGAAAGCAAGAAGCTAGCTTCCGGTTGGGAGTACTAAATGACCCTAATAAAGAGAGAGGTGTAGAGGATATTCTAATAGCTTGTGTTTTGATGGTCTAAAAAGCTTTTCTACAGCCATGAGTAGCGTATTTCCTAACGCAGAAGTACAGTTATGTGCAGTACATCGGATAAGAAATTCGCTGAAATATGTATCGAGCAAAGATGTGAAAATTTCCATGAATGATCTAAAAAAGTATATCAGGCTTCAGGTGGAGAAATCGCGAGAATTATTTGCTTAAGCTAGAAGAGAAATGGGGAGAAAAGTACCCGTTAGTTGTGAAGTCTTGGCAAAATAATTGAGAAAATTTATCCAATTATTTCAAGTATTCCGGTCTAGTAAGGAAGTTGATTTATACCATAAATCCTATTGAGAGATTGCACAGACAGATCAAAAAATTTACTAAAGTCAAGGATTCATTTACGGCACAAATGCCTTGTACAAACAGGTATATTATGCTATAAAGAAGGCAGAGCAAGATTGGACTATAGCTATACCTAATTGAGTTTAACTATATTTCAACTTGATATCTTTTTCTTTGGTGGATTAAAAATCGAGTTGAATTAAAAAATGTGGTTTAACATACTTCTTTGAACATTACCTCTTGTTTTTTAATTATCTTTTAACTTTTATATGTTATTTAATATAGATTGATACCTTAAGTTCAAGGTGAGAAGATTATTTATTTTAGTTGTATTGTCTAACTTTTCTTCAGTATAACCGTGTTTTGGAGTTAATTGGATTAAAGATGGATCTTACTACACTTTATTGTCTTATTACTCTGGCAGTGAAAAATACGTAGGCCATCGCACCGGCTATCACTATACAGACAACATTAAAATTTTAGCTGCGTATATGATGTTACCACTTCCTTGGTACTCTTTTACAGAAGGAAAAAAAGTGGACTTCTTATAGAACTCCATTACCATCACAGAATTGAGTACATAGATATCACTCTCTATCACTTATAATATGGGTGTTTCTGATACTGCGTCTATCAAATATCCTGGCATGGAAGAAATTGAACTTTGTAATCATATAACGATTATACAAGTGTTTATCTACCGCTTGAGAGAAGAGAAATTGAGTATTTTGGTTTCTCTTTCTCTTGTCAGATGAGTTTTGGTATTGATCTTCCGCTTTCTTCAAGAACAAGCCTCTTTGCTGGTTGCAGATTATAAGGATTTCAAAAATTCTCTCACGTAGTCGAATTTGGAATAAAGATTTAACCTGTAAGAAGGTGTTACAATTATGCAACACCTTCTCAAGAAGAGTATTATTTAGTTTACTGTCATTAACGTCCCGTTCAGTGGTTTTGCAGTACTAGCTAACATCTACATAAAGTTTTGTGCCTGGTGTGTTTGATTCATCAAGTTTTGTGCTGATATATCTGACAAGCTCCTTTGTCTCTCCCTTCCACTTTTAACTCCCTGATAGATACAAAATGTAATAAAACTAATCGCCGCTAATGTAATAACACTTGCTATGATACAACAAGTCAACATTATTTTTTCTTGTTCTCCTACTGTTTCTATGAGTGTTCCCACTTTTTCTTCCAAACCTGTAAATTTCTTCTGCAAGCCATTTAAGTACTCCTGCATACTTTGAAACTGCTCAGTGCCGATCTTTTCCTCTAATGCACTAAATACCTTTTCAAACTGCTCAGTGTTAACCTTTTGAGCTTCTTGCCATTTTTTTAATGCACTAAATACCCTTTGAAACTGTTCAGCATCGATTTTTTGACTTTCCTGCAATTCTGTTACACCTAACCAATCGCATAAAATTCCTTTTACCATTTCACCCCCTAGCTAATTAATATACTATAATTTTACATTTCAAATGTTTAAATTATTATTAAAATTGACTATTTACAAAATATAAAGACCTTTATATCAAGAAACGTCATTATGACCAACTCTTTGATTATCGATTTTCTGTCCCTGGATAAGGTACTCACTTCCATTTTTAATAAAATTAACATCACATGATTGAAACATATCTCTTAATTCACAGTTAAAAGTAAGTTAAGTGATGTTCTGTTCGAAGAGATAAGGTTTATCAGGCTTAAAATAGAATACTATACACATTGTGTCTTTATCAGGTCTAGCTTGGATTAGTCTTCGATCTTTTCTTTCCCTAGCTTCTTCAAATCTTGCTTTTATTTCGTTCTGATTAAGTATATTCTGCTTATACTTATCACAGATCTTTTTAATATAAGCGAGTCTATAATAGCAATTATATCATTGCCATTTTTATTAGCTAAAACCCCATTAAGTAGTGTTATATCACTTCCTATTGCCTTTTTGTTCCTCATCTTTTCCATAAAGTTTTTTTCTCTGTTCTTTATATTTATCATTATGAACTACTCCTTCTTCCGTTTGAGATCCTTTTTGCTCACATAGCATATAATAAGTTGCAATATACCTAAAGATGTCAACCTCAATTGCAAAATATATCCTTCCCTCAGACTTCTTACTGTGCATATCATGAAAATAATCTTGAATGCTTATATCCTTTCCACCTATCTTTCACCCTTAATCAATTTCTTTCCAATAAGAGTCATATTCAAGGGCATATAGATCAATGACATTTATTCTCATCTACACCTTTAAATTTATCCATCAATTCCTTAATTTGGCCTGATTTAAACCCTGGTCCGTTTATAACCGAAAAAATATCTCTATCTTTGCTAGTTCCTTATTTATGTTTAATTAATATATTAACATAATGAATTTGCTATTCTTGTCATCCTGCAACATTTTTCCGGTGTCTTTTGGAACCCACGTTACAATAATTAGCACTTTGTTAGGTAAAATTTTTAATTTTTTATCTGTGCTCATAAAATTTCTAATAATACTTACTATACTATATAATATAATAAAATTATTAATAATTATTAGATGCCCAAGAAAAACAATAAGGCGTAAGTCTTTGGGAGCAGTATTGTATGCTCCCATACTTGCTTTCAGAAGCAAGTTTTGAGAGAATTCTAGTTTGTTTTCTTGCTCAATACAAAAGAATGAAGTTTGAAATAAATATTTTTGTGTTATATTATTACTAAATCATCCTAAAAGGATTGGCTGAATAGGAGTAATCAATGACGCAACAAGAAATGATAACAATTAACGCAGAATTGCGTGATGTAACAAAAACAAAAGCAATACGTTCTCTAAGAAAGAAAGGGAACATACCTGCAGTTGTATATGGTAAAGGGCATAATAATGTGAATTTAACATTGTCTGCAAAGGAATTCACGAAGCAATATAAGTTAGGTTTCCTTTCTGCACATGTGATAGAACTTGATATTTCAGGCAAAAAGGAATATGCCCTCGTTCGTGATATTCAATGGCATGTAGTAAAAGATACTATACAGCATGTTGATTTTCAATTTGTTGATAAAGGTAGTAAAATTAAAATAGACATACCTCTATCATTTGTGAATGAAAGCAAATCTCCAGGAATCAAACTGGGCGGAGTACTCAACGTTTTATGTCGCTCTATCACTGTTAAATGTTCTCCTGACAAAATACCTCAGGCTATAGAAGTAGATTTATCGGGTAAAATGATTGGCCAGTCTGTACATATAAGTGATGTAAAATTGCCAGGGGGTGTTAAACTTGCAGCGCACGAAGAAGAAAACTTTACCATTGTCACAATTTCTGCTGCTGATAGTGGCGTTGAGGAGTCTCAGGTGGAAACAACAGAGGAATAGTGCATCTGATAGTTGGGCTTGGTAACCCCGGTAGTCAATATGAGCTGACTTACCACAACATTGGTTTTATCATTGTTGATGCAATTTGCAAGCATTGGAATTTTCAGTCTTTCTCTAAGAAAGCAGATTGCCTGATAACCTCTAGCGTAATTAATGATAATAAAATTATGTTAATGAAGCCTTATTCGTTTATGAATAATTCAGGCATTTCTGTTGCAAGAATACGAAACTTTTACAAATTTTCGCTAGATAACGTCATTGTTATACATGATGATGCTGATCTAGAACTTGGTAGAATAAAAATAAAGAAGGGTGGTGGTTCTGCTGGACATAATGGACTTAAATCTATAGATAGTTCTATTGGTAACGATTATTGGCGCTTGAGATTTGGGATAGGCAGATCTGACAGTCAAAGAAGTCTAGCAGATTACGTATTATCAAAATTTTCCAATCTTGATGATGTTATTCCCTTAGTAGAAAGAATAGCTCAAAACATACACTTAATGCTGCAAGGAAATAATATAGCTTTTACCAACTCAATTGTATGATATGACAAGGTTGTTTTGTGTAATTTAAACAACACTTTATTGTATCAGGCTCGTTTCAAATATAGATACTTTCATCTAATTAAAATCTTAATTATTATTAATATTATATTAATAAAAACTTAATAGTAATTTTTAATAATATAAGAATTAATAAGAATTAACATGTTCACAATTTTATATTATAGAGGAAACAGAAGAGTATTTTCTTAGAATAGGAGTGCAAAGAAATAGAGCTAAGTTTAGAGTAACTTAGAGATTCTAACTATATGTCAGGTTTACTTTCTGATAGAGAAGGAATGGCAAAACTAGGTAAAACTATGCAATTATAGGTAACTGGAGAATTAATTAAGAAATTAGTTGATTTAGAAGTAACCCTTAATGCCCATGATCAAGATGGAATACCCCTTTGTATGTTGCAATTTGGGAGGGCAATGTCAAAGTTACAAAACTACTGGTAAAGTACAGTATAAACGTTAATAGTAAGGATGAACGTAATTGTACGCTACTTCATATTGGAATCGGGCGTAAACAGCTAGAGATAGTGAAGTTGCTGATAGAAAATGGAGCAAACGTTAATGCAAAAACTAAAAATCATGGTAAAGATGATTTAACACCAATACACCTTGCAATCTTTGTAAATACGCTGGAGTTTATAGAATGACTAAGCAACAGTGGTGCAATAATTAGTGAGAAAGAAAGTACTGAAGGACATACCCCTCTTCACCTTGCTGTTTTATACGGGAATAGAGGAATAATACAAGCCTTAGTTGATAAGGGAATGTAAATAAAATAATGGGTGCATAACTCTATACTTTAACTGTTAGGCAATATACTGAAGTAGAAAATGACAGCAGAATAGAAGTTATCGAGTATCTGATAAACGAACTCAAAGCAGATATGGCAAAGTAAAGATAATAACAACAATACAGCACTTTTTCTTGCTGCTAATAATTGTCCTGGGAAAGTAATAAGGCTTGTCATCGAGCAACATTATAGAAAGTTTTGGTAGGGATCAATTGGAGAATTTTATCAACTATAAAAATAAAATTGGAATAGGTGCTTTGGACATTGCACTCAGATAGTGGGAACAAGAAAGCTATTGAAGTATTGAAATCATATGGAGCAGACATTGAGAATAGGGTAGACGGCGAGAGCCGCTTACTTCGTGCATTGAAAGAAGGTAATATAGAAAAAATGGAGCTCCTTTTAAGCTAGAGGGCAAACATTAATATAAAAAATGAAAAAGGGCTTACTTTTTTAGGTCTTACAATACAGAAAAACGGTCAAAGTATGGCTCAATTTCTAAAAGAAAATAGAGCAAAGAGAAGTTTAGAAATAGATAGTACAGTAATTACGCTAGCTATTATAACCCTCAGTTTGGCACTAGTGGTATATTCTGTTATAAAAGGCGTTCAAAAAGTTGCTGCAAAAAAAACAGATAACATTCTCAGTGAAGTAGAGAGTCAAAAAAGTACTATCTCCAAGGCAAAAAGTATAAGGTTTTTTATAAAATAATCAGTAAATCGCGGAAAGCCATAGTGATTTATAGATTTCTTATTGCCATGCTTTTGTAGTATGATATACTAATATCAAAATAGATGTGTAATATGTTAATAGGCGAAAATAATGATCAGCAGCAAAATAGGATAAATAAAGCAAATACCATAATGGAAGAATATGAAACGCTTATAACAATACTGGTGAAATCAAAAAATCTATCAATATAATTTTGCTAGTAAGTATAATTCCTCTACTTTTTCTTCTTATATAGTTCTTTTTATATTAAGGTTAGAAAATTTTTTTTTAAAACAGGAAGAAAATGAAGCAAAATTATCAGCCTGGTCAAAAAATGTCGTTATGGTAATATTAAAAACTGTTTTAATCATATGCATTATTCCTTTCTATGTGTTTTTAGCATTGCCTGCATTGTTCTTGTGGTTGCTAAACTGGACTCTCGTTAAAGAAATATGGCGATTTAACGACTTAATGCAAGAAGCTCCAGAAGAAGAAAGGCAGCTTATCATATACAGGTTAGTTGATACCCTTCCTTTTATTACACAAACTACCTATGATCTAAGTGCAGTTGCTAGTGTAAATTTAAGTGTTAATAAACTAATAGAGAAGTATGGAGAAAATCTAAGCAAGGATGGATTCTATACACAGTTAAATAGAGAAAATACAACTAACATTGAAGGATACATTAAACAGTCAAATGAATTTAAAGCAGAAGAAAAGTCTCATGCACTAAAATGCTTGAGATTTATCAATAGAATAGAAGATAAATTTCAAGACAATTGTAGTAAGTTAACGCTAAAGCAAGCAGATATTTTGTATTGAAAAGCCTACAACGATAGAGACACAAATAGCAGAACAAGGAGTTCCTTTAAGTGATGAAAATGTAAAAGATAGGAAGAATATGTTTGTTAAGAGGTTTGATAGATGCAGCAACAACTTATGGTGATCAAGGTCAAGGTTGTGCCGGTGGGACATACAATAAACTGTTTAAGTCTTTGTCTGGTTTACATCCATTAGTAGTTATCACACTAGATCGACAGGAGGTCAGTAAATGACAAAAGAGGCAATTACTCTGGGATCTTCTGAAATGGCTAGGGAAAATCTTAGTAATTTTTCTAAAGAAGAGCAAGAAAAGATTAGTATGAATTACCTAAATTATCGCCTGAAATAATAAGGCATATTATAGCCACATGCTTAGCTCTTAAGGAAAAGTGTCAGAGGTTTAACAACAAGCTGGATAGTGATACAAGAAAGGAGATATTAGAAACATGTGTGGGTAATTTGCCCTATATTCCACTAGGTAATCCTTCAAATGAAATGACTAGATAAATTATATTTCATTCAAGTTATTCATCTTGAAGCATAAAATAGGGTTTTGCATAATTATTTTAATTTGGGCCTATGTATTAAAATAACGTGCGAAATCGCAGTATGTAGGTAAGTTAATATGCTTCTATACTTACACGTCACAACCACAGCTGTATGAACATTTATTTTGTGAGATAACTCACGCAACAAAGGCGTCATTCCAGCACGTGAAGCTGGTACAGTTCTTCATATCACGATTCATTTGCGGTATCTCTAGATTACGCTAACAAGCAGCTGTTGTCAGTAAATCTTCAGCTACAAATATTTAAGAAATCCACCAAGTAAGAAAAAGACAAAAGAAGCCCTAGTTAATATCTATTTAAAAACACTAGCGTTTTTTTATGTTTTAAATACTTAATAATCGCGACTTAGTTGTTTTTTATTGCAACTAACCTTTAGTCATAAATGTTTTAGAAATTTACTAGGCAAAAAAAAGGCAAAAGATATATTGTGGTAGATAGTATTTACTCTCTAATCCTGCAAGTTAGCATATTATACTGTCCTAAACGCTTTATAAGCGAGTTTCAACTTATATAGGTAAAAAATTAGAAATATTGTGAAGACATAAGGTACATATAGTGCAAAAAATTAAACATAAGATGCTAACTATATAACACTTTATTATTTTAATCTGCACAGATTGAAGGTAACTTAACACCCCCAGTATCGGGATAAGGGGGCTAGCAAGGTTTGTCAAGTAGTTTTTAGTTTCTATTGAACGGCAGTTCAATGCCCGTGCTCTACCAAAAATTAGCTTGTTATGCGAGAAGCCTATTGACTTTCCGCACTTTAATCTATACAACTCTAATACCTTAAACTATCGACATGTCAGATCTAAAGACAATGATGTTAAATTTTGGGCCTCAACATCCAGCTGCGCATGGGGTGTTGCGTCTTGTTTTGGAGATGGATGGTGAAATAATTGAAAGGGCTGATCCTCACATTGGGCTTTTGCACCGTGGTACTGAAAAACTAATAGAACATAAAACTTATCTCCAAGCTCTGCCTTATTTTGATCGCCTTGACTACGTATCACCAATGTCGCAAGAGCATGCGTATTCACTATGCGTGGAGAAATTACTGCAGTGTGAAGTTCCAATTAGAGCAAAGTATTTGCGTGTTTTGTTTTGTGAGCTGACAAGGATACTAAATCATCTACTCAATATCTCCTCCCAAGCACTTGATGTCGGCGCAATGACTCCTCTTTTATGGCTCTTTGAAGAGAGGGAAAAGATATTGGAATTTTATGAAAGAGCTTCAGGTGCAAGGTTTCATGCAGCTTACATCAGACCAGGTGGAGTTGCAGCAGATGTCCCAGAAGGTTTGATTGAGGATATTGCAAAGTTTATAGAACAATTTCCCCAGTATATAGATGACGTCGATGAGCTTTTAACAGAAAATAGAATATGGAAGCAACGCACTGTAGGAATCAGTGAAATATCAATCAAACAGGCACTTGACTGGGGCTTTAGTGGACCAATGCTACGTGCTGCTGGGCTTGCTTGGGATTTACGAAAAAGTCAACCATATGAAATATATGATCAATTGGATTTTGATATACCTGTTGGTCAAAATGGTGATTGTTATGACCGTTATCTAGTGAGGATGGAAGAGATTAGACAGTCTGTTAGTTTGGTAAAGCAGTGCATAGAGAAAATACCTGAAGGGCCAGTAAAAACTGAAGATAGAAAAATTTCTCCACCACCAAGGACCGAGATGAAAAGATCTATGGAAGCTCTGATCCACCATTTTAAACTTTATTCAGAAGGGTATCATGTACCAGAAGGTGAGGCTTATGCAGCTGTTGAGGCACCAAAAGGCGAGTTTGGAGTATACATAGTTTCAGATGGCACTAATAGACCATATAGATGCCGAATAAGAGCACCTGGCTTTGCACATTTGCAAGCTCTAGATTTTATGGCAAAAGGACATATGCTTGCTGATGTTGCAGCAATTATTGGTTCACTCGATATAGTTTTCGGAGAGATTGACAGGTAGCTACAGTAACTCAACTGATGGTCAACACATCTTCTATTAAAAACTGCACAAACTCATTGCCGTTCCAATAACTCATAGAGATTTTACCTAAAATAGCTTCAATATTGCCCTCCATAATGGCAGAACCAAGATGGGTATTTGCAGAACGAAATGCAATAGCTCTGACCATAACGTCATCATCGACGATGAAACATTTTATATGGTCAACTCCTACAATTTCTGGCTTTCTGATCTTTGCTCCTTGAATGATAAACCTAGGTTCAGGGTTGCCAACACCAAATGGCTCGAGGCGTTGCAATTGGTTCCACAGGGATAAGTTTATTGCCTTAGCAGTTACTATACCGTCAACTTTTAAAGCTTTATCATTTGTAGAGTATGCAAACCTTTCAGTAAGAAAGTCATGTAGATCGCTCATTTTATCTTCATTAATCAAAAATCCTGCCGCCATACTATGACCGCCACCTTCAATGATTAAATTCATGCACTTTGCAGAAAGAACTGCAGCACCGATATCGACTCCAGGAATTGACCTGCAACTTGCTTTCCCTATTCTATTGTTTAAGGATATTACTATTGTCGGCAAGTGAAATTTTTCCTTCAGTCTTGATGCAATTATACCAATTACTCCCTGGTGCCAATTGCCGCTTACCATTATAAAATTTGCACCTGACTGCGTAGACTTTTCCACTTGTATTGTAGCCTCTAAAAGGGCCTCATTTTCCATCATCTTTCTTGCATTATTCAAATCTATCAGTTTTAATGCTATAGAATCTGCCTCCTTTTTATCATCTGTAGAGAGTAACCTTGCACCTAACAATGCTTCTCCGATTCTCCCTCCAGCATTTATGCACGGCCCAATATTAAAACTCAGCCGAGAAACATTAGGTCTTTCAAGAATTCCTAAAGCATCAAACAAGACACGCAAGCCAACATTTTTTCTTGCTGACATAACTTTTAATCCTTGTGAGACGAATGCTCTATTCAAGCCAGTAATCTGCATAACATCGCAAACAGTTCCAAGAGCAACTAAGTCTAGTAAATCAAATAAATCTGGTTCTTTTTTGCCGGCAAAAAAATCTTGCTCACGTAAGCTTTTATTAAGAGCAACAGTTAGCAGAAATGATACTCCAACTGCTGCAAGGCTATTGTAAGGGGAACTCTCATCAAGACGATTTGGGTTCACAACTGCTATAGCACTTGGCAATTTCTCTGTGCCAAGGTGATGGTCAATAACTATAACATCAAGACCAAAACCTTTTGCATCTTCTATTGGCTGATATGCAAGCGTACCACAATCAACGGAAATACATAAGTCAATTCCTTTCTTTTTGAGCTGTAATAAAGCATTTGAGTTTAATCCATATCCCTCATCAACACGATCTGGAATGTAGATTATGGAGTGTATACCAATTGCTCTTAGGTACCTACTAATCAGTGCTGATGACGTTGCACCGTCAACATCATAGTCACCAAATATTGCTATATTTTCATCATTGTTTATTGCCTGTATTATGCGAAAAACAGCTTTATCCATATCAAGAAGATGAAAGGGATCTGGTAATAGCGATCTGATTAGTGGGTATAAAAAATTGCCCGCATTTTCTATATTGACACCACGAATAGCCAATGTTCTGGCTAGTATTTCTGGTAATTCAAATCTCTGAGTGAGGGTTAAAACTTGCCTTTGATCTGCTTCTTGTAACTTCCATAGTGCATTTGTTATGCCGCGTTTTTCAATACCAAGTAGCATATTTTGCAAATAAACAAAACTATTTTACCAGAATTTTTAAGTTTGTTCTACAATTGCAATTTACCATTTTTTGAAGCACGGCGTAATTCCAGTAAATAACTTGCAAATTAAACATAAAAGTGCTATGATAAAATTTTTTGCAAAGCATTAGAGAGGTTGTATGAGAAAAAGAAATTATAAGTGTGATCTTAATGAGCAAATAGATCAATCTTATGAATTTCAGTGGGATGCAAGGGTAGTTATAGGAGTTATTGTAGGAGTGGACAATGTAATAGAGCTATTGTAGGGTTAGGGCTCAATTTTATAGCCCTGTCACTTTTAGTAATAGGTGAAATTGCGGGTTCCAGCTTTGCTAGTGTTTGTAGCTATAGGATTGCCCTGTTACTATCGCAATGAGATTACAAAGAAAAAGGGAAGGAAATTATTATAGAAAAACTTGTAATAGCAGCACTGATGCCGTTCTTTATCTCTATGTCAGCCTCAAGTGTAGCAACTGGAGTTTACCTTGCTGCAACCGTAAATGCTGCTCTTCTTGGTGTATTTGCAACTTGGTGAGAAATAGCAGCGGGTACAGAAATAGTAGCTATTGTGCTGCCGTCAGGTGATTATTACTGGAACGATTGTTACAGCAATGTTTGCAGAAGGTATATTGGAGCTGTTATTCCAGATAAGTATGTGATTGGATCACGAGTTACTTTGGCTGAATGGAAACAGTGACCTAACCATTAGAAATTTTTATCCTTGGTGGGCTAAGGTAATTGCTTGCCGTCTGTAAAAATATTCGCATAATTTAAGCAACATTAACTGATAAAGATTAACTATGGAGCTTAATAAGATTGCAGCATCGATTTTACTTTCTGGGCTAATCATTATGATAGTCAGTAACGTAGTTGATATGCTTTACAATCCAGAGAAGTATAAAATTGAGCACCAAACAATGGTAGCTACTGGTAGTAATGAACCTCAGAAAAAAATTGAACAAGTGGCGCTTGATATTGGAGCGCTCATGCAGAGTGCTAGCCTTAAGAAAGGCAAGTCAATAGCGAAAAAATGTATAGCTTGCCACAGTTTTGACAAAGGTGGACCCAATAAAGTAGGACCAAACTTATGGAGCATAGTTGGAAATAAAAAAGCACATCTCGGTGACTCATTCAATTACTCAAAAGCAATGCTTGAAAAGGGCGGAAAGTGGGGATATGAGGAGTTATTTGCCTTCTTAAAGAGTCCAAAAGACTATATAAAAGGTACGCGTATGGCATTTGCAGGTATTTCCAATCTGCAGGAAATTGCAGATCTAGTCAGTTACTTGCGTCAATTAAGCGATAATCAGGTTGCTTTACCAAAATAACATGAATTACAGCAGTTTGCTTGATGAAAACGGTAAATACATAGCATATTGCACAAGCTACGAAGGGAAAATTTTTCCATAGTCTTTTTCGGTGAATTTGTATCCAGTATGAAAGGAATTAAAGCAACTGCTGTTTACAAATTTTGTCAAAGAAAATGATATAGCACTTGTGTTATTTGATTACTTTGGTCATAGTTATTCAAGTGGTGATTTTACTGATTACACGATGAATGATTGGCAAAAGAATTATGCTAGAGTAATCCGTAAACTAACTAGCGGCAAGTAAATAATTATAGGTTCAAGCATGGGAGGGTGGCTGATGTTGCTCACTGCTCTTCAACTTTCAGAAGGAATTGCAGCACTAATTGGTATATCGTCTGCTCCTGACTTTACTGAGGATTTAATATTCTATCAACTATCCGATAAGCAAAAAGAAGAACTAGATTCTAAAGGTGTAATAGATTTTACTTTAGAGCATTGTATATACAAAATAACTAAAAGCTTGATAGAAGATGGCAGGAAAAACCTTCTTTTAAATAAAGAGACAATAGATATAAACTTCCTGTGCGTTTATTGCACAGCATTGATGATAAAGATATTCCTTGCCAAACTTCGTTAAATTTAGCCAAAAAGGTCAAGTCAACCAATGTTGAGGTATATCTGGTAAAATCAGTAGAACATAACACGTCTGACAACCGTTCGTTGGAATTTTTATTTCAGACGATTAGAGAATTTTTGCCGACTGTGTAATTGCACACTGATTTAGTATTCATACCTTCGTAAAGCAAAAAAAATTTATTGAGGCGAGCGACCAGAATCGAACTGGCGACATTCAGTACCACAAACTGACGCTCTACCAACTGAGCTACGCCCGCCGAAAAGTATGGAACTTCTAATACATAAGTGCAAGAAATATAAAATATCTAACATATCAGCAAAAAAAGTCAATTGACTATTTAAGTAGATTCTTTTACTTCAGACTGTGTTGTAGTTCTCATTATATGTAAAGTGTGGGGTTTTTAATAAATTCAGCGTTCGCGTTTATTGGTGGTGTGATACTTAACTTTATGCCTTATGTTTTTCCTGTTCTTTCTCTAAAAGTAGCAGCAATAATTAATGGTCCTAGCGACTCATTTAAGCTGAAATTAAATGTAATAACCTACATCCTGGAGCATTGACTAGCATGTTGATATTATACTTAACGCTATTGACATTGCATGATATAGGTTATGCAGCGGGCTGGGATTTTAATATGCAATCTCCTGTTTGTATACTGGTATTGCTAATATAACATTTGCAATAAACTTATGTTTCTGTGGCTTGTTTGACATTTCTCTTATATTTTCTCGTTCAGATAAAGCTGACAACAGTTTTTTTTGCCTGCCATGGGTTTTGCTCTTACTGAGTCATCAATACTTATTTCTGTTAGCATTTTCTTATTCTTGGTTTTAGCGTTTCACTTCTATACTCAATTATATCATTTTTTCCTAACACACTTAAACTTTTCCTAAACCCTAGTGAATGGATAGCAGCATTGAAGCATTTTCCACTTTTCTCTGTATCCTTTTTGGGCGCCAGTAAAAAAGTTAACAGTACCTGCACTAACTGGGCTTTTAGGCTTTGCATTTAGCATATGGGTTTTTAACAACGGTATAAAGTCACCTATCAGGCCCGTTATTTCTACTTAAGCTATTACAGTCAATTATATTGACACTAAGCACAATCTAGAGTAGTGGTAAATAGCAATGTTCAAAAGTATTTTCACATTTAGTTTTTTTACGGCTGTTTCAAGAATCTCAGGATTAATAAGAGACATATTAATTGCTATGGTTGTAGGCGCAACCTCTCTTGCAGATGTATTTTTTTCTTCGTTTCGCTTCGCCAGCCTATTTCGAGCGTTTTTTGCAGAGAGAGCATTCGCTACCTCTTTTGTACCATTGTATTCGGCAGAATCACGTGATAGTAAAAGAGCATTTAATTTTGCAAGTAGTGTAATATCCATTACGTTTATTATCGTATTAAATTTTTGCCTCATAATGCAAACTTTCTTTTCTTATATAGTTCAAATATTTACTCCTGGATTCGACCAAAGCAAGCTTGCTCTTGCTGTAACTTTGTCAAGAATTATGATGCCTTACATAATTTTTGCTTCAATTGCTTCCCTCATTGGAGGGATGTTACAAGTTAAGCAACATTTTGCTTCAACAGCTATTGCGCCGATTATTTTAAACCTCTGTTTAATCGCTAGCTTGCTTGTACCTTACATAAAAACACCGGCTCATAATCTTTCTATAGCTGTTCTAATCGGAGGAATGTTGCAGTTATTATTGATGCTGTTTGGTGCATACAAATTAAAGGCCTTCTTTTTTTTTAGCATGAAATTGAGTAATGAAGTAAAGTTGTTTTTTAAGCGTGTGATACCAGCAATTATCAACAGTTGCGTAATTCAGATAAGCCTATGGATTGATACAATTATGGCAAGTTTTATACCAAATGCAGTGTCCTATATATATTATGCTGATAGACTAAATCAATTACCGCAAGGAGTAGTTGGTACTGCGATTGGTACAGTGCTTCTTCCTTTAATCTCAAAACAGGCAAATGATACTGAAAATACAGTCAAAATACAGAACAGGGCTCTTAACATAGGATTAATGTTAATTATGCCAACAACTGCTGCCTTTATTATTATTCCAAACACAATTTTACTGACACTTTTTTCTTACGGTAAGTTTGATCACTATGCAGTACAACAGACCGCTCCAACGTTGATAGCACTTTCTCTTTCTTTACCTGCATTCATTATAAATAAAGTATTGCTACCCACGTTTTTTGCTAAAAGTAATCTAAAAATACCAACTATATTTTCACTAGCGTGCCTTGGGATTAATGTGGTACTAAATCTCCTATTAATGAACAAGTATCAGCATACGGGAATTGCTATCGCTACCTCCATTTCCACTTGGATAAATTCTATTCTATTGATTAATTACTTAACAATAAACAAAATGTACAAAGTTAACCAAGTATTATTATTAAATATTGCAAAAATTCTTGTAGCAACAGTAGTTATGTCAGTAGCTCTTTATGTTTCTAGTTCCTTATCAGCAGGATTATTCTTCGATAGAATATTTGCTCGTGTTATTTATCTGGCAGCTTTAGTAGTCTTAAGTGCTGTTATTTATTTTGGTACTCTTTACTTAATGTTTATGGGTGATTTTAAGTGTACAAAATTATGAAACTCTCTATATATGTTACACTATCAATTTCTTTGATGCTAATCCTCTTGCAAGTTACTGTAACTTTTAAGGACTGGGATAGTTACAAGGAGTACATTGTGCAAGGATTGGAAAAGACATATAACGCTAAAGTACACATTGGAGGGAAAGTTGAAGTTTCATTAATCACTCCAAAGCTCACTGTTCATAACGTATACATGCAATGCAACAACAATAAAGAGCAAAAATTATCAACCTTGATTGGCGTAAATAAAATTGAAGTAAGGCCATCTATTTTATCGTTGTTCTTATTTTCGCTACAACCAAAGTCAATTACGTTGCTTGGTATGAAAAGCAACAGAGAAAATTTTATTAACATTATAAATACAAAAACCAGTAGTAACGCAGTTGATATAGTAATAAAAGGCAGCCAAGTGAGTTTAAACAATAATTTCACTGACTATGACAATATCGTTAACATAGAGAAAGTTGCTATAGGAAAAAGTAAGCAATTCTCTGGTGAAATAAGGGTAGATAGTAATAATTATGATTTTTCAGGAAAAGTTAATATTACAAAAAAAAATGTACATATCAGTGTAGAATCAAATTTTATAAATCTGCTATTTACAGGTAAAAAGAATCAAGCAGGGCTACAGGGTAAGTTAACGCTAACAATTAATAATAGTTCTGATTTTATAAACGACTTGGCAAAAATTACTAATCTTAGTTTTCTTGCTTATGCCATCCCTGGTGAAAACATCGAGATATCATCTAATATTGACTTCAATGGAAATGATTTCACAGCAACTGACTTGAAAATAAAATCCAAAAGCATGCAGGCTAGTGGTATAATACAAAACGATAGAAAAAGTAATCACACTAATATCAATATCAGCTTCAGCAAGGTTAATTTAGATTCTATACGAAATAGCTCACGAAGAATAATAGATATAAAGGATCTTCTGGAATGTTTTAGAAAAGTTGTGCCAAGGAACTTGAGCTTAGATTTTAATATAGAAGCCTCAAATATTCAATACCAAAATAAAATATTAGATAAATCTCACGCTATATTAAAATTTGCTGATGGTGAAATAAAAGTTGATATGTTACTTAAATTTCCTGGAACCAATAATGTATCTCACTTATCAGGAAAAGTTTCAAATAGCGGTACTCTATCTGAATTTAATGGTAATTTACTGGTAAAAGGGGATAATTTTAAGTCGTTCATTTCATGCTTCTTTCCTTCTATAAAAATAAAGGGAAACCAGAAAAATCAATTTACACTAAGTTCTGAATTACATTTTGCACCCAGGATATTATCTATTTCCAATATCAGATTTCTAAATGATAAAGAGTTTTTACAAGGGTCAATCAAGGTAAGTCACACAAAAAAACACAATGTGGTTGGTGGTAGATTTAGTGTACATAATCTTGATGCAGATAAGTACGATTATTCATTATTTAGTAGTTTGTCCAAAATGGGATGGCTAAAAAATCTGAGGTATGATGTAAGTATAAAGATTAATGCTAATGATTTTAAATTGAATGATACGAAAATTAAAGATCTGGATTTCTTACTGAAAATGGAGAAGGGTAAGCTAGTTGTAGATAAAATTAATCTATCTGGAGAAGATTGCGATATTAACGGTAGCACAAAGATATTAGTAGATCAGAGATATACTAAACCTTTGCTAGAGGTAAACCTTACAGGAAGTAAATTTAATGGAGATATCTTTAAATTACCGAGTTTTATAGAGGTGAAAAGGGATTCAAGAAA
Source organism: Wolbachia endosymbiont of Brugia pahangi (assembly GCF_012030695.1). NCBI lineage: Bacteria > Pseudomonadati > Pseudomonadota > Alphaproteobacteria > Rickettsiales > Anaplasmataceae > Wolbachia > Wolbachia endosymbiont of Brugia pahangi. Next base: position 952,344 of record NZ_CP050521.1, on the reverse strand, counting down.
TAAGATAAATCAAATTCAATGGTCAACAAAGCAGTTTGATTTTTTGGACGATAAAGAAAGCTTTGATGCAAATGTGCAAATCAATGCTATAGAATTTAGGGTTGGGCAGAATGTTTTGAAGGACTTTAACTTGGATGCAGTGGTGAGAAATAACACTGTCACTATGAGACAAGTAAGTTATGCACTAGAACATGGACAAGTATTTTTTCAGGGTTATCTAAGATCAGACTCAATGTATACAAAATTTCTTATTACAAATTTGGATGCTAAAGGAATTGGTAAAGCTATAGGAATTGACAATGTAGATGGTCGGATAAGCTTAAACGGTGAAATTAAAGCTCAAGGAAAAAGTTTTCATGGTTGGGCTAATAATTTGTCAGGAGAAATCAACTTGCAAGCACAAGAAATAGAATTTACTAATGTGGATTTTAATTCATTTATCACTAATTTATTAAATGGTAAGAATAAATCTGAAATTTCCACACTTGCTCATGATGATATATACAATGGCAGTACGCTTTTTGAAAATGTTATAGGAAAAGCAAATATTAAAAATGGCGTATGTTCAACCAGTTTACAATTTAGAATTGATCAAGCATCGGGGTCTATCTCTTCTAATTTAACTTTACCCAACTTTGCTTTAATTTCTTTAGTCAGATTCTTTTTCATTCTACCAGGTTATAGTAGTCCGATCTATATTGACATGCATTTAGATGGCCCTATTTGGCACCCTAAGATGAATTTTGATGTAGATCAAATATTTAGTACTCTGAAAAGGATTAGAAGTATTAAATTCATTTTTGCTAAGTGAAAAAAGGCAAATATAGTATGGCTAAAGCAGTCATATTCATGTATTCCAGTTATATGATAAAATAAATGAAAAATATCAATTATTTAGATGGAATTCATCTCTTAAAAGGATCGTATACATCCATTTTCCTAGAGCTACCCTTTTTCAATTTTTCGTTTAATAACCTTAGAATGGGCTGTAAATCTTCACCAATCGATAAGCACAGCACCTCTTTATTAAGATAATTGGCTAGGTGATTCTTTTTTTCAAAAATTTCTACTTTTCTCAATAAGTCGCATTTGTTTAATACTATAATTTCTTCTTTTTTAACAAGATCACTATTGTAAAGTTCCAGCTCATTGCGCATACAATTATAAGCTGAAACGACATTATCGTGAGTTACATCAATTAAATGCAATAAAATTTTACATCTTTCTACGTGTTTTAAAAATTTATGCCCGAGTCCAATTCCAAGGTGAGCATCAGTGATTATTCCAGGAATGTCTACTATTACAACTTCGCTATTATCCACTTTTGCCACACCTAAATGAGGCTTTATGGTAGTGAACGGATAATCTCCTACCTTTGTATCTGCATTTGAACAGCGAGTTAAAAACTTCGATTTACCTGCATTTGGCATACCAATAATACCAACATCAGATAAAACTTTGAGCTTTAATACTACATATTTTTCTTCACCAAACTGGCCACAAGTAAAATGCCTTGGTGCCCTGTTAATAGAAGATTTAAAATTAGTATTTCCAAGTCCACCTTTTCCACCTTGCGCTATTAAAAACTCCATATCAGGCTCATTAAAGTCTAATATTATCTTCTCACTTTCTTCATCAATTATTTGTGTGCCGACTGGTACTTTAAGTACAATGTTTTTTCCTGCTGTACCAGATCTATCTCTACTCGCACCACTTTTTCCACTGCCTGCTTTAACGTGTCTCCTATAACGAAAATTAAGCAAAGTGTTGAGATTTGCATCGCTAACAAAAACTATGTTCCCACCCTTTCCTCCATTACCACCATTTGGACCACCAAATTCAATAAATTTTTCTCGACGAAAACTTACACAACCATCGCCGCCATCACCTGCTTTTAAATATAATTTAACCTCGTCTATGAAGTCCATGTTAACCCATAATAATATTTGGCATTTCTTTCTAATGTGCCTTCTATTCTTATTAGCTCATTATACTTTGCAAGCCTATCAGAACGCGATAGCGAACCAGTCTTTATTTGCCCACAATTTGACGCAATTGCTATATGAGATATCGTTGTATCTTCTGTTTCACCTGAGCGGTGAGAAATAACAGCTTTATAGCCACCTGATTTTGTCATTCCAATAGCAGTAAAAGTTTCTGTTAACGTCCCTATCTGATTTGGTTTGATTAGTACAGCATTTGCCATTTTTTCCTCTATCCCTTTACGTATTAGCTCACAATTTGTAACGAACAAATCATCTCCAACCAATTGAACTTTACTTCCTAGTTTTGCAGTAAGCAACTTCCAACCCTCATAATCGTCCTCACTCATCGCATCTTCCATGGAGGTTATCGGGTATTTTTCTACGAGGTTATAATAGTATTCAACCAGTTCTTCTGAAGTAAGCTCCTTATTTGCAAATTTGTAAATTTTATTTTTATAAAAAGTAGATGAAGCAACATCAAGGCCTAGTGCAAAATGATTCTGTGTTGAATAACTGGCAGATTCTATAGCATGCATAATCAAGTCAAGTGCTTCTTCAGTACTCTCAATATTTGGTGCAAAACCACCTTCATCTCCTACATTTGTGCTATAACCTCTTTTCCTAAGAATACTACGTAAGTTGTGAAACACCTCTGCAGACATTCTGATCGCTTCACTGAAAGCCTCAGCTCCAATAGGGAGAATCATAAATTCTTGAAAGTCGAGTTTATTGTCTGCATGGACTCCACCATTAATTATATTAATTAGTGGAAACGGCATAACATTTGCCTGCTCTCCCCCCAAATACCTATACAACGGCATTTTGAAACTGTTTGCTGCTGCTTTTGCAGATGCAAGAGACACCCCTAAAGTTGCGTTTGCCCCGAGCTTAGATTTGTTTCTTGTTCCATCCAACTCGATTAACGCTTTATCGATTGCACTTTGGTCTGCTGCATCCATTCCAATGATTGCGTTCGCTATCACTCCATTGACTGCTTTAACAGCCTTCAGCACTCCCTTACCACAATACCTTTTTTCGTCTTGATCTCTCAATTCCAAGGCTTCTAGTTTGCCGGTTGAAGCTCCAGAGGGTACAGATGCTCTACCCGTTGCTCCATCACAGAGTTCAATTTCTACCTCAACAGTGGGGTACCCCCTGCTATCTAAAATTTCTCTTGCAAATACATTATTAATTATTCTTTTTGTCATATTAAACCTCCACTCCTGACATAAACACTACAGTTTCTCTTGCTAGTCTAGCTACATTAATACCAGCACCAATAAATAGTACAATATCGCCTGAATTTGTCGAATCACTGATAAAATTTGAAATGAGCAAAGCATCGTTCATAATCTTTACATTATTAAACCCGTTACTGATTAAAGCTTCTTGTATATCATCAATCCTACAACCAAGAATGGGCTTATCTTCTGGGGGATGAACAGGAACAAGGATTACATAGTCAAACATCATGAAAATCCGTATGAATTCATCAAAAAAATTACGAATACGAGCAAAACGAAACGGCTCGATAATGCCTATTATTTTTCCTTTAGTAATTGAACGTGCTGCTGTTAAAGTTGCCTGTATTTCACTTGGATGATGGGCATAGTCTTCAATTAACTTAACGTCTTTAATATCGGCCACTAAGGAAAATCTTCTTGCAACTCCTTTAAATTCCAAAAGGCCTTTTTTAATGTCCACATCATTGATTCCCAACTTTATTGCAACCGATATTGCAGCTAGAGCATTACTAACTTTATGCATTCCTATTGCGTTTGATAGTACTACATTTTTTATAATTCTGGATCTCAGTGATGTTATTTGAGTGGACGATAAAGGAAGAACTGCTGTCGTCTCAGTGCATGATGCTGGGATCCAGTGACTTCTGTCTATACTACAACCATCAATTAACACATCAAATTCTATGCTGTTATTATGTTGCCTGATGTTATTTGCTTTGACATTACTCGCTTTTATAGAACATGACGCCGATTTTTTTTTCTTGATTCCAATGTCATGCACTGGGATGACAAAGGGATAAACACCTTCAAACCCAAACTTTATGGAAACACTTTTGCTATCATTAATTCCTACAGAATCAGGCAAAATTGCAAAATCTGCACTGTTTATAAATTGAGAAAATGCATTTTTGATATTATCAAATGTTCCATAATGGTCTATATGGTCATTATTAATACTTGTTATAACAGCAATATTTGCAGGGATTTTTAGCATAGTTTCATCAGATTCATCAGCTTCGATTAAAAGAATGTCACTCTTGCCAAGTTTTGAGTTATTTTGATAGGAGTTTAATATCCCTCCCACAATTACAGTTGCGTCAGTATTAGAATGATCAAAAATAGAAGCAATCATGGCCGTTGTTGTCGTCTTTCCGCTTGAACCTGAAACTGCTATCACATACTTATCTTTCATAATTTCAGCAAGTATGCCTGATCTATGCAAAATAGTCTTATTGTTATTCCTCGCTGCAACTAACTCCACATTATCAGATTTTATGGCGGAAGAATATACAACTACTTGAGCTTGCTTAATATTATTGGCATTGTGACCAATATAGATCTCTATACCTAGCTTTTGTAATCTATCTACATTGTTGTTTGATTGAGCATCACTACCTTGCACTTTATAATTAGAATTATGGAGAATCTCAGCAATCGCGCTCATTCCAATTCCACCTATACCAATTATATGTATTATGCCTTTCTTAATACCATTCATATTTAGCAGTAGACTTTTACTTATTACTAAATTTATTATAGTATAATTTAAAATCCTCATGGTATCGAGCCCTTTCACTAAATACAATGATAAAAAATCTAGCCCTTCTATGCCTAACATTTATTTTGATAAGTAGTTGCAATTTTTGCAGCAGGTGTAATGATACTGCAGGTCATTATAAAATTGGCAATAGCTATGCAATAAATGGTATAACCTATCATCCCAAACACTGTAACCATTACGAAGAGATAGGAGTAGCATCATGGTATGGAATAGAAGATCATGGTACACTTACAGCAAATGGTGAAGTGTTTAACCGTCACTTGATTTCTGCGGCGCATAAGACTTTGCCTCTACCCTGCTTTGTTCTCGTTACCAACTTGGAAAATGGGAAAAAGCTTGTTGTAAGAGTTAACGACAGAGGGCCATTTGTTGAAGGTAGAATAATAGACTTATCGGAAAAGGCGGCAAAAATTTTAGGTCTTCATAAAGCTGGGCTTGCAAAAGTAAAAGTGCAATATTTAAGGAAAATATCAGAGCAATTAATACAAAGAACTCCTCATTATAGAAAGCAGCATGAAAAAGAAATGCAGAAACGTCACCCGAAACAAGACAATGCGGAAAGTAAGGGATATATTGCATTTTTTGAAAATGCTCAGGCCGCTAAATCAGCTGCATCAAAGCTTCGTAACCAAGGAATAAAAAACGTTAGATTGCTTTTTAAAGACAACCAATATTGCGTGAAAGTGAGTGTGGTGAGAGTTGGATTACAGAATTTAGCAATGGTCGATTGAAAGGTTTGTTTAATAAGAAACGCTGGCTAACTATTGTAAATTAAAAATGTGATATAAAAAAGATATTAACAGTCGGTTTAGCATTATAGAGACAAAGATCAAAATTTATTTATTTACACCTCCGATTTTATCATGCATAATGGAAATAAAGATTTGTATTTTACGTTCTATCTCTCCATTATTCATTGATAGGCAAGCTGAGTTAAAGCAACTGCTGGAGCTTGCAGAAAAAAAATGCTGCGTCTTTTATAGTAGTTAAAGGAAGACGTCGTATGGGAAAAAGTCATTTAATTCAAGAGTTTGGTAAGCATTTTGAGTAGTATTACTCATTTATAGGTTTGCTACAGAAAAGTATACTATAGTATCCCACAAAATTAATGAATTTTCTAGACAAGTTGCTAGACAATTTAGCACGTCTTTTGCTAGATATGGTGATTGGAGTGATTTACTGTGAACAGTTGGTAAATATCTACTATCTGGAAAAATGTTATTACTTTTTGATGAAATTTCTTGGATGGGCTTAAAAGATCCAACTTTTTTAGGATAAATAAAGAATTTTTAGGATACACAGCTAAAAAATAATACCAAGCTAATTTTTGTTATTTGTGGATCGGCTTCATCCTGGATCGAAAAAAATATACTTAATAGTGCTAGTTTTGTAGGAAGGATATTATTGACTATAACGCTTAAGGAGTTATTACTTTCTGATTGCAATAGGTTTTTGCCAAAAAATATTTCAGCATATGAAAAATTTAAGGTACTTGCAGTAATTGGTGGAATTATGAAGTATTTAGAAGAGGTAAATTTTAAACACTGTGCTAAAGAAAATATCAAAAAGCTTTGTTTTACAAAAGGTGTCTTTTTAGTTTAGATATCGCAACATGGACGCATTTCTAAGTATCTACATGAGCTTGAGCTTGCCTGTTTTTTATTGCAAAGGATCACACTTGGAATATGCAAGCAGGTACTGATTCACGATTAAGGAGGTGCAGACTTCAAGATAATTATTTAAGGTTTTATCTGAAATATATTAAAAAAATCTAGGAAAATTAATCTTAGCACTACTCTATGGGACTACTTGCATCTCTACCAGAGGGGCATACAATCATCGGACTTCAACTTGAAAATTTGATGCTTAACAATAGAACCTAATATCTTAGGAATTGATGAAATAATAAGCGAAAATCTATTTTTTCAGAGGAGGACAGGTAATAGTGCTATTTGTCAAATTGATTATATAATTCGAACTAAATTTAACACTCTTTACATTTGCGAAATCAAGTTTTCAAAAAATAGAATTGGTCATTCAATAATGTAAGAAGTACAAAAAAAAATAGATACACTAAAGCATCCTAAAGGCTTTTCATGCCATCCAGTCCTTATTCACATTAATGGTACAAGTGATAATGTTATAGACAGAGATTAATTTTTAAACATAATTGACTTTGGAGAACTACTAAATTGTAAGTAACGTTTTTTGCTCTGCTTTTTCAACTTTGTGTTGTTTAACATTGGAGCAAAATTCCAGTACTTTCATGATATCTTTCTTGAACTCTTATATAACTAGTAGACTTTTTGTATGACTTAGCCTAAAAGGCAGAGGAAACTCTATAGTATTTATGTTTTTTTCAGCGTTTCCTTATTCTAAACGCTAGCTGCTTTTTTGCAACTAGCCTTTAGTTATAGATATTTAAGAAATTTACTAAATAAAAAAAAGATAAAAAAGCTCTGGTTAGTATCTATTTTCAGTATTGGCATTTTTTAAGTCTTAAATGCTGCAGTCTAGCTGCTTTTCAATGCAACTTAATTGGGGTCATGAATATTTTAAAAATTTGCCAAGCAGGGAAAAAGGCAAAAAAAACAGAGTAGTTAGTTACTAGTTCTTTGTTTAAAAATTTTGATGTTAGGTGATGTCTTAAACGCTTTATAAGTATGTTTCAGCTTGTATTAGGTAAGAACTCTATAGAAATTTTATAAAGACATACAGCGTACGTAGTACAAGGAATTAAACAATAGTACATCAAATACAAAACCTTCTTGTCATTTTAATTTGCACAGATTAGGAGGTTATATAAAATAGCCCTATTGCTAGGGTTAAGAGAGCTGACAAAGTGTGTCAAGTAATTTTTTGCGTTTCTGTGAACTATTTGAATGACTACTATAATAGCTGTGCTTGAGGAGTGAATAATATAAGAGTCCGTTATCTTATCAGTTTGCTAGACGCCTGTACAGTTATTGGTACTATTAAGGTACTCCCTAATCTTTTTTAAATCCTCCCAAGCTAAACGTTTTTGCGCTGGTTGACGAAGTAAGTAAGCTGGATGAAATATAACAGCTGTGGTAATCGAATAGGATAAGTATTGATTAGTATACGTATGGAATCTGCCACGCAAAGTTGATATAGTTTTTGTGTTATCAAGAAGGCTATAACATGAGATACCTCCAACTAAAATGAGGATGTGTGGTGAAATTAGTGCGATATGTTTCTCAACGAATGGTCTGCACATGTCGAGTTCTAGATCAGTTGGCTTTCTATTGCCTGGTGGACGCCAAAATACAGCATTGCTTATGTATACTTTAGTGCGATCAAGATTGATTGCACTAAGCATCTTATCTAGCAACATTCCGCTTGCACCACAAAATGGTATGCCTTTAAGGTCTTCATTTGCTCCTGGAGCTTCGCCAACAAGCATAATTTTTGCACTTTGATTACCATCGGAAAAAACAGTATTGGTTGAAGTTTTTTTTATCTCACAACCTTCAAATGACTTAACTGCACTTCTTAGTTCATCCATGCTGTTACATTTACTTGCGAGTTTCCTTGCTTCAATTATCCAGTCACTTGGAAACATGGATTGCTGTTCTTTTTTTTGGACTTCAGCTTGAATGGTAGGAGATTGGATAGCTTTGCTATTTTTCTCTTTTTCCACTTTTTTTTCCTCGTTACCTTCTGTTAGTGTACAATCAATACCCACTTCATAGTAAAATTTTAGTAATTCTAAATCTTCATCTCTCATAGTGTCTCTTAAACTTTTCTGCTTTTTTCATGGCCATATCATACTTCAATTTAGATAAATGTCTAATATATAATATGCCGTTTAGGTGATCTAGCTCATGCTGGATACACCTTGCAAGCCAACCACTAGCTTTTAGTGTCTGTTCTTTGTTATTTAAGTCCTTATATTTCACAGTTAAATATTTTGGGCGTCTAATTTCATGACTTTGCTCTGGAATTGAAAGGCATCCTTCTTTGAGAATGACTTGTTCATCTGATAATTCTGTAATTTCAGGATTAATCATGCAAAATTTACCAGTGGATTCATATCCTACTGGTTCACCTTTAATATCCTCTAGCTGGATATCCATGACGAAAATTCTCTTTAGCACTCCAATTTGCACCGCAGCAAGACCAAGACCTTCTGCATTGTACATAGTTTCGAACATATCATTTACTAGTTCTTTAATTTTATCGTTTATACCTGTTACTTCACTGGCACGTGTAGTTAACCTTTCATCGGGAGCAACTACAATTGATAATTTAGGCATAAAATTATAATTCTATGTTTTATTTTTTCCTTTGTCCAGTATTTGGATATATTAAAATGTTGCTGTATTTTTGTAATGGAAATATAAATTATTAAAAGAAGCTGCCTAAATGAAATTATATAATAAGGTCAACTAATGTACTCTGCAGTAATAGTAAAACCCAAGAGAAATGTTTTTGCTGTTTTAGATATAGGTACAACGAAAATTATCTGTCTAATTGTTAAGGTAAGTGGCAACTTCAACTATAAAATAACAGGCACAGGTTATAAGATTGCAGAAGGTATAAATGGTGGATCAATAACTGACATAAAGTATGCAAGTTACTCTATTTCATCTACTATAGGTTTAGCTGAGCAAGTGTCAGAGGAAACTATAGACCAAATATATGTTAATATTGCCGGATGTGGAATCTTATCTTTCAATGTGCACAATGAGATTATTGCAGCTAATCATGAAATTTCTGACCGGGATATAAAACGTGTAATTTTTCAAACGTTTGAGAAATATATTGAAGAAAATGTTATTATTCACAATATACCGCTGAGATACCACTTGGATGATATGACTGATATAAGGGAAGTTAGTGGATTGTATGGAAAGAGATTATCTGCTGATGTTAATGTTGTCACTGCTTCGCGTCCGGCACTTACCAACATTGAAAATTGCATAACCAATAATAGCGGTATAAGTATGGCAGGTTGCATTGCTTCCGCGTATTCTGCAGGTTTTGCTTGTCTTAGTGAAGATGAAAAAGAGCTTGGAACTGCTATTGTTGATATAGGAGGTGGGTGTACTGCAATTGGAATTTTCAAAAGAAGCAAACTTATATATGCAAACAGCATCCCAATCGGTGGTGTTCATATTACTCGAGATATAGCTTATGGACTATGTACAAGCATAGAACATGCAGAGCGTATAAAAATACTGTACGGTAGCACTGTTGTAACTTCAATAGATGAGAATGAATACATTACAGTGCAAAGTAATGAGAATGATGAACAGGCTCGAATACCCAAATCTGAACTTGTTGACATCATAAGACCAAGGATTGAAGAAATACTTGAGTTGGTGAAAGAGCAATTTAGGAAGCAGAAAGATCCAATTAATAAAGTGGTTATCACAGGTGGCACCAGTCGGCTGGCAAGTATGAAGGAGATTGCAAGCTATATATTCAATAAACAAGTCCGTATTGGGTGCCCTGAGTCGTACGGTGGTCTTGATGGTGAATATAATAAGAATCCTGTGTTTTCTGCTGCCATAGGCTCTATAAAGTTAATAGTTGACACTTTTTATAAAAATAATCCTGATATGCTGGGTCAGGATGGTAAAATAAGTAAATTGTACCACTGGGTGAAATCAAAAGTCACAGTCTAGGCCCTATGGACAAGATTTTATAGAAGCAACATAAGAGCCCTCACAGGATTTGAGAGTCCCATAAAAACCTCAGTAGTTTTATCAAATCTGTAAAGATACGCCTAAGATGTGTAATTCATAGAAGTTTATGAATTACACAAAATATTCAATCTGATTTTTAACTTACAATTTCGAGTATTTGCCATTAATTTGATACGTATGGTTATGCGTTATGCACTGATTTTCTGGTCTAGTGGAAGCATATTGCAATGCTCGTGCGGTTACACGCTTGACACTGGAGCCTATGGGACTTACTTTGATAACTGACGAGCTATAAGCAAGGCTGTTAATTTTGCACAAGAATGTGTATGGTAACTACAATAATATACAGAAAATATGAGCATAACTTTACATTCACAAAAAGATTTTGAATTTATGCGTAAAGCTGGAAGATTAGCAGCTGAAACTCTTGATTTCATTGCACCATATGTAAAGGTAGGAGTAACAACTAATAAATTAAATGATCTATGTCATGATTTTATAGTCAAAGCAGGTGCAATTCCGGCACCATTAAACTATAAAGGATACCCCAAGTCGATTTGCACTTCGAAAAATGCTGTTGTATGTCATGGTATTCCTGATGATAAACCACTTAAAGATGGGGACATTTTAAATATCGACTTTTAAATGGTTGGTATGGTGATACAAGCCGCATGTTTTGGGCTGGCAAACCATCAATAAAAGCAAAACGCTTATGTGATGCTACTTATGTTGCATTGATGGAAGCAATAAAACAAGTTAAGCCTGGTAATAAATTGAACGAGATAGGGCTTGCTGTAGAAAAGTATATTAGAGATTTTGGCTATTCTATAGTACGTAGCTATTGCGGACATGGTATAGGAAAAGTCTTCCATGCGCCGCCTAATGTAGTACATTTCTATGATCAAGGTGAAAGCCTTGTATTAAAGGAGGGGATGTTTTTTACAATAGAACCAATGATCAACGCTGGAAAACATGAAACTCTGCTTAGTAGACTTGATAATTGGACAGTAACAACACGCGATCTTTCGCTCTCTGCACAATTTGAACATACGCTTGGAGTAACAGAGGATGGTGTTGAAATATTCACATTATCACCTAAAAATTGGCATTTTCCGCCTTATAACTAGATTCTTTCACAACTATATAAATATTATGATTTGAAAACAGGGAATGGAACTACAAAAAACTACTCAACAAACTTCACCAGCTTCCTTATTGTAACATTGAAGCTAATTATTTATCTTCTCTATACAGATTTAAACGACAAAAGACTCAATGTACTTGATGCCTCATATTTAATTTTTTGCACTATATGCACCGTATATCTTTATAACCTTTCAGGCTTTTACTTAATATAATTGAAATGCACTTGTTAAAGCATTTGACACAGTAAAAAATGCCAATTTAAAAAGATAGGTAGTGAATAATTAGCTAACAGGGTTTTTTACCTTTTTTCTGCTTAGTAATTTTTCTAACGTTTAAATTTAGATCAGCTATGACTTAAAAGGAGCTAGATTGGACGTTTAGAATAAAAAAATGCTAACTATAAAGTTAATATAAATAACTCGCCACCAACGGGTTTTTTGCCTTTTTTTCTATTTAATAAATTTCCTAAATATTTGTAACTACCGTCGTTCCTTAGCGAGATCTAAAGATACTGTGGAGTATGATGAGGAATTGCCATTCCAGTGTGTTGAATCCCAATGTCGGAGCACTGGAATGACAAAAAGAGGGGAGTGGAATAAACAGCAAGGACGCTCACTAACATAGAAAATATAAACTTTCTCAAACTCATTGAGTTATGCTTTCAAAACGGTAGTACGGGATGTGAGTATAATGATTATTAATATATAAAAGTCATAGCGAACAACTTAAAGCGGCAGGCACTGGTGCAGTGAGACGAATAATATTTAGTATGCCTTCACGCTCGACGAAGCCCATATGCGTAAGAGTAATAATTGTGAGCTATTCCCAGCGAAAAGCACTCGCTCGATACTAGGTGCATAATGCAGTCTGATTGGTATAAAAAGCTATTTCTAGAAGTAGAACTATCCATAGAACAAAATACTAAGTATAAATTTCAAACAGTGCGGAGAGAATACAAAATTGCAACGTCTGTTGGGGGAACATTAACTAGCAAGAAGGTGATTTTATTATTGTCAACGACCCACTGAGTTCCGCTCAAGCTTTGAGCGAAACGCTTAGAAAGCGTGCCACAAGCTAGTTTGATCAGACTTTAGTAACTGGCTCAACAATAGAAAAAAGGAATAATTGTACTTGTGATGCATAGGCTACATCAGGAAGATTTGAGCAAGATGAAGATAGATATAATATTCTGCAGCAGTTCAGATAGTTTTGCTTTACTTGAAAAATAACTTGCCGCATTCTATTTGTAGAATATCGCTGTATTAGGGCTTGTTACAACTACTAACCTTACTTATTATTATCACTTCAGTTGTATTTTTTGGTCATTTGGTTCCAGTAGAAACGAAAGCCTTTTTGTACTCAATGAGCTTAAGCATCAAAGAAACTTTGCTGTTTATAATGCCTCTTATTATTTTTATGTTAATCTTTAAAAGTTTATATTGTTACTTATTATGACAATTTTCTTATCAAACCTGGCTTCAAGTTTAATAGCTTATTTAATTGGGTATTTTATACTGCAAAACACTTATTCAATACAAGATATAACGTATGAAGAAACAATTATTCCCTTATGGTTGCTTACACTACCTGCACTGCTTTCTAACTTTTATGCTCTCATTTGTGAACTTGTATCCGGCATAGTGGTGTCTGTTTTGCTACCCAAAAAGAGCAAAGAGCTCTCGCACAAAATGTCAGGTTTAGCTCTGTTTATTCTGAAAGTACTCTTGACGCCGGTTATTCCGATATTTGCACTTGGGCTTACTTTAAAAATGCAGCATGATTAGATTATATCTGCAGTATTTAAAGGTTGCTCAATAATTTTTGTGGTTATTACATTCGCAACTTACCTTTTATATTTTTCTCTTATATGGAGCTGCAAATTCGTTCAAGGTCACGAGCTGGATAATTAGCATAAGCAATATGATACCGGCATTTATTATCGCAATAAGTGCAATGTTTAGTAATGCAACTATGCCCTTTACTCTTGAAGAGAGCAAAAAAATGTAAAGCAACCTGATCTTGTATTATCTGTTGTACCAAATAACTGCTGGCTTTTACTTAATGGGAATTGTTTTTATTATAATATTATCAATGATAATTACTTCCGGTTATGTATATAATGTACTATATAACTTTTCTTCTCTATTTTTTGTTATTTAAATTTGCTATTGTTGCAGTTCGGCAGGAGGAATCATGGTAATGCTGCCTGTGCTTAAAAAGTACCTTAAGTTCTTTCCGAAAATGCTCTCGTTAGTCACAGCATTATATTTAGTGTTTGACTCAATAATAACTTCAGCAAATATTATGAGTAGTGGTGCCTTACTATAAGGTTTACAAAACTCTATGATAAACTCAGATAATGTCTATTCTAGCAATTGATACTGTAGGTACTGGTAGTTCAATAGCGATCATTGATCACGATGGTAATTGTTTTGTAGAACACAATTCCATCAGCAATAGTCATGCGGAATCGTTTTTTCAAATTTTGAACACTCTGTTCAATAAGCACAACTATAACTACAGTAAGTTAGACCATTTAGCGGTAGTAGTTGGACCAGGAAGTTTCAATGGAATTAGAGTTGGTATATCAGCTGCGAAAGGTATAAATCTCGTTACGAATAAGCCATTGTATGGAGTTAATGCATTAGAAGTTCAAGCATACGCAATGTCTTTGCTTTGTGCAAATAACAAAAAAAATATTAGAGCTATGATTAAAAGTTCTCAGGGATTTTATATGCAGTTGTTTGATTGCAATTTATTGCCATTATCAGATCCAACTACAACGCATGACGCCCAGTGTCTAGGCACTAGGACATCAGGCAATAACTACATTACATATATGGACTGCAATCTACCAAAATTAGATGCTAGCCATGCAGGGCTATTAGTCCATTATAGACTAAAGAATAAACAAAAATTAAATGAAGTTGAAGCTCTATATTTAAATGAGCTTCAGTATATGAAATTGTTATAGATCATCCTTTTGTATAAATGCTATTAATCTGGCTAAGTTTATGCATCTGACTTGTTATTTTTTCGGCTACTTCTTTTATACTCATATTCGAATTTTCTATTTCTATGGCATTTGGTGGTATAAATGAATCGTGAGTCCTAAAGTTCTCTATAATGCTGCTTATATTAGTGGCTTTCTTGTTTTCCCTTTGCCTTTTTAATTTAATGCGCTTTTGTAATGTAAGTAAGTCACACCTCAGCACTATAGGGAGAATTTGTGTGTTCATCCTTTTACTAAGCTCTACTACTGAGTTATACATCTTTGTGTTGTGGTCGTTATTTTTCATTAGCTCATCGATAAATATATAGTTTTTTGAGTGAATTAGGTAAGCTTCTATTGCCTGGAGCATAATTTGTGCAATGTTATATATTCTATCTTGTACTTCTTCAGGGATATGATTATGCTCAAAAACATTATCATATATGGAGCAAACTTGAGTATTGTTGGAAAAGTTGCTGTTTACAATCAATGCATCTATCATATTGGATAATTCTATTGCTGTAGAGAGCTTACCACTTCCTGAAAAGCCAATAATATATACGAAAAATCCTGTTATCTGTCTCTTTGTATTAATGTTTATCATATTATTTATAATATTAAAATCTATATTCATAATAACATGAAACTTAAGCTTTAAAACATTTAAAATATTATATAGAAAATTATTTTTATGGTTAAGATATTATGCAATTTGAGAGCATAAATTCTATATAGGCTTCATAGATTATGTAGCAACTGATTATTTACTAAGAATTAACAGTTTATTTCTTGATATACTTAATTTCAAACTAAAAGTATAAGTTTACTATGAACCTCTTTTCTTGTATAAACCTTCAGAAGGCTTTGACTAAGAATTGCATTGTTAACAAAGAGCAAGGTAAAAAGAGACTTAGTATATATCTATCAGATTTTGCCTCTTACCTGGAACTAGATGGCCATACATACTTACCTTTCAGTGTGTTCTGAGGATCAAAAGTCATTTTATATCTATCAATTTGGTATTCACTTTAATGAAATGAATGAGAATTCATTAATGAAAGTATCATTTGATGGAAGTACAATTGAGAGCAAAGAGTATCAATACAATAGAACTGGTTATGTAATCCATGGTTTTATTTATCAAGCAAGGAAGGACATTTAAGCAATTTTTCGCTTGCATACATCTTCTATTGTAGCAGTTTCCTCTTTTAAAGATGGAATACTTCCTATAAGTCAGTGGGCAATACACTTTTATAACAAGATGCCTTACCATGATTATAACTCCCTTGCGCTTGATGATGCAGAGGGAAAGAGATTAATAACTGACCTGAAGAAAATTTTGTAATGTTAATGCGTAATTATGGATCTATAACGTGTGGTTGGACTATGCAAGAAGCAATGTTTTGTACGTATCGCTTAGAGCAAGCGTGCAAAACTCAATGTTTAGCGTTAGAAGTGAATAGGAAATTATCAATTCTAAGTGAAGAAGTTTGCTCAAAAGCTGTAAAGGATCTTTTGTCTTTCGAAAACAATCTTGGTGAGAGAGATTGGCGCGTGTGGGCTAGGCTAATTAAAAGTGAGTTATAGTAAACCCCTTTTTAATCCTAAATAAATTTATTAGTTTATTATATGTTTCTTTTCATGTATAAATTTATAGCAAGTTTGTACGAAAGGTTGTTTTATGAACAAGATTATAGAAATTAGAGCACCAAAGACTCTTGGTGGTGAATCGATCACAGAAGGTGTAATCAAAATAAAGAAAAGTATTGGCGAAGCAATAGAAGTAGATGACTTAATCTTTGAAATTGAAACTGATAAAACAGCACTCGAACTAACTGCAGAAGCTTCAGGACAAATAACTGAATTTCTTGTAAGTGAAGGCGATGTGATAAGCCCTGATCAATTGTTGGCAAAACTTTCCGTAGGAGAGGTGAAGAAAGAAGATAAAAGTGAGAATCTTGCTAAAAGAGACGCTCCATCAGCTCGTAAAATTATGGGGGAAAATGCAATCAGTACAGAAAGTGTTAAAGGGACTGGTATGGGAAGCAGGATAACCAAAGCAGATGTGATAGATCATATGAGAAAAGCTGAACAACCTACTATAAAACAATATGAATTGCCAAAAAGTGCAGCAAGTGGGGAACGGAGAGAAGAGCGAGTAAAAATGAGCAAAATAAGGCAAGTAATTGCTGCTCGTTTAAAAGCTTCACAAAATACAGCTGCGATACTGACCACATTTAATGAAATTGACATGAAAAATGTTATAGATCTCAGGGCAAAATATAAAGAAACCTTTGAAAAGAAATATGGAATAAAGCTTGGCTTCATGTCGTTCTTTATAAAGGCAGCGGTGCAAGCACTGAGAGAAATTCCTGAAATTAACGCTGAAATTTCAGGTGATGAAATCATATACAAACGTTACTATGACATAGGTGTTGCCGTTGGCACTAACAAAGGTCTTGTTGTGCCAGCTATTCGAAATGCTGATCAGATGTCATTTGCTGAAATTGAGCTAACTTTGGCTGCTCTCGGTAAAAAAGCACGAGAAGGTAAGCTACAAGTATCAGAAATGGAAGATGCAACATTTACTATTTCAAACGGTGGAGTATACGGTTCGCTCCTTTCCACTCCGATAATAAACCCTCCACAATCTGGAATACTTGGAATGCATTCAATACAAAATAGGCCATTTGCTGTGGGCAACTCAATTGAAATTAGACCTATGATGTACATTGCCCTCTCCTACGACCATAGAATAATTGACGGCAAAGGAGCAGTAACTTTTCTCGTCAAAATAAAAAATTATATAGAAGATCCAAACAGGTTAGTTTTGGAGGTATAGCTCAAGTAGTAGTTACTAATCTAGTAGTAACCGTTTACAAATTGTGGAAATGAATAAAGAATTAAGCAGTAACAGTTACTAGATTCTGTAACTTTTGAAAGGAATTTTGGCCATTTAGACGCGAAGTTAAAATATCGACAACATCTTTTATGAATCTTTCTCCACGTTCTGACCAAGTGAAAAAGCTGTTCTTACAATAGATTACATAGCGCCTCATTTACCGTTCTGCAAGGTTATTGGTTGTATCTATCACTTCAAGTTTTCGTAAAAACTTCCATATCCTCAGATCTTAACATCTTGGCAGCCATCCTCAAAGTTTGAGTACCATTTATAACCCTAGTCATTTTACACAAAAGATGTTCTACCCTTTTTCAAAATTTTTACATTAGTTGATAAAATCTTAAATCATCTACCAAATTTTATTTTTTTGCTTTTGTACCACAAATACTCTGTTGTTGAGTGACTTGAGCGCCTGGCCAATTTTGCTCACTTCAATATTTTTACTATACGCAAATCTTTCAAAATCTCTTGTCAAATGTGTCCAACATATCTATCTATTTTCAAGACTAAAATAATTGTACACAGCGTATTGTTACTTACAACTATGCCATTGTATTCTGGCAGTAAACTTTGCAACACCTTCTTGCCACGAGACTCGGTCATCTTTAGAAGTGTCAGAGCGCTTTGTTGTTATTACCCAACCCAGCCTCTTTCTCCTTGATTTCTGTGCTATGTTTCATCTATATGCAGGTTTCTTTCAATTCTTCCTTCATTTTCTCATATTCAGATGCGCATCTTTTGATACTCTGTGCTCAGTCTTTGATACTAAACTAAGACTTATATTGAGGTTAAATATACTGCTTAAAATTTGTTGTACTTTTCTTTTCGAGTTAATAAAAAAGCCACTTAGGCTGCTAATTGTTGTTTTAGCATTGAACCCTAGAAGACATCTTGAAACCCCCATGGTTAAACTAGCTGAACCCTTCCTATCACAAGCTCTGTAATAGTTTCTTTGCAACCTGTACTCAGTTACGATTAGTTTGATTTCTGGTAATTCTTACCTTTTAATGGACAATTTCATCTTCTAAAACAACCTTATTTCCACACACACAAACCTGATAAAATTGTATAGTCTACTACTATATTTGCTACCATCAAATCTCACTTATATACCTTATGCCCTGGCTGACCTCCTGGTTTTTTATCACTTTTCTTTTTTGTTTTTTTGCGATATATATCTTGCGATGGTGGTAGAGATGAACTTTTTGAGTTCAGCCCAGTTTATCTTCTAGCTCAATTATTTTTGCTTTTAAGCCATCATTTTCTATAATCAGAGCCTTTATTTCTTCTTTGAGATTAGCGTTTTTTGATTTGTACGCCACAATCTTTTCTGCAGCCCTGTTATCATACCCACTCCATACTTAGCTTCTCATGTCTTTACACTTTTACAATCACTTTGTAAATCCCTTATCTCCGTGAACGGTTATAAATTTCTTAAACATTTTTAACTAAAGGCTAGTTATAACTATGAACCCAAATTTGCTTTTGTTAAGGTAATCCGCACAACAAATGGTATTATGCCAGCCTTGATACCCTCTCGGTGGAGCAAAATTACAATGTTCGTACAATTATGAACTTAGCCCACATTAGTTATAGACTCCAGTATCAAGTGTGTAGTGACAGGAGAGTAGTACATTTGAGTAACAGGTGCTGAAATCAGTAAGCTCTTAAGTAACAGATAGTTGTATAATGAAGATTAAATTGTAGACCCTGTAAGGAACTGTACTGTATATCAATGCTTCCTGTGTTTTATTTTTATAATCATCCACTAGTGTGTAATTAATATTAAACTTATTTAGTCTACTTAATATTCATTGTGGAAATATTTTTCACCATAATCTTCCACTATGATATTTACGTAGTCAGCACTGTCAATATCAGAAAGCTTGTTACATATTTTTGAATCTTTAACTACATAGTGTTGTGTAAACTTGCATTCACTGCTGTCGTCTTTACAAAAAGAGAATTTTCTTTTTTAATCACTATCTGTGGTAATGATAAATCTATTGCCTTCTTTATCTTTTGCTGAAAACTCATTACTGCTCTTATTTATAGAATATTGTTCCTTTGGAAATGTAAATGTTAAATGATATGTAATAATACTACCTTAATAAAAAGAGCTATTATAGTGTAGATTTATTATAAATAATATATATTATAGTATAATTAATCTAGAATAAACTTAATAAACCTCAGTAGGCCTACCAGTTGGACCCATAAGAATGATTTGCTCACCTTCTCTTAAGTATCTGCATAAACTAGTAGAGCCTCCGGTTTCCAGCACAATAGTGGAAATAAGTCCTTTTTTTTTGTCTACTTCAGTGCCGGTTACAGCTATACCTTCCATAGCAAAAGTTGTATTATTGATTTTTCTACTATTGGTTTCGAAATTTTGTAACCTAAAGAATTGTCCAGGTTGAAAGTTTTTTGCAGCAAGTGGTGCTTTAATTACTACTTCCACAACTTTATCTGTTAAATATTGGACTTTTACTACTTTCGCAGTAAATTGTTCTTTGATCCTGTTAAAGAATTCTTCATTAGTTCGGTGACTTAGTGTCATTCCAGTACGTAACACTGTGGTCCAATTCTTTGTTAATTTCGCCGAAAATGTTGCATATTGCGCTTGTTTATAACCGATTTTGCTGAACCCCAGTGTCACGCACTGGGGTGACAAGAAAGAAGAACTGGAATGATACCCTTTCTGGTGGAGGTTGCTTTTAAGCCATAATGTTTGTATGGCTGTGTGTCTGGGCACTGAGATGACATCCTTTGTGATGAAAGTTACCCTTATATTATAACATTCATATAGTTGCGTATGTGACGCTGAGATTCCGGTATTAAGTACTGGGGTAATAGGAGAAGATATTGGAATGACAGTAGCGGTGTTAGCTCCACTCAAAAGCTGGGAAATAATAGGGTAACCGTTCTTGGCGCTTGCCATAGCTTTCACGACGCTGCCACTATACGAAGGGTGAAGGTCGCCAAAAAAACTAATTGTTCTACCACCTTGTTTATACACTAATATTCTATCTTTGTTTTGCATTTTAGGAGAGAGTATTGGATCTATTTCCTCTCCTAGTGAGTTTAGGTGGGTGAAATATCCATTGCTTAATTTAAAGTGCTTTTTATCTTCTGTTGCAATAACCGTGTTTGGCTCAGTGCCTGCTGCTATGAGGATAGAGCGTGCTTTTATATACTTAATTTCATGAGATTTTGTGTCGATCAGTTTTATTGACTCAATATGGCTATATTTATCCGTCATAATTTCAACTGGCTCTGAGTTTTCGATGAAGTAGATTCCTTCTGACAATGCATTTTGCACCTCTTCGCTATTTAATCGATAACTTGGCGAATCTTTTAGCTCTTTTCTGTATACAACTTTCACTCCCCCTAAGCTCTGCATTAGCTCCAATATTTTTGCTTCTCTATTCTCTTTTTTCGCTAATTCTTTCTCTTTGCAGATCAGCTGTGCGTGTGATATAAACTCGTCCGCAATTTCGCGTTCTTCTTCTGTCCAGTCTTTTTCAACATAGTCTTTTCCATATTTATCAACCAATACTTCGTAACGAAGAAGAAATTTTTCTGCTTGAATTGGATAGTACGCTAAAGCTTCGGTTGCAGTGTCAATTGCGGTGAGTCCCGCACCTATGATAACTATCGGCATACGGACTTGCAGGTTTGCTAAGGAATCAAGTTTGAGAGCACCAGTGAGTTGTAATGACATCAGAAAATCGGAAGCCATACGCACTCCACGAGCTAGTATATTCTTTATTTTTATCATTCTTGGTTTGCCAGAACCAAGTGCTAGGGCTATGTGATTAAAACCCAAATTGAACGCATCATCAACGGTTACTGTGCCACAGAAGCGAATACCTCCATAGATTGCAAAATTCTCACGTCTTTCCAGTAATAATCTAATGATCTTTAAGTAATTTTTATCCCACCGAGAGGTAATGCCGTATTCTGCTACTCCACCAAACCCGTCAGCTATACGTTCACTCAATTTTTCATGTTTAAAATCTTTAATTGGCTGAAGATCATCGTTCAAAGGCTCTATTTTTAATCCATCAATGGCGATAACATTGTGTCCATCGTTTAATAAATGATGAGCTAAGTTAAAGCCTGCAGGACCGAGCCCAACAACTAAGACGTTTTTTCCAGTATTTTCTTTTGGCAATGGCTGCTGAAAGTTTAAAGGGTTCCAGCGGCTAAGTAGAGAATATATTTCAAATCCATACGGCAAACTGAGCACATCATCCAAAATTCTTGTTTCAACCATTGGCACATTCACGGGTTCTTGTTTTTGATATATGCATGAATTCATGCAGTCATTGCATATTTTATATCCGGTAGCTGCACATAGCGGATTATCTATCATCGCAATTGCAAGGCTTGCTATGTTGTACCCTTCACTTTTCACCAGATTCATTTCTGATATTTTCTGTTCCAGTGGGCAGCCGTGCAGTTCAACCTTGAGTGATGATCTTTTAAAGGTATTGTAGTTATTCAATAGACTTTTTATGCATCCCTCTGACATCTGAGTGCATTTCCCTGTCATCCCGGTGCTTGATACCGGGATCCACTCTTCTTTTTTTTTGGATTTCAGTGTCATATGCTGGAATGACAACGAAGTTTCCAATAACCCTTTTGAACAGCTATCCTTATTTTGTTTATGACAGAATATGCAATAGTGAGCATTATCTAATGCTTTATCTAAACTTACCTTTTCACTTGTTAGGTCAAAGCCATATCGTCTTTTTATTTTGTTTGAATACAGCACTTCAACTTTATCCACTTCTTTTTTAGAAAATGATATCAGATTTTCGTGGTCAATTTTTCTGTGAATGTTAAAGAGTATACTTCGTTTATTTTTCACTCTCCACGCTGCATATTGTGCTGCAAGTTCTATTTCATCTTTATGGTTTTCTCTGTCTTCAAACCAGTGCATCACCTGCTCGGCAAAAATTTTTTCTGTTGTTGGTAAAGTAAGAAAACAATTTAGTTCACTGGTAACATAATCAATATCTATATTCTCTGTATCGGCATATTTCTTCAATGCGTAGCGCTGAACAAATAACCTTTTGCATTTGTATATTACAGCAAAGTCGTTGTGCTTTTTCTTTAACTCTTCTATTTCTTTTTCAACATTGAAAAGTTTTGCAATAAACCCATCGAGTAAATACGCAAGATCTATAATCAACTGGCTATCTGTCATTTGACTAGCTGACATTGGGTGTTTCCTTGATTCTAGTGTCGCGCACTGGAATGACACCGAAGAAGAAGCTGTTTTTTTGCTTGACACTGGTTCTTTTTTTCTAGATTCTGATGTCCAGTACTGAAATGATGCTGAAGAAGGGGTTGTTTCTTCTCTCGCTTCAATCAATGAGCAAAATAAATCTTCATCGCATGATTTGATATAATCTAAAAATGTCTCGTCTAATTTTATTAATCCATTGCGAGTGTATAAATTCGAAAATGAGGCATTAAAATTCAGCAGCATTGCTATATTATACAGCGCATATACTGTTTTTCACAGATAAAAATTTTATATGTTTTGCAGCATAGCTAAAATTGTTGCTTCTGCAACTTTTTCCTCGCCAACATATGCGAAACACTCAAATTTACAAACGCTTAAGCGTGCATTTTTAAAGTCAGCTTGGAGAATCAATGTATCTCCTGGGGTAACTGGCTTCCTGAATTTTGCATTTTCAATGGACATAAGGTAAACAACTTTATTTTCCATCGTACTTTTACTGCCTTTGCCAAGAATACATATTGCAGATGCCTGGGCCAAGGATTCAACTATTAAAACTCCTGGCATTATTGGATGATTGGGAAAGTGGCCAATAAAAAACGGCTCATTGAAAGTCACATTTTTAATTGCTTTTATACTTTTACTTGGATCGCATTCTATCACTCTATCTACTAAGAGAAATGGATAAGAGTGTGGTAATATTCTTATAATATCACTGATATTAAACTGCATGATACCTTAGAGTAAGCCTAGTTAACTCCTTTCAAAGTAAATTCTGGTATTTCCTTATTTATATTTTTTAATACTACATCTGATAAATCAATTTCATTCATGGAGTATAAAACTTGATTTTTCTTTGAAATAAATAATACTAAGTCTATATTGTTTTTTTCTGCTGTTTTTTTAGCAACTTCTTTTATCTTGTTAAAAACACTATCTACTGCGTCCCTATAGCTTTCTTCCAGGTATGACATTTTTTTAGTGTAATTATCTCTAGCATTTAAAGCTAGCTTGTTAAATTGCTCAGCCCTTTCTTTTTTTGCTTCTTCTGACAAAAGTTCAAGTTCTTCTTTGGAAGGCTTAAGTTTGTCTAGCTCATTTTCGAATTCCTGCTGCAGCTTAGAGTTTTGCTCTTTTATTTGCTGTTGTATATTGTGCAAAGCAAGAGATTCATTGATAACTTTGTCACTATCAATAATTGCAACTTTTATGTTAAGCACACTCTGAGGTTGGTGTTTTACAACCTTGTAACCTGCAAATAAGGAAATAACTAAGGCAATAACTGATATAAATAATTGTGTATATTTCATTTAAATCCCCACTTCAATAGAAAATTTAATATTTGATGATGGTATTATATCATAGGGCTCCTTAGCTAAAGGAAATCCAAAATCTAACCTAAATCTACCACCAAAAGGAGAAGGCATTGAAAAACCAAAGCCTGGTGAAACTCTCACGAGCTTACTATCGTGATATTTCCCCTCATACTCCTTTTTAATATCTAAGCCAAAAAGTGTTGCATAGTCAACAAATAATGAGCCTTTGATACCAACGTAATCGTATAATTTTGGTAGTGGAAAATCCACTTGTTGTGTTAGATTAAAATAAGTTTTGCCTCCTAACGAACTTTTATTTTTATCTTTTGCTCTTGGCCCAATACCAGAAAGGTCAAACCCCCTAATTTCATTACCGCCTTTAAAAAAGCGCTGGCCAATGTTTAGCTCTTTATCAGTATAGGAAAAAATATAACCTGCTGCCATTTTAAAACGCAGTATTATATCATCATCAATTTTACTTAATATAGGATGCGTATAAAAAGATAAGAATTCAGATTTTAGGAAATTCATATTTCCTCCAAGCCCAGAGATATCCTGACTTAAACGCAACAAATACCCCTCTCTTGGAGCATAAAGATTGTCCAGTTTATTATATGCTAATGTATATCCTACTGATGAAATTTGGTATTCACCTTGTTGACTCCGTATTATCTCAGAGATATCTTCATCTTTTCCACCCTTATTGTCCATGTGTATATGGTTATACTTATAAGAATAACGAATAGAATTAGTTAAGTTTTCTATAATTTTATGTAATAATTGTGCTATCCCTCCCCAGTCACAGCTATCAAAAGTAGTGTTTGGTTTATCTTGTCTTTCATAAAATACATCTACACCTAGTGATGTATCAGAATCATTAAAATTATTTTCAACAACTTCTACATTGGTAGAAAATACATATTGACTTTTCTCAAGGGCGAAGGAGAGCTCTTTTCCAGTACCAAATAGATTACGGTCTTTGAAATCAGTTTTTATAAATGCTCCACCAGGAAAAGACACACCTCCTCCTAAATACAACGAAGTAGTATTTTTTTCTTTAACATTTAAGTCAAGATTTACTGCATTATCATTAATTGCATAACTATTTATTTTTACTGTTTCAAAAAAATCACTACCAATTAGTCTTCTACGTGACTTTTGAACCTCAGATGTATTGTACGCGTCACCTTCTGCTACACTGAGCTTGCTTCTAATTACTTTATCTAAAGTACGATCATTACCGTCGATTGTAATCTGATTTATATAAATTTTTTTACCTGGTAACACTCTATAAGTTACATCTACAACATTACCGTGCTGTGTGTATTCTGGATTAACTTTTGCAAATATATATCCTATCTCGTTTAAATACTTGTTTATTTTTTCTACTGCATTGCTCACTTTAACCCTATCGAATACTTTATTGTCTTCTTTAGTTATCAGTTCCAATACTCTCTCTTTTAAGTCTGGATCTTGAATTTCAGCTTCAACATTAACTTCGTTACTTCCAAATAAATATTGTTGTCCTTCATCGATTAAAAAAGTTAACTCTATTTGATTATTATTATCAATTTCGGCAATTGGCTGAATACTATTATTAATATACCCCTTGGATGAATAAAAGCGATCGAGTAATTCTTCATTAATTAACAAATACTGTGGCGAATAATGATTTCCACCTTTAAAAATGGCTCTAAACAACTTATTAAATATATCATTACTTTGCACTTTTATAGCTCGCTCTAGCTCATTTTCAGAAAAGTTTTTATTACCTATAAATCTTACACTCTTAACTCTAGAGGTTTTACCTTCCTTTACTTTAAAGATTAAATTAACCCTATTACCATCAAGCTTGTCCAGCTCATATTCAACTTTAACACCAATCTTACCATTATGTCTGTAGAGAGTGACTAAATTCACTAAATCACTCTGCAATTTTGTCTCAGTGAAAATAGTTAAAGGTTTTGATTGGATAACATTATTTAGTAGTTCTTTGCTTTTAAATTGCTTATTACCTTTTAATATTACCTTGTTAATCAACGGATTTTCTTGGACTTTTATTACCAATTTTTTTTCATTATCGATATAGGCATGAACGCTAGCAAATAACTTTGTTTTATATAAGCTTTTTATAATCGAATCTATGTCGTCGTCATTTACATAACTATCGGGCTCTAATTTGATATAAAACTTTATTGTTTGATCGCCAACCCGCTCATTGCCAATGTATTTGATATCCTTTATTTGCGTTTTTTCATTATTTTCTGAAGCGGCAAGTAGGATAGGAAAAGAGATAAAAATTACTATTAGTATATAAGATAGTTTTCTCATATTTATCTTAAAAAAGATGCCTTATATCATTTGAGATTGCGATTGCCATTAGCAAGAACAAAACGGAAGCACCAAAAGTAGCTGCATATTTTTGATACTTCAAACTCAAATCTCTACGTATAACTGCTTCTATAATGTAGTGAAATAAATGTCCACCATCGAGTAATGGAATTGGCAGCAAGTTAATCGCAGCTAAATTAGCTGAGATAATTGCCATAAAGTATAAAACCATAATAAATCCTTTTTTAGCTGATTGCCCTGAATATTTTGCGATTTTTATCGGTCCACCTATTTCATTTACACTCCTCTTACCAACGATAATTTGAAAGAGAGCTTTGATTGTTAAGCACATAGTATGATAAGTTTCGCTTACTGACAAGCTCACAGCTCCAAAAAAAGATGACTGCCTTAACTCCTTTATATTAACTGAAGTAATTCCTATGGTTTTTCTTTCTATTATGTTGCCAAAAATATCCTTATCTTCAATTGTCAATGGGGTAAGACTAGTGCTATACTCCTCATTATTCCTACTATATTTAATTTCTATTTTCGTTTCAGGGTTTGACATCATTACACGTGAAATATCTTCAAAGTATTTTATTTTATACTCATTAATCTGTGTAATAGTGTCACCTGGTAATAGGCCAGCCTGCTTTGCTGCACTGCCTTCAATCACCTTTCCAATTACTGGTGGAGTGTGATAATAACCTACTACACTAAAAAATACCGTCAGGGCTATAATGGCAAATATCATATTTGCAAATGGTCCTGCAAAAACTATTGCTGCTTTTTGATATCGAGGTTTTGTATGGAGTGAATATGACTTTTCCTCTTCGGTTAATTCTTGTTGATCAATTGGGGTGTTCGCTGCATTGTTGTCTCCTAGCATTTTAACATAGCCGCCAAGTGGAATAGCACTTAATTTCCATCTGGTTCCAGACTTATCGTAAAAACCAAAAATTCCTGGACCGAAGCCTATAGAAAAAGACTCAACTTTAACTTTGTATGCTTTGGCAATAATGTAATGTCCATATTCGTGCACAAATACTATGACAGAGATAATTAAGGAAAATGACAAAAAATTATATATTCCACCGCCAAGTTGATGGATAAGATTAGAAATTAGTTCCACCTATGTTTTTTTTAGATCTTAACCAAGTGTTAAGTATATTAAAACATGCCTCGCTTGACAAATGCTTAATTTAATCTTTTAATTAAAAAAAATTCAATGACAATGACAGATATCTCTTTATTAAAAAGAAAATTGATATATAGAAGCTGGCATAGAGGCTGCAAAGAAACCGATATCCTTTTAGGATACTTTGCGCTGAAGTATCTTGATAAATTTTCCCTGAACGAACTAATTGAGTATGAAAAAATAGTTGATCTTGATGACTATGAGTTATATTGCTATATAACTTGCAAGACAAATCTTCCTTCTAACTTAAGTAGTGATATAGTCAATTTGATTACTCATTTTATTAAAGCTAATCCTTTATGCACTCAATGATCTTATTTACCCTATCTAATACTTCAGTATATTCTGTTCTTTTTTCTTTTTTATAGTTTTCACGTTTTTGATTTATTTCATCCAACTTTTTTGTTAGCTCTAAAACTTTATCTTCAAGAATCAATGCTGCAAGCAGGAAATTTAATGTATCCGAGCCCTTACCTCCAGTTTTGTGAGATATAGAACTAACTAGTTTGTTAAAACTATTAGCAAGATGTAGTAAATGATCCTTCTTTCCACTTTCACAAGATATTTTATATGTACTATTACGTATAACTATTTCTACTACTTGCATATAATGCTGAAAGTTTTTATTGTACAGTGTTAACTTAAACCTCTGCTTTTATCTTGTTTGCAGTATAAACTTTTATTCGTTTATTAAATCGGATAATTTTTTACTGCTACGAAAATATGTTTTAAAGTATTGATTTTTTGCAAACTTCTGTAACATCAAATGACTCGTTTCTTTTAGGTTATAACTCCTAATTGAAAAGGAACCAAACCCCCTAATTTCAACTCTGTTATGATGCTCCAATGTACTTGAAAGTATCTCAAAAAATCTGTTAACTATGGCTGCTATAACTATCCTATCCAAAAGAGGATGCCTTTTTGCCACTTTCATTATTATATTAGATTTCGTTGCCATTTATACAAAGCTAAAATTATACATTATTTAGCGGATAGTATCACATTATATTCTTCAACACCTAATACTTCAACTTCTATTTTGTCTGATATAGAAAACTTTTTACTTTCCGGTAGATGTTCTTGATCTATTAAGAGAGCTACATCATTTTCAACTTCAACAACTAGCCCGCTATCTTCTCTTTTACCTACAGTAACCTGCATTTTATCGCCTACCTTAACTTTCTTTATCAGCTCTATAAGTGGATCATACTCTATTTGTTTTATGCCAAGATAAATTCTTGTTCGATTCACGTTAGCCCTTATTACTTTTGCTTCTATTGTATCACCCACATTGTACTTTTTTATCTCATCTGAACCATTTTTAGACCAGCTTAGATCTTGTGCATAAATTGTCCCTTCTACGTTTTCATCTATTTCGTCATCGTTAAAAGTAATAGACATGTATGAGATGGTATTATTTTTAACTTTACCAGAAACAATAGAACCAGGAGGATATTTATTGACAAATACTTGCCAAGGATTATCTACACATCTTTTCATGCTCAAGCTCATCCTGTTCTTAGTGATGTCAACATTGAGAATTTTGACAGATACCTCTTGTCCCCTAGTTACAAGACTGTTAACTGGCAGATTACTTTTAACCCAAGTTATTTCCGATGAGTGCACTAAACCTTCAATTCCAGGTTTAAGTTCAACAAACAATCCATAATCTTCTATACTTGTTATATGACCTTTATGTATGCTATCAACCTGGTATTTTGACTCTACGTCTTGCCAAGGATTATCCTCTAGCTGTTTTATACCCAGAGAAACTTTTGCGTTTTCCTTATCTATTTTTATAATTTTAACTTTTATGATCTGACCACAAGCAAAGGCTGCGGATGGATGACTTACTCTGCTCCAAGAGATGTCTGTGATATGTAGCAGTCCATCTATCACTCCTACTGCATCTGATTCATGAATACCGACAAATACACCGTAGTGAGTAATACTCTTTATTTTCCCTTCTATTATATCGCCCTCATTTAAAAATTCTAAGAACTTAGTTTTTTCACCAGCATGCAATTTCTCTAATACTAGCTTTCTCGATACTACAATGTTACCCTGTTTCTTATCCATTTTAAGCACAATAAACTTTTGTTCAGTTTCAATAAGGTGCCTAGCATCTTTTACTTGCTTCAAATCTACATGGCTTAGCGGTAAAAAGGCACTTATTCCATCACCAAGATCAACAATAAAGCCACATTTAATTGAACGTTTAATCACTCCACTTACTTCAGCTTTTGTAACTGCATCTTCTTCTAGCTTATTCCATTTTTCATCCCTAATTGCTTTTTCACGGCTAAGAACTACATTGCCATGATAATCTTCAATTCTTTCTACATAAACTCTGATTTTAGAACCAACAACAATTTTATCATTACAACCAAGTTCCTTGATTGGAATCCTTCCATCAGACTTTAGCCCAATATGAACTACGATATCGTTAGGATTCACTCTCGTAATTATACCTTCTACTACATCTCCTTCCTTGATTTTATTAATGAAAGAATCTTCAAATAAAGCATTATCTTGATCTTCAAATTGGTCTTGACATATCTCCTCTATAAACTTGTTTGATGATAGTTTCCTGATACTGATAGGTAGATTTACAGTTGGATCATTATTATTCATACAATGTGACCTTTAATTTAAGCTTTATTAGAAATCATATATTATATAATATTAACAACTATTTACAAGCAGTTTTTTTATTAAGGCCTTCTCAAGGCTTGTTTAAACTATATAGAGTATGGCTGATTAAAATAGGTTGCTACAGTAGGTTTTGTGGCATGTCAGAACCAATATCTGTAGAGGCAGGGAAGTACATAATTCATAGAGGTTTGCTTGTAAATTCTTGTGCAGCTTGTTAATATCATATTAAGCAGTTGACAGTTACTAAAATGCCTAGCTATGGTGTTCCTATAATATATTAATTGGTGGGGTAAAGTGGACTTTAGAAAAGCTACTATGGAAAGCAGAAGAGGTAGAATAAGACCTGAAAATAGTGCAAGGGAATTAAGGCTAAGACAAAATAGAAGAAATACAGGTAAAATGATGATGAAAGAAGTAACGGAAGGTCTTAGACAATTTGAACTTAAGAGTGAAATTGAAAGAAGAGACCGTGAGCCAGAAACATTCGAAGATGGTACAAGGAAGTTATTAATGGGATTAACGTAGGATTAGAAGTAAGTCTAGGACAAAGTAGAAAAGAAGAAAGACAAAGTAAAATATAGAAAGAGAGTTGGAAAAAATGTACCTAGGTAGAAAGTTGTAAAGTACAGCCAATATCACGTTACTGGTCACTGGGCTCTTCACGTTTTGACGATAGTAGCAGTTCATAAATTAGTTTCTGGCAGGCTTTGTTGAACAGCCAATTGTTATGCAGACTGGATATGAAAAAGTAAAAACGTAAGGTAGTGCGCTGCAGGTATGCTACTCTGCGCTCTTGGATAACTCAAGCGTTCTATGAAGACAGGCTCTTTCTTGGTCAGCTGTAAATCACATAATTTTCTGGAATTAAACAAGTAAAAGTCACTAGAATTCATTTTTTCTTGCATTAAATATTGAATAAAAATCTTAGTTAGATCAACTATGTTCATGTAGAAAACAGGTCCTCTTTAGCGTCACAACAAATTCGTTTATTTACTTTTCTCAAAATTGCAAAAAAGTACTTACCTTCTTTAAGAAGAATATTAAAAATTAACAAATTATAAAAAGAAAATAGGAAATTTTGAACAAATCATTAGAGGCAAAGGGCTATATTAGGGCTATATTATAGTAAGTGGTTAAAGTAGGTTATTGCATCAGGTTTTGCGTTATGCTGAATTACTATAGAGAAAGATTTGAACAAGCAAGGGAGTGGAGGCAAGCGGGATCGAACCGCTGACCTTCTGCGTGCAAAACAGATGCTCTACCAGCTGAGCTATACCCCCCACTTAAAGAATAAACTAACCAGAGCTAAAGTACAAGAAGTATTTATCTATAGGCTCCTTACGAAACGCAGTGTATTAAATTTTTTATATAACCTAAACCAAATGAGAACAGGGCAAATTAGTACTTTAAAAGTTTTAAACGCTGGATACTTTTAAATTGCCTTAGCTAAAATGCTTAAGGAACTCATCAAGCAGGAAAAAAAGCAAAAGAAACCTTAGTGATATCTCTTGTAGGAACTTGACATTAATGTCTTATATGCTTGGTAAGTAGTCAACCTTGGAATTATAAATATCCATAACGTCACGATAAGGGTAATGCAGAAGTTTTTCAAATAATTTCTTTATAAAAAAAAGAAGGTTAGTTGATTTTTGAACTAATTCTTAAATAAAGAACAATGCAATGTGAGTTGTTTACTGTTCTCTCAAAAACTTGGCGCTTATTACATTACCTAATAAGCGAGATTCAGCTAACGTAGATAAAAATTTATAAAGACATGGAGTGTCTATATAAGAAAAATTAAACATAACACACCTAGTTTAATAATGTGCTTTTGTCACTTAAATAAAGATTAAGGATAAATTTTAGGTCTAAAACATCCCCATATAAGGGTTCTTAAGGCCTGTAAAATGGGCTTTACATTTTTATGAGCTATTTGAACCTTGATTTATCAAATTGCAATGTCCGTACAATTGTGTATCATAACCAAAGCTTTCCTCATGTTTAAAGATGTTGCTAATCAGCATATATTAATATAATACTAATTAATATTTATAAATAAAACGGTTTTATGGAAAGTAACTATAACGCTGATGCAATAAAAATCTTAAGAGGTCTTGATGCTGTAAGGAAGCGTCCAGGTATGTACATTGGGGATACTGATGATGGGTCTGGTTTGCATCATATGGTATATGAGGTTGTTGATAATGCGATAGATGAGTCGTTAGCTGGATATTGTGACAAAATTGAGGTTAGCATAAATGAAGATGGCTCAGTATCTGTAACCGATAATGGTCGTGGCATTCCAACTGATATTCACAAAGAAGAAGGAATATCAGCAGCAGAGGTAATAATGACCCAACTGCACGCAGGTGGTAAATTTGACAGCAATACCTACAAGGTTTCTGGCGGATTACATGGTGTTGGAATCTCAGTTGTAAATGCATTGTCAAGCTGGCTGGAATTAACTATTTGGCGCAATAAGAAGGAACACTTTATGCGCTTTGAAGATGGTGAGTCTATTGAACCTTTGAAGATAGTAAATAAGAACACAAACAAAAGAGGGACTAGAGTAACATTTATGCCGTCAACAGAGACTTTTAGTAGTATTGATTTTAGTTACTCCACTCTTGAAAATCGTATCAGAGAATTAGCTTTTTTAAATTCAAGTATCAACATCACTTTGCGTGACTTGCGTAATAAACCTTATACAGAGTCTCACTTTAACGACAGTAAACAATCTAAAGATAATTTTGGCACAGCAAATTTCGTGCGGTACTTAGACAAGAATAAAACGCATATTACCAAAATTACCAGCATGAAGGGTGATGCAAAAGATCTTGGTATCAGCATAGAAATATCAATGGAGTGGAATGACTCCTACTACGAGCATATGTTATGCTTTACAAATAATATAAGACAACGGGATGGTGGTACACATTTGGCAGGCTTTAGGTCCGCATTAACAAGATGTATCAATAACTATGCAACTGATGAGGGGTTTTTAAAGAAAGCAAAAGTGAGCTTGACTGGAGAAGATGTTAGAGAAGGGTTAACTTGTGTTTTATCTCTCAAAATGCCTGATCCTAAGTTCTCTTCACAGACAAAAGACAAGTTAGTCAGTTCTGAAGCGCGCACAGTTGTGGAGAGCATAGTTTTTGATAAATTGAGTACAATACTTGAAACTGATCCAAAGTTGGCAGCAAGTATAGTGGAAAGAGTAATTAGGTCAGCTAAAGGAAGAGAAGCTGCAAGAAAAGCAAGGGAGTTAGTTAAAAATAAAAACAGTATTGATATTTCTACTCTACCTGGAAAGCTTGCTGATTGTCAGGAAAAAGTTCCTGAGTTATCGGAATTATTTATAGTAGAGGGTAATTCTGCAGGTGGTACTGCGAAGCAGGGGCGTAATCGTAAAACACAAGCAGTACTTGCCTTAAGGGGGAAAATTCTAAACGTGGAACGTGTAAGTTTAGATCGTATTTTTTCATCTGCAGAAATAGGTTCTTTAATCACTGCAATTGGTGCGGGAATAGGAAGTGAACACTTTGACATTGAAAAAACTAGATATCACAAAATCATCATTATGACAGATGCAGACGTTGATGGTTCACATATAAGAACTTTGATTCTAACTTTCTTTTTCCGGTATATGCGTGAGGTGATTGAAAGGGGCTATTTATACATAGCGCAGCCACCTCTTTATAAGGTTACAAAAAATGCTGAAGATACTTATATTAAAGATGACGAGACTTTTGAGAAGTATATAGTAAATTTGGCGGTTAAAAAGTTAACATTAAACAGTACAGGCAGAGGTTTGCGCTTTATCTTGAGCAAATGTCTTAGTATTTCAAATATTAGCAAAAATTATTCCAGGGGAATACCGCAAAATCTATTGGAGTCGCTACTAATTTTAAGCAAAAAGAATGCCCTATCATCTGCTAATGAGATATTAAAATATTTAAAGTTAATGTATAGTGAATATAATTGGGAAGTAGAAATAAAAGATGAAGAAAGAGAAGTCCACATTTCTAAATTGTTTCAAGGATTAGCAGATAAATATGTATTTCCACTTAGTATGCTTGACAGCAAAGAAATACGAAATATATTGAGCTCTCTTGATGATGTAATTGACTTATTTAATGGTGATTCGTTTTTGAAGTCGCAAGAAACTGAAATAAAAATAAGGTCTCCTAGTGCACTTGCAAAAATAGTGATGGACTATGGTAAAAAAGGTTTAACTTTGCAGAGATTTAAAGGTCTTGGTGAAATGAACGCAGATCAGCTGTGGGATACTACACTCAACCCCGAAACCAGGACTTTGCTAAAAGTTGAAATAAAAGACTGCGAAGAAGCTGATTCTATATTCTCAGTGCTGATGGGTGATATAGTTGAACCACGCCGTAATTTTATCAATAACAATGCACTCAACGTATATGATGTTGATATTTAAGTTTAAGATTATAAAAGCAAGCAGCCTATAGCTTAACGTTTAGGTTCCAGCGCTATGTGTAACTGTACGAACGTTTTGATTTGGTAAATCAGGGTTCAAGTAGCTTATAGAAATGCAAAAAATTACTTGACACACTTTGCCAGCTCTCTTACTCCGATAGCTGGAGCTGTTTTATATAACTTCTCAATCTTTTGCAGATTAAAGTGACAAGAAGATCTTATATTTTGGTGTATTATGTGCACCATATGTTTTTATAAAATCTAGGTTCTTACCTGTACAAGCTGAAATGTGCTTAAAAAGCGTTTAAGACGTTACTAAAGTCAAGTTTTTAAAATAAAGAATTAGTAACTAACTGCTCCAGGGGGTTTTTACCTTTTTTCTCATTTGGTAACTTTCTTAAATATCTTATAACTAAAGCAACACGTGGACTAAGTAGGAAGCAGTGCTAACTACTCACATGATATACCTATCACCTGCGGATACAATATTCGTACAGATGTGTACTGGAATGATAATTTAAGGTGTATTAATCATAAACCTATTTCAATAAACCTAAATGTTCCAGATATGCTAATCATTTCTTACTATAAATGTATAGATCTTTTATCTTATTGTTGTTATAATTAATATCTTGCTAAAAATTGAATATTAATGAATGAATTGAGGAAGCTAAGTATTGCCCAGATGCATAATGGACTTAAACAGAGAAGTTTTTCTGCTGTTGAACTTATTGAAGTGCATATCAATGCAGTAGAAAATGAGAAACTAAATGCATTCATAACGAAAACTCCGGAAATAGCAATAAAAGCTGCAAAAACTGCGGATGAGCGTTTTTCCCAACAAAAGGATAGTACGATCTCACCGCTCATGGGTATACCAGTTGGTGTTAAAGATTTGTTCTGTACGAAAGGAGTAAAAACGACAGCATGTTCAAAAATGCTAGAAAATTTCATTCCAACTTACGAATCTACGGTATCTGACTTACTTTTAAAAAGTGGAGCAGCCATGCTGGGTAAACTTAACATGGATGAATTTGCTATGGGCTCTGCAAACATAAATAGCTATTTTGGTCCTGTTGAAAATGTATGGGTTAGAAAAAGTGATGGGGAAAAGGTTGTACCTGGTGGATCATCTGGTGGATCTGCAGCATCAGTCGCTGGATTCTTATGTGCTGGAGCACTTGGAAGTGATACTGGTGGATCTGTGCGTCAACCAGCAGCTTATTGTGGGGTAGTTGGAGCAAAACCAACTTATGGAAGATGCTCGCGTTTTGGCATGATCGCATTTGCAAGTTCTTTAGACCAAGCAGGGGTCATTACTCGTTCTGTTTCTGATTCAGCACTAATGTTGGAAACGATTTGTGGTTATGATAACAAAGATTCAACGTCGAGTGAAAGACCAGTACCTAGATTTTCTAATTTTATAAATGGTGATATCAAAGGTAGGCGCATTGGTATACCAAAAGAATATAGAATGGATGGAATTTCAGAAGAAATCATCTATCATTGGGAAAAAGTTTCTTCTGATTTAAAAGAAAATGGTGCTGAAGTTGTTGATATTACCTTACCTCATACTAAATATGCAATACCAGTCTATTATTTAATTTGTTCTGCTGAAGCTTCGTCTAATCTTGCTCGTTATGATGGTGTACGCTATGGACTCAGGGTTAATGCTGATATCCTTGAAGAAATGTATTCACTAACGAGAGCGGAAGGTTTTGGAAAAGAGGTAAAAAGAAGAATCTTAATTGGCGCTTACGCACTCTCTTCGGGTCACTACAATGAATACTATGAAAAAGCGCAATGTATTAGGGCGTTAATTAGAAATGATTTTATAAAAGCGTTTGAAAGAATAGATTATATACTTGTTCCATCTGCTCCAACAGAAGCTTTTGGCTTGAATGAAAAGCCAGACCCACTAATTATGTGCATTAATGATGTCTTTACTGTGCCGGCAAGTTTAGCTGGTCTACCTGCTATCTCTGTTCCTGTTGGACTTTCCAATGAGGGTTTACCGCTTGCTTTACAAGTAATCGGAAACTATTATGATGAAGCTGGAATGTTAAATGTGGCAAGTGTAATAGAGCAAAATTGCAGTAGGATAATCAAGTTGAATAGCTAGTTTAGTATAAGATCTCTCAACAAGTAGCAAGTATTCTAATACTGCGCCGCTTAAATTTCTAATCTTAAAGAGGAACAAGTTTAGCGAAAAATAGTGATATTATTAGTGGAACATAAAATAATCCTACCGTAATACTAATTAGCAGTAATAAAGTAGCTTTATCTGGTTGAAAGTTTAGAATATTAGCAAGCATTATGCTTGATCCAGAAACTGGAATAACGGCCAGCAACATTAATGCTTTATATATATTTTCATCGTATATACCTGTAAAATGTTTATCTAAAAGGACAATTCCTAAGACAAACAATGGCCAGAGTACGTATTTTGCTGTAATAGTGATTAAAGCAAGTTTCCAATCTACTTTAAAGCTTGCAATTTTTGCAATGCTCACTCCAAGTAGCATCATTCCCAGCGTAGCAAATGTACCTCTGATATTTACCATAATATCCATTAAAAAGTTAGGTATTTGCATACCGGATATACTTAAAAGAAAGCCTAGGATCATCGCATAAGATGAAGGAATTCTAAACAATTTTAGCATGCACTCTTTTGCAGTATAAATGCCATTCGCAGCTATGTAGAATCCTAAACTATTTTCAAACAGTGCCATTCCTATATAACAGACAACATATACAGATACTGAATCCTCATCAAATAAAGCCATGGCAATTGGTAGACCAAAATAACCCATACTTGTGCTGCCTGAGCTAAATGCCAATATGTTCCTCGTATTGTCCTTAAATAAAAAAGAAGAAAAGTAATACACTGATAAGGACATAGTACTACCTATGAACCATGTTAAAATCGGTAGAGAGATTATCTGAAAGTTGACCTCTATATGAGAGACCCCATATAAGATCACTATTGGATTGGCTATATAAAAGAGTATTTGAGATATAGTATTTCTGTCAATCTTGAGATATTTTCCTGCAAAATAACCAATAAGTATTGTAATATAAACAGGTAGTATTTTAAGAAAAAGAGTAAAGAACATATTAATCTAAGTTGCAATCCTTCTGATACTTCTGACCGATAAAGTGACATTAGATCTTAAGATATTGTAAAAGTAAATAAAATTTATCTTCTAAGTTACCCAATTCATAATTAATTAAAAAAGATTCGCTCAGTGCTAAAATTTGCTTTTATACAGGACTTAAGAATGATATTTTTATGGCGAAATTACGTTGGTTTTTATAAAGCTTCTTGTATATTTTTTAATAGTGATAGATTTGCTAGAAATCAAAGTTTTGTAGCAGATTTACACGTTGAACTTTTGCATTGCCATCCAAGTGGCTGGTACTAAAATGGTTCCAGCAGTTAATATTTTGCAAAGCAGTTTTGGAAGCGAGGTAACATTTACAAATGAAATTTCACATTACTACTTTATTAATTTATGTATTATAATAAACTCAATTCATCAGAAAAACAAAGTTAGAAGAATTGAAAGAACCGAGAAAAAACCAGGTAGTAAGAACAGGAAAATTTTTATCTTCATTGTTTTTCTTACTACTGACTGCATTGTCAATACGTAGTTTTTTATTTGAGCCATTTCATATACCTTCTGGTTCAATGAAGAGCACTCTGCTCGAAGGGGATTACATTTTTACTAGTAAATATTCGTACGGCTACAGTAAATACTCCTTTCCGTTTTCTCCAAATATCTTTAACGGCAGGATTTTTTATACTCCTCCAAAACGTGGTGATATAATAGTTTTTAAGCCTACACGAAACGATAATATCAGATTTGTTAAGCGAGTAATAGGAACACCAGGAGACAAAGTGCAAATGATAAAGGGAGAATTATATCTAAATGATCAAAAAGTGGAACGAAAGCAAATTGAAAGTTTTTTTGATTATGAGTCAAGCCATAGCATACCAAGGTATATAGAAGCGCTTCCTAATGGCAAGGAACATGAGATTTTGATAGATAACGTTTCTAATAAGCTGTCATATGGTACTCCGGTTTATTATGTACCTAATAATCAATTTTTTGTTATGGGGGACAATAGAAATAATTCTTTGGATAGTAGGTTTCCTGAAGTTGGTTTTGTACCAATGGAAAACATAATTGGGCGTGTAAGCATAGTTGGTTTATCGTTTAAATTAGGGAAGGTCGATTGGTTGCCTTTTAACTTCAGAATACCTATTGCCCTCAGATTAGACAGGATATTGCACAAGGTTGCATAACTCTACTTATTTGTTGATTCACATAACTCTAAAGAGAAGCTTTCCAGCTCAGTGATAGCATTATTAATTTCATTCAAGTCATTTCCTTGTAAGGCGTTTTTTGTGTTTTGTAACAGATTTTTCAGATTTTTATCAGTGGAAAGATTATCATTGCTTTCAACCAAATGTATGAGCTTATTCCCATTAATTTTAGCTTCTGCAAGGGAACGAGCTTTCATATCTTTATCAAAGTTGTTTATTGACTGGTTAACCATGTCTTGAATGTCGGCTTCACTTAAGCCAAAGCTTGAATTTATTTCAACTGTCTGCTCGATTCCAGTAGTTTTTTCTCTTGCAGTAACAGTTAATATTCCGTCAACATTAACTATAAATTCTATTTCAACTCTTGCAGAACCTGCAGGCAGTTGCGGTATACCTTTTAATTCAAACTGCGCTAGAGATTTGTTATCCTCTATAATTTCACGTTCTCCCTGACAAACGTGAATTTTTATTGCTGTCTGTCCATCAATGTAGGTTGTAAACTCTCTTGTTTCTGAAACTGGTAGTGGTGTATTTCTTGGTATGATTTTTTCAACTATTCCTCCCATAGTTTCTATGCCAAGTGATAAAGGTAAAACATCCAGAAGAACATTTCTATTTTTTGAGTTTGAAGTTAAATAATGAGCCTGCAAAGCTGCTCCAGTAGCAACTGCTTTATCCGGATCTACATCGTTTAGCACTTTATTGCCAAAAAGTTTGACTAGTGAACTTTGAACTAGTGGTACTCTAGTTGCACCACCGACTAAAATTACTCCTTTTATATCGTCAATTTTAAGATCTATGTTACTTATAGTATGAGTGACTATATTAATAGTCTTATTAACTAAGGAACTGATTGTCTGTTCGAATTCTTCTTTTGTAATTTTGCATTTAAACAATTCACCATTAATATTGAATTCAAAAGTGCTAGAAATGTTTTTGCTTAAGTGCTCCTTTATAGATCGTGATTTTGTAGATAAATGCTTAAGAGAATTGAGATCTTTACCTACTTTCTTTCTGTATTTATCCAATATAATCATACTTAGAAGGTGATCAAAGTCATCACCACCAAGTTTGGTGTCACCACCAACCGCAAGAACTTGAAACACTCCTTGGTGTAATTTCAATATCGAAATATCAAATGTTCCACCGCCAAGGTCGTAAACTGCATATATTCCACTGTTATTGTTCTTTGCAATAGAATAAGAAAGTGCTGCTGCGGTTGGCTCATTAATGAGGCGAAGAACCTCTATGCCAGCTAATTTTGCTGCATATTTTGTTGCATTACGTGCTGAATCATCAAAGTAAGCTGGAACAGTAATCACCGCTTTTCTTACTTCCATTCCTGTGGACTTTTTTACTCTTTCACACAAAGCTTTTAATATCTCAGCAGAAATCTCAATAGGAGTGAGATACTTATCCTCCGAGCATTTTACCCTGATAATTTTCTCACTTTCATTATCTATTTCGAGATTGATACCTTCTTTATTTAAGTCTTCAACACTTTTACCCATCAGGCGTTTTATGGGATAGATAGCGTTTTGGCCAACATCATAGCCGGTTTTTAATGTGTTATTTTCATATGAAATAACAGAAGGCAGTAGCTCTCTTCCCTGCTCATCTGTAAATATCTCCACGTTGCCAGCTTTATTTACCACAGCAATTAAAGAGTTGGTAGTACCAAGGTCTATACCAAAAACTACTTCATTTGAATTTGGTTCAGAAATTTGAATTGGTCTCATTTTTTATCTCTTCAAATGACTTATATAAGTATTTCAATCTCAAAACTTGCATTGCCGCTTCATCAAAATTTTTTACGGCAAAATTATTAGTTAGATTTTTAATACAATCTTTTATTTTTTCATCAATCATACCACTTGCAAGTTGCAGATTGTTGCAATCCAGTAAGTATTCTCTTATTTCCATTGATTCATTTAATATCTCAAAGTTATGTTGATCCTCTTGGCTTCTTACACCGAAAAGGTTCAGCAAATGCTCCGCACGTTTTAGAGGTGACTTTAGCACCTGATAAGCTTTGTTGATATTTTCCATGTTTTGGGACTGTCTTTCATTTATATCAGTTTTGCTTAGCTCAATATATTTTTTCTCTAGCTCATCAAGGCTGATGTTAAAAGCTGGTTCAATTTTAAACAATGCAAAATAATTGCTAGACATGAAAACTCTCCCCACAACCACATTTTCCTTTCTCATTAGGGTTTTTGAAAACAAAACCAGATGAGAATTTTTCTTCTACATAATCCATTTCAGAGCCGAGAATAAACATGACAGATTTTGGATCGATCAACACTTTAACTTTTTGACCATCACTACAGCTTTCTTCAATTACTGACTCTAAAGGGTGTATATCATACGCATATTCAATATCGTATTTTAAACCAGAACATCCTTTTTGTTTAATTAAGACTCTTATTCCTATTGCTTCTTCTGATCTCTCAAGGTTAGTATACTGTTTTTGATCCAATAAATATCTTATCCTCTCCACTGCATTTGCAGTTATGGTGATAGGTTTTCTATCTTTCTTTACAGTATTTACTCCTTGATATTCACTCATAACTTTTTAGCTTTCATTTTTACTATGTTTACTTTGATAATCATGAATAGCGGCTTTTATAGCGTCTTCAGCAAGTACCGAGCAGTGTACCTTCACTGGGGGCAAAGATAACTCTTCCACTATTTGGGTGTTCTTTATCTTTGTTACATCTTCAATAGTTTTACCTTTGATCATTTCTGTTAGTAAAGAGCTTGAGGCAATAGCAGAACCACAACCAAAAGTTTTAAATTTCGCATCTTCAATAACACCTTTGTCATTGACCTTTATTTGCAATTTCATCACATCACCGCATGATGGTGCACCAACTAAACCAGTGCCAACACTCGGATCATTTTTGTCCAAAGAACCAACATTCCTTGGATTTTCATAATGGTCCAAAATTTTCTCATTATAACTCATAAGATTACCTGTAAATTACCATCCTGTATTATAACATATTTAGGTTAAAAATTAAAGTGAAAACACTAGTTTCGCGTGCATTTTACTTTAAGAATGCACGTAAAACGTTGTATTTAACTTTACAAGTACACGTAGTGCATGTCATTCTTTATATTGTAATTTTAAAAGGAGTATTCCCTTGAGTTTGTTTAGTAACCTTTATAGAGGCTTGTTAAAAACTTCTTCTCGCTTCAGTGATGGAGTGAAAAGTATTTTTTCTGCCAAAAAAAAGTTAGATCAATCGCTTTTGGATGAATTAGAGGAACTGCTCATTAGCATGGATATTGGTCATAAAACTTCCAAGTTGATTATTGATAGGCTCGCGAGCATCAAATTTGATAAAGAAGTTGAGCATAATATTATCACACAGCAGCTAATGAGCGAAATAGAAGCGATATTAAACCCTGTTGTGCAACCACTAATTTTAGACAAAAACCCACATATAATAATGGTGTGCGGAGTAAATGGTAATGGTAAAACCACAACTATAGGTAAGCTTGCGTATAAATATAAGAATATGGGAAAATCCGTCATGCTCGTTGCGTGTGACACGTTTAGAGCTGCTGCTAGTGAACAGTTAAACATCTGGGCAGAACGTTCTGATTGCTTTATTGTTACTGGAGAGTATGGCAATGATTCTGCAAGTGTGGCATATAGAGCTGTAAGTCAAGCTATAAAAGGTAGCGTAGATGTTGTTCTGATTGATACAGCAGGCAGGCTACAAAATAATGTTAATCTTATGGAGGAGTTATCAAAGATATATAGAACGATAAAGAAATTGGATGGCACTGCTCCTCATGATGTTATTTTGGTTCTTGATGCGACTACCGGTCAAAATGCTTATAGCCAATTAGAGGCATTTAGTAAAATGGTTAGTGTTACAGGATTAATTATAACAAAACTAGATGGTACTGCTAAGGGAGGAGTAGTGATTGGGCTTGCAGAAACTTATAGAGTAAAGTTACACGCTATAGGAATTGGTGAGAGTATAGAGGACTTGAGGGAATTCACTAGTAAAGAATTTGCTAAAGCGCTATTTGGCTGTGATTAAAGATCTCATTTAATTCCTTTATGTGGCCAAGCTTAATTATTTTGATATTGTGAGAAGCATAATTGCTTTTTGAAATCCTAATTTTTTTGCTTCTTTAGCCTCAGATCAGCATATGAGATATGTCTAATCTTACCTAAAAGTGCAACTTTACTGCAAATTATTGAAGAAGTTGGCAGCAGTAAACTTACTATGCTTGAAATAAGAGAGTCAGCAACGGCAAGATCAACCGATGGTTCTTGTATTTTCAATCCTCATACAATGTTCAGATACACTTCTTTTTCATGCAGGGACATTTTGCAACGAGCATTTAGCACTGCAATGATAATAGCCAATCGGTTGATATTTCATCCAATTACTGCTCTTCTTGAGTTTTCCGTGTCTATTCCGCTGTTAACACTTGAACTTCCATCAAAATCGGTCTGGAATCCTCAATTCCTACAAATAACAGCACTGTCAACAACTTCTCTATCGTCAGTATTACCTGCTAGAAATAATGATGATGGATTTTCAATAGATAATAATCCAGCTTCAGACATTTCAAAATACCACTTCATTTGTAGGGCCAAATCTATTTTTATAACATGCAAAATATGATATTGATTGCTGTTTTCACCCTCAAAATATAGTACTATATCCACCATATGTTCCAAAGTTTTTGGTCCTGCTATTTGTCTGTCCTTGGTTATATGGCCAACTAAAGTAAATACCGTATTGTTTTACAAGAACGGTTAATTCATGAACACAAGTACGTACCTGATTTACAGTGCCTAGTGCTGATGTAATTTTACTATCATACATTGTTTGATGGAATCAATTATTAAAAATCTAATGCTTTTGTTTTCTTTCTATTGTCACTACTACATTAGCTAAAGATACTGTAGATGAGAACTTGATTTTCGTTCATTTTATTCTAAGATGCTTTGTTCTAGGCTCACTTGCTCTAGAGATTCCTTACCAGGTATATATAAAGA
The DNA here is from genome assembly GCF_012030695.1 of Wolbachia endosymbiont of Brugia pahangi. Taxonomy (NCBI): domain Bacteria; kingdom Pseudomonadati; phylum Pseudomonadota; class Alphaproteobacteria; order Rickettsiales; family Anaplasmataceae; genus Wolbachia; species Wolbachia endosymbiont of Brugia pahangi. Next base: position 908,283 of record NZ_CP050521.1, on the reverse strand, counting down.
CATTCGAAGGATTAAAATTGTGCAACATTGGCTGCAGTTCTAAGCAAAAGGGTAGATTTCCCAATGCCAGGTTCACTACCAATCAAAAATGCTTGCATCTTGAACAATACTCTCACCAAAAACTCTATCTAATTATTCTATTCCTGTTAAAAAATGGTCCGAGGTAATAGTTTCACTATCCGATAACGCCTTTATTGAAGTTGGTACAAATATATTTCTTGTATCTGTTTTTATCACTATTTCTTTAACAAATTGTCACATGCAACACACCTTTCTACTCACCTACCAGTACTGTGATCGCAGAATTGATATACATATGTAGTTTTTATAAAAGCCAGAATTATTTTTCCTAATTTTAATAGGAATTGGCTAAATAGGAGAGGTAAATTTAAATACCGACTTACGAACCTTATAGTATTAAGATAACTTTCATGGTTGTGCCATCCAAATATCACCCACAACAATTGCATGAATATTTACTTTAATAAGATAATTCACACAACAAATTGGTTTCATGAATTACAACTAACTCTCAGTTATAAAATCTTAAGAAATTTACCAATGAGAAAAAAGGCAAAAGAAACCCCATATTAGGTAGCCTTTACTCTCTAATTCTGCAAATTGGCATACTATACTGTCTTAAACGCTTTATAAGCGAGTTTCAGCTTATATAGGTAAAAACCTGGAAATGTTGTGAGGACATAAGGTACATATAGTGCAAAAATTAAACATAAGATACCAGCTACGTGATACTTCGTCATTTAATCTGTACAGATTGAAGATAACTGAATACCTTCAGTGCTATAACAAAGGAAGCTAGCGAAGTTTGTCAAGTAGTTTTTACATTTCTATGGGCTATATGGTCTTTTAAATTGCAATGTTTGTATAGTTATGCGTCATGTACAACAGTTGCACAAATGTTAATTAATGCAGCAAGATTTTGTACAAATAGTTTTGATTGAAAAATAGTTTTTCTACTATATAAGTTCTATATATGGGTTCTATTTTAGATCAATCAAATGCGAAATAGTAAATATAACTTAGGGTTAAGGATTATTCATTGGTTAATGGCTGTTTTTATTGTTGGTATGCTTTGCTCTGGGTTTTACATGAAAAGCTTGCCGGTTAGTAATGAAATTAAATTCAGCATATACACTGTTCATAAGGCTTGTGGGATTAATGTTCTTGGACTAATTATATTACGCATGTTTTTTCGTATTTTTGCTTGTGATCCAACATTTCCAGCAAGTTTTTCTCGATTTGTAATTAATGTAAGTAGAACAGTACACTTTATTTTGTATTCTTTAATGATATTGATGCCATTATCTGGTTATGTCATATCTTCTGCCTCTAGCATAAAGATCAAGTATCTTTTTCATGTTCCTTTGTTGATTAATGAAGACAAAGATCTAGCGAATGCAGCTAATTTGCTACACTCGATACTTGCATACTTTACGGTGTTTTTTATAATCTTACATATACTTGGTGCTTTAAAGCACATATTTATAGATAAACAAAACATTCTTAAACGCATTATATAGGTTGTATGTTGAGTAACCTCTGGAAAAAAGGAACAGATTTTCTTGGTAGTGAGTTTGCAATAATGGGTGGTGCTATGAGCTGGGTTTCAGAGAGAAATTTGGTTTCAGCAATCTCAAACGCTGGTGGCTTTGGTGTAATTGCATGTGGTGCGATGTCTTCAGACTTACTGGAAAAAGAAATTATAGAGACACAGAAGTTAACCAACAAGCCATTTGGTGTAAATCTAATTACTATGCACCCAAACTTGAGTGAGCTGATAGATGTATGTATTGAAGCAAAAGTGAGCCATATAGTTCTTGCTGGCGGACTACCGGTAAAGCCTAATATAGAAAAAATCAAAAATGTGGGCATTGAAGTTATGTGTTTTGCACCATCATTGAGCCTTGCAAAGAGGTTAGTAAAAATGGGGGTAGATGCGTTAATAATAGAGGGAATGGAAGCAGGTGGGCACATAGGTCCAGTCAGCACTTCTGTTCTTTCGCAGGAGATATTACCTTATTTTAAAGATGAGCGAGTACCAGTGTTTGTTGCAGGTGGAATAGGAAGGGGAGAAATGATAGTAAATTACCTAGAGATGGGAGCAAGTGGCTGTCAAATAGGCACATTATTTGTTTGCACTAATGAATCGATTGCCCACAAGAATTTTAAGGAAGTATTTATTAAATCAGCTGCACGTGATGCAATATCTTCTGTACAGATAAGTGCTGATTTTCCTGTTATTCCAGTAAGAGCCATAGCCAATAAAGCAAGTGATGATTTTATGCAATACCAAAAAGAAATTATTGATAAATATCACAAGGGACAGATCTCAAAAGAAGATGGACAGCTTGAGATAGAGAAATTCTGGGCTGGAGCCTTAAGAGGAGCGGTGATTGAAGGAGACATCGAAACGGGATCTTTAATGGCTGGTCAAAGTGTCGGTATGGTTGATAAGGAAAAGCCTGTAAAAGAAGTGATAGATATTTTAATTCAACAGGCAAGCAATTATATTGAAAGTAAATCTGTAAAAGTAGGAGACCTAATCATTAGCAAGGCAAGTAGTTAACCAGTAGACAAGTTGCCATAATTTCCTACGGTAGGGAATAGTTATCCGATTTTAATGTAAAATTAACGCTGAAAAAGTATCTATACATTTTGTTATATATGAAGGAATACTGTGGATGATAATGTAGCGATAGTTTTTAATTTAACAGGGAGTAATCCTTACAACTCTTTTGACAATTCTACTAAAAATTCACGGGCCTTGGAAGGGGTAAAGTGTTATTCAGCATCAAAAACAGAAGAATTGTGCAAAGTTATAAAAAAAAGGGTGACAAAAAAAGACTATCGAGAAAATCAAGAGAGTGAACAAGATAAGACTCCCAGGAAATGCAAAAAGTTGTTCAAGAAAGGAGCTAGTCCTGAGGTATTAACTAAATTAGGAGAATTACTGATAGAACAAGAGAAATATTATAATAATTATATCCAACACTTTCTTCCAGCGTTGAAAAGAGAAATAATAAAATCAAAAGAACTAAACCTAATAGAAAAAATAAAAATAGAACAAATAATTATGAAATTAATAACTTCAGATGCTGTTAGCAAGAACAGTAATGAAAGTCATTCTAATGCAGAAACAAATGAACAATCTGCAAATGGGGCAGACAATACCCTTAGTTGCACTGCTGAAAATTCAGAATCAGGTAATACATGTGAAGAAACAAGTCTAAAATGTTGGAGAAGCTTACCCAATCTAAGAGATAATAGTCAATTTAATTTTGGAGAAAAATTACCTACAAAAATGGATACTTTAGAACCAGAAACAAATGCTTCTGAACTCAATAGTGGTAGTGGTGCAGATAGTGGAGTAAGTTTGCCTGGATTAAGTGAAGACGGTTTAGAGTCACCATTAGGTAGTGAAAGGAGTAATGTAAGCTCAATATTAAGCTCTGCTGAAGAAGATAACAATCTACAAAAAGAAGAAAATGAGAACCAAATGAAACTAGACCAGACTGCAAGAGAAGAGCTGCAGGTGCAAGAAAACAAAAACCAGGTCAGCAAGGTAAGTCCAGTACAACCTCCTAAGAAGAAAAAGAACGTAGAAGATATTACCATGCAGAAACTTCCTATGAATGAAAAAAAAGGTGAAAATATTCTACCTAAAGAACAACTCAGTAACAGAGAATTTTACGGTACATTTACAACAGGTTGTGCTCTTTTAGCAATTGGGTGTTTTGTTGGGGCAGTAGTAATAAAATCGAGAGCATTGTTTCTAGGATTGTCTGTTATAGCTGTAGTGTTTGCTACAGCAGCAGTAGCTGTATGGTATTTAACTCTCCCTCCTTCAAGTAAATTAATGTACACCAATTCGAGTCCTGTTATTAATAATGAAAGAAGCCTACTGCATGTTTAAGGTGGTAAAAATTAAACATGTGTTTACTTATAGTGAATAAGTAAATTCATCCCTTGCCTATTGATATGAAGGTTATTATAATCAGAAGATGTTTGGAAGGTATTTAGTTGATGCACATTCAATTGAATAAAGTTTTGATTTTTATAGCCCTGTTAAGCTTTATTTTTTCATCATATTCTAGCGAAGCAGGTTCGGTGGGCGATGAGTTAAAGGATATACAAGAAACGGTAAAAAATTTTGTTTCTTCATTTTCAGTAAAAGGTACTGTAGAAAATATGAGTCCTTCAATAATCATAGGGCTATGTATAGCTGCAGTGGTACTTGCAGTAGTGTTTAGGGGCCTGATCTTTTTTATGATAATGTTTGGTGTACTGGTTATGATGTTAGGTAGCATAGAAAAGACAACGGATTACTTGAAAGAAAAGTTTAACTTTGTAAAAATGCAACCTGATAGTAAAAAAAAGATAAAAATTAAGTATCACTTGTAGAATTATCTTTATTAAATACGCATGATATTGTATGCAGGTAAAAACACCAACAATTAATCCTAAATTTGAAAAAAAGAACAACTTAGCATTAATAGAGAGTATTGATTTAGATTTTATTCCTTATGCTTGTCATTACGATGAAGAAACTATACTGACAAAACAGGGGGAGTTGTTAAAGATAATAAAATTAGAAGATTACTCCTCTGCTGATAACTACAGTGACCTTAGAACTGAGATTAGAAAAAGCATATCAAAAAATATTGATAGCCTGTATTTTACCGTTTGGATTCATACTGTTAGGAAGCGCAATAAACTGAGCTTGAAATGGAATAAAACTGGAGACTTTTCTGATAAGCTACATTCAACGTGGCTTGATAAACTCACTAATAGTAAATTACGATATATAAACGAGTTATACATTGTAATATTGGTTAGCGATTTTAATAAGCATAGTAATAATTCATTTTTTTTTGGTGGGATAAGAAATAAGCATAAGCTATCTTTACAAGAAAACCATCAGGAATTACAGAGGGTAACTGACTTAATTCAAAGTGACTTAGAACCTTTTGGGGCCAAAAAGCTGGCTCTGAGGTTTAATGGAGATAAAGTATATTCTGAAATGATAGAGTTTCTCCATTATATTGTTACATTAACACACAAAGATCATCCAATATGTGAAAGGGATCTATCGCAATATATTAAAAATTTAAAGATAGCCTTTGGTTTTAACACGTTTCAAACAATATTTGAAAATCAGCAGAAGTTTGGTTCTGTTTTTTGTATAAAGGAATATCGGGAAATTCCCCTGGGGAATATAGACAGGTGCTTGCAACTTGACTCTGAGCTCATTATTACAGAAATAATAATATTTACTAGTAATAACAAAGCGATGAAAGAATTTAAAAAACAAATTAATATGCTGCAAGTCAGTGAAGATAATACCTTGCTTAGGAATTCAGAAATAAAAGAAATAATAGAACTTGAAGGAACTTCTACTATAGACTTTTGCCAACAGAAAATTATTTTTACGATTTTTGCAGATGATAGAAATAGATTGGCCGAGAATATTAGTAGTTTGTCCTCCGTGATGTCGTTAATTGGTTTGATGATGTTCAGAACTGACCTTCATATGGAAAATCATTTTTGGGCACAACTTCCAGGTAATTTTGCTTTTGTTACACAACCGAAAAATATATTAGCAAAATATGCTTGCAGTTTTGCTATGCTACATGATTTTACTTCAGGTACATTAAAAGGTGGAAGGTGGAAAGAAGCAGTAACAGTCTTTTTTTCAAAAAAGGGGAGTCCTTACTTCTTTAATTTTCATGGAAAGAAAAACAATGGTCACACTACGATACTTGGAGCTCCAAATTCGGGTAGGACCTCATTGATTAATTTTCTATTATCAGAGTCAAGAAAATTTAATCCTAGAATTATCATATTAGATAACACCGGAAAATCAATAATTTTTACCAAAGCAGTGAGTGGTAAGTATTATATAATCGATCCGAAATATAAAAATAAAAGCCTAAAATTTAACCCATTAAACATTGAAGATAGTGCTTCCAACCGTAGTATGCTGGTTGAACTGATCAAAAGAATGGTGGCCGATACTAGCTCGTTAGGTATAAAAGAAAAGATAAAAAAAGTTGTAGATTCTATATTTGCTATACCTAGAGAATCGCGTTCTATTTCGCGAATTTCTGAGATGCTCTTGCTCTTGAAAGGTAAGATAAGTAAATGGTGTGGTGATGGTGAGTTTGCTTACTTATTCCAGGATAGTGATGAATCAGATATTGACTGGAAAATAAAGACTATATCTCTCAACACTGCAAACCTCACAAAGCACAAAGAATGTATGTCCGTGATACTTTACTATTTTTTATACTCTTTTGAGGCACAATGTGATGGCTCACCTGCAATACTTGTTTTGGATGAAGCATGGGAGATAAGTAGTATTTTTCCTACAGAGGAAGGGTTCGATAATTGGATGCAAAGGATGACAGAATTAAACGTTGTGGTAATTTTGAGTACTGAGAACTTAAACCTAGCATTTGCTAGCGAATTTACTCAATATTTGGATAAGCATGTTGATACAAGAATTTTAATGCCGAACTTCAATGCAAATAGGTTGTATATGAAAGCATTTTCCCTATCAAAAGAGGAGCTGAATATAATTTTGCAAACACCAACTCAAGAAGGTTTATTTTTGATAAAGCAGTATAAAGGATTAGTAACTTTAAATTTAGATTTGAAGAATATACAAGAAATACATGTGCTCTCAGCTAACAAAGAGACTATAAAATATATGTATGAAGCAATAAAAGAAAAAGGAGAAGAAGTGAATAAGTGGTTACCAGTGTTCTATGGAAAGTGTAAGACTTAATTTTTTATTAATATTCTTTTTGACATTTTATCTCTCATGTCAAGGATATGCTGATTGCCCGCCTTTTGTAGAGAATAATACTAAATTTGAAGCTGGGGGTAAAAAAGCTTTAGAGGGTTTTATAAAAATTTTTAGTTTTGGTACTGCTGGAAGTTTTCAGGTTGATGAAAGATTATACCAATACATTACAGTAAGGCAGGTAAAAGACCAAGGAACTGATGGTTATTTTGACCCAAAGATTCAGGTCTGTGATTACGAAGGAAAAAATAATTGTTATATATTACCTAGTGGAACATCCTGCCGCCAGATATATGGAACACAAAGTACAGGTGCTGGAGTTTCTGCTGCGGTTTTTATCGATTGGGAAGGAGATAAAATATTAGCTGATGGGACGATTAGGACAGATAACAGTGAAAAGATCAAAGAAGGAATTGCGAAGGGCCTTAAGTGGGAATGGGCAGATAATGTTACTGATGAAGAGAAAGTAAAATTTTCTAATTCTCCTAAAATATGCGCTTGCAGTCAAAAAGGGTCTTGTATGTCAGGAATTTCTTCATGGGGTGCTAGAGTGTTTTCAGGAGAAAACATTTTCCATCTAGGGAATATGGGAAAAGCTTGTGATACTTGTTCATCATGGAATGAAGGAAAGCAAAAGATAAAGTGTGCTCCTATACCACTTGCACCTGGTCCACCTCCATTCTGTGAACAACTTGGAATGTTACTTCCACAGGTTAAAATTGTCCCTATAACAAATAAGGACAATGATTACTTTAACCCAAGAGTTAGGGTAATCATTGGTAAATTAGAAAAAAAAGAATTGGATTTCCAAAGAACTTCACACGAGGTTGAAGATGGTAAGGGTACTACTTATTACTTCAAGACCTATAGAAAAAAGGATCAGCTCTGTGCTGAATACTATGGAACTCAAAATATGGATAAAGAAAATCTCCAGTCTGTCAGCTGTTTTCCGGCCCCACCTGCTCCAGAACCTGAAAGGGTAGAGATAGTAGATGAAAATACACTGGAGGTAAAAATGAAGATGGGTGCAAATGCTTTCTATGTTAATACTGGTTCTTCAACAAACATTGGCCCTCTATCTTTGAAAGTAGTCAAACCGAGGATAGTAAAGAAAACAACTAATAGTAATAATAATGAAGGTAATATCACTGATGTTATAGAAGGTATATTAAGAAAGAACCCTCAGTTTGAAGTTTTAGAAAAATATGGGCTTACTCCTAATATTGGGATCCAGTTTCCTGATGGTAAGAGCTACAGTATAACAAATTCCAAGGAAAACAGTGAAATTGGATCTACTAAGTGGGAATTGGATAATATGGGACGACCAAAGATAGAAGTGAGATATATGAGAGTAAAAGATCAAGAAAATTCTAATGGTAAAATGCTTTGCCTTTCTGGCTGGAAACCAGAGCCAGAAGAGTTTGTTCTTGAGAGAGATGGTGAGATAATATCGCTAAAATCAATAGGAGCGAGGTATATTAAATACAATGCTGTTTATTCAAAGGAATCAAATCAGTTCTATTATCTTCCAAGCAAGGAAAAGGAGATAATTGACCTGTTAAAAAGACCTCAAAAACAGTTAGACGAAATGATATTCAACAAGCAAGGGTATGTTTTCTTCCCTGACGAAAATAAACAGGAGAAAGAAAAGTGCAGTTACTGTGTAGAAAGAAATGATGAAATAGATAAAGCATTTGCATCTAATAAAGGACTGAAAGTAGTATATAGATTGACAGATTTAGAACAATATTTAAATAAAAAAGATGGTAGTCCATTTTACTTAAGATATGAGGAAGTGGATTGTAAAGACAAAAATGGCAGAACATTGAGAAATGAAAAAAATGAAGTACAGAAGTGCACACAATTAAAAGATCGACCAATTAAGGTAAACAGAACAGAGGTCTTTTACGCTGATAAATTATGTAAGCTTGACTTGGAGAGTGTGAAGAAAAAGGTGCTGGATACAATAAACAAACGGCTGAAAAATAAAAATTTGCCGCAACCTTATACCTTTTTAGGTGATAATAATTATACAGGTGATTTATCAAAATACGGTTATATTGAAATAGAAGCATGGGGAGGTGGTGAAGCAGGTCATGTAAAAAATGCAGCTCACTCTATGGAAAGTAGACCAGGAATGCCAGGAGATTATATCAAAATTCAATTAAAAGTTGATCCTGAATATCCTATAATTAGAGCTCAAGCTACAGAGGGGGGTGGTGGACTCACAAGTCATATATCCAATAAGGATGGTGGACCAACTTTCATAAAAATGTGCAAAGACTCTTCAGAAGCAAACTGTAAAGATTTAATTACTGTTGCAGGTGGTGGCAAATATAGGATGTACGGTGGAAAGGAGTATAAGAAGACGAAGATCCATAATAATTTAGGTAATTTAAAGATATTAGGAAATCCAACAATAGTAACAGATAAAAATTTTACTGAAGACAATCAAGTAGCATATATAAAAGATAGTAAAATCAAGTATGAAAAGGTAAAATGTAGCAGTGGTTTTAAGAGCAGTAATCCTGGTGCAGGTGGCTGTATTGATGACATTAATCAAACCTATGGCAGAGGCTCTCCTGGTTATGTTATTATTAAATCTGTACAGATTGATGGTAAAAAAGTGGAAGAAATAATTAATGCTCTTGTGGACCAGAATAGTAATGTTAGTGTTAGCAGTTTAATTGAAAAACTTTATCCCGGTATAACTAGGGAGATAGAGGAAGAAATCAAAAAGAAATTATTAGGGCTATAGCCAAAAGATTCTGAATTATAGCTAAAATACCTGAAAGGTATAGATTCTACCTCTTGCTTTAATAATTAGTTAAAATAAAGCATGTATAAGCTTGTTGTTTAGGTTTAATTGCTGTTTTTTAACGGAGAGGTGCGGCTATAAGGAGGGGTACTTTATGTCTCTAAAAAGTAAAATTTCTAAGTTAATAGAACAACAACTTAACGTTGAATACCATGATAATTATTTGGCTTACGCCATACATAAGCAGGCTGCAAGTGAGCTATCTGACTCTATTACTCTTTGTATAGTTGGTAGTGGCGATTGCAAGATCAAGTATCAAGGTATTGCAAGTTCATTCAATATAACAAAAAAGGAAATCGACCAAGGTAACATTGCAAGTATAAAAAGTAAAATAAAAAGTGAAGCTGAAAAAGAAGATAGCAGGGTTTCTGGGCTGATTTCTAGGATTGATCAATCACCAAAAGGACAAAGTGAAAGGTCTATTATACAAATTTTAAATTCATCTGCTGAAGAGACGTTAAGAAGTTTCTGTGGGCAATGTAATACTCTGTACAGGAGAGTAACTTTCCGGAGTGTGAAGAACCTTCTACTTCATACAAGGAGCATGCTACAGAAGATTCAGGAACTACTGCCAGTCAAGATCCTTTTTAACCTAATCAATCCCATATATATGCTTTTTTTGTACCCAAGCTTTACTTTTTGAAGAGGATAGCAGGCACCATTCTTTACTGTACTTTTTTATTCTCATTATAACAGACTCATCTGTTTTCATAGTAATCTTACTGCCTGTACTCTGTTTTGATATTCATGAATATTTTCTTTTGTCATCGCATAGCGCTTATCGCTAAGTAGACTAATTTTTGTCCACTCACAGTCTTCATTGATGTCACAGACCTTATGGTAAATTTGTTCATCATAATTTACGATTAGATTGACACAAACACAAGATAAAGAGTAAATTAAAAATTGAATAGATTTTAAACTTATAATAAATGCCTATAGAAATATTAATGCCTGCTCTTTCTCCAACGATGAGTAAAACTGGGGGAAAGATTGTGAAGTGGTGTAAGAAAGAGCAAGATAGAGTTGAAGTAGGTGATGTAATTGCTGAAATAGAGACTGATAAAGCCATAATGGAGTTTGAATCTGTAGATAGAGGGGTTTTAGCGAAAATTTTAGTGTCGGAAGGAACAAGCGGCGTGCCTGTTAATCAGCTGATAGCTCTAATGCTGGAAGAAGGGGAAGACAAAAGTGCGATTGATAACTATGTTTCAGTTCCTGCTGTCAATATTGAGGTTAAGGAGAAAGTTGTAACCACCTCTTCAGTATCATTCAACCCTTCGATGTCATCTCAGTGCTTGACACAGGAATCTAAGAAGGAAGAGGGTACTAAGACAATAGAAAGTAGGATAAAAGTAAGCCCATTAGCTAAAAAAATAGCTCAGAATGAAGGGATCAATGTTAGACGGTTAAAGGGTACTGGGCCATATGGCCGTATTATTAAAGCTGATGTACTGGGGTTTTTAGATAGTGGTGTACAAATTAAAAATCGTGAAAGATCGGATGAAGATACTATACTTGAAGTAAGCAACATGCGCCAAGTGATAGCGCAACGCCTCATTGAGGCTAAACAGAATATTCCACATTTTTACTTAACTGTGGAGTGCCAAGTTGATAAGCTAATATCGCTCAAAAATGAGATTAACTCAGCAGATAAAAACAATAAAGTAACAATTAATGACTTAATTATAAAAGCTGTGGCTTTCAGCATGAAAAAATTTCCTGATATAAATTCTTCGTGGATAGATAATAAAATACTGAGGTATGCAAATATAGATATTTCAATCGCTGTAGCACTTGAAGATGGACTCATTACTCCTATAGTGAAAAATGCTGATGAAAAAGGTATTTTGTCTATATCAAAAGAAGTGAAAGATCTAGTAATCAGAGCGAGGTCTGGAAAATTGGGACCAGAAGAATTTCAAGGAGGCGGATTTACTATCTCCAACTTAGGAATGTTCAGTATAAAAACTTTTAGTGCTATAATCAATCCACCACAGTCTTGTATTATGGCTATTGGTACATCTAAAAAGCAGCCTATTGTTATCGATGAAAAAATAGAGATAGTAGAGATAATAACAGTAACGCTTTCTGTTGACCACAGAGCAGTTGACGGGGTGTTAGGAGCAAAATTTTTAAACGCCTTTAAACATTATATAGAGAATCCTCTGGCAATGCTTATTGAAGCTAGAGTAAATATTTAGTCTATCGGCATTGTTATTATAAAATTAATATCTTTAAGTTTATAATTCTATTGGTTGATAGGCTTAGAGGTAAAAAAATGACTACTACAGTAGAAAAAAATAATCTAAAAGTTTTTCCTAAAAACAAAGGAAAGGTTAACTCAATAAGGTATGATTGCTCCGCAGGTACCGCGCAAGAGCGCCAGAAACTGAGTTATAGTCGTAGAATGAGTTAGAAAAAGTAATAAAACTCGGAAAGATTGCTCCACCTGTTCTCCCAAAATCTTATCAAGCTAGATTTGCTGGAATAAAAGCAATTTTTGAGCAGGATGCTCAGAATAAGAGTTTTAGTAAACAATTTAAACATATAAATGTGTCGTTAAATATTGTTTGTGGCATGTTATTGAAGGGGTGAATGGCTCTACTCCATACTTTGAAACTACAGGGAAGTAGAGTATCGACAACCGCTTTTAGTGACAGCGGTAAAATAGTGGATAGCACAATGTTAGAGGGTTTAGTCCAACAATGCAGCAGGTTATTAAAAATACTAATACTGCTCAGAAATCAAAAAATTCTTCAAGTGCAAATTTAATACCTGTAAAAGAGAAGATTAATTTGTTTAACAATATGAATAAAGAGCAATCTAGTACTACACATAAACAAGAGCTTTTGTCAGAAGTTTCTAAATGAAGGTGACCGTGGTTACTAAATGTTACCCCTGTTTTTGATGCACAAAGGCAGGGGTACTTTCAAAACAGAATGTTCCTTATATTTGCTTCATGAGCTTGTGGCCTCTGAGCCTTTCTCTTTAAAAGCAGCCTTAAAAAAGGTTTTAAGCTTTTCCCATTCTTCCTGGCTATTTATGTAGTTCAACACTGCAGGTCTATATTCATTTTCAATTTTTTCTAATGCCTTCTGATATGAGTAATCCAGTCCCTCATATACGTTGATACCTATTGATTATAGTGTTATCAGAAACGAAAACAAATTTGGGGCGGGCAATTCTTCCTTTATATAGTTTAAAAGACATAGTTTTATTTTTTTTACGCAGTGTTTTATTGTTTCTAACAATAGCGGTAGACTTTCTATATAAAATATAAAATTGTTTATAATTAAACTTTTTAATTTTTCGGTAACTTTATATTTTAAAATAGTTCTTATGTAAAATTTTTATCGGTTGTTTTGATAAGTGTAAAAAGAGATCAATAAAAGATCTCAGATCAAAATTCTACCAAGTATTGTGTTAATAGCCTTATATACATTACTCTTATCTCTACTGACAGAAATAATGAGAACAAGTCCTTCTCTGTGTTAAGCATGTACTTTATAGATTCCAGAAAATCAGCAATACCTTTATGATGGAATATATCAAGGTTGTCCACCATTATGTAGATGTTTTTGTCTTTCCTAATTCTATTAACTACTCTTACTAATTGTGTTTTAAATCCTTAATGTTTCTTCTCTTCTCTCTGAAGAGAACTCAACTCTCTCAGTATAGAGCTAATGTCTTTTCTATCGGCCCCTTTTGTAGGGTCAAGCAATATGGAAAGCATAGCAAGTGGAGATTTACTGATTAGCTTTTCTAGTGTGTTTAAAGAAAATAGCCCTTGTTTTATGTTCTTGAAATGTTATATAACACTTCTTTTTACTTCATATGGCGCGAATAAGTCTTCGAATAGAAGATTTAAAAAAGAAGGCAGTGATTAGTCCAATGCATTGGTGTTCCATGCGCTACAATAAGCTGCAATTTCATTTTGTTGCTTTAACTCTTTTACCCACTCTTTCAAAAAAATGTCTTGCCCCATCTGCATATCCTTCTAAAGATATTATTGTAAAAAACTGGCCAGTTGTTTTTATTATAGTGTTGAATTTACCTGAAAAGTGCTTATAGTTTAGGTGGTCATTTTCCCAATCCACCACCTTGAGTGGTAGGCCTGTTTCTTTTCTTCTGAAGGTTATTAGCGATATAAGTTTTTTAAGTACATGTCCTATTTTATATTCGACTCATATTCTTGTCTTGAAGTAAGTGCTGCTTTTAACGTTCCTTCATCTAGGTAATCAATTTCGCCACCCATTGGTATACCACAAGCAAGGCGTGATACTTTCACATCTAAATTTTTTAGCGATTCAATTATATACTGTACGGTAACTTGGCCCTCCAATGTTGGATTAATTGCAATAATGACCTCTTCAATTTTAAACTCTGTGACTCTTTTAGAAATATTATCAAGGTTGAGTTTTTCTGGACCTATGCCATTTATTGCTGATAATCTACCGCCCAAAACATGGTACATACCTGAATATATACTTCCTTTTTCAAATGCCCATAAGTCGCCTAATTCTTCTACTACGCACATTAGCTTAGTGTCACGCTTTGGGTTGGTACAAATAGAACAAGGTGATTGAGTATCTAGATTTCCGCAAACCTTACACTCTATTATAAGATCTGCCAGCTCTTTAATCGAAGATGCAAGAGGTAGCATGACTTTCTCCTTGTTTTGGAGTAAGTGTATAACTAACCTTCTTGATGATGATGGCCCTAGACTTGGCAATTTGGAAAAAGCATGAACTAAATTCTTTATGTTAATGTTCATTCAATAAGTTTAGTATAGTTCGTAAATGGTAACATCAAACCCTTTATAGAGAAAGTAGTAAATCTCTCTTGATCTTACTTTGGTTAACTATAAAAAAAATTTTTTACTCCAACGGAGAAAATTACTTCTGCATATTTAAAGCCTCATTATAATGATAATAAGGGTATTTCTGACTCACAACTTATTTTTGATCTGCGTGAGTTCAGTGACGAAGTTCAGTAAAAGACTTAAGGTATTTTTTGGCGAATTATATCAAGTTATAGTGTCTGCATGTCTTTTGAATTTTTTCTGCATTCAGCCGAATTGCGCTTAGACTAAGCGTCAGCAAATTATTACAGCGCCAATTTAAATTATTACAGGGTCAAAACCAGCACCACGTGGTTTTTTTGCCTTTTGGTAAATTTCTTAATATTTGTAACTGAAGTGTTTACTGACAACCACCGTTCTGCTACACATTAGCGGCCGAGATGCTGTTCAGTCTTTTAACTTACAATACCGTGAATGAACCGCAGTATGATGTAGGAAGACCTTGCTTGGGTTAGCTATAGGTAATCTAGTTTTAAGTGATCATTAAAAAAAACTTATAGGATCAACATCTATTGTTACTATAATATTCGGACTTAAGTTACAATTTTTAATCCAATATTTCAGCTTTTTTTGTACGGATAGACTATGTTTATTATATATTTTTAGCAATACCCTATACCGATACTTATTATTTAAGAAACTTATTGCTGCCGGTGATGGACCAAGAATTTCAAATTCTTTTTTTCTAGATTTTAGGGTCAAGCACTGGAATGACAAAGAAGAAGAGGACGGGAGCTTTTTGCTTAAACATTGATTATGCAAGAAGCTCGCTATCTCATTTGCTGCTTTTTGTGTTGCAATCTGATTCTTACCGCAAATTATAAGTGCGATTAGTCTACTAAATGGAGGCATTTTAGCTTTGTACCTTGACTCAAGTTCGATTTCGTAAAATGAGTCCCTTTTTTGATGCTGCAATGCTTTTATTACTGAACTTTCAGGATGATTGGTTTGCACTATTACCATTCCTTTTTCATTAAACCTTCCAGACCTTCCTGCAACTTGATGTAATAACTGATACGTCTTTTCTGCTGCTCTTAGATCAGCATTTTCAAGACTCAAATCTGCATTTATCACACCAACCAAAGTTAATTTAGGGAAGTTGTGCCCTTTAGCAATTATCTGCGTGCCAATTATAATGTTTAACTCTTCCTTCAACACTAAGTCAATAACGTTACTAACCGACTTCTGATCGCTACTTATAATCGCAGTTTTTGCGTTTGGTATTAACTTGACTGTTTCTTCAAGTAACCTTTCAATTCCTATGCCATAAAGAAACAATGACTGTTTACTTTGGCAATTAGAACATTTCTCTGGAAGTTTTAATTGGTAAGAACAATGATGACACAAAAGAGCATTTTTTTTCTTGTGGTATACGAGCCAAACAGCGCAGTTCGAGCAGGGAATTTTATATCCACACTTTTTACAAACTGCAAGTTGTGCATACCCTCTGCGGTTTAAAAAAAGCATAACCTGCTGTTTTTTCTCTATGGTCTGTTTTATTCCTTCAAAAAGCTCATTGGAAATCCATTGCTTATTGTTTCTTGTATCCACTACTTTAATGAGTGGCAATTCTGCGCCACCGAATCGCTTAGCTAGCTTTACATAGTTGTAATTTCCATTTTTAACATGATAAATAGTTTCAAGTAATGGAGTTGCTGAAGATAAAATTATTGGAATGTTTTCGATTTTGGCCAAGATTATTGCCATATCCCGGGCATTATATATAGTTCCCTGCTCTTGTTTGAAAGATGAATCATGCTCTTCATCAACGATGATCAATTTTAGGTTTTTATAGGGCAAAAAAAGTGCTGATCGTGCACCAATAATTATCTGCGCATTTCCATTTGCTGTATTGAGCCAATTGTTTCTGCGAGTTTTTAAAGTGAGTCCTGAGTGCCATTCAGCTAAGTTTCTTGATGTTTGACTACGAATACGATTTACCAATTGTGAAGTTAAAACAATTTCAGGTAGGAGGATTAAAACTTGTATACTACCTTTGTTTGATGCCGTTTCGACATATTTTGGTGTCATTCCAGCACTTGGCGAAGACAATGTGTTGAATATTATAGTGGGTTTTGCCTTAAACATAAAGATGTCATGTAAGTAGCTAACACTGGAATCCAGAAATTTTGTTTGTAAACTAGGTATGGGAGTGGCTGCTCTTACGTTAAAATGAACGTTTTTGATGAGATTGCGTGGAAAGCTGGATCCCAATATTAGAGTACTGGGATGATACCCTACTGGTGGACCCAAATTGCAATGTTTGTACAGTTGTGTATCTGGGCACTGAAATGATAAAGTCCGAGCAGCATTTGGAGCGGCAGGTGTACTGCTATAGTTCTTAATCAATTGTGCAATTACAGAGAGATAAACTTCCGTTTTTCCAGATCCTGTCTCACCGTCAAGCAAAGTCACTGAATACTCATTCAAATTGCTTATTATTTTATTGCTGGCTATCTGCTGTTCGGGGTTTAGTTGGTAATTTATCTCACTTACTTCCTGCTCTTGTTCAACATGAACTAGCTTATCTAGGTGATTTACTTTTAACACTCCTCCCATTATTACTTTTGCAAGCATACCAATAGGTATTACATTGTACTGTGCAACCCACTCTGCAAATGCAATTAATTTTAGTCTAATATTTGGTAGATTGATCTTTTGCTCAATGAATTTTAATTCTTGATCGTTCTTGTTACTATACTTCCAAACTATTCCGATCAAGCGTTTTTTGCCAAATGGCACCACCACATAATCTCCAACTGAAACGTCAGTGTTTTCCTTAACTGCATATGAAAACAATTGGTCAATTGGGAGTGGTAGTAGTACATTAACTGTTCTTGCCATAGCAATTGAGTTTAGCATTGTTTTAAGAGTTTTGAGTTGATTTTTGTGGATTGGTTTGTTAAACTAGTATATATAAGTTTATTTAGCTAAGATGGTAAATATGCAAGGGTCTCATGTACAGAAACTAATAGGATTTTCTGAACTTCATAAGAACTTTATGAAGAACAGAAGACCAATCTAATTGGAAAGCAGTTGTTTAAAATGAATGAGAATTTTAAAAGAAAATACCTTATTGATAAGAGAACTTTTGCTGCTCATGGTACCAATGCTTGGACGCTTTTTTCAGCACTTGCTTTTACAAATGACCAATTGTTACCGAAAAATGAAATGAAAATAAGGGGAATACCTGTTGTTGAAGGTGGTTAACATTTGAGAAAGCTAGAAACAAAGCTTATGAACATGCCTTTTGCCCAAATACAGTAAGTCAAAATGCAGTATCGGCTGTTGAACTGCATAGTAGGAGTTCATATTTGCTTGATGCATCTCGATATGTGGAAATGGTGACAAAATGTTATAATTGTAATCACGGTAACTTTAGTAAAAGGTATCTCAATAAGTATCAGAAAAGAAGCTTAGATAACATGTAGAAAGGGCAACAGTACTTTTAAATGATAAGGATGTGCGAGAAGCATATAAAGGTTATCTACTGTTCCATAGTTATCCTAGGCAATAGAATTGGAAGAACAACAATAGGTTCTGTTATAGATAATGAATACGGACGTGAGAGATTTAATATTAGAGTCATAGTAGTAGATGAAAGAGTATATTAGAAGTTTAGTTAGCAGTACCGATCCCGCGATAGCTAAAAGTATAATGTATCTCACTAATGAAAAGGTTAATAGTTTCGAGAAAACAAAAAACTACAATAAGAATTGTGGATATGTATAGTCCAGGTAGTAGAACAGCACATTGTATGTATAAAAACAGCTTTGTGAACGATTTTTTGAGTAGGTATTTAAAGATAGATTAGCCTTCAGTTTTTCTGATCAGTTTAATATTTATAAAATAGAAAAGAAAGAGCTGGTAAAAAGAACGATAAAAGGTAAACCTGAAGTATCTACTGCTACTATAACTTACTATCAAGATCCAGATCCAACTTTGGAAACAACAATTGATAATGTAGGTTATAGTGTAGTGTTTAAGAGTCATTTCAATCAAAAATAGATAAAAATGTAAATAATGATGAACAAATTTTGGAACAATCGATTACAAGTAAGACTCCTATATAACAGGAATAATCAATAGATAGTGATTCACAAATGTTCACAGGTAGTACAACTCCATTTCAAAAAACGTCTGCAAGTGATGAAAGTAATAATAATTTGCACAGAAAATAAAGCACCTAGCAACTGTCTTATAGTACACAAGCATAATTTCTTCACAAAAACAACAACCTTCTGGAACTTTTTCGGGGGGATGGACAATAGGCTTAGCATTATTGTTTGGTGCTATAGGAGCTACGCTAGTTGCAATAGGGATTATGCCTAAAATTGCCGCTATCGGAATGATTGCAACTGCTGTGCTGTTATCAGGAGTTGCAGGTAACATTAGGTGGTGTGTAGGATACCTACAAACAAGCAGTAAACAAATATTGTAGTGGAGCTGCTGTACAAGTTGTATAACGACCGTTAATATCGTTCACATAGCAACCTAAACATGTTTTTTCTGGATTTTAGTGTTATGCGCTGAAATCACAAATTGTAGTTGCCTTGTCTGGATATAGAAAAAATCTTAATGTTTAACATATTTTTTGTAGTACACACCTTATAATTGATAAATAAGGTAGTTGATAAATTTATACGATTTGTGAAGATTACTGATGATTAACGGTACAATTACTTTGAACTTTCAAGTAGAAAAAGGCGAACTTAAGACCGGTATTATTTTTCTGTGCGTGTAAAGCTTACAAATGAGAATAAAAATCTTTTACGTGAAAAGCTTGGCAATACAGTTCAATTTGATAATCTAGATGACTACTTAGATCTTAATTATGAAAATTTTTATATCTACTATAGTAGATATAGTGGACACAGTGGTGGAAGTGAGCTATGCATCAGAGGTGATATGATAGATATTTAGTTTCCAATCTTCCACTCGATCATAACGGATTTTCAATAGAACTATCATCTGATGGAACGCCAATTGTAGATTATGGATTTTACCCTCTGGCTGTAATCTACAATCCCAATCATCAATATAAGACAAAGGAAAAAGCATGTAATGATCAGGGCGAATTGTCACCCATTGCATCAAGTGTGCTAGATAACTTTCTAAGCAATGCAAATGGCTTAACCATACAAGATATATTTTTGCAGATACAAAATGAAAATGCTAAGAAAGAAGGTGAATTTGGTAAGAGAGAAAAACAAGCGGAAGAAGAGTTAGATTGAAAGAATGAGGAAGTAAAAGGGTTTATAGAAAGAGGTGTATTACCTTATTTAAAGTGGTAAAAAGTTATGATATAGTTGATGGACGTTCAGCAGTAATTTTACAACGTGGCGGAGGGAAGTCATTCTTGATTCGAGTAAATACTATATAGTGGAATATCAACACATGAAAGATTGGAAGGCGATAAATATTTTAATTTCGTTAGTCCTGGTAGTAATATGCTGGTTGATTTGAAAACTTGTTTTTTGTGCTTAACAAGAGTTCTTACCCTGAACTTAAAATTGGTTTCTACCAATATCTGAATTTAATTCTGACAGTTATGCTAAATATTTTAACACTAAGAATCAGCTTTTTAGTGTTGATCAATTGTCTATAGAGTTATCTAATTGTGCAAAAGGAAATGGTAATAAGTGAGTCAATCAAGAATTGAACCCATAATTAATAGATCTTTTTTAAAGCTTATTTATAGTAAAAGTTTTTAAGAGGTAAATATGGCATTCAAAACAAATTTTGGGCATGATAAATCACAAATGCTGATTGAAAAACTGTTTCCAAATAAAGAGGATGTAGTGATAAGCAATGAGCTTATAGTAGAAGTGAGATATGGTGGACTAATAAGCTATACGCCTGATTATATAAAGCAAATTGTAAAAGATACTTATGAGGCTTGGTCTGAGAATTTCTATTCACAGAAAAACTATAATAGCGGCCCAGTGAAATTGCAACTTTATGTGCTGAAAAGTTATGACGATTATAAAGCTTACATAAAGGAGCTTTCAGGTGGCAAAGACCATAATGAACTATGGGGTGGTGGAACGGTAAGGGTACATGAAGCTGACGGTACAATAGCAAAGACTTTCATTATTGGAGATGTAAATGGTTTATTTTGTGCGAAGTCTAAAATTTTAATGGAAAAGATGAGTGATGCATTTCTTGAGTACGCTACTGGCAATTTGAATGAAGTACCTGAAGTCTTACGTACTGGTGTGAAGCTTTTTATGTGGAGTTATGATGCAGCTAAGAAGAAGAGTACTCATGATATGCACTATATAAAAGAGACATACGATGAGATGCAAGAATCGGGATACAACACACCTTATAAAATAGCTAATATGGCTAATGATTATAGAATGGCAGATTGCTTAGTAACGTTCTTGCAAGAAAAACATCCTCAATTCATAAAACAACTGCTTACTGAAATATCTTCTGGTAAAGAACAAGCAGTGTTGAGGTTCAAGCAGCTTTTAAATAATTCAGGAATTGAGAGAGAATTTAAGCAGTGGATGGATGTAGGAAGTGGTAATAAAGTTGCCGCAGATCTTGTACCAGACAGTGAAGTTATTACCCTCAGTGAACATAAGCTTCAAATAAACATAAAGTATGATAATAAAGAATTAAATCAGGACAAGCTGAGTAATATAAAAGACACTATCAAGGGTGCCATAAGAGATTTTGACTCAGCATTTGGCATTAATAATTCTCAGCCTTGGCACAATATACCAAGTAAGGTCAACATTTTCGTATTTAATACAAGGAGCAACTATGAAGATTACCTTAAGGAGTTGAACATTGATGCTAAAGATCACTCTGGTTTAACACTCCAAGGTCGCGGTTCGGAAATTCATGTTTATTTTTACTTACAGGATCAATTTGATTACTCATGTAAAACTTTAAAGCACGAGTTGGGGCACGCTTTGACTATTATTAATTCTTATTATGGTACGGGCGATGTTTTGTCTAAAGCTATGCATGAAGGAGTTGCTAACTATATGGCAAGCGTGGAAAACGGTAAGCACGTCAATGATCGTGAGGATATCGAAGCTCTTTCTACGATACAACGCAAGTTTCTAAAACCTGACGAGATATTACGTAATAATAACCAAGGAGATTATTACTATTCAAAAGCAGAGCAGGTAATAAAATTTCTTGAGCATAAACATCCAGATCTCCTTGATAGTTTTTTGAAAAGCCTTTCTATGCACAGTACAAATAGACCTCAAGATAATAAATTATTTGAGGATTTTCTAACTAAGCTGAAGGGCTATAATCAGGAGTTTAAAGATTGGATCAAGATTCAGTTAAACGGCGAAGGGCATTTAAGGCATGAAAATGAATCAGATATGCAAGCGAGTCAGACTGAACAACCTGCTAATGAGGAAAGAAATAGGGATAAAAGATCGCTAGAAGAAGATGATAAAAATAAACAAGAAGAAGCCGTCATAGCAAGCGTTATAGACAGTATGGAGGATAATGAAGTAGATTATCTACAACACCCCTTGAAAATAAAGACAGGTGAATTTATTGGAACTGGTAAATATAAGGCGGTGCTACAGGTTCAAGATCAAGATATAGATAATTTTTATCAAAACTTAAGTAGTCAGTATACTACTGGAAAATACAATTATGATCAAATGATAGCTCTGTATAATAAAATTTATATACAAGATTCTAAGCTTGATGGAAAGCCAATTACTCTTTCTGAAGCTTATGTCGCAAATAATCATCTGTTTATCAAAGATCAGGATTTTGGAACTATAAGTGATTTCAATGAAATGTTCTACAAAAGTGATGAGTTAATGTGATGTAAAGGGTAAGATGTGATCTGGTGGACGAAAATTAACTAACAGAAAAAATTAGTGCACATGCTTTTATCTTTCAGGTTGTTTATCAAGTATAAACATCAGCTCTTCCCATTCTCTTTTACCAATATTGCTTTCTTCTCTAGTAACATTTTCTCCTCTAATTAATTTGCGAATTATCCCAAGGCCAGTTCTTGAAATGCAGGCTGATTCTAAACAGTATTCAACAAAGGCGCTGTGGACTAGTGGTACCCACTTCTTTACTATATCCAACATAACTTCTGCATAGACTCTAATTTCATGTTGGGCACGCTTATCAGCTCTAAGCTTTAAAAAATGAAGAAGGTTATGTAGATCTACCTTCCAATAAAATTGCGTGTAATAATTAAGTGTTAAGTTAGTCCTAGCAATTTCTCTTGTAAGCCCTTGTTCAATAAATTTGTTGTAATGAGAATACACCAAATTAGAGTCATTTATTAGAGAATCTATTATTTCCTTTGAGATATCCAAGTCAAAGGCTTCACCACTACCTTGTTTATTATTATCGGATTGTTTTGCAACTTGCTCTGGTTCTGGTATATAGAATTCATGATCAAGGATTGAATACCTTGCAGAATATTCATTTACGTTTGCAGTTCTATGCCTTATCCATTGTCTTGCAACAAAAATTGGAAGTTTCACATGAAACTTAATTTCACACATTTCAAATGGAGTTGTATGATGATATCTCATTAAATACTTTATAAGTACTTCGTCTTGATTTATCTGTTTTGTTCCTTTGCCATAAGAAACACGAGCAGCTTGTACTATGGCGCTATCAGAGCCCATATAATCCACTACTCGAATAAACCCATGATCTAGTACCCTGTGTTCCTCATATAGAATTTCATCTATCTCTTTTACTGTGATTCTCTTGGTTGAATAACGTTCTTCATTCATAAAATATCCTCAAGGTGAAATAGAGATATCGGCCCCGCATGAATTAAGTTTTTCGTGCATTGCTTCATACCCTCTCCATAAATGATGTGAGTTATTTATTGTGGTTTCTCCACTGGCTACTAAAGAAGCAAGCACTAAAGCTGCAGTTGATCTTAAGTCAGTAGCATATAGATTAGCTCCAGATAAGCTTTTTATTCCATTTATAGCAGCTTTATTTTTCTTAATGCTAATATTAGCACCTAACTTTCTTAATTCATCTACATGTGAAAACCTATTTTCAAAAATGTTTTCTTCAATTACTGATATCCCATCAGCGATGCACATTGCGGACATTAGTTGTGGTTGCATATCACTGGGGAAGTTGGGGTATGGATCTGTTGCAACATTAGTAGACTTAATAGAACCATTTTTTCTGGAAATGACAATGCTTCCGTCGTACAGTTCAACCATAGCTCCTATAGCTTCCAACTCATTTGCAATACATCTGATGTCAGATAGATTGATTCCTTCCAACACCAGCTTACCGTTAGTTATGATAGCAGCTAATGCATACGTACCGGCTTCTATTCGATCTGATATTATTTTGTGGATACACCCATTTAATTTTTTAACTCCTGTTATTATAACCTTCGTATTATTGATTTTAATATCAGCACCTATTTTCTTTAGAAACTCTATTAAATCAAGAATTTCTGGCTCAGTTGCAGCATTATTTATTGTTGTTACTCCTTCTGCAAGTGTTGCTGCCATTATTATATTTTCTGTTGCACCGACGCTTATTTTCTCAAGTGTGATTTTTCTTCCTTGTAGCTTTCCTTTCACTGTTGCAATTATATTATAGCCATCAATTTCAATTTTAGCTCCCATTTCTTCTAACGCTTTGATATGCATATCAACGGGACGCTTTCCGATATTGCATCCACCAGGAAAAGCTGTTCTCGCTTTGCCAAATCTACTAAGCATTGGGCCCAACATTAGAAAAGAAGCTCGTAGTTTGCTTGCAGTTTCATACTGTATCGCGTAATTGTTGATGTTACTGCAATCAGTTTCCAAAGTATGATTTGCTTTGTGATCTTTGTTGTGCATAAAGTTTACTTTTGCTCCAAGACCTTCAAGCAATTCAGACATCAGGTGCACATCAATTAGATCAGGTACATTATGTAGAACTACTGAAGAACTACTCAAGAGGCTAGCTGCCATTATTGGCAAAATAGCATTCTTCGAACCATTAATCTTGATTTGTCCAACCAAGGGTTTATAGTTACTCCTTACTAATATTTTATGCATTCAATAAAACTGGATCTTGCTGAATAAGTATAGTAAATCGACAGTAAAAGACAAATCACGTAATAGTAAAATAACTTATGCTCTACAAGATATGAAATCAACTACACTTTCCAAAAACAAGTGATGCATTAGTACCACCAAAACCAAACGAATTGGAAAGCGCATATTGAATTTCATGCTCTTGAGCTTTAAGCGGTATAAAATTTAAATCACATCCTTCTGAAGGTTTATGTAAATTTAAAGTTGGCGGAACAATTCCATTGTTTAACACAAGAATGCTAAATATTGCTTCAACACTTCCTGCAGCACCAAGTAAATGTCCTATAGAAGATTTAGTTGAAGAAATTGGTATTTTATAGGCATAGTCATCGAATAATTGTTTTATCGCTATTACTTCAATTTTATCTCCAAGAGGTGTTGAAGTTCCATGTGCATTGATATACCCGATTTGATTTGGATTTATTTGTGCACTTTTTAAGGCGAGTTGCATTGCTTTTAATGCACCTCTCCCTTCTAAATGTGGTGCTGTAATATGATATGCATCTCCTGTTAGCCCATATCCAGTGAGTTCTGCATATATTTTTGCACCTCTTTTTTTTGCATGTTCATATTCTTCTAGCACTAATATACCTGCTCCTTCCCCCATGACAAATCCATCGCGTCCTTCATTCCACGGTCTTGAAGCTTCTTTAGGTTTATCGTTAAATTTAGTTGATAATGCCTTCATAGATGCAAAACCTGCAATTCCAACTCTACACAATGCACTTTCTGATCCACCTGCAATCATCACGTCTGCTTCACCAAGTTTTATAGCTCTTGCTGAGTTTATGATTGCGTGTGCACCTGTTGCACATGCAGTTACTGCTGAATCATTTGGACCTGTGAATTCATATTTGATAGAAACATGGCCAGATATTAAATTTATTAAGCTTGCAGGAACAAAAAATGGACTAACACGTCTGGGTCCCTTTTCCTGCATGATAATTACATTTTCCTGAATTGATGGAAGACCACCTATGCCAGAGCCAATGGCCACACCAATACGTTCTCGGTTAATGCTTTGATTTTCCAAAATTAGTGAATCATCTACTGCCTGAATGGCAGCTGCAATACCGTAATGAATAAAGCGATCTGTTCTTTTTAGATCTTTCTCAGAGATGTAATTCAATGGGTTAAAACAATGCTCAATGTTGTCATGTTGTAAAGGGACTTGCCCTGCAACTTTGCAGCTAAGGTCAGAAGCATCGAATCTGCTGATTTTCTTTATACCAGACTTACCATTTATTAACTTAAGCCAAGTATTTTCAACATCTGCTGCCAGTGGAGTAATTAAGCCAATACCAGTAACTACTACTCTTCTGCTCATTTAATATCAACTATTGTTTTTTTTGTTACTGACATACTCAACTATTTGTTCCATAGTTTCCATTTTTTGTGCATCCTCATCAGGGATTTCTATTCCAAACTCTTCTTCTGCTGCCATAATTATTTCAACTGCATCTAAACTATCTGCGCCATGTTCTGAAAGCTTTGAGGAGTTGTTAAACTTCTCTACATCCTTGCTAATATGCTCTAATACAATCTTTTTTATCTTTGCTTCTATATCTTCTCTAGTACTCTTTGCTAGTTCACTATTCATTTTTTACCAAAAGATAATTTATTCTTTGATATTATAGAAAATTTTTATGTTTGCAATATCTTTATATGACTGATAAGCTATGACAGTTTCTTACCGCTTCAGCTGAGGTATGCTTTAATATCATACGCTGAGCAATTAACAAGCTCAAAGATGCTAGATAAAACAACAAAAAATTTGCTTATTACAGAAATAAATAAAATTTTACCTGAAGATAGTCAAAATAGGCTTATATCAGCTGTGCGTTATGTACTTCTTGCTCCTGCAAAACACATACGTCCATTTTTAGTTGTAGCTTCGTCACAAGTATTTAATGTTGAGATTGAGAGGGTAATATCGATTGCTATGGCAGTTGAATGTATTCATACCTATTCTTTGATTCATGATGATTTGCCATGTATGGACAATAGCGATACTCGCAGAGGCCAGCTAAGCTGTCATAAAAGATTTGACAAAGCAACAGCAGTACTTGCAGGAGATGCACTGCTTACTTTAGCTTTTGAAATACTATCCTCATTAAATGAGGGTAGCAATAAGCGCTGTGAAATTATAAAAGCGCTCTCTCAAGCAATAGGAGCCAAGGGAATGGTAGGGGGACAGATTTTAGATATTAAAACGGTGCTCCATGTCATCCAGCACCATGACTACTTAGATCCAGAAAGTTCAGTTATAAATGAGCACACCAGACAGCTATGTAATAAGAACAGGACTCTGGGGTCATGTGCTAAGATAACTCCAGATAGTAAAATAAAAGAAATTCACTTGATGAAAACCGCAAAACTATTTGCGGCTTCATGTGAAATAGGTGCTATAATAGGGAGTGCTACAGACAAGCAACGTAGAGCGTTATATAACTATGGAGTGAATCTAGGGCTTATCTTTCAGGCTAAGGATGATATTAGAGACTACAAACAAGATGAAGTGAATAATTTGATGTCTATGCTTAGTAAAAGTGAAATAGAAAACTATATAGATAATCTCTTTAAACAAGCTTTGGATAATCTGGGTGAGCTTTCAGGAGATACTAATTATTTATATAATTTATTGAATCAAGTAAAAAGAGATGGCTAGAAAAATTATACTACAATTGCTTATTTCTATAGTGATAATTTTCACTTTAGCTTCTGTATTTGTGTTTGTTGTTGTTTGTATAAATAAAGGTAAACCAGAGAGGAAGGACAAGCTTTATGAGATAAATGCTGCGCATAGTAGTTGGGTACAGACGATAGCATATTATCTGGTGAAGCCAATACTTGAATCAGCGCTTGATCGCTATATTGAAAAGCATGGGCTGATAGAGTATTTGAAAGAAATAATACAACAAAAAGTAGAAAAAGGTTCAATAAATTTTTATGAAATTATAGAAGGCAGTGGCAGTAGAGCTTTCTGCGGTCAGGAAGTCGTATTACAAATGTATAAAATATCTGATAATTTAGCAACACCGCTGCCACTTCCAAAACAAACTTCTGATGTTACTTTGGTAATAGGTCAAGATAACCAAAGAGAGGTAGGTTTAGGGGTAATAGGTATGAAAGAAGGTGGAGAGCGTGTAGTTACGATAAATAATATTGCTAATAAGAATGAAGTGAATTTTAATTCTTATTATATTAAATTAATCGAAGTAAAAGATAAATATCCTGACTCAGTGAATAGTATGATGATTTTTAACGAATTAATTAACAAGACTGGAAAACAAGTAAAGTGCGGTGACAGGGTATCAGTTAAATATAGCTTAATGGGGCATGATGGTGAATATATAATCAAGAATCAAACAGTGCAATTTAAGGTTGGCAATAAAAAAGTACCTCTTGCTATGGAGCTTGGGGTTATAGGAATGAAAGAGGGTAATAATAGAACTATTATTTCTCCGCCGGAACTTTTGAACGTTACTGATGATATGTTAATTGAAAATATAGATTTTGACGAAGAAAGTGTTTCGATAATTAGCTTAAGCTTGGATGACAAGCAAGAAATAGCAGCACATTACTCTACTGTTGAGTAATAGTTAAGGATATAGCTAAAATTTTAAATTTACTAATACGGCTACACAAGTGTTGTGGTTTGAGTCTACCAGGTGGCTTTCATGCCAATACTTCCTTCTTCTGTCATCCAAGTTTGTGACACTGTGATCCAGGTTTTTTTAGACTCCAGCGTTACGCACTGAAGTGAACCCTACTTTTTTCTGGATCTCAGATTTGAGTGATCTCTCTCTTAAATCGCTTTAGCTGTAAATGTTTAAGGAACTCATCAAGCAGGAAAAAAAGCAAAAGAAACCTTAGTGATATCTCTTGTAGGAACTTGACATTAATGTCTTATATGCTTGGTAAGTAGTCAACCTTGGAATTATAAATATCCATAACGTCACGATAAGGGTAATGCAGAAGTTTTTCAAATAATTTCTTTATAAAAAAAAGAAGGTTAGTTGATTTTTGAACTAATTCTTAAATAAAGAACAATGCAATGTGAGTTGTTTACTGTTCTCTCAAAAACTTGGCGCTTATTACATTACCTAATAAGCGAGATTCAGCTAACGTAGATAAAAATTTATAAAGACATGGAGTGTCTATATAAGAAAAATTAAACATAACACACCTAGTTTAATAATGTGCTTTTGTCACTTAAATAAAGATTAAGGATAAATTTTAGGTCTAAAACATCCCCATATAAGGGTTCTTAAGGCCTGTAAAATGGGCTTTATGTTTATTTACAAACACCGTTTCTGTCATTCTATAGCTACGTTTAATCTACTTTAATTTTATAATTGTGCTTACTTAAAGTTTTTTCTGCTATACCACTACTGCAAATAAAGGCTCTATTTACCAACATAAAGCTGCCTTGGTCTGCAAATCTTAGTTTCTTTATCATTTATCATTTCATACCACTGAGTAACCCAACCAGTAGTCCTTGCAAGCGCAAAAATAGGTGTAAACATACTTGGAGGAATATTGATAGCATTCATTATTATACCTGAATAGAAATCAACATTTGGGTATAACTTACGCACAACAAAATACTCGTCTTTTAAAGCTATTTTTTCAAGTTCTTTTGCAATTTTGAGCAGTTTACTATTTTGTTCTAGTTTGTTTAAAATCTCATCACAAGCATCTTTTAATATGCGTGCGCGTGGATCGTAATTTTTATAAACACGATGTCCAAATCCCATCAGTTTAAACGGGTCTTTATCATCTTTAGCTTTTTCAATAAATTTGTCTACATTTCCGCTTTGTTCTATCTCCTTTAACATATTTATAACTGACTCGTTAGCTCCGCCATGCACAGGTCCCCAGAGTGTAGCAACCCCTGCAGAAAGGCATGCAAATAAATTAGAACCAGCCGATCCTACCACCCTGACAGCTGCTGTTGACGCATTCTGCTCATGGTCAGCATGAAGAGTAAATATTTTGTCCAAGGCCTTTGCAAAAAGGGTGCTTTTATCGTTATCAAGAGCATTACCAAACATCATCCTTAAGAAGCTTTTACTATAGTTCAATTCATTGTCAGTATCTATGAATTCCTGGTCATTGGTATGTCTATAAACCATTGCAATAATTGCAGGAACCTGCGCTATTGCAGAGATTCCAAAATCTAGGTTTTCATTACTGACATTGTTACCATATCTCTCATGGTAAAGTGCTGACAAAGTTGCAAAACACGCAATCAAAATTGACATAGGGTGAGCAGTCTTTGGAAATGCTTTTATTACATTTACAACCTGCTCTGGTACTTTAGATAATTCTTGTATTTTTAGGAAAAATTTTTTGTGTTGCTCTAGATTAGGTAATTTACCATAGAGTAGTAAATAAATTACAGCAGTAAAATCATTGCTTTGTGCTAAATCAGCTATATCATGTCCTCTATATCTAAGAACTCCTTCATCTCCATCAATGAATGTAATTGCGGAAGAACATGAAGCCGTGGAAACAAACCCTGGGTCGTAGGTGAGTAACCCTGTGACCTTATATAAATCTTTAATATTTAATACATCATAACCCATTGTTCCGCTTAATACGGGTAACTCAATTTTTAATCCATTGCTTAGTTCCAATAACGCTTTTTTATTCATCGTTTAAGCTACTTGAGTTTTGTGTGAAGCATACAAATTAAACGGTTAACTTTGCATTAATCACATTAAGCAGTCATCAATGCTTTTACTTTTGCATTCAAGCGACTTATTTTACGTGCAGCAGTATTTTTATGGATAACACCTTTACTAACACACTTGTGTAAATTAGACTCAGCGCTTCGAAACGCTGGAGTGACATTTTCTTTATTGCCAGACTTAATTATATCAACCAATTTTCTAATAGCAGTGCGAGTTTTACTTTTGCGCATTTTATTTATTAAAGTGCGCTTTGCTATTGCCTTTATCATTTTCTTAGCATTCTTATGATTTACCATATACCAATACCTAAAACACTATACTCTTCTTTCATTATAAAATCTTCTTACTGGTTTGCAATACTAGTTTTTCTCTGCAGTTAGTTTGTTACTTCTCTCTTCAATAGTTTTTTCTAAATTTTTCAAGAACTCATTTTTGTTTAACCCATGATATATTGGAGGCAATATCTCTATTACTGCCTTTCCGGGATTCCTTCTCATAGAAAGTATGCTCTTTGGCCAAAACAAACCTGTATTTAAAGCGACTGGTAATACAGGAACAGATAATACACTATACAAAGCAGCAATACCTGGTTGATATTTTGTTTTTTGCTTTGCAGCTGTTCTGGTACCTTCAGGAAATATTATTATACTTCTGTTTTCTGCTATACGCATTCTTGCTAGCTTGATAATATGGCGCATGGCATTGATGCCATTTGAACGGTTAATAAAAATCATTCTAAGCGCTATGAGATGCAAGCCAATGAAAGGAATCCACTTCAGTTCGCGTTTTAAAATAAAAACTGCATTTCTAAATAAAAGTATAAAGATAAATGTTTCAAGTGGAGATTGGTGTTTAGAGGCAATTACAAAGGGATATTTTGGAATATTTTCCATTCCCCTAACTTCGTATTCAATTTCACATAGTAAACGAAGCATAAGCAATACAACCCTTACTGAGCAGGCAAGAAAAATAGTTATCACCCGTGTAGGAAAGAGAATTACAGGAAGAGCAATCAAAGTATAGAGCATTTCCCATAGTATAAGAAAGAAGTTAAACAATAAACTTGAAATCACAAAAGCCTGTTCCCAAATGAACTTTATTTGAATTTAACTTTACTATAAATTAAAAACAACAAGTTTAACTATTGATTATCTGAGTGATAGGATGTGAATTAGCTAATTTATCCTTTAATTTTTTATTAGCAATATGAGTGTATATTTGTGTTGTAGAAAGGTTAGTATGTCCAAGAATTTTCTGTATCAGCATAATGCTTGCTCCACTATCTAGTAGATGAGTGGCAAAGGAGTGTCTAATCACATGTGGGGAGATTTTATTTTCATCAATATTGCATTTTTTCGCTAATTCCTTAACCAACTGACCGATTCTCTGTCTTGTAATTGGCTTATTAGGTTTGTTACCTGGAAACAACCAATCAGATTCCTTTCTATCGGAAATCAGATTATCGCGGGCTAACAAGTAATTTCTAAGGCTCTGCAATGCTTGCTCATTAAAGAGGATTTGCCTTTCTTTACTGCTTTTTCCTTTTATTATTATATAACATTCTTTGTCACTACTGTTTAATAAATGTGACACTTCGCATAATTTCATGCTAATTAATTCAGAGATACGCATGCCAGAAGAGTAGAGGATGTCTAAAATAGCGCATAACCTTCTACTATTTATCTCTTTGTTCGGTTCGTTTGCTGATTTTCTAACTGTATCTATCAGCAAAAGCATTTCTTTAACGCTTAGATACTTAGGCAAAGGACGAAAAACCTTTGGATTTTTTAATTCGTCATCGTTAGCTGGAGCTGGGTTAGAATCTATTATTCCATCGTTAAATAGGCACTTATAAAAATTTTTCATGGCAGATATTTTTCTTGATATAGAACTATTTTTGTATTTTTTTTGTGTGCATAGAGACTTCACATAATCTTTAATATTAGTTTTGCTTGCACCAACCAAAGTAGTACCACTTTTCAGCAGAAAATCTTCAAGTTGATGTAAATCTGAACGATAACTTTCTAAAGTATTTTGTGTAGCGGACCTTTCTGACACTAAAGCATCTATGTAATATGTGATGTAAAGATTTTCTTTTTTATTATGTAACTGCTTATCTTTCATTGTCAGCTCCTATATTTATTTCTTTTACTATTATTTGATTGGAAATGTTGCCCGCATTCCTTATTAAAAAATACGAAATAAATAAAGTATTTGCCAATAGGATAAGCATAATAAACCTTCGTCTTAGCCTTTTTTTTAGATTCGATCTTGCTCTTACCATGATTAAATTATAACATCAAATCTGCAGAAAACATCTTAACAAAGTGAGTCCTACTATAATATGCTGCCTCCTAATCATATCTGTCCATACTTATTATAATATAATATTCTTATACTCTTGGCATAAATAAGCGGAGATTTTAATGATGTCAGTGTCACAGATGTTAATAAATTTTTGGTATATGCAAAGAATGCTTTGCAAAAAAAAGGAATTATGTAGTATCCCTTTTTAATAAGGTGCTGACAAAAGGAATGGTAACATTTGATCCCATAGATCCATTATCTATTTTCTCTATAATTCTATTAATGCTACAAAAAGAACGCTCTATTCTTGCTAAAATATAATTAATCACTTTCAGATCAACTTTCAACTGTTTGTCTGAAAATCGTTTTATTAACATAATTCGTAATAATTCCTCGCTTGCAGATGGAATTTTTGCGCTAATAGTTGATAATATGCGGGAGCTTAAATCTTTCAATTTAAAATTAAGTCTTTTTGGTGAAGTTGAGGAAGTAATTAGCAACCTCTTGTTATTTTCTTTCATATAGTTGTAACAGTGTAATAGCGTTGCTTCATCTTGAATATCTTGTACATCTTCTAAAATAAAAGCGTTGCTATATCTAATCTCACTTATAAAGTTGTTCACATTGATAAAAATTGCATTGTTTATTGACTGCCAAATGTGAGCAAGGTGAGTTTTACCAGAGCCTTTAGGTCCAAAGAGAAACAGGTACTTCCAGGATAAATCATTAATTACTGCATTATATATATGCTTATTCTCATCTAAAATGATGTAATTTTGCCGACTATAATCAACCTGATTATTGTTAAATAGATTCAGTTGCATGTTAAATATCTTGTGTCTCTGATTAGTAACCTTTGTGTCAAAATTTGCTCGCCTTTTTCAGGTACCCCAGATATTCTATGGTTCATTTCTCCTTATCATGAGTTGGTTGTATGAAAAATCTGTTAGCCGCTTTTATAAAACTCACTTTTAAGATATTGGTCGATTGCACATCCTACTGATACATTAAATATTGCTATTATTGGAACAAAAAGTAATATTCCTATAAGTCCCAAATATGAAGCACATATGGTAATTCCGATAATGATTATAGCTGGATGTATATGAACCTTTTTTCCTACTAATAAAGGAGCTAGTATATTTGTATCTATTAACTGCCCGATACCAAATAATAGTAGTATAGCAATACTTTCAAACCACCCACTAAATTGAGTAGCGGCGCTCAAAAATCCAATAATAGTATATAATGATGGTCCTATATAAGGTATAAATGTTAGTGTCCCTGATAAAATTCCAATAGCAATAGAATGTTTCAATCCAATTATACTAAGGCCTATAGAATAAAAAGTTGTCATAACAATGCACACATTTGCCTGCCCTTTCAAGTAATTAGACATAATAAAATCCACTTTTGAAAAGTAATCTACAGCTTTTTTTCTATAAGGAATAGGAATTAATTTATTAACTTTTTCTACAATGAGAGGCCAATCGCGCAATATATAGAAGAACATTACCGGAGTGATCACTACTAGTGATACTATGTGGATTAAGCTGAAGCTCGAACTTAGCATCTGGGTTATAAAGTTACTGGCA
This sequence comes from Wolbachia endosymbiont of Brugia pahangi, assembly GCF_012030695.1. Classification (NCBI taxonomy): domain Bacteria; kingdom Pseudomonadati; phylum Pseudomonadota; class Alphaproteobacteria; order Rickettsiales; family Anaplasmataceae; genus Wolbachia; species Wolbachia endosymbiont of Brugia pahangi. The sequence continues at coordinate 874,098 of NZ_CP050521.1, read as the reverse complement.
ATATTAAAAGCATTTATGAAATAAGATACATAATCACTGTAATTTTCTGCTAAATTTTTAGATAGGTGGTCAAACAAATCATTGTCAATCTTTATATTAAGAAGTTCTAGTACGGGTTGGATAACTTTAGGATTTAATGAGGATACTTTACTTATTAAAAAATTTAATATTGAGATAATTTCAACATATATAATAGGTAAAACAAATGTGACAGCTAGTATAAGAACCATCAGCAGGAGAAATATTATGAAAATTACAGAATAAAGCCTTGGTATTCCATACTTTTCAAACTTTATTACTAGCGGATTAAATAGATACGCAACGACGATAGACGTTAAACACGGAAAAACCATAGGGCGTACTAAGAATAATATGCTCATTATGAGAAGTGGTATAAGATAAATGGTTATATGACGTTTTTGCATGCCTTTAGCATAGTCAATTTATTGAAAAAATACACAGTTTATTTTGCTTGTATTATAGAGGCATAGTAGTGCATAGAAACGGAAAAATCACTTGACAAGCTTTTTCAAGCCTCCGTAGCACTGAAGGTATTCAGTTATCTTCAATCTGTGCAGATTAAATGACGAAGTATCACGTAGTTGGTGTCTTATGTTTTATTTTTTACACTATATGTACTTTATGTCTTTACAACATTTCTAGGTTTTTACCTATATAAGCTGAAGTTCGCTTATAAAGCGTTTAAGACAGTATATCGCAGGATTAGAGAGTGAAGGCTATCTAACATGGGATTTCTTTTGCCTTTTTTCTCATTAATAAATTTTTAAATATTTAAGGCTAAAGATTAGTTGCAGTTTAAAGTCCATTAAGCCAAGTAGTTAGCACACAACTGTACGAGCATTTACTTTGTAAGATAATTCACACAATAAATGGTAGCATGTGGCACTAGAATCTGTTGTCTAATGGCAAAAAACTTATAAGAGTACCGGAAATAATGTATTCTGAGATTATATTCTGCTATACCTTGTCTGTCAGATTAAGTCTTGCCTTTTACTCTTCAAGGGAAATTACCACTCCATAATGGACACAATAGGTGTATGATCAGATGGATTTTCCAGCTTGCGCAGCCTGTCGTCTATGTAGCATATTCCCAACTTATCAACTGCTTGTGGTGATAACAGCATATGATCTATTCGCATTCCTTGATTATTTCTTAATGAATTACCTTGATAGTGCCACCAGCTAAACTGTTGTAAGTTTGGATGAGACATTCTAAATGCATCTTTAAATCCAAGGTTCAAGATTGCTTTTAACTTCTCACGTTCTTTTATATGAAAACACACTTGGCCATTCAATAAAGTTGGATCAAAGACGTCAATTTCATCTGGTGCAACGTTATAATCGCCAGCTATAACAATTAACTCCTCATTCTTTAGCAAATTATCCATTCTTTCATATAGGTTATCAAGAAACTTGAGTTTATATTCAAATACATGAGAGCCCAGGCTTTGACCATTTGGAACGTATATGCTAACTACTCTCATCTTTTGATTATTGTGTTTTATTAAGCACTCTATGTAGCGAGCTTCCTGATAACCTTCTACAATGTCAATTTTAAATTTCTCTAGTATCGGATGCTTAGATAGAACGCAAACGCCGTTTCTTGCGACTTGCCCATAAACAATGCATTCATATCCCAACTTCTCTATTTCTACATAAGGAAATTGCTCTTCCGTACATTTTATCTCTTGCAGTAAAATTATATCTATCTGATCATCGACTATAAAACTACAGAGCTGGTCAACCCTCTTGCGTATAGAATTTACATTCCAAGTTGCAATTTTTAGCATCAGCAATCCTTATTAATTATGTCAATTAAATTCTCTTGAGTAGGCAGTCTCGATGTTATAATTTTTTTCCATTTGATTGGCTTTAAGCTGTCAACAATATTTTTACTCATAGCATATGCAGTTATATTATCCATTACATTAGATAAACCACTTTTTAGAACTAAAGAACAGAATATTCTTGCTGTCTGTGAGGAGAAAAAAGCAACACTATTAATTCTACCACCTAACAGTAAATTTTTACACCTATTAGTTAGTCCCCTTTTAATAATTGTCTTATAGAGTATAACTTCTCTTACGTTAAAACCTTCTTCAGATAATCTCTTTTTCAAGTCACATGATACTTCTTGTCCCCTTATATATAAGAACTTTACTGCTCTTGAGTAGTAATTTTTTACGAACGATATCAGCCCTTCAACATTGCTGTCTGCTGATATAATATCAGAAAACCCTGAATCCTTTGCAGTTTGCATAGTCGAATTACCAACTGTAATGATTGGAAGATCATCTACCCTGCATATTTGGCTAAATGCTTTCACGCTGTTCTTGCTTGTGGATATTACCACATCAAATTTATATGCAGATATGTCAGGCTGCAGATGCTTTATTGTGAATGCTGGTTCTATATATACTTTATACCCATATTTCTTTAGCGTGCTTCTTGTATTTAGTGAATCTGATAAAGGCCTTGTTAATAAGATAGACTTCATTCTAATCTACTTTACTATAGGTAAAAATAATACCTTTGATAAATAAATTACTGAATAAAAATTTTTAAACAGATTATATTTCCTGTTACTAATGCTGGACTTCATTAAAGTTTTGTAATTAAGCCTTACAGAAATTTTGCAAGAAGACAGATGTTCATTCTTATTTATGAAGATTTAAAGTAGGCTAGCCTTTATCGATTTGTTACGCTAGATATGTTGCTACTGCTGCTCATTGTTTTTATTTCTTCACTTTTATTTGGAAATTTAGTTCCTGTTAATGTAAAGATTTTTTTTATACTTGGTGAGCTTAAATATTAAAGAAATTTTAAGCTTTAAAATGTCTTTTATTATCTTTTCTTTTATATTCAATAGCGTTAATAACCTAAAAACGCAGCAATTAAGCTCGTGATATTACTATTGGCAGCAATTTTCTTATCAAATTTGTTTTCAAGCCTTATTGGTTACCTTACAGGCTATATTATTATACAAAATTTCATATTAATTGTAGTGTAGAACTGCCGCAAAATGTGCTAAGCAGTTCATGGAAATCTAAATTGCCAACATTAATCTCAAATTTTTAGGCTCTATTTACTTGAGTTTATTGCTGAGATAACTGTACATAAAATTATTCCATAAAAGAGTGATATTATCACTAAAGAATTAGTAGATATGAATTCTTTCTTCTCAAGAGAGCATTAATTCCTATTTTATCTATATTAATATTAGGTTTTTCTTAAAATTGCAGCATGATGAAATATTATTAACTCTTTTTAAGAGTTGTATTGCAATCTTTATTATTATGATAATTATTATCTATATTTGTGTTGTATTGTTATATAGAGTTGTAAATTTCTTTAGAATAAGGGATTAGCTAGGTAGCATGAAAATATGCTAACTGCACTAGTAACAGCAATTGCAACATTGTCTAGTGGTGCTACAATACCTGTTACTTTAGAGGGAGGTAGAAAAAATGTAAAAAAACGTAATATAGTGGATTCCATGGTTCCTATAATTACAAGTACCAATTCCGTTGGCAATTGTTTCTGTGTTATTATTCTAGCTTTGGTAATTATAGAGTCATTTGGTACTCAATCGTTAACAATATTGGAACATTGTATATTTCTTAGTTATATTTTCTTTTACTGAAATTTACTACTGTGGGACCAGGAAGTGATATAATTGTGATTCTAGGAATTATTGAGGGATATTTGAGGTTTTTTCCGATTATGTTGTCATTAATAACTGCAATTTGCGTGATTCTTAATCCAGTTATTGCTAGTGCAAACGTTACTGCAGATAGTGCATTGGTGATTATATTCGCTAAATTTCACAAGAAATTTTTTGTAAAAGGGAAACAAGTAGCTTTAAAGTAAATATTATTTGTCTGAATGCTACTTTCATTGTCGACCGCCTTAAAAATATGCTTTATACCAACTTGTTATTAATTGAATAAACAAAGTATGTTGCAAATTTGCTTATTGAAATAGGAGTACTAAATACTCCTATTTACCAGTAAGCTTAAAAATTTTTAATTTTAATTACTTTGTATTCTTGTGAACTATATTCAGGTAAAAGTGTCTTGAATACAAATGCTAATTATTTTTCATCCGAGGCAAATTTACCTTTTCAATCTCATAACAGCTACTTATATACAACCCGTCTATGTTACTTACTTCCATCCACTCTTTCATTAGTGAGGATTTTAAGTTGAGCATTATGTCTCTGTCCATAGTGCCAAATTGTGTTTCTGATGTATTCTTCAGTATCAAATCATTTTCACTGTGCTTAACTACCGTATATAAATCACTTGTAGGTCCTTAATTATTTTCATTGGGCTTAGACACTATATAACTGGTGCTTTTCTCAAAAAAATTTGAATAATTGCCAGGAAAACTTGGTTCGTTGTGTTTAACTATATGTGTACTATAGTCTGTAAGCTCTTGATTTTCTCGTTAAGCTCATGTACTGTATAACTAGTATTTTCGCCAGAAAAATCTGAATAGTAGTTGGAAAAACTTATAAAATCTACCATGGTATTAACTTCCTTTATTGTTAAATTATTAATATAACAACTAATATTCCTATATAAATCAAATAGGTTAATTTGTTAGCATTTAGGCTGCTGTGCAGCATTACCTACTAAATATTGTTTTTCAGGCCCCTTTTCTACTTGTGGCTCACTAACTATAGCCAGAACTATTTGGCTGCATAATAACATATTCTAAAATGAAAAAGGTAGTGGAAACAAAAGGGATAATAGAAGATTTGAGAGGCAGTATATGTATAATTTTCCCTATTAGAAATAAAATATTAGATGTAATATCAAGGCGGATCTTTGTTAGTTTCTTTTGTTCCTAAATATTTTTTACACCAGATTGCTTATTAAGGTCCTGCTTTTGAAAATGGTCGTTTAATGACCATATATTTAAGGCAAATGAGAGTGCACTTGATATAGTGTTAGCAATACTAAAATATAAACTTAAGATAGGAATACTAAAGACTGGTGCCGCTATATATCCAATGAAAAAGGTAGTGGATAGTATAATAACTAAGCGTTTTGAATAAGTTCGTATTTTCTTTCTGTAAGCAAGCTTCTCTTCCTCACCACTCATAAATTTAAGCGTAATTAATATGTTATATTATAACATTAATTCATTCAAAAAATAATATGGAGACTAAGGGTGCCCGAGAGAAGACTTGAACTTCCACAACTTGAAAAGTTACTAGCACCTGAAGCTAGCGCGTCTACCAATTCCGCCACCCGGGCTTTTTGTAGTTTGCTATATTAAAATTAAATAATATACTTAAATAATTTTTAGTTCAAAGGTAATGCTAGATAATATAAACCTAGATCAAATATTTTTTGCTCAGAATAATGTTAATATTAATAATATATATAAAATAGTCAATAACGCTTTGAACAATAGTGATGGTGGTGAGCTATTTTTAGAATTTTGCCAGTCAGAGTCTTTGGTTTTTGATAATAACATATTAAAACACATGGATTTGAATACCAGAAGAGGGTTTGGTTTAAGATCCTTTTGTAAGGATAGTACGTCTTTTGTTTGTTCTTCTGAGATTAGTGAAAAAGAAATTAGTAATGCTGCTTCTATTGTTAAAAGTTCGGTGTCTTTAAATAAAACAAATTCAATAAACTTAAACGAAGGGACAAAAAAACTATACTTGAGAATTAACCCCATAAATGAAATAGATCTGAATTTAAAGATTAAGCTGCTTAATGAGGTTAATGAGTATGTAAGATCCAAAGATAACTGCGTGAAGCAAGTAAAAATAACCCTAAGTGGAGAATGGCAGGTTATACAAATAATAAAGGGTGATCACAGATTAAGCGACGTCAGGCCTCTAGTGCATTTTAATGTGCTAGTCATTGTAGAGAAAAATGGCCGAATTGAGAGGGGTTCTGCAGGGCACGGAGGACGAGATTCTTATAGTAAGTTTATTTCCGAGAAAGGGTGGAAAAGAGTTGCAAACCAAGCGTTAGAACAAGCGTTAATAAATCTTGAGGCAATTCCAACTCCAGCTGGAGAGATGACGGTTGTTCTCGGTCCAGGCTGGCCAGGAATATTGTTACATGAAGCTGTAGGTCATGGCCTTGAAGGCGATTTTAATCGCAAAGGAGTCTCAGCATTTTCGCATTCTATAGGCAAACAAGTGGCAGCTAGTGGTGTCACTATAGTTGATGATGGAACCTTACCTAATTTACGTGGTTCTATTAGCATAGATGATGAAGGTACTCTGCCTGGTTATAATGTATTAATAGAGGGTGGGATCCTCAAAGGATATATACATGATCATATGAATGCTAAACTCATGGGTGTAAATCCAACTGGTAATGGTAGAAGGGAGAATTATAAAGAAGTTACTATGCCACGCATGACAAATACCTATATGTTGCCAGGAAAGTATACGCCAGAAGAAATAATATCTAGCGTGAAGAAAGGTCTGTATGCAGTAAATTTTGGTGGTGGGCAGGTTGATATAACGTCAGGGAAGTTTGTTTTCTCATCTTCAGAAGCTTATTTAATAGAAAATGGCAAAATTGCGCAGCCAGTTAAAGGAGCAACGCTCATTGGTGACGGTCCTACAGTGCTGAAAAAAGTGTCCATGATTGGAAATGACTTAAAGTTGGATCCAGGTGTTGGCACATGCTCCAAGGGTGGGCAGAATGTACCTGTTGGTGTTGGTCAACCAACACTCAAAGTTGATTCGATCACAATAGGTGGAACTGAGTTATAAGCTAGGAACATTCACATTCTGAGAACTTTGGTCTTTACTTTGTTGATTTATAGTAGTTCCTTTCAGTTTAGTAAATGGTGCATTTTCTTTCACTTTTTCTTGAATAGATTGCTCTTCAGTTGTTACAGCAGATTGCTCACTCTTTTCAGCTCCCTTACCTTGGGGTTCTAAAATTTTATTAATGCCATCAAGAAATTTCTTATTCCATTGTTCTTTTTTCTTTTCTTCTTCTTGTGGATGAGGGTTGTATAAAGTACCTGGTTTATTATTTGAAAAGAGGCTTTTTATCGCACTATATTCAGCAGTAGCAAAACAAAAAACAGCAAGCCCTATTGTTACAAAAGAGGGAATACTGAATAATGAAGTTGAGCCGATAAATAATATTGTAGCTGTTAAAGCAATAATAGGTAGTAAAGATTTACGTAAGAATGTTATCACCATTTCTTTATCACTAAGCATTGGTTCATCTTCTTTTTTTTCAACACTTAAAACTTTTCCAAAGCCTGGTATTTTTTTTAACAATCTTCTACCAGGTATCTGGTGTTTAGTAAAGTCAGTAAACTGATGCCAAGCTTCTTTACTGACACACTTAGCTACGACTTTTTCTATTTCACCGTTCTTTAAATTCTCTTCACTAGCTAATTTTTTTCCTCTAATTTCTTTAAATACAGAAAGTAAAAACTGGGAAAAATCCTCTTCACTGAGTGGTTTTATTTTTGGACTAACATCGTTGAATATCTTTCCACTATTCTTAAGTACAAAAGTAAAAATCTTCTTTTCATCTCCATTCTTTAGTTGGTTTAACAGTTCCTCTAGTGACTGCTGCTCACACCGTAATTTTTGTATTTCCTGTTCTGAGAGTTTTTCTTGCAGCTTCTCTTGTATTTTATTTATCTCCTGTTGTGTTTGCTTCTCCGGATTCTCTAAAGTATCTAGGAAAGCACGATAGATTAACTGATGCTTCTCTTTTTCAAAGATTTTCTCATCTTTGTTAGCCTCATGAGTAGATGGCTTTGAAGATTCCAGATTCTTTATTTGTGGAGTTGATATTTTTGTCATAACTGACTTACTCACATTTACTATACTTAATTGTAGTATATTTTTTATATTATTTCAAGTGGTTTGTACTCTAGAAGCTTGTAGTGTTTAAATCATAATTAGGAAAATTTAAGCCCAGTTGCACAACTGTACGAACGTTATAAATTTTAGTTCACCAAGATGGTGTCATTCCAGTGTGTGACGCTAGGTGCAGTTTATAATACCACGATTCATTTGCGGTATCTCTAGATCCAGCTAGCAAGCGGCAGGATGACGGTAGCTATAAATATTAATGAATTTACTAAATAGAAAGGCAAAAAAACGGAGTAGCTAGTTGCTAACTCTTTAATTTTAAAAATTTGACGTTGGATAATGCCTTAGATGCTTCATAAGTGCGTTTCGGCTTGTATAAGTAAGAACCAGAAATTTTATAAAGACATATGGTGCACATAGTGTGAAAAATTAAACAGTAGTACGCCAAATACAAGACCTTCTTGTCATTTTAATCTGCACAGATTGGGAAGTTATATAAAATAGCTCCACTACCGGGATAAGAAAGCTGATAAAGTGTGTCAAGTAATTTTTTGCATTTCTATATAATGAGCTGCTTGAATAACACCTACCGATCTCTCAAATCACAATGTTTGTGTAGTTGTTCCCCAGTTATCACTAATTTTTACCTCTACTTCAAGTGGTATAGAAATTTTCACTATATTTTCCATTACATCCTTCATAAGTTTTGCCGTTTCTTGTACTTTTTCGTTCTCTACTTCAACTAGTAGCTCATCATGAACTTGGAGGATTATTTTGCCCGCTTTTAACTGATCGAAAAGCTGAATCATCGCACGTTTTATTATATCAGCGGCAGTTCCTTGTAGTGGTGCATTTATTGCCGCTCTTTCCGCAAATTGTCTTAGATAAGGAATTGTGTTATTTATGTCTTTTACAAAGCATCTTCTGCCAAACAAAGTTTCTACATAACCATGCTGTCTCGCGGTAGACACTACTTTTTCCATATAGACCTTTATTTCTGGATAACAGGAAAAGTAGTAATTAATGTATTCAGCAGCTTCCTCAATGGTAATTCCAAGCCGTTTTGCAAGGCCAAACTGGCTAATTCCGTACATGATTCCAAAGTTAATAGATTTTGCTTTGCGCCTTAATTGTTCATCGACCTCCATATCTTTTTGCACTCCAAAGACTTGCCCTGCAGTAATGCCATGAATATCCTTTCCATTTGCAAAAGCTTCTTTAAACGCTGTAACATTTGCAACGTGTGCTAGGAGCCTCAGTTCTATTTGTGAGTAATCAGCAGAAATTATCTTGTATCCCTTTGGCGCAATAAATGTCTGTCTAATAAGATTTCCTTCTTTGCTCCTGATAGGAATATTCTGCAAATTAGGACTGCTTGAGCTGAGCCTTCCAGTTGCAGTTACAGTTGTTGAGAAATTTGTGTGTATTCTGCCATCAAGTGGGTCAACTTGCTTTATTAGTGCATCAGTGTAGGTACTTTTTAATTTACTTAAATGTCGCCAATCTAAAATTTTGCTTGCAATTTCAACTCCTTCTATTTCAAGTTCCTCTAGTACTACGGAGTTTGTGCTATACGATCCAGATTTCAACTTTTTTTTCTTATTAAGCCCCATCTTGTTAAATAGAACATCACTTAATTGTTTTGGCGAAGCAATATTAAACTTTTCTCCTGCCAAATTATATATGTCATTTTCAAGCACAGCGATTAGCTGTTGGAATTTGTCAGATAATTCTTGTAGTTTATGAATATTTAGTAATATTCCATTTTTTTCCATGTTGAATATTACTTTCATAAGCGGTTTATCGAAGCGCTCGTAAATTGTAAAAAGCTTTTCCTTAAATAGCCTTTGTTTCAGCTTTTCATGAATTGCTATTAAAGTTTTTGCTGAAAAGGTCTCTACATTTTCACTCAAATTGTGTGCAATTATGTTTGGAATGCTGTGATCGTGTTTTCCTGTGTCAAGACTGTATGACATTATCATCAAATCGTCAACTGAGCCCAGTACTTTTTCTATTGTAGGAATGGTTTTCCTGGTTTCTCTGGTATCATGTATTATTTTGAGTATCCCATTTGAAAATAGAGCTGAATTGATTGTAATAAGTGCATCTTGTGAACGGTTTTGATCTATGTAAAAAATGTTATCCTCATTGTAAGATAAGGAAATTTTACTAAGTACGTTATTTTCGAAATGGCAATGAATTGCGACTTTTCCTTCATATCTACAGCGTTCCAAAAATTTTTCTAATGCTTCACTACTATATTCTGTTCTCTCTTTTGTGCTCGATTCATTATAAGAAAAAAGCTTTTCTACTTTGCCTATCAAGGAATTAAATTCGTACTTCTTTAAAAAAGATAACAATTTTTCCATATTTGGAGAGAGAACCTTATATTTTATGACATTATGCTGAAGATCCACTTTCTTGCATAGTGATAAAAGTTTTCTTGAAATTAACGCTTTTTCTTTATGTTCGGTGAGAATATTACGTGTCCTTGCTTGTTTGATGTTATTGATGTTTTCTATGGTATTATTCAACGAATTAAATCTATCCAGCAATTTAGCTGCAGTCTTTGGGCCTATTCCTGGAACGCCAGGAATGTTGTCAGATACATCTCCAGTTAGAGAAAATAAATCAAGAAGCTTATTTGAATTTACACCAAATTTTTCTATTACTTGTTTTTCATCTATGTATATGTTTTTGATAGGATCGAATATTAAAACGTCGTAGTTCAAGAGCTGAAATAAGTCTTTATCTGACGAAATTATTACTACTTTTAAATCTTGGTGGTTAGCGTATTTTGCAGTTAATGTTGCAATTATATCATCTGCTTCATAGCCTTCAATCTCTTCATAACTGAGATTAAAGGCTTCTATTGCTTCCCTCAGTATTGCGAACTGTGGAATTAAACCCTCAGGAGGAGTTACTCTGTTTGCTTTGTATTCAGGGTATAAGTCGTGCCTAAAATTTTTTTTACCGGAGTCAAGTGCTATAGTTAAGTAGTCTGAATGGGTGATATACTTTAGAACCATATTCAGAAATCCGTACACAGCACCTATTGGCATACCAGTTGTAGTAGCTAGATGATGCAAAACGTAATAAGCTCTGAAAAGAAAGCCGTAACCATCGATAATTGTGAAAGTTTTTTTTTGCATTTTAGAGATATTGATGTGTGCCCTTGATAGTCCATTATTTAGCTACAGAAATCAAGTCTTTGTTTTCTTGCTTTACAAATATCATAGGAGATTTTGCCACAAAATGACATTCACACATAGTTAATAATTACCGTTTAAAATTGAGTTATATTAAAAAGTTGAAGGCTCAAAATGAATAAGAAGACAAAAAAACCAAAGAAGTCGAAATCAGCTAGCCAAACTGTAAAGACTATTAGTAGTCCAATTATTCTGATTCCGCTTCAATAAAAAATGAAATAGTACCAATAAAAGTTAGGCCAAAGGCTAAAAATAATCAAGCCTCTAAAAGAAAGTAAAGCTTATGCTTTCTTAACTTTCGATTCCAACTTAACAGGTGACAGCGAAGCGTTTGATACAGGTTTAATATCAAGTAAAAGTGAAATATCATCTAACTTAAAGCCGACAGTCTCAAAAAAAGGTTGCGATAAACGATGATATATCTAAAAAACAATTGCAGAATTCAGGTCAGCAAAAATTTGCTGAATTAGAAGGTAATAGGAAGGTGCTTAGCAAAAGAGTGCTAAGAAAAGTTGAAATTACAACTGTTTCTAAAGAGCAAAATAATTCTGCTGCATCTGAGAAAAACTTCCTCAGACAAAGAGCAAATCTAAGCAAATTAAAAAAGGAGTTGAGCAAACTGTTAGTCTTGATGATCAGATTAAAACTCTACAGAATAGACAAAATGATCTGCGAAAGAAATTTGATAAACCTGAGCAACATAGTAAATTATTTATGTTTATAAAGTCAAAAAAACATAAGATTGAAGGAAAGGAAGCAAAATCTCAGTTAAGGGGAGTAACTAAAGCTAGATGGAGAGCTGGACTTGATAAAGGGTTTAAGAATGATTAAAGGCTTAGGAATTTTAGGTTTTGTAAATAAATCCCGTGATACAAGTAACTCTGGCAATAAATATTTAGAAGGAATAGATAAAATAGTACAAAAGCATTTTTAACAATATATACATTATACGTGTAATGATCCTAGTAATTTTTTGAATTCAAGACCTTTTGTATACAGATCTCTTCAGGAAATTTTAGATAGAGCTAATCTACATATGAGGAAAACAGATCTTACTCAGGTATGATGCATACCAAATTGAAACTTTACTGCAAAGTAACGACATAAAAGCAAGGGGAAGAAAAGTGCTAAAAGAAATGTATAAAGAATTAAAGAATGAAATGAGCAAAAGTAGAAAAGGCTTTGATTCAAAAAATGATTAGTATATTTGTAAACTAAGAGAAGGCAGAAGTGCATCATCCTATTTAATTAGGAAATTTGTACAAACAGTGCAACAGCCATGGCAGGCCTCAAAGGGAAATGTTTAATAGACTGTACGGACACATTACAATTTGCAGGTAATTTGTGTGACAGGTGGTGTTATGCTTGACGGCACTTACACAACAAGTTAACTAACTTTGTCTTAAATCTTAATGGATAAAGCTTCTTCTATTTCTAACTTGTTAAGCTTACTCTTTTATTCTAGTTCTTTTATAGCATCAATGAGACTTAGTTCCTTACCATCAAGTTTGATTTTAACGTCTATGTCTTTCTCTAAATCTTCATAACTTGGTTTGCTACCTACTATTTTAATATTGCTATCAGAACTCAATGCAATGTTGCATTTTTTTCCATTGATGTACTATTTAAACTGCAATTCACATTCATATAGAGAAGAATTAGCTAAGTCATAACATCTGACTCTAACTTTTTTACCATCACCACTCTCAATAACATAACCATTTGTAATTTTTCTGTCATCATTATCTAATATTGAAAAATCAGTGATTTTGTTACCTTTATAGAATTTACTATTTAAAAGTTCACTTACTTTACAGCCGTATCCTTATCTTGTAGTGTTATTCTTGCGTGAAAGCTACTGTTATTATTTCGGTAACTTCGGTAAATTAATATGTTGTTAATAATATCATCTTTGATATATGTGCTAAATTCAGATTTAGCTTTTTCTTTTAATTCAATGTATTCTTTAGGAAGCTCTTCTGCATCAAAAAATTCATTACTGTTGTCTAATATACCTTAAGTGTCTTGTACTAACATGCTTTTTGTTCTATTGACATACCTATATTAATATTATATATAAAATCATTAACATATTTTTTTTAAAGTATAAACCTAGATAAATCTAGTTGTTTTGAAATCGATTCTAGTTTATCTTTCACATATTTGCTATCTATAACAAATTTTTCACCATTTTTTTCAGAAGCGATAAAACTTATTTCATCCAAAAGCTTCTCCATGATAGTATGAAGCCTCCTTGCACCTATGTTTTCCACTTCCCTATTAACTGTAAACGCTATTTCAGCTATGGTTTCAATTCCATCATCAGTGAACTCAAGTGTTACATTTTCTGTTTTCATTAAAGCTATGTACTGCTTTAACAAACTAGATTCCGGTTCTTTTAATATCTTTATTAAATCTTCTTGAGTAAGTGCTTTAAGTTCTACTCTGATTGGTAGCCTACCTTGCAATTCTGGTAAAAGATCGGATGGCTTAGACAGATGAAAGGCACCGGATGCAATAAATAATATATAGTCTGTTTTTACGTAGCCATATTTAGTTGAAACGGTTGTTCCTTCAAGTAACGGTAATAAATCACGTTGTACTCCCTCTCTATTTACTTCACCTTTTACTTCTGTGCGCGCTGCAATTTTATCTATTTCATCCAAAAATACTATGCCTTCATTGCTAACAAGATCGATGGCTTCTTTGATTATCTTATCTTCATCCATTAACCTTTCACTTTCTTCATTAATCAATATTTCACGCGCTTCTTTTACCTTAACTGTAATGGTTTTTGTCTTTTTACCCCCGTTGAACATTTTACCCATTAGCTCTGTTACGTTCACTACACCAACTTGCCTACCTGGCATGCCTGGTATATCAAAAGTAGGTAACATGCTCTTGCTCTCTCTAACGTTAATGGAAACTTCCCCATCTTCAAACTCTTTATTTCTCAATCTTTCTCTGTAAGTCTTTTTACTTTCTTCGGTTGCATTTTCGCCGACCATAGAATTGACTATTATCTTCTCAGCTAAATTCAAAGCTTTTTTAGCTAGGGCTTTGCGAGCTTTTTCCTTAACTAAAACTATTGCTGCATCAACTAAATCACGTGTTATTGAGTCAACATCACGTCCAACATATCCTATCTCGGTAAATTTCGTTGCCTCAACTTTTATGAACGGTGCACCTGCAAGCTTTGCTAAGCGACGAGCTATTTCAGTTTTACCAACTCCTGTGTGACCAATCATCAGTATATTTTTAGGTATGATTTCATCACGCAAAGGAAGAGGAACTTTGTTGCGACGCCAACGATTCCTGAGTGCAATTGCAACAGCACGCTTTGCATCATCTTGCCCGATTATGAACCTATCTAGCTCTTTAACTATCTTCTGTGGTGGCAGATCATCTAATAAAATTTGTGTGCTATTATTAACTTGAGCACTGCTATTATTCGAATCACAATCACTTCTAGTATCTTTATATAGGTCACTTTTTTTATTGCAAGTATTACTACTACAAGATTGCCCTCCTGAGATCATAGGTTGATTGGAGAAATTAGTACGTAAAATTTTTCGTTCATCAAAAGACATATTATCCCTCTATCTTTTCAACAACTACATTATGATTTGTGTAAACACATATATCGGCTGCTATTTTCATAGCTTTTTTTGCAATCTCCTCTATTGATATTCCTTTGATGTCAATCAAAGCTTTTGCTGCAGATAGGGCAAAATTTCCCCCAGAGCCAATTGCTGCAATTCCATCTTCAGGTTCAAGAACATCACCTGTTCCTGTGATTACTAACGAAATAGACTTATCTGCAACTATCATCATAGCTTCCAGTTTTCTTAAATACTTATCCATTCTCCAATCTTTTGCAAGTTCAACGCATGCTCTCATTAATTGTCCTGGATGTTTATCGAGTTTAGATTCTAGTCTTTCAAAAAGAGTAAATGCATCAGCTGTTGCTCCAGCAAAACCGGCAATAACGGAATCACTAGAAAGACGCCTGACTTTTTTTGCCCCAGATTTTATGACAGTATGTCCTAATGAAACCTGTCCATCACCTATTACTATTACGCTTTTGTCTCTCCTAATTGACAGTATGGTAGTTCCATACATTTTGCTGCTGTCGTGTTGAATCATTTTTGTGTCAGTTTAAATAGTAATTTCATTATACTGTAATCGTTAGTTAAATATGTTTAGCTATAGCTTATAATATAGTATCTTCCTTATAACATTTAAAGTGTAGATGCAAAATATAATTCATCCAAATTTAGAAAAAAGTATAAATAATTGGTTTGAGACACAGTTTAACAGCCTTACATTACCATTTTATAACTCTATAGATCTTAGAAATTCTGGTTACAAAATTGCCCCAATAGACGCCAATTTGTTTCCTGCAGGATTCAATAATCTAAGTGGAATGTCAAAGGCAACAACAGCAGAGCTAATGAGGAGCTACTTTGAAGGGAAGCAACATAAAAAAGTTCTCATAATACCGGAGAACTACACGCGAAATAAAATGTATATAGAAAACGTGTTTGCTATAGAGGTAATACTACAACAAGCAGGTTTTGAAACGAGAATTGGTCTCTTTCATAATGAAGCATACAATTTAATAGAGCCGTATGAAACTATTGTGAAAGAAAGCTCTCTGCTCAAGACAACTTCAGGATTTATGCCAGATGTTGTTATACTAAACCGGGATATGACAAGTCATATTCCCGATATGTTAGAAAATGTAAAACAAGAGATAATACCGAGTCCATTATATGGTTGGCACAGCAGGCAGAAGTTTAAATATTTTAAAATTTATAAAAAATTAGTGTCCGAGTTCTGTAGCGAATTTAAAATAGATCCATGGCTTATTTCTACATTTACAGAGGGCTGTGATGAAGTAGATTTCAATGACGATTCACCGCTAGAAACAGTAGCAACTAAAGTTGACCAAGTATTGTCTCTAGTGCAAAAAAAGTATGAGGAATATGGAATAAAGACTCAACCTTATGTTTTTATCAAAGCAAGCAATGGAACATATGGAATGGGCATTATAACAGCAACAAGCGGAGAAGAAATATTGACCCTCAATAAAAAAAAGCGTCATAAAATGAAAAAGATAAAAGAAGGTATAGAAGTCAATAGCGTTATTATACAAGAAGGTGTACCTACTATCGATATATTTGAATGTAGTCCTGCAGAGCCGCTTATATACTATATAGGAAATACTCCAACTTGCTATTTATACCGTTGCAATAGCAGAAAAGATATATATTCTAGCTTAAATTCTACTAACTGTAAGTTTTATGATGTTAGCCAAGTTGTAGAAAATAAAACCCTGTCACTTTGGGGTACAGTTAGCAAATTAGCAGTGCTAGCATTAGCAGTAGAAATGAGGTCTTTTCATATCTAATTTCTACTTCTATATAGCGCAGCCATTGTGCAGATCATGATTATGATTAGTAGTATCACCAAGTTCGGTAGAAGGATCATTGTTGATAGGTTGATTAAACAGCTTGTCAAGCTGGATTGCCAGAAATGCTGTGCTATATATTATGCTGGCTGCTACGCTCCAATTGAAATTATAGATTATACCATTACCCAAGTCTATTGGTATGGTTGCAATTTCTATCCTTTTTAATATAAAATTTAATAAACCTAATGACAGAGTCAGTGTGCTGATAATGAGGTCCTTATTGCATTTAGTAAGATCAGCTTCACATTTTGTAAGCTCATCAGTATCCTTTTTACCTTGATATTCTTTACTTACGTCTTGGTATTTTTTATATGCCTCTTGATATTGTTTATATGTATAATAGTAGTTTATAGGTTCTGAAATAAATAGAAATAGAATTGTTGATGCAAGCCCCACATGACTAACTGTGCCTGCAGCAAACAAATGGGTGATTTTCATCTGTATCGATACTCCTATGATACTGCTTATCAAGAGAGCTAATTCACCTATAAACTCTACTAGTTCTTTAGGTTTATCTTTATTACTTGATTTACTTTTAGATTTGTATCCAGCTAAATTGAGTCCTAAATGGAGAGTGTATAATATGGATATTGGCAATTTTACTAACTTGGCAACCTTCCATGTAAAGGAGATATTTGATCTATTATTGTTAATAAACTCACAGCAGAATTGTAGTGAGATCTTACACAGCAACATTGTTAAAGCTGTTGTAATACAGATTATCTTCCTGATATGATGACCATGAAGCTTATGTATCACTTTTACGGACATATTTGATTCTTTTGTTGGCTTATTCAGCATAAATAACTAATAGAATAATAATTTCTTATCATTCTATCACATGGAGTCCTAAAAGAAAAGCACTATAAATCAAGACCTTAAGAGTGGTTTATACATAAACCAGCTAGGCACTTAATAAACAAGGAGTTAGTACTAAGAGTTGGTATGCGAAAGTAATATCCATCCTTGATAATAGTTTTATATTCCATGTCAAGTTCAACAAGCGTTTCTGAATGCTCAGAAACAAAAGATATTGGTAATAAAACTACAGGTACGCCATCAGCTTTTGCACGTAATAACTCGCTTTCAGTGCTTGGTTCTAGCCATTTTACAGGGCCAATCTTGCTCTGATAGCATATTGACCAGTCAAGATCTTTAATATGTAATTTTTTTACTATCAGTTTTACTGTTTCTTCTACCTGTAAGGCATATGGGTCGCCTTTTTTAATAACACTGAGAGGCAGGCTATGGGCTGAAAATAGAACTCTTGGTTTACCAACTTCACTAGCTAATTTATAGTGTTTAGTTATCAGGTTAGCGTGGGCCTCAATAAAATCTTGGTTATCATAATGGTGGCGAATTATTTTTGTGTTACATTTTATGCCATATTGTTTAGCATTTTTTTGCCAATTTTCGATGGATGACAAAGTTGTAGTAGTTGAATATTGAGGATATAACGGCAGCAGAATTACTTCATCAGGATCAAACTGCTTTACACTTTTAACAACTTCATTAGCAAATGGATGCCAGTAGCGCATGCAGATGAAAACTTTGGTCAGTTTTGATGTCATTCCTATGCGTGACACTGGAATCCAGTTTTCTTTTCTAGGCCCCAGTGTTACGCTACTTGGATGACAAAAGACAGATCTATTAAGCTCTCGCTCAAGTGCTTCAGCTTGCATTTTTGTGTTTTCTAAGATTGGTGATTTGCCTCCAATTTGTTCATATATTTTTCGTGCATTATTTTCTCGTTTTGCGGATATAAATTTTGCTAAAAAGAACCGAAAAGGATTGGGCAAATTAATTATTCTCTTATCATAAAAAAGATTAAATAAAAAAGGACGGACCGCACTTAGTGAGTCAGGTCCACCAAGGTTAAGTAAGACAACTGCCTTTTTCACCTACGCACTACTACAACAAGTTACTTTTGGGGTGCCTGTGAAATCAGCTACACACTCATCAAGTATAGATATAGGCACTAAATTTCTCACACTAACATATAATAAATGGCCAGATCTCTGCAAGTTACTCTTTGTAGATGCAAAAGGACTTCTATCAAAAACTAAATCAACACAAAAACTTGGTACTGCTTCGAGAAGTTCAATAGCGGCTAAAGATAGCATTATGCAGCTTTGAAGGACCTTCAGAGGAAAAACTAAGAACGTAACAAAAAAAGAGGTGCTACCTGTTTCGTTTGATAATTGTTCTTGGTTAGGTGAATTATACTCAATGTGTTTTCTATTTTGATCAAAAATAGGAAATTTTATAGAATCCTTCTTAAATTCTTCGTCTATTTCTTTTCTACCATGGTTGGTGATCTTTTCTAGTAACTTCTCACGCAGATTAAAAGTTCTTACGACAAAGCATGTAGCAATCATCAACGCAGCACATATAGATGCACATAGCGTGAAGCTTATATTATCTACCATAGCTGGTAGTACAAAGCAGACGAACAGTGCTATAATTGTCATTTCAAGAAATGGAATAATGTTTCTTTTCATTGCGAAAGCAGCACCTTCTTGTAGTTTTGTATTATGACGTGAGCTATATTCCAAATAACTTAAAAAGGCCAAACTAAAAGTTAAAAACCCTTTTGTTCCACAAAAAATTGATGACTTAAGATTATTTACTAGTTTTTTATGACAGTAATCCATGCAATACCTACTTGATGATTTATTCTTAACTATAAAGAAAAAACTACTTTTATAAAACCGGAATTTGCAATAAGATAAATATGTAAGTATGTGGTTTTACATAAGAAAATATGGCGATTGAGAGGACACTTTCGATATTAAAACCTGATACGGTGAAAAATAATATTATAGGTAATATAAATTCCTATATCGAAAAGTCTGGGCTAAGGATAATAGCACAAAAAATGATGTTACTAACAAAAAAACAAGCAGAACTGTTTTATGCAATTCATAAAGATAGACCTTTTTTTGGAGGATTAGTGGAATTTATGACTTCTGGTCCTGTAATAGTTCAAGTTTTAGTTGGTGAAAATGCAATCAGTAAATATAGACAAATCATGGGAGCTACAGATCCAAAGCAGGCAGATAAGGGTACAATCAGAGGTGACTTTGCTGATAATGTTAATGAAAATAGAGTCCACGGTTCTGATAGTTTAGAAAATGCTCATAAGGAGATAGCTTTCTTTTTTGCTGAGTGTGAGTTGGTGTAGCTTCAGGCCTGCTAACATAGCTATATTTTACTCAGATTTTTACTGATACCCAGCAAAACAAGATTTAAAATTTTGTGTAATGTCATTGATTATAGCAAGATATGCATCTTTTCCAGGTTCTATATTTGACCCAATAGGATCAAGAATTATCATTTTTGCGTCATTGGAAAGGACTTTAGGTTTTATGCTATCTTCTAGTGAATGAGAAAATATACATTTAATATTTTCTTCCTCCATCACCTTTTTTAGTTTCATTAAGCTTTTCATGCCTATATAAGAGTCCTCTTCTATAGAAAGAATAACACTTGGGTGATTTAAACCGAAATATTTTTCAAAATATTGATAAGCATCGTGAGTGACTATGTATTTTTGATTTTTAAAGTCATTTAATTCTTTTGCAATTTTTTCTGCTTCTTGATTTATTTTTTTTTTAGCTTTTATTGCATTGTAGTTGTACCGGGAGGCATTCTCCTTGTCTATGTTAGATAGTGCTTCACTTATAGAAAGTATCATACTCTTTGCATTTTCAGGACTCAGCCAAATATGTAGATCTTTTTCATCTTGAGTATGGGTAATTTGTTTGGAGAATGAATGTGATCGAGCAGGAAGTAAGTTAATTGTCTTTGACAACTGCACAAGTTCTTTTTTATCTTTAGCGAAAGGTTTAATAAATGTCTCTAAGTTATCATCAATATAAAATATAACATCACTTGATTCTAAGTTGCTCACATCAAATGGCTTTAATATATGATCATGTGTGGATGTTGTGTAGGCAAGCAAGTACGGTTTTGAAATTCCATCTGTAACAGAGGCTACAAGTGAATGTATAGGTTTTATTGTGGCTACAATTTTTAAATTGGATGAAAGGGCAATATTATAGTATAGTGTAAATAAAAGTAATAGAAAAAAAGCTAGTAAATGTCTCATGAAAGCATCGAGAAAAATTTAAATTTTGTCAAAAAGTTAAATAATGTCAATGACAGTGTCCTAAAAATAGAAAATCTTGCTCTGGCATACGATAATAAAAAGGTTCTCGATGGTATTAATATATCAATAGAAAAGGGAGATATAGTTACCATACTTGGCCCAAATGGTGGAGGTAAAACTTCTTTGATGAAGGTGGTTGCTGGTATAAGTAAGAATTATACAGGTAGCGTTATATTTGCTGATAATATAAAAATTAGCTACATGCCACAAAATTTTAGCATTAGTAAATTGATGCCAATAACAGTTGAGTATTTCCTCTTAAATAGTTTTTCAAAAAAATTGAAGAAAAATCAATCGGTTATTACGGAAGTGATAGAATTAGTTGGTATTGGCAATATTTTGAAAAATCAAGTATTAGAGATTTCTGCAGGACAGATGCAATTATTACTACTTGCACACTGTTTAATTGCAGAGCCTGACTTGATTATTCTAGATGAGCCGGTTAGTGCGATGGACATTAACGCACGTGCTAAGTTTTACGATATTATAGGAGAAATAGCAAAAAAACGACTAATTTCGATCCTTATGACGTCTCATGATTTAAGCTCCATTGTACCATGTTCAGATTATATTATTTGTATAAATCATACTATCTATTGCCAAGGTAAGCCTGGTAAAATTATGGAGGATAGAACTCTAAGCGAGATATTTAGCAGTTACATAGCAAAATGATTCAAAGTATTCTGCGCCTTTTGTATATAACTGCAGTACTAACTCGTTATAACATATCACCTTATTTACTTTCTCCATCAAGGAAATCAATAAATAGAATACGAGGCTATAAACTAAAATGTGCTTTTGAGAAATTAGGTCCAGTATTTATTAAGTTTGGGCAATCTATCTCGTCACGTACTGATATTTTGAATGAGGATATAACGAATAATTTATTGTTGATATGTGATAAATTGCCCTCTTTTTCACACAAGATAGCAGTTAAAACTATAGAGAGCGAATTTAATTGTAAGTTAAGTGACATTTTTTCAAGTTTTTCTGAAAAACCAATTGCAGCAGCATCAATTTCTCAAGCTCATAAGGCAACTACAACAGAAGGTAAAGAAGTTGCTGTAAAAATTTTAAGGCCAAATATTGAAAAAACATTTTCAAAAGATATCAAAATGCTTTTTTGGCTTGCGGGGATTGTAGAAAAGTTTAGCAAGCAATCAAGGAGGCTAAAACCAATTGAGTTAGTTGAAACTTTTGCTGAAATTTGCCGATTAGAGCTAGATCTACGCTTTGAAGCTGCTCACTCTTCGGAGCTTAGGGAAAATACAAAAAACGACAGAGGTTTTTATGTTCCTGAAGTGGACTGGAGTAGAACTTCAAAAAGGGTTTTAACATTGGAGTGGATAGGGGCAACACCAGTATATGAAGTTGAAAAACTAAATAATCATAAGCAAATAGCTATTAATCTTATAGAGTCGTTTTGTAATCAAGTATATAGAGATTGTTTCTTTCACGCGGATATGCATCCTGGCAATCTAATGATCGATAGTAACAACAGTATTGTCGCTTTAGATTGTGGAATTATGGGCCGAATAGACCGAGAAACATGTTACTATGTAATAGAGATACTGAAAGGCTTTTTGAACCGGGATTATGATCGCGTTGCAAAAGTGCACTTTAGAGCTGGTTATGTTTCGCCGCAGCATAAAAGTTTTGTTACAGCGTGCAGGGCAATAGGTGAACCTATTATAGGGCAGCCCATACAGAAAATTTCTTTTGCTAGTTTACTTGCTCAATTGTTAAAAATAACTGGTGATTTTGATATGAAAGTTCAAACGCAATTATTACTTCTGCAAAAAACTATGATTTTGCTAGAGGGAACTTGTAGAAAAATCTACCCAGAAATTAATGTGTGGAAGGTGGTTGAAGCATGGACGGAAAATCAACATAAAAATAAAATAAGCTATAAAGAGAGAATAAAGAGCTCTTGCCCCGTAAAGACAATTCAAGAAATTTTTAACCTTATAGAAAAATTAAACCTAATAGCTAATCAGAAACTAGAGAATATTCAAATTAAGGATAGATCAAATGGAAAAATCTACTTTTTACTGTGGTCTATAGTCATAGCGCTAATCGTTAAGCTTTTGATTTTTTTGTGATAGACTTCTTGCATGACTGCTACTTACATAAAAAACATTGGCCATCCCTTAATGTCATTCTAGTGCTTAACGCTGGGACTATGCAGCTAACATGATAGTCTACCTAGTAATGAAGGGTGTAAGTTTAAAAAGTTAATCAATTATGGGAAGGTTTTATTTATGTACCTCAGTTTTTCTTTATATTTTATTCTCAAATTAATTACTATTAACTGAATGTAAAAGGGAAGTTTATTTTGGAACTGTAAGGTTTTGAGGTGAAGCAAGCAATGATATCAAAAGCTGGTAGTCGTTTAGGAATTGCTTTGTCACTTGCTGCCAAACTTGTTGCACAGCAGTTTCCAAAGTGGGCTATTTAGAGGTTAAACCTGTTTAGTCCAGTCGCATAGACAATTGAACCTTTCGCTTATGTGAAGAAATATTGATCAGGGCTACCAAATGCAGAAAATTGTGCACTACGAGTTCTAAAGGAGCAAAAACGGCTCAAGATACTTGCACTGCATTTATCATTTTCTGTTCCTGAACTGCTTGGAGTGGGGCAACCATCGAAACATTATCCTTAGAATTGGTTAATGTACAGGTAGATTGAAGGGAGAAAAGCATAAATAAAGTGTCTATAGGTGATCTGAATTTACAGGTTATTGCTTTTCAACTTGCACAGTTTTTGAACGAATTATGTGGGATTGATGTTAGAGGAGGCCCTAGTCCTGGGTTTCATAACTACTAGCGTGGTGACCACATATCAATCTATAATGCAGAAAAATCGGCAATTATAGAGTTGCAAGGTTTTATTGACACAAAACCATAACATCTGTTTTAAAAAAGGCTGTAAGCTCAGAATGAAACAAGAACTCAGTATGGATACATGGTGATTTTGCAATTGGGAATATCTTGATAAAATATGGGTGTATAGCTGCTGTGATTGATTTTGAATGTATGGGTGTTGGTGATCCAGCTTGTGATCTAGTCGTTGTGTGGAATTTTTTTTAAAAAATGAGAGTCGGAGAATTTTCAAATCACATCTATGTTTAAATTCAAATACATGGCCTAGAGCATATGGTTGTGCTTATGGAAGGCTCTCGTTACAACTACACTAATTAAAAATAAGGACAGCCCAGAAGCTATGAAATAAAGGAAAATTATTGATGAAATTCTAATTGGTTAATGTTAATTCAATTTTAAGTAAAAATTCCGTCTTCTTTCCCCTCAAACGCGAGTATCGTAGAACAATTCTATTCGAAAATAAGCCACCATCAAATGATAAAAATGAAGTACCCGAAAAGTACCTATAGGATCAGGATAATCAAAATTTAATACTAGCATAATCTTCTACCAGAAGTAAATCTTTTTCAGATTGTAAGACTCTTGAAAAACATCGAAAATTTTTTGACAGCTTCAGTTACTGATTCTCTACCATCATAGTTAAAGGAGGACCTATAAAGTCGACATTAGGATGCACATATGAGATCATATAATCAAGATTTTTGTTATGCATAGTATAGTAAGATTCTGCTTTATTCAGATTTTGGTCGACCATATTATCTCCACACTACAATACATATATTTGAGCCATATGTAAAGTCAAGGTTGAATTATATATAGCTAAAGGTTTTATCAAGGAAATAAAAAAGCGTATAGTTCCGGAGAGTATGATAGTAATGGGCTAGTGTAATAGGTTGGGCCTTTTCTTATTGCTGGAAGTGATTGTATTGTTTAAGTTTTAGTAATATATACTGCTAAGTTAAGAACTCTACTAAAAGAAGTGAAAATCGTTATGGTTATTGTGATCACAGCCCAACTAATGGATCGTAAGGTCATAATTTCACTTTCCATATCTTTCCAGTTGTTTTATATATAATTCCCGAATTTAAAAAATTTGTTCCATATTGTATGATATGTTTGAATTGTTGATTAACCAGTTCTTGATAAATTGTTTGTGCTTTTCTGCTGTAAGTTCCAAGATGTTTGGGTTCAATTTTCTCTTCCTCTATCAGTTCTAGTGATATGCTCTTTTCTGGAAAAGTTATATCAATAAATCCGACTTTTATAATGAAGGTAACAATGCATTTCCGAAATCTGTAGTAAGTTATACTCATTTAAAACTTAAGAAATTTCTGGCGTATTTAACTTGTTCATCATAAAAACAGCTAAATGTAGTGCTACATCGATTTCGTATTTGCAACCTAACTTATAAATCAGCACATGTTTTATACTACATGTTCCTCATTTTTCATTGAGTACTGATATATAACATGTGCGGTCAAGATTACGTCCATAAGGCAGCTCATGCACATATTTTAATACGAAATGTAATAATACTCAAAGTTAAAAAAGATTTGATATGAGTTTATGGTGACATAAGTGTATTTAATTTAAATCATTTATATCACAGTTGTCTAATTTTTCATTTGTACAAAATTTACTTTCTCATTTCAAGACCTAAACCTACTGTAGCTAACCCGAATAAAGTTTCCTCAAAGAGAAAGGAAGGTATAACGAGGGATTGGCTAGTGATAAAGGAAAAAGAATGGCAAGACCATATAGTGATACCAATTCCCACTGCACAAGGAACGGATAGGCAATAATGGAAAAGAAGTCATACTGAAGTAAGTAAAATAGTGAGGTTTAAATGGCATTGAAATCAAAATTATTGGATGGAATGGTCGTAGAATCAGCAAAAGAAATACTGAAGAAAGTACGAAATAACACATATGTTGCAAAAAAACTAAATGCTGTAATTGTAGCAAGAAAGCAGAGTATAACAGCCGTAGCAAAAATGTGTTGAATTTCAAGAACAGCACTGACTGTATGGATAAGGTAACTAAAATTTGGAAGAAAAGAAAAATTGTTTGCTACTCCTCAACGTTGCAGAAAAACTAGATTGATCAGAGTCAATTTGAACAAGTTGAAGTATGGATACAAGAAAACTCTAATATTACCATTAAAGAAATGAGAAATAGAATTCAGGAAAAATTTGGCTTGGATGTCAGCAAGTCTACAGTACACCTTAATATGCAAAAAATGAGGTTTTCGTATATTACGCTAAGACCAATTCATAATGGATAAGATAAAGGTAGGTAGGAATAGTTAAAAATTTTAATGAGACTATTGGCAAATATCATGAATAAGAGCTAATTTTTCTTTGATGGAGATCGCGGGGCACACATTCGAAGGTTGTCACTGGTAGTTTGAAAAAGGGCGTTAGAATACAGGTTAAAGTAAAGTTAGGTAGACAAAATTTTTATCTCTACAGTACAGTTAATCCTAGGAGTGAAGAAAGTTCTAGCTTATTTACACTGAATATCAACACTGGTTGTATGAATATATTTCTTGAACAAATATTGCAATATTTAAGAACACAAGAAGCCTTTCTTGTCATAGATTGTGCTAATTGGCATAATTCAAAAAGTTTAAAGATACCTAAAAATGTCAAGATTATATACCTATCATCGTACTTACCTGAGCTTAATCCTATTGGGAAACTTTGGTTGTATATAAAACAGAACATTTTGCATAATAAAGTATATAATACAATTACTTTGCTTGAGAGCGCTTTATGCAAATTTATTACCTACCCTTCTCTCTCCGCAATAAAGCAACTCTGCAATGTCACTTATTTGACCTACTAACAGTGAAAATTGGTATAAGGTAAAGTAATAAAACTGTTAGTTAACGAAGGATTATAGGTGGTAGAAGTAATGTTTGTTCAAGGCTCTTTATATCAGCCATGGCTGCTGCAAAGTCTGTACTTGGTAATCTATTCTAAGCTATTGAAAGTGGTAAGAAGAAGATGATGGCCATAACAGCTCTAATGCATAAAATTATAGTAATTGGTAATGTAAGACTTAAAGCAACATTAATTTACACAGCAGTGACTTAAGCAGTAATTGTTGCAATAGCTGTTTGACATAAAGTTCTACTCCTATGGCGAATGGGTTTTTATTACCTGCATGATTGGATAAAGTTGCAAAATTATATCAATGAAAATTAAAAAAACATAGTTGATCACAAAAGCTACTTGATGATACATTTGTTGATGTTGAAAGTTGGTTAGTTGAAAAAGTTGCTGGGATTTTCAGTACGAAAGAAAGCGAAGCTTTCATTAAAGGTGATGGCACTTTCCAACCCAAAGGAATCTTATCTTATGAAGATGGAAATAGTTACAACAAGATAGAGCAAGTTGAAGCTGAGAAATTGGATGGTAATGCAATAATGAAATCTTGCTATTCTCTTAATGAGTACTATTCCAAAATAGCATCATTTTTGATGAACAGGAGTATACTAAAGGATGTTAGACTATTTAAGTCTCAAACATGTCAATATCTTTGGCAACCAAGTTTATCGTTTGAAGCTCTGGATACCTTAATGTAAATACTAGTATATCAATCCGTTGATATGCCGCCTATACCAGACAATCGGCTACCGATAATTGTAGTGGTAGATTTTAAGCGGGCTTAAAAATTGTAGATAGTGAGGAATGAGAATGTTAAGGAACCCTTATACGGATGAGCCCTATGTGAGGTTTTCTGTCACTAAACGTGTCAGTAGAAAAGTTGTGAACACCAGTGCTATTAAATTATTAAAGATTGCAAGTTCAAGCGAGTATTAAAAACATTTTCTAAAATAGTTGACATGTTATACCTTATATATAATAACTAAGTTAATTTATTATTAATTTGAGGAATGAATATGTGAAAAGCATAAAAAAGTTTTTTAAGTAGATTGCTAGTTGTACAGAAATTTCATGAACTTTAGGAAAATTTTAATCAATTTGAAAGTCTAGTAATAAAACAAACCAAATAAGCAGTATTAAGATAGCTCAAGAACCTACAGCTTGCCTGAAGGTTATTGATGGTAAATATGGCTGGATGTAAAACATAATAACTATCAAATACTTTAAGAAGTATACAAAAACAAGGATAATAATGTTATTTGTGATGAGTTCCATTTGAATCTTGAAGGAGAGAAACAGCTATATATCACAGGTCGTTGTGACTCAAAAATAGAAATGGAGAATGGTTATATACATCTGTCCATAAATTCAGTTGGAACTCAAGATAACAGTACAATTTATGGTGATAATGAACCAGAAAGAATGAAAGAACTGTTAGGTTTTAGCGATATAATAAAAGAATTCAATATATACGCTAAATATCCAATTGCGCCTGAAGCTGCAAGTTCTGAACTTAAAGTTCCTGCAAATGGCAACACACCAAGTTCAAAACTGATAGTCCTGCAGCAACACCAGTTGTTGGTAGTGGTCTATCTATTGGTCAACAGTCATGAACTTCAAAAAGGAGCACACTTTCAAGTGCTCCTTTTTTTCTTTTCCATATACATAAAAATTAGATAGTATTGTGAGTACGATTTTTTTTGTATTCTGATGCTTTTCAATTCTATCGCTTTTGGCCTCTTTTTATTATTGTTTCTCTGCATCATTGTAAGAAAGAATAAAAAACTGAGCGGAGAAAAAATAAAATCGGCAAATCTTGAGGGTAATTTATTTAAATTGGAGCGTGAGCTTCAAGAAACAAGACAGATCTTGCAGGGTAAGGACAAAGAAATAGTAGATTTAAAAGTGAGCAATGCAGAACTTGAAGTAACTCTGCAAAAAGAACGTGAGGAGAAGAAAAAGGAAATAGAATTACTAGCAAAAGCTGAGGAGAGACTAACAAACACCTTTAAAGCACTTTCTCTTGATGCTTTGCAGACAAATAACAATAATTTTCTGAACTTGGCGAAGGAAGTAATCGATAGTAAATTAAAAGAGACAGAAAGTAATTTCAAAAAAAGGCAAGCAACGATTAACGAAGTTGTAACTCCGATAAAAGAAAAACTGGAAAAATTTGATAGTGAAATACGCGAACTGGAAAAAGAGAGAGTAGGAGCTTATGAAGGTTTAAAAGAGCAAATTGGAGCATTAATGAACCAAACTTCTAGCCTTGCTAATGCTTTAGGGAAGCCTCATATTAGAGGGAAATGGGGTGAAATACAGCTAAGAAGAGTGGTAGAAATGGCAGGAATGGTTGAATATTGCGATTTTTTTACCCAGCCATCAGTGATTGATAAAAATAAGGATAATTTACTGCGTCCTGATTTAATAATCAAAATGCCATCTGGAAAGCAAATAATAATAGATGCTAAAGTGCCGCTCGATTCTTATCTTGATGCTGTATCACAAAATGACTTACGAATACAAAAGGAAAAATTAAAGGATCATTCCTTGGCAATAAAAAAGCATATAAATGATCTGGGTAGAAAAGAGTATTGGAATCAATTTGAAAATACACCAGAACTTGTAGTTCTTTTTCTCACAGGAGAAGGGGTTTTCAGTGCAGCACTAGAGTATGAGCCTGCTTTGATAGAGATTGGAGTAGAAAAAAAAGTGATTATTGCAACACCAATCACTTTAATCGCTCTACTTAGGGCAATAGCATACGGGTGGAAGCAAGAAATGATAGCTGAAAGTGCGAAAAAAATCAGTGAGCTAGGCCACATTTTATATGAGCGAATCTGTACAATGGGTGAAAACTTTGATAATTTACGCAAGAGCTTAAAGAGTGCCGTTGATCATTATAATAAAACTGCTGGTTCACTTGAAACAAGAGTGTTTCCTGCTGCCCGAGAATTCAATAAACTTGGTATATATACAAAAAACAAAGAATTGAACGTTGCAAAGGAACTAGAGTCTTTGCCACGCAGTTTGCATGCCGAGGAATTGAGGGTAGATTAGATCTCACTCATATTTTCTGTATCTGTATTGATATTTGTGCACCCTGAGCGACTTGAACGCCCGACCTTTTGATCCGTAGTCAAATGCTCTAATCCAACTGAGCTAAGGGTGCATTTTATAAAATTAACTTTAACAGATTCTATAGCTTGACTCAATTAATTTGATTAAATAAAATGAAGCACTGCACGCCAAAGTCAAATTGATAATGTGATCAATCTACTAACTTCTTACCTTTGCTAAAATTTAATAAATGTAAGAGAAAATCTAGTATAAAAATTATTGGAGGTATAGTGAAAAAATTCTTTTGTTTATAGCTCTAATTTTCTCCTTTGCTTTTGACACGAGTGCATGACGTGCACTTCTCCTGCTGTACCAAAGGATGAAACATCAACAGTAATATGTAAAAAGTAATAGACTGTACTCACAGCATAGGTAGACCGATTGTAACAATAGTAATAATAGGTGCAACATTGCTTGCAATATTTGATAGAATGCCGTGGCCAGCTCTTTTTGCACTTGGTATATTTACTGCCGTATTTTTCAGAGCTCCTACAGCTGTAAAGGCAATAAAACAAATGCAATAGCATGTAAATAGAAACTTCTAAGTTCTGCAAATTAAAGACAGGCCTCAAAAAAGTTTTGGGTAAATGATATTTCTAGTATCATTTACTTAAATTTAATTGAAGTAAAGTAGGATAAAGTAAAAACTATTGGAGATGTAATGAAAAAATTTTTTCTACTTGTGGCTTTGACCATCTTCTTTGCATTTAATGCAGGTGCTCCTCCTTCTACTAATAATTTTGTTGATACAAATGATACAACATCAATAGTGATATGCAAGATAATAGGCTATGCCCATGGCATAGGTGGACCGATGATAACAATAGTAATAATAGGTGCAGCTTTGCTTGCAATATTTGGTAGAATGCCGTGGCCAGCTCTTTTTGCACTCGGTGCATTTACTGCTGTGTTTTTTGGTGCTCCTATAGTTGTTTCAAAAATAATGCCAAACGCTGGTGTGACTTGTGAAAATGGTAATGTAAAGCCATAGAAACCATTAGAGGCACAAAACGTAATGCAGCAGGACAATATTCCTAATGATTGAGACAGTAGGGTAAAAAATAGTGCTTCTTTTAAGCACTATATTTTTATTACATCATAAACCTCTGTTGAGGTTTCTTTCACTTGAAAGTAGCAGATTCAGCCACTTTCAGTGTTCATAGTATTTCCACAAAAATAGATGATATACAGATAAGATTTCTGGATTTCAGTGCTAAGTAGTGAAATTATACTATTTATTGTGTTTTACAAAAATAAATTATTTTTACAGAGCTACTTGGCTTCATGAATTGCAACTGGCTATAAATATTAAGAAACTTACCAAATAAAAAAAGGCAAAAGATTCCCTGTTAGCTGGTTATTTACTATCTATTTTATAATGTTAGCATTTTTTAATGTTTTTAGCGCTTAGTAGGCACAATTCATGACATTAGGCAAACAACTCTACTATAGAAAAAGTTCAGAAAGAATACAACAAAAACACCCTAGAAATTAAGTGCACACACTAAAAATATACCACTCTAGACTTTGACTTCCGATAGGCTTTAAATTATGAAACAACTTTATTATTGATAATAATAAAGCTGGCAAAGTTTATTAAGTATTTTTTGCATTTCTATGAGCTTGCTTGGGTGACATCAACAGTTATATTCTATATTATATTTTGCTCTGCTGGCAGCTATACCTCAAGTTTTCTATTCAAAATTTTTGGTGTTAAATCTAATTCATTTGGATTATTGTATCATAATTTTCCCCCTTGGAATTATTATTATTAATTTTGATCTTTAAACCAAGCTCTGAGAAAATATAGCGTCCTCTACTACTGCTATGTCTTGGTTTTAAGTGTATTTTCGTTCTTTTTAGCTGCTATTTCAATGCAAGTCTTTTATCAATTTTTTAGTTTGTCTAACACTCAAACTCTGAGAAACTATTTTTTCTGTGATACTTCCTGCATTTTCAATATTAGTTAGCGCTCTTGCATAACTCATAGACAACTTTTTCGTTGATCATCATTTTCACACTGTTGGGGAGCGACAACATCTTAGTCATATTGGTTATATAACTGCGGCTTTTGCCTGTAGCTAGAGCTAGTTATTCATATGTGTAGAAAAATTTACCTATTAATTTTCTATATGATCACCTTTTCTATAGGGTTAATATCTTGCCTCTGTATGTTCTTAATAATGGATAATTCCAAGCATTCTTTATCACTCAAATCTTTTACAATAACCGAAGCGCTATCGAGATTTGCAATCTTGCCTGCTCACCAACAACATTTCCCAGCTATTTATTTCATAGCTATCTTTAAATTTGAACCTTTACGTACCACGATAGGCTGTATTGTGCCATTTTCCTCTATTGAACTTGCAGGTTCTTTCAATGATTCTTCATCAAAGTATTTCCTTGGCTGAAACTTGCTTGGGTGCAGTAATGAAATGGATAAATACTCTTGTCGATCTTCTTTATTGTCATAGTTGTCACCTGTAAGACCAGCAAGACCTCTGCCCGAGCTCTTTTCATCCTTCATGCTGTATTCTTACTTATTACCAGCTTCTTTTCTTTACAGCTGCTAGCATGCTTTTTCAAAAATTCCTTTGCTAAACCTATATATGCTTACGCACCAAAACATTTAAGATCATACACAATGGCTAGCTTCCTTTGAGAAGGTGCGCTTCTAACAGTCTTACATTGCATAGAATGATAGTCTCATACAACGGAATAATAGTTTTTTATACACCTTATTATTTAGGTACTGATAAATGTCATCTTTAATCTGTCCTCTAAGTTTGTTACGTCTGTTATACATTGTTAGCAAGATTCCTCTATGTTAGAAAAGGGTTTAGGCTATTTCTTTTTATTAGCTCTACAGTTTTAACTAATGACTTAGCCTCTCCAAAGCAAAAATTCACACTGAAGAGGAACAATAATAGAATCAGCAACCGTCAAAACATTGATAGTAAGCAAGCCAAGTGATGGAGGGCAATCAATAATTGTGTACTCATAATCATCGCATATTTTCTCTAATGCATTCTTTAGCATAAACTTTCCCCGTTCAAGTTGTAATAATTCAATTTCTGCAGCCGGTAGATCAATTACTGAAGAAATTAGCGGTGAATTTGGAATTTCCTTTATATTGAAAATTGCTGATCTTATGAGTTTATTTTCGCTATTTAGTAATATTTTATATATATTTTTCTCTTCTCTACTACGATAAGAAATTCACTAACTAGTATTAGCATTTCCTTAAGGATCAAAATCTACCAATAAAGTACTTTTTCCTACAGCAGCAAAAGCTGTCGATAAATTTATACTAGTTATAGTTTTGCCAACTCCACCCTTTTGATTTACTATTGCAATAACCTTGCTCACGTCCTTTGTCTTATGTGTAGAATAACTCTCTATATATATGCTAAAAACTTTTGCATTAGAAAATTTTTTTGTGCCTAAAATTAAACCGCTTTTTTTGCTTTATGTAGTACACTTTGAACTTTATTTCCTAATTCACTTAGAGTAAATGGCTTTGGTAAAAAGTGAAAATCTTCTATATTAATGTTATCGTTTTTCAAAAATGCATCTTCTGTGTATCCAGAAATAAAAATAACGTTGATATCCGGCCTGTGAATTAGAGCTTCTTTGACTATCTCTGGACCGCTGACTTCTGGCATTATTACATCGGTGATTATTAGATCTATATGTTGATTTTTTTTACTTATTATTTCTAACGCTTTGCTGCCCATACTAGCTTCTATTACATCAAATCCTTTTCTTTTTAGTGCCTTAGTAATGAACTCCCTTACTGAGTCTTCATCTTCAATTAATAAAATTATACCATTATCTTTCACTTCATTTACTACTGGTTTCTCTATTTCTTCACTACCCTTCTCTCTATGATTCTCATCTGATATGTAAACCATAGGCAAAAATATGCTAAATTTAGTTCCACAATTTACTTCACTGGCAACATAGATATACCCCTCAGTTTGTTTAATAATACCATATACAGTAGAGAGACCAAGACCTGTACCAGAGGTAATATCTTTGGTAGAAAAAAATGGATCAAATACTTTTTCAACTGTATCACTCACCATACCACATCCCGTATCAATTACTTCAATCATAACATAATTTCCATGTTCAATCGCTTCCTTGTCTGGAGAAAACATACCCTGAGGTGTAGAATTTAATGAATCAATCTTTTTATTAAAAGTTCGTATAGTTAGCTCTCCTCCTTTTTCCATAGCAGCGCTAGCATTGACTGCTAAGTTAAGTATAACTTGCTCTAATTGTCCTTGGTCAGCCCTAACCATACCTAAATCTCTACCATAATAAGTAGTAAATTTTATGTTTTCACCTATTAATCTTTTTATCATTTCACAAAGATTAGCTATTGTACTATTTACATCAATAATCTTTGGTTGCATAGTTTGCCTTCTTGAAAAAGCAAGCAATTGCTTAACTAAATTTGATCCACGTTTTGCATTTTGCTGTATTTGTATTATATCTCCGAAAGATGGATCGCCAGCTGAATGCTGGAGTAAAAGCAAATCGCAAAATCCTATTATTCCAGTTAGTATATTGTTGAAATCATGTGCAATACCACCTGCTAATTGACCTATGGCTTGCATTTTTTGATAATGTTCAAGCTTTATCTCCAGGTTTTTGTGCTCAGTATTATCAACAAAATAACAAAGTATAAACATCATTCTATTATGAAGAAACTTATTGAAATATATTTTCATGTTATTATTGTTATTAAGCTGCACATCAAAGGACGCATTATTTATCCTGTTACTCAAGAAATATTCACGTATTTTCATATGATAGTCATCAGATATCAGTGTAAATATTGAGCTATTATCTGGCCCTGCAAGTTTTATTAGCGCTGTATTTTTCTTTATAAAACTACCGTTTACATCACATTGTGCAATAGCAATTGATGAATTTGCAAAACAAGGGTGTAATTGGTAATCAATAACGTTTGATTCAACTGGTGTAATAAGGCCATATATATAGCTATGATGATGTTTATCGCAAAACATAGCAGTGCTCATATAAGCCTTAAATGGAACACCATTTACAGTAAAAAACAAAATGTTATTATCAGTTGCTACATTGTTATACTTAGATTGAAATATGAAATCATTAATTGAACTGCCTTTTTCAAGTTTTTTCAATTCAAACATGTCTAAAAATCTTTTATTTACAGATAAAATTATTCCCTTAGTATTTGCAATATAAGTTCCTATATTGTGCTTTTCTATTAATTCTTCGTATACCTGTTCTTTGTTCATTTGTGTTGCTTTCAATACGAAATACCCATGTGGTCTTGCTATTGGTGCTAATGATAAATTTAAGATCTTATTACTGTTTATAGCAATTTGTGGATTATCTGGTATTGATTCACAAAGCAAAAGAAAGCTAGATATTCTACTTTTCTTGCTTAAGACAATGCGCACCTGTACAGAAGAGTTATTCTTTAGCGCTTGATATAATGCTTTTTTGTCTTTTTCTGAAATATCCCCTACTTCAAGAATCTTGCCTAGTGTAACATCATTATCTATGTAATCTTTAAACCTTTCGTAGAACCTCGCATCAGCATAAACGACATCTTCATTTTTGTGTAAAATAAGACAAAATTCTGTATTATGGTTTAGTGCATTTGCAAATATTGCATTTTGAAATTCTATGATATTAAGCAAGTATCTGTAATGTTTTACATTATATACTATAAAGAGAGTCACTAGAGTGCTAACCAATAGATTAATCTCTATATTAGTGTGCTGATCATATATATCAAAAAAGTAGAGTACTGATATTGCTACTGGAGGTAAGAACATAATAACTGCCATAATGATAACTGACATTCCATGATTCCTCAATATGAAGTCAACCCTGTTCTCTTTCTTGCTATCTATGTATCTTTTACTCATTGTGCATATAAAAATATTTCATTATATTTGTTTAATTATTATAGATTTATTAACATCTTTGATAGGTAATTACCATTTAAATCTCTTGAAATTGGTACTAGTGGCAAAATATTATGAAAGAACAAAAAATACAAGCTTTCGAATGGTTCCGTGCACTAAGAGACAGAGTTGTTGAGTCTTTCTTGTTAATTGAAGGGCAGTCACCTACAGATCCAAAAATCGAAAAGAGAAAATGGGATCGTCCAGGTGGAGGAGGTGGGGAATCTACAATCATCTATGGTGACATCTTTGAAAAAGTGGGAGTAAACATTTCAAAGGTATATGGAAAATTTGCAGATTCAGTTGTAAATGAAATTCCTGGTGCAAGTGAGAGTAATGGAGAGTTTTGGGCAAGTGGTATATCTTTAGTGTCTCACATGCAATCTCCCCTTGTTCCTGCAGCACATATGAACACAAGGTTGATATATACATCAAAACAATGGTTCGGTGGAGGAATGGACTTTACTCCAACATATAAAAACGAAGAAGATTATAAGTACATTCATGAATCAATCAAAACAACATGTGATAAATTTGACGCTGAATACTATCTAAAATTCAAGGAGCAGTGTGATAACTACTTTTTCTTACAACATAGAAAAGAGCCACGTGGTATTGGTGGAATCTTTTACGATAATCTTAATTCCGGTAGATGGGAAAATGACTTTAAGTTTACAAAAGCAGTAGGTGAAACCTTTTTAAAAATTTATTTACATATTATACGTCAACATATGCGCAAGCCTTGGACGAAAGAACAACGAGAGACCCAATTAATAAAACGCGGTAGGTATGTAGAATTCAATCTGTTGTATGACCGTGGTACAAAGTTTGGTTTAATGACGGATGGTAATCCAGATGCAATTATGATGTCAATGCCACCTCTTGTTAAGTGGATGTAGAGAGATGCTGGACGTAAAGGGCTGCTATTATTAATACAAAATAAATCGTCATAGTTAAAATTGTACAATGATAGTGAATCTTTATAGAAGAGTACAATCATGGACATAATAAACAATTTTTTAATTAGATCTGCTAGAAATAGTAACATAAAAATTATTAAACTAGCTTTAAGCCTTCATAGGGTAACAAATAATCTTAAAAAAAACTCTTTTCGAAAGTCAATCCTTTTAGCAATACAGGATTATTTAACATAAATGCGGTCAAGCTTTAAACCGTGCTTTAGAGTACTCAGTAAAGAATTTTGATTATGACGTAATGGAATTACTTATTAACTCTGGCAGCTAATGTTAATGCAATAGGCAGCGATGATATTAGAAATATAAATTTATAAATATGTAAAGAGCTCTTACTTATGAGCAAGAGGCTATATCGGTACAAGCTAAAGAATACCTCAAAAAACTATAGAGAAAAATGTTGTTTGATGCTTGGTAAATTAATAATGCATGAGTGCAATGCCTAAAAATGACAAAGAGAAGGGGAATATATTGAAGATTTTCGAAGAAAGAGAGATTTTAATAAGTTTAAAGAAGCCGTGAAGTTGAAACTCAAGGCTAACTCAGTTAGTAATGTGATACTACCTAAAGCCACGAGAACTTTTGACTACAAGCCAAAGAGTACTGGCTATGATGTTTTGCTTTTGAAATAGCCCATCTATGCTGAGGTATATAACTCTAAGGTTAGTAATTCATTAGAGAAGTATGGTTATTTCAATACATCAAGAGAGTCTACTTATGCTGAAGTATATGATCCATATAAAAATCTACTGAAAATTTGTCACTGGAAAACAACGGTTATTTTAGTATATTAGAAGAACCTACTTATTGCATTGTAGATGATCTTTTAGAGCAAAAAAGCCTGCTAGCTTAAAACAGAAGGAGCTAGGACAGTTGATCAGAGAACCTATTTGCTGAAGTAGATTTGTTCAAAAAAGGGCGGAGAGAAAAGCAAGAGATATAAAAACTAATTCAGAGACTTATCATGGGATAGTGCAAGATAAAGTAAACGAATGGCAAGAATGAATGAAACTAAACGAACAAAGTCCTAATAGGCTAATAAATCAGTGACAGACTAGTAATCGAAAAATTGAGACTAGAGAGCTGTCTTTAATGTAAAAAAAATAAAACAAAAGTATGAAAGCGGGGATTCAAGTTATGATTCTAGCTATGAATCTGATACAAAAGTTGAATAATTAAGAATAAAACCTAAAACTTTTAATTCTAAAGTAAATTCGTGAATATTGAATGTGGAATAGAAAAAGGTGTTTGTGCTTTAAAATAATTGAATTGACTTCTTACGCATAATCAATATAACTTAGTTAATTCACATTGACTCTTTCGTCTAGTGGTTAGGACATCACCCTTTCACGGTGGTAACACGGGTTCAAATCCCGTAAGAGTCATTCAAGGAGCTAAGTGTGGGTCAATCTTCAGCTTGCAAATGGTAGTCTTTCTGGTAGACTAACCTTCAATAGAAGTGTATTGTGCTATAGTAAAAAATACTACTCTAAGCAATGTAATAAAACAAGCCACTGTGAAATGGGGGCAACATGTATTCAATTCATTTTAACGGAACATACAGTGGTAAAGAATATTAATCTGAATAGAGCAAAATTACAGGCAATCGAAACTGCAGAACAATGTTGCAGAATAAGTGTGCCAGAGGTTTTACCTCCTGTTAATTTCCATGATTTACCTGACTCTCGAATAGAAGTTTTATCTTGTGTGATAAAGCAGGGTAGGAAAAATCTTCCAATGAAGTTCTAAAAAACAAAAGGAATATTGCTATTATTGTTGATCATGAAAATGGTTTTTCACATGATGAACTTAACCTTGCTGATAAATTTTATCAGAAATTAAGTTTAGGAAAAAGAATTTTAATAGTAGACACTGCCATAGTTGCTGTACCAGCTTTCGCCAATGCGAGTTATAAAATTGCATTGAGCAATAGTTAGTAGATTTATAGAAAAAGCCACTGAGTTTTGATTTATCCCTTGAACTCTTCTTTAGTAACAAAGTATCTAGCAGGTAGGTTTATGGTCCCTCAATTTTCTAAAGCATTTTTTTTACTCTGAGGTTTTTTAAGAATGGAAAAGATGGTTAATATATTAATATATTTTCTCTAGTACTGTGCTTTTCTTTTTAAAAGTACTAATCTTTTTTCTACCATACTTAATTTTTAGTGCACTTGGCCTTCTAGAAACCTTTTTACTGCTACATTTCTTAAATTGCACATTACAATCAAAATTTAGCTCTCCTTTTTTATCTGTCAGTGTAGGCAGCCTTTTTTTATCCTGAGATGTAATAAAGGACAGTGCGTACCCTTCAGCTCCAGCGCGTGCAGTTCTACCTGTGCGATGAATATAGTTAGCTTGCGATTCCGGTGCGTCATAATTGATAACATGTTGAATGTGAGGAATATCAAGGCCTCGAGAAGCAACATCTGTTGCAACCATAATTTTATTGTGACCACGACGAAAAGAGTTAATAACCCTCTTGCGCTTGCGCTGCTTCAAGTCACCATGAATTGCCAAAGCACTATGGTTATCCTTGCGCAATTTGTAAGCTAGTTGATCTGCTCTTTGCTTTGTCCTGACAAAAACAATGATCGATCCTTTACGCTGATATAATTGTGTAACAAGCTTTCCATACTTTTCTGACTCTGATGCATAAATAATTTCTTGCTTGATTTTTACAGAAGTTGTTGCTTCATTCTCAACAGAAACACGTTCTGGCTGGTTTGAGTACTTCTCAGCAAGCTTAACTATATCACCAGGAAGAGTTGCAGAAAACATAAGGTTTTGCCGCATTTTTGGGAGATATTTCATAATCCCTTCAATTTGAATTCCGAAACCCATATCAAACATACGATCCACTTCATCAAGTACAAGAGTGCTGACATTGTTAGTAATCAAAGTTTTACGCTCAATATGATCTATAATACGGCCAGGAGTACCTATTACAATTCGTGGCCTTCTCTGAAGCTGATTTAGCTGCCTGAAAATGGGCTCACCACCAATCAATAAGGCAATCTTTAGCACGGAGTTTTTTAACAAAAGCTTCCCTATTTCATTTGTTACCTGCTGCGCAAGCTCTCTGGTTGGTACAATAACCAAAGCTGTACTAGCGTTAGGCTCACCTAATAACTTAGCAATTAACGGAATAGCAAATGCCAAAGTTTTTCCAGTTCCCGTTTGGGCAGATCCAAGAATATCTTTACCCTTTAGAGCTAAGGGAATTGCCTGTGCTTGAACTGGAGTTGGAACAGAAAAACTGTTTTTATCTAGAGCTTGCGCAAGCAATAGTGGGAGACCCATTTCATAAAAGCTGTTCACAATATATCAGCTTTACTAAGAACTTTTATCATCAAAATGCGAATTAATCTTCTAACAACTTCAAATTTATTGCAAATTTTTTTCCTTCTCCATTTCTACCGCGCTCCTCTTTGAGCTCATAGCTTACTCTTTCTCCTTTTATTCCCTTTTCCTTGTTTTCTCCTCTGAGTGAATCAGGTCTTATTCCTGAACGTTCTAGCGTACTGATATGTACAAAAATATCATTTCCATTAGCTTCTGGCTTGATAAAGCCATAACCTTTTTCAGCATTAAACCACTTTATATTACCGAATTCCATTGAAACAACTCCTAAAATTATTAACTAATACTACTAATGTGGTGAAAAACTTTGAAATTAAAATTAAGAATGCTTGAAGCTCAGTTGTTAAAACTAAACTTCCATATTCCATAGTCTACCATTAACATTACATAACCATAATACATAATTGTTATACTTGATGCAACTAAATTTTCTAATTGTTACCTGCAACTGTCATTTCACTAACTTTAATCGTTGGTGAATTAAATTGCCCACAGAAGGTTAAATCGTCCGCAACGACTAAGTTGCTAAACATGTCTTTTAAATTGCTAGCAACAGTAATCTCGTGTATTGGATACGTTATTTTACCATTTTCTATAAAAAATCCTGATGCACCTTGACTATAATCACCATTAATTAAATTAACACCAAAGCTAAATAAATCAGTTATATATACTCCCTCTTTCACTTCCTCAATTAATTCTTTAAGTGATATATTACCATTTTCGACGTAGAAGTTACTAGCTGCAGGAATGATTGCAGCATTACTTGCACGAGTTGCATTTCCAGTTGTTTCCAAGTTTAACTTTTTAGCCGAGTATAGATCCAGAATCCAATTTTGTAGTATTCCGTTTTTTACAAACGTATTTTTCCTGCTAGTTATTCCTTCTCCATCAAATGGTCTTGATTCTATGCCCCTTGGTAACAATGGGTCATCAATAATGTTGATTCTATTGTTGAAAATATGAGTATTTAAACTATTTCTCAAGAAAGAGCTGTCATTCGCAATGCTGCTACCATTTATAGCAGAAGCAAAATTTCTTACTAGCTCTTTTGCTGCTCTTTTTTCAAAAATAACTGGAAATTTACCAGTTTTAATCGTGCGTGAATTCAATTGATCAATTGCCCTTTTTGCTGCTTCTTTCCCTATTAACTCTGGCGATTTTAAATCGCCGAAGTTACATGCTATATCGTAGTCATAGCCAATCTTCATCTCACTTCCCTCTCCAGCGACAACAGAGACCTGATTAGCAAAGGTTGATTTACTAAATGAGCCGATAAAACCAGAAACAGTAGATAATACTGTATTTACTAAAACATGTGAAGAAGAGGCTCCTTCAGAATTAATAATATTTTTATGTGCAAGAGCTGAGTTTTCTGCAACTTCGACAATTTCTTTTAGATTATCAATAGTTACAACATTATTATCTAAGATACCTAAGCCTGTAGAGTAGGTACAATTATCTCTATCTATAGCAAAATTAATGTAAGGATCCTCTTGTGCATTCTTTGCCATTTCTACTACTTTGCTTACCATGTCACTAAGATTATTTAAATCGTTTGTAGAAATATACGCAGCTTTGGTTTTACCTGCTATAGCTCTAATTCCTATAGTACAATTCTTAGATTGTGATATTTGTTCAATTTTTGATAGACGTTGGGAAACGAAGATTTTGTTAGTTTCATATATTGCAACCTCTGCGTCTTGGTTTTGCTTTTTTATTAGTTTAATTATGTCTGCTGCGATATTTAATATATTCATTTTTATCCCTGAGATTTCTACAAAGATTCTGCACCACCTATCACTTCGATCAAGTCAGTTGTAATCGCTGCTTGACGAGAACAATTGTAAAGCAATGCCAACTTATTCAGCATTTCCTTAGTGTTTCTATTAGCCGATTCCATAGCAGCCATTCTAGCACTATTCTCACTCGCTGCACTTTCAAGTAAAGCAGAGTAAAGGGCAGTTACAACGTAATTTTGAATCAAAGATCGTAAGATAAATTCAGTATTTTGTGGTTCATATTTATAGTTGTAGTCTATTGTTGAATTGGTCAGATAGTCATCAATCAAAGATGAGCTTTTACTCCATGGTTTTATCGTTTCCAACATTGGCTTCTGTGTGAAGGTATTGTAAAATTTATTATAGAAAACTTTAATCCTATCATATTTACTGAGATCCATACTGTCAACTAAAGCTTCTACACGCTTTAGCGTGATCCCCTTACTGTTTTCAATTTTTAAAATGCTTTTAGAGTCGAATCTATTTTTACCTATATCAAAAGCTTTTTTACCAAGAAATACAATATCTACTTTTTTGCTACTCGCGATCAATTTATTTACATACTCTTGGCTAGATTTTGCAATAGAGGAATTAAAACTGCCGCATAAGCCACGATCAGATGCAATGATAAACACTAGATAAGAATCGCTATCGCCAGTGGTGAAGATTTTTGCCAGTAATTCCTGGTCAGCGGATGACATTATTGAAGAAATAATGTCATGCAGCTTGGATATATACAGTTTTGAATTTGATAACTTTTTTTGACTCTGTAATAACTTTGCTGCAGAAACCATTTGCATTATCTTCGTAGTTTTCTGTACAGACCTAATATTCTTAATTCTTAAGGATAATTCCTTTAAGCTCTTCATTTTGTATACAACTCTAATTTATTAAAAATATATAATTATTCATGTCAAAAAGCAAGTTCTTTTGATGTGAGAAGATATAGGGCTTTCATATTTCTCTTTATTTTTTAGTAAGGCCTAACAGTTGCTAGTATACTATTAGAAGGATAGTGTCATCCCAGAGTCCCTTTTCTGTCATCTAAGTACCCCGACACTTGGATCCAACACGCTGAAATGGCAATCTCTCATCATGCTTTGCAGTATTTTTGGATCCTGCTGCGAGGTAACGGTAGTTATAAATTATTAAGAAATTTACTAAATAAAAAAAGCAAAAGATATTCCGTGGTAGATAGTGTTTACTCTCTAATCCTGCGAATTGACATATATACTGTCTAAAACGCTTTATAAGCGAGTTTCAGCTTATATAGGTAAGAACCTAGAAATATTGTGAAGACGTAAGATACATATAGTGTAAAAAAATTAAACATAGACGTCAATTATGTAATACTTTGTCATTTTAATCTGCACAGATTGAAGATAACTGAATACCTTTAGTGCTATGGGGGCTAGTGAAATTTGTTAAGTAATTTTTTGTATTTTTAGTACGCACTGCGCTTAAACATTAGGTTAAAAAGTTAAGATGAAATATAAAAACGTGAGTTTTGTTTTGACTTGTTGTGCTAATTTTGCAGAATATTAGGATTATCATTTGAATCAAATACATGACAAAAGGGGATTGGGAAGCGGTAATTGGGCTTGAGGTGCACGCTCAAGTTTCTTCTAAGACAAAGCTATTTTCTAGTTCATCAACTGAGTTTGGCGCTGAACATAACACTCAAGTTTCTCTGGTTGATGCAGCAATGCCAGGTACACTACCAATACTGAACTACTACTCTATAGAGCAGGCAATACGCACTGGTCTTGCACTTTCTGCGGAAATTAATAAGAGCTCTTACTTTGATCGGAAAAATTATTTTTACCCTGATTTACCGCAAGGTTATCAAATAACTCAGTTTTTTGAGCCAATAGTTAAAAATGGTAGAATATTTATCAATAATAATAAAAAAGAAATAAGAATCGCAAGAATTCATCTAGAGCAAGATGCAGGAAAAAGCATTCATGAAGAGAGCAAAACTTATGTAGATTTAAATCGTGCAGGGGTTGCTCTAATGGAAATTGTCTCGGAGCCGGATCTTCGTTCATCTGAGGAAGCTGCGGAATTCATGAAAAAGTTGAGGCAGATTTTGCGTTACATTGGCTCATGTAATGGTGATATGGAAAAGGGGTCGCTTCGTTGTGATGCAAATGTTTCTGTTCGCCCAAAAGGCAGTAGCACATTCGGCACCCGCTGCGAGATAAAAAACCTAAACTCAATATGTTATATTATGCAAGCTATAGATTATGAAATACAAAGGCAAATTGAAATTTTGGAAAGTGGCGAGAAAATAAGTCAAGATACCTTGTTGTTTGATGTTTCTTTAGGAAAAACAAAAGTAATGCGAAACAAAGAGGATGCGAGTGATTATAGGTATTTTCCTGAACCTGATTTACTGCCTGTTGAGATAAGCCAGGATAAAATTGATTCTATTAGATCATCTTTGCCCGAATTGCCAGATCAAAAAAAGCTACGATACATTAGAGAATTAAGTATCAACAAATACGATGCTGATGTCATCACTTCTGATAAAGCAATTGCTAACTATTTTGAGGAGTTGATAAAAAAGCACGATTCAAAACTTGCTGTTACTTGGCTAACTGTAGAGCTTTTCGGTCGTTTGAATAAAGCGGGTATTGATATTGTGAGCTCCCCAATTAAAGCAAATGCCTTATCCGAACTCTTAGATTTTATTGTTGATGGAACGATCTCTGCTAGGCTTGGCAAGCAAGTTTTTGATATTATGTTTGAAACTGGCAAGCCAGCATCTTTGATCATAAAAGAGCAGGACCTGAAGCAAATAACCGATAAAGGTCAAATATCAGAAATTATTGACAAAATCATCAATGACAACCAAGATAAGGTTCAAGAATACCAAAATGGTAAAGCAAAACTATACGGATTCTTTGTTGGCGAAGTCATGAAACTTACCAAAGGAAAAGCTAGCCCTGATGTCGTGAACTTGATTTTGAGTGAAAAATTGAACAGTTAGTTGCATCTTTTTATTTGCATTGGCAGTACGTCTTGTAGATATTCTCAGATCTATACTATGGTATATGCATGTCATGACATATAGATTTATTACTTTTTTACCATTTATAGGTACTGTTTGTAAAATAGTGTGAGGTTGAGGAGTACCTGAAAAATTATC
Organism: Wolbachia endosymbiont of Brugia pahangi; assembly: GCF_012030695.1. NCBI lineage: Bacteria > Pseudomonadati > Pseudomonadota > Alphaproteobacteria > Rickettsiales > Anaplasmataceae > Wolbachia > Wolbachia endosymbiont of Brugia pahangi. Next base: position 829,270 of record NZ_CP050521.1, on the reverse strand, counting down.
CTACTCAGTGGTTAAGCATATCTTTTCTAATATTATGTATCAAGCGAGATAGCTAATGTTATTTCCTAGACATGCAGTAGATAGGGAGTATTCTTTTTTCCTATTTGCAGAGAAAAGGTCAGCTAAGGGTTTCAATAATATTGTTCTTTGTTATGAACAAGACGGAAGAATAGCACATAAGCTCATACAAATCAAGCACAGAAAGGATAGGAACAAAAAGATCAGAATAGGTGAATTACTAGCGCAGGGAAAGGGTGGTGCGTTTGGTTTAATAAAACTATCTCATTGCTTATTTGAAGATCAAAAGTAAATGGAAAGTTTGGGGGTGAAATAGAAGATTTTGTCATTATTACAACACTGATTTTGATTCCACAGATTTGATTACTGCGTCCAGTAAGAAAGCTGAGAATAATGTCAAGTGGAAGAATAAAGGAAAGGAAATTTCAGTTATAAAAGTAAACGCTCAAAATGAGTTTCTGGATGTAGGTAGTGGTGTAAGATATAAATTTGATAATAGTATTATCTCATACTTGCAGAAAATAAGGGTTTTATAAGGTGTAAGGTAGTTAGAGAAGTCAGCAATAAGGAAATAAGACTTTTAAGATAGATTAGTATTTGCAGTCGATTTGCCAAGCGGAACTGAGCTGAGTAAGATTATTAAGGGTGAGCTGGGGTAAGGAGTTCAGCAATACTGATGCTAAGCACTTTTGCAGCGGGTTATCAGGAAGAAGTACTGACTTTGATGGAAAAAGAAGAAGAGGAGTTTCTATTACACGAGCAAGTAAAAGCTCTTCTTGAAAAAATAAGAGGAGAAGTCTTAAAAACACCTATTTAGCATAATGTGATGGACCCAGTAGATGATTTTGTTGGGAGAGTAATGAATTAAATGCTGTGCGTTGTGGATTTCAAAAAAGTGCGAGGCAGATGGTTGTTATTAAAGATCTAAATGGGGTAGATAAAACTGAATTTGTCAAGAAATATGCTCACAACTATAAGGAATGTTACGATGGCAATGTTATATTTATAGATTCTAAGGATCCTAAAAGTATAAAAGAGTCTTTCTTGGATCTAGCTAGATATATAAAGACTAGGAGTTTCTGCTACAGATGAACGTAGAAGCACAAAGGCGATAAAAAATGTTGTTGAAAAAATATATACTTTTTTTGTAGAAAGAATGAGCCTGTTTGTTTTTGGTAATGTTAGAGGATATAAGGGTATTAGTAAATTTTTACTACCCTTTTGTGTTCACAGCGTCCTAATTGGGGAAAGCCTTATGTTTTTATCACTTCCTGCAGTGAAAAGTGGAAAATAGTAAAACAGCAGAAGAGATAGAGGAAATATGGTTTGATAAATTCGAGGAAACAGAGGTTTTATAATTTGTTGAGAGAGTCCTAGATGTAGAGAGTGACTTTTGCGATGGAAGAGAAAAAAGATTAAACTAGAAAAGTCTTTTTCATTAGCTTTGGGACTAGCGGTTGCATATATTTAAAATGAAGATGAGCAGGACGAATTAAAGAAGTTCAGTGGTTATTTTGAAAAATATAAGCAGCAAAGAAAGAAGTCATTTGAAGAAACAAAATGGTTATTTGCAAGAAGAAGAAATTACAAAAGTGACATTAATCATATCCGAGAAGTTAACGATATGGAATATTACACGTGATAAGATAAAGAGCAACAGAGGACATGGAAAGCAAGCTACAGAAATTTGGGATATCATGGCTTATTTTGCTCATGATAAGATTTATATAGAAGAAATTTTTCCAGATTAATGGCAGATGATAAAGAAAAGCTATGGGGGTGCTGTTGAGCTACTTGATAAAATACTAAGTGATTGATTTAGAAGCGGGAGTGGCAAATATCCACGAGCTAGGTGCAGGGGATAACTAGATTAGAACACAAAAGGCAGGCAAAGAAGAAAAATTTTAAGAAGAGCTCTAGAATTGATAAATAATGGTAGAATAGTGAACAGTACAAGCCATGTTACATCTGTTTAGGGATATGCAAGCAACCATAGTAGGCTGATTGGTGATTTTTACTTTAACTCATCTTGTATACATATAGAGAATAGGTTTTTATGAAGAAAAGCACTCCTTTACATTTACTTGCTGAAAGTGATGACTGTAAAAGCAATAAGGCTATACTAACCCGTATAGAAAGGTGTTCCGGGTAAAATAGGAAAAATTGTTAATGCTGAGAACAATTGTGGTCAAACACCATTATGCATCGCTGCTGGAAATGGAAAATTGAATATGGTAGAATGGTTGATTAGCAAAGGTGCTAATGTTAATGCTAAGAGAAGTCTGGAGTCCACTGCAAATGGCTACTGGTAATGAAGAGTTAGGTATTATTAAGTACCTACTTGACAAAGGCGCTGGGATTGATACAAAAATAAATATGGTTGCACTGCTTTGCATGAGGCTGCTCATAGCAGGAAACTGAATGTTATGAAATATTTGGTGAACAACAGTGCTAACATTAACGACAATGCTGTGGAACTATTTCCTATGGTACTCTGTTACATTTTGTAATATATAGTAAAAAATCAGATATAGTAATAAAGTAGCAGTCAGTAAAGGCGCTGATATTAATGCTTAAAATAAATATGGCTGAACTCCACTACATTATGCTGTTGAGAGTAGGAAACTGAAGATAGTAGAGTACCCTTATTAGCAAATGCGCTGGTATTAGCATAAGGAATAGGTATAATAGTACTCTATTGCATGTTGCTGCTTATAGTGGAAGTTAGATATGATTAAATATCTTATCGGCAGAGGTGCTGGATTGGCACTTAAAATGAATATGGTAGTACTCTATTATACTCTGCTGTTCAAAATGATAACGTGGATACAATAGAATACTTTGTTGAAAAAAGTGCTGGCGTTAATGTTAAAAACAAAAAAGGCAGTACTCCTTTACACATAGCTGCATTATGTGGAAGCTTTAGAATAACGGAATGCCTGATCAACAAAGTTGCTGATGCTAAAAACAGAGGTAATCAGACTCCATTACACTTTGCTATTGAGAGTGAAAAACTAAAAGTAGTAGAATTTTTTATAGAAAAAGGTATTAATATATAAAGACAACTGCAACAAAACTTCGCTACATCGTACTACCAGAAATGGAAACATCGAAATGACAAAATATCTCATTAAAAAAGGTGCCGATGTTAATGCTAAGGGTAAGAATGATAACGCTCCATTGTACTAGGTTGTTATAAGATGGAGGATTGACATAGCAAAAATACTACTAAAACACAACGTAGACGTTAACGCTAAAAGTAATGAAAGTAGAACAATATTGTACTATGCTGCTGGATGCAATTCCTAAGGACTTGTGGAGTTGCTTTTAGCTCATAATGCAGTTCTGTGACTACTGAAAGTATTTGATATAGCTTGAGAGGATTTGTCTTGACGTCATATATGACGTCCTTTACAATTAAAGTTAACAGTGAAAGTGTATATTTGTTATGTTTGCAGTGATTGAAACAGGTGGAAAGCAGTATTTAGTAAAAAAAGGTAGTGTAATAAAAGTAGAAAAATTAGAAGCTGAGGAAGGAAAGGAGGTAGAGATTGATAAGGCAGTTTGCCTTTCAGGCAACGGTTTATCTTATTTAACTGATGCTACTGTTAAGGCTGAAGTGCTTGAACAATGCAGAGGAGAGAAAATTATAATTTTTAAAAAGAAGAGAAGAAAAAATTACCGTAGGAAAACTGGTCATAGGCAGTATATAACTATTCTTCGTATCAATGAAATTAATCTTCAAAAATAATGGGTAAGATATGGCAACTAAAAAATCAGGTGGTGGCTCCTGTAATGGTAGGGATTCCGCAGGTTGTAGGTTAGGAATAAAAAAGAACGGAAAAGTTATTCCTGGTAATATAATCGTCCGTCAAAGGGGTACAAAGTTTCATCCTGGAAAAAATGTTGGTATGGGTAAAGATCATACAATTTTTGCTAAAGTGGAGGGCTGGATTAGGTTTAGAAAGTCAGTAAATAAAAAGACTTTTATTGATATTGTACCTGTAGATAATGTATAAGCTTCAGCTTGAATAAATCAGGGGTCTGTAGCTCAGGTGGTTAGAGCGCACGTCTGATAAGCGTGAGGTCGGAAGTTCAACTCTTCCCAGGCCCACCATTTGATGGTTGCTAGCTAGATTTTTTATAATAACTTTTATTATATAAGCAAATCTAAAGCATGAGTTTACGTAAAAATTTAATAACCAGTGAGTCGGTTGCAGCTGGTCATCCAGATAAAGTAGCTGATCAAATTTCGGATGCAATACTTGATGAATACCTTTTAACTGACCCTTTTTCACGAACTGCGATAGAGACTTTAGTTACCAAAGATAATGTTATTATAGCTGGGGAAGTATTTGGGCCTAACGTTGCAAATAGCACAATTGAAAATGTTGTAAGGAATACAATAAAAGATATTGGTTACGAGCACGATGGTTTTCACTGGGGAGAAGTCGGAGTAAATATGTTGCTGCATGAACAATCAAACGACATTGCTATAGGGGTGGATCAAGGCGCTGGAGATCAGGGCATAATGTATGGCTATGCAACAATAGAAACAAAAAGCCTTATGCCAGCACCCATTTTTTATGCGCACTCTATTCTGAAAAACGTCATGAGTGTGGTTAAGGAAGCAAAACTTGGTCCGGATGCAAAGTCGCAAATTACTTTAGCGTATGAGAGTAATCTTCCAGTACGTGCTGAAAGTATTATCGTTTCAATACAGCATCCTGAAGATTTGGATCAATTAAAAGTAAAAGAAATAATTTACCCTTACGTAGTTTCGTCTTTACCTAAAGGGTGGATGTGTGCCGAGGAAAATTTCTTTGTCAATCCAACTGGTAGGTTTGTTATCGGTGGACCGGTTAGTGATTGTGGATTAACCGGACGAAAGATTATGGTTGATACTTATGGAGGTTATATTCCACATGGTGGGGGAGCATTTTCTGGAAAAGATGCAACAAAGGTTGATAGATCTGCAGCTTATATGGCGAGATACCTTGCTAAAAATATTGTTTTTGCAAATTTAGCCGAGCGCTGTCTTGTGCAGCTCTCTTATGCAATTGGTGTGTCAAAGCCTACCTCGTTTTACATTGATACATTTGGTACAAATAAGGTAGATGAAGAAAGAATTAAAAAGCTTATTGAGAGTAATATAGATTTGTCAACCAGGGGTATTATTAAACATTTATCACTTAGCCGTCCTATATATAAACGTACAGCCTGTTATGGGCACTTTGGTAAAGAATCAGAAGAGGATGATGGATTTTCTTGGGAAAATTTGAACTTATCTCTTGATCTTTCTAGAGAATTTAGTGTGCAAAGTAATAGGAAAATTTCTTTAGATTGCTAAGATTTTTAATTTATAGTTCAATACTGGTATGCTAACTTATTGTTAAAGCGCAATTAGCTTTTCATAATAATTATACTACATTAATAGCAATTTTCATATTTATGAAACTCACAAAATGTATAACAAAACAGGAAGGAGAATTCTACGATATAGCTATAAGAGAATCATCTAGTCTTATTGAAAAGATAGAGAACATCCTTTTAATATTGAATTAATGAGTAGTACGCTAGATTATGAAAAGTTTTAATTTTATCTTCAGCAGAATTTTTTATATGTAACAGATTATACTTGAGTTTTACTGGTTATTGCAGCTGAAGCTAACAATATTGAAATAATAGATAAGTTAACTGATATAGCTATTGGAACATTTGCTACACGAGATTATTATAAGGAACATTTTGCAGATTGTAATTTATCCGACAACCACAAAAAGTCAAAATCTTGCTCTGCCCTTACTGAATTTTTCATGTACATTACATATCATAATTTTATTGCTGAAGGTTTAGCAGCATCTTACCCATGCTTCTGTATATGTCAAATAGTTGTTCATTACATTGTGAGAGGTAACGCCACTACTAGCAATAAATATCAAAAGCGGATAGATTTTTTTAACACTGACGTGACGAGTAATATGATTGACGATGTAACTGAAATTATGAACAATCTATGTAAAAAATCCGGCAATGATGAACGAAAAAATATATAGGAGTTCTTTCGTAATGGATTAAAACTTTAGCTGGTATTCTAGGATGAGATGTATTATTCTAGTATCTCATGATGGGGAAATGTTGGAGTGGATTATCTATATTAACTTAATCTTGTTGGTACTGTAATGTTTAGTGGTATAATTAGGAGCTGTTGTGGGTCAAACCTCTTAAGGGATATAATATAGATCATCCTTTTAAAATGTTGGGCTGATGAATAATACTTTAAACATAGAGAGTTTTAAGTTCTGTATTCAACAGGATGTATTATTTTTAGATGATTATGTTCGTATCGTATTAGTTATGGCATCAAGAATAGAAAACTATGATACATAGTCCTGCTTGCTAGGGTGGCACAGGGGTCAATAGCTGCTAACAGATTTCTGTGTAGTCACTTTTTTTGCTATATATAGTATAAAGAGTAGAAAAATCTTCTGTATGCTTCAAATTTACCAATTTTCTTTTATCTATCTCATGTAGTAATGCCTATGAAACTATAACAGCTTTATATTCTTGTATATTTGTATGTAAGATTGTCATTGATAGTATGAAAGGTGAATTCAGGAAAAATAACAGATAAAAAGACTGGTTTGTTTTTGTAGCAGTAATTTAATAGCATATGGATGCACTGCTTTAGAGGATATTGTTGATGAATATTGCAAAAAGGTAGGAGGAAATGAGAGAAGCAGAATACTTGAGTTATTTAGGATAAATGCACAATTTGAATTAAACTTTTGGGACAGCGCATAAATTTCCAAAATTCGATCAAGTTTCTAAGAAACGTTGACAATTTTAAGCTAATTTGTATGCTTAATACATGTTTTTGAAGATGGTGTATGAAAAGTAAAGAACATGATTTTCATTTAGTGGATTCAAGTCCTTGGCCAATTGCCATGTCAGCGGCAATTTTTATTCTTGTGCTTGGATTAGTTGGCACGCTCCATAAACAGGTTTCTGGGATATTTGGCTTAGTTTTAGGAACCTCTGCAGTATCAGGAGTGTTGTTTTATTGGTGGAAAGATGTAGTAAAAGAAGCCATTTATGATAAGTGCCATACTGCAATTGTCAAGCATGGACTCAAGTTTGCAATGTACTTATTTATCCTTTCAGAAGTTGTATTTTTTATAGTGTTCTTTTGTTCATTCTTTAAAGCCTGGCTTGATCCGGTTTTTTTGTTTGAAACGTTTTCTCCTACAAAAAAAGTTAAATGGCCTCCTGAGGGAATTTTACTGCCTGATCCATGGTCGCTACCATTCATGAATACGTTAGTATTATTACTCTCTGGTACAACAATTACCTGGGCACATCACTCTTTATTTAAAGATGATAAAAAGAGCATGATTAAAATGCTGTACATAACTATATTACTTGGAGTGTTTTTTGTAATAGTACAGGCAATAGAGTATCATGAAACGAGTTTCTCTTTACAAGAAGCAGGAATCTATGCATCCAATTTTTATATGATTACCGGTTTTCACTGTGCGCACGTTATAATAGGAATAATATTCTTGTCAGTGTGTTTGTTCAGAGCGCGGAAAGATCAATTTACACCTCAGGATCATTTATGCTTTGAATTCGCTTCTTGGTATTGGCACTTTGTAGATATAGTCTGGATATTTTTGTTTGTGTTTGTTTATTGGCTAAGTGTTTTTAAGTGACAAGGATAATAGGTCTCGATCCGGGAATGAGTAAAACCGGGTGGGCTATTATTGATATGGATGAAAGAAGCAATATCGAATTTCTAGGCAGTGGCACTATATCAACTGGTAATAAGCTCGGTATGGGTGAACGCTTGCATGTAATTTTTGAACAATTAAAGAAGGTAATTTCTCTGTATTCTCCAAGTGAAGCTGCAATAGAAAAAATTTTTGTTAATAAGAATCCAAAATCTTCACTAACTTTAGGATATGCGAGAGGGATTGTAATTTTAGTATTAGAAATAACAGAGTTAACTATGAATGAATATGATACAAATTATATAAAAAAAAGCATTACCGGAAATGGCCATGCTGATAAGGATCAGGTTATATTCATGGTGAAACAGATAATTAAAAATTTAAATATAAAATGCCACCATGCTGCTGATGCTCTCGCTGTAGCGATTTGCCACGTTTATACAAAAAGTTCTTATTTTGTGAGGTAGTTTTATTATTCAATTGTGCGTTTTAAATTCAACAACTCAAGAAAAATTATTTAATTACATTTATCTTATCTAATGTCCGTTGTAAAATAATACATGCGGAAATTTTATCATCTATTCTTTTTGATTTTGTGGTTGATACTCCGCTAATCTTTAGTGTATGAGCCGCAATAGACGTTGACAAGCTTTCATCTTGTAAATATGTGCTTACCTTGTATTTTTTTATCATTTTGTTTGCGAATTTGATTATGGTTTTACACCATTCACTTTTTTGTCCATCTATTTCCAGTGGTAACCCGATTACTATTGATCCAGCTTCATTTTTTTTGAATATTCTGTTTAGATAACCTAAATCTTTGCTTATATTTTTTCTGTAGTATACGCTATGTGCTGTAGCTATGAGCTGAGTTTTATCACTGAACGCTATGCCTATTTGCTTCTCTCCCATGTCAAGACACATTATGCATTTGTCTTTTGGAATAGACTTTAGAAATTCATAAGGATCTCTATATAGCATCTATTGGCATGACAAACATTCACTATAATCAATATCTGTTCTTTGCTGGAACATTTCACTTGCTTTGAATATGTCATGAGAAACCTTGTCAGCTCTCTGCATTGACTGTGATCGACAATAGTATAAACTCTTTAAACCTTTTTTCCAAGCAAGCATGTGTATTTTGTGCAAGTAACGTTTATGTACATTAGCAGGTAAAAACAAGTTTACTGATTGAGATTGACAAATATATGGGGTTCTATCACTTGCGTGTTCTATAATCCATCTTTGATCAAGTTCATATGCTGTTCTAAATGTTAATTTTTCATGCTTGTTAAGAAAATCTAAGTGCTGCACAGAACCTTCATTTGTCGAAATCGAAGACCATATTTTATCATTGTTTTGATTTTTTTCTGCTAATAGTTTTTGCAAGAATTTATTTCGCACTACAAATGAACCTGTTAGTGTCTTTTGTGTAAATACGTTTGCTGCATATGGTTCGATTCCAGGGGAAGTATTGCCTGCAATAATAGAAATTGAGGCAGTTGGGGCGATAGCAAGTTTATGTGTAAATCTTTCCATTAGATTGATTTCTTTAGCATCAAGGCATGCTCCCTTTTCTTCTGCTAATTTTTTAGAGACCATATCTGCTTGCTTGCGTAAATACTTAAATATTTTTTTGTTCCACTGTTGTGCTGTTACTGACTCGAAAGGAACCATTTTACTTTGCAAAAATGAGTGAAAGCCCATCACACCAAGGCCAATACTACGCTCTCTCATTGCAGAATACTTTGCTCGCTGTATTTCGTCTGGTGCTTTGTTTATAAAGTCTTCTAGTACGTTATCAAGAAAACGCATTATATCTTCTATGAAGAGTTCATTGTGTCTCCATTCTTTATAGTATTCAAGATTTACTGATGATAGACAACACACAGCAGTACGCAATTTGTTTAGGTGGTCGTAGCCTGTAGTTAAAGTAATTTCACTGCACAGGTTTGACATTTTGATATCTAAATTGAGTCTTTTGTAAGACTCTGGCTTATTGTTATTTATTGCATCGAGAAAGATAATGTAAGGTTCTCCAGTCTCAATTCTCGCTGTTAGTATTTTAATCCATATATCACGTGCTTTGATTGTTGAGATAACTTTGTTGTTATAAGGGCTGATTAAATTCCATTCTAGGTCGCTTTCAACGGCTTGCATGAATCTGTCATCTACTATCACAGCATGGTGTATATTTAATGCTTTGCGATTTGGATCTCCTCCTGTTGGCTTGCGTATATCCAGAAACTCTTCTATTTCTGGATGGGATACAGGAAGATAAACTGCTGAGCTTCCTCTTCTTAAGGACCCTTGACTAATTGCGAGTGTTAGAGCATTTTGCACCACAATAAATGGTACGATTCCTGATGTTTTACCACTGCCTTTTACACTTTCGCCAATTGAACGTAAATTTCCCCAGTAACTACCTATTCCTCCTCCACGTGCGGCGAGCCAAACATTTTCGTTCCATAAATCGACTATTCCCTGCAGACTGTCTTCGGTTTCATTAAGAAAGCAAGAGATAGGCAATCCTCTGTTGGTGCCACCATTGCTAAGTATTGGTGTTGAAGGCATGAACCACAAATTGCTCATGTAATCATAAAGACGCTGTGCATGCTCTTTGTTATCAGAATAGTAGTTGGCAATGCGTATGAAGAGATCTTGATAACTTTCATTTTCTATTAAGTACCTGTCTGATAGAACTGCTTTCCCAAAATCGGTCAATTTGCCATTTTTTTCATGATTAATAATAATATTATTCATAAATTCCTCTTTGTTTTATCGTACATAGACACTGTTTTAAGCAATAGTAATGCTTTAAGTTAGGCTTTTCGATTTTTTTTGTGGATACTGTAATGCAAATAAGATACCATCAACCTGACTTCCATATATTTTACAATAACTCATATAGCTTATTTGCATATTTATTTCTTTTGCAACATGTTGAACATAACTTTCTGAGTGACGGAAGTAATCTCCTTTATTTACAAAGTCAATACCTTTACCTTCCTTTCTTCTTATTAAACATACAATTGCACCTTTTTTGCTCGTAGATTTTTTTGCTAATTCCAGTTCTGCTTTAAAATCATGTAAATAATGTAGCACTTCAGCGAAAATAATGACATCATATAGGTGATTTCTCTCTTGTTTAAGGAACTCTGTCATTTCTATATGTATTAATTCATTATAAACAGGTTTACCCTTTATAAAGCATCCTCTAGCAATATTTAGCATTCTGTTTGAAATGTCAATTCCTGTTATGTGATTCCCAGTATTATGTATTTTTAAGAAATGACCGCATATTCCGGTTCCACAACCAAGATCAAGTACGTTGAGTTCAGAAGTGGAATCGTTAAAAATTTTTGTAATTACCGTGTGTACGAGTTCATGACCTCTATATTGTTTAGCGATTAACCAATGCTCGACAAAATGTTCTCCAGTGTAATCAAAATATTGTTTTATGATATTTTTAGGCAATTTTATAATAGGTGCTGGATTTGTCATTTTTTTTATGTAATAAGACGCTTCTTCGTAATTACTGTCTAGTTTTAGTGTCTTTGTTAAATAGGTGTAAGCTTTACTGGTATTTCCCATTGCAAAATGACACCTCCCTATGTTGTACCAAACTATAGGTAAATTGGAATAAAACATGCCGATTAACCAAAATCGTAATTTTGCATCTGAGATGTTACCTTTATAGAAGTGATATAAACCGATTTCAATATTAGTGCTTAATAGGTTTTTGGGTTTTTCAAGAAATGCTGTTGTTTCCTTATGGAGAGCGTTATATTTATTTACAGCGAATTGTTTAGCCTTCTTAAGGTTAAACATACCGATTAACTTATAAATAAAATTTAAAATAATACTTACGAAGGATAAGTTGCTTTTCATACCTTAAAAATACCCTTAATGTTCATTATCATTTTTAAGCAGAATCGATTTTTAAAGCATTTTATATTACAAAATATTTTTTTCATTAATTTTCATTGTATATAATTCTGCTTTATCACTTATTTAGGTTAAAAATTTTACCTACTTAGGATTACAGTATATTATTCTTGCCAACGTAAGTAAATATTTTGTGTAAAAAAGCGTTGACATATTATTTATTGGTTTCTAATATGTAAGAAGTTAATTTAGTTTTTAGATGTTTGACAAGTTTTATGGTAGAGATTAATTTAATCTCAGTTCAATTTCAATAATATTTAACTCTGCATATTCTGCATATAGTCGAATAAATAAATTATTAAGAGCACTTGATGGATGCCTTGGCGTTAAGAGGCGATGAAGGACGTGGCAGGCTGCGATAAGCTGCGGGGAATTGTCAACAGGTTTTGATCCGCAGATTTCCGAATGGGGAAACCCAACTAGTTGAGCTAGTTATTGCATGTTAGATTAATATGTAAAGCGAACTTGGTGAACTGAAATATCTAAGTAGCCAAAGGAAAAGAAATCAACCGAGATTCTGTTAGTAGTGACGAGCGAAAGCGGGAAAGGCTAGTGGTTTAAGAATAAGAATTAGAATACTCTGGAAAGAGTAACCATAGAAGGTGATAGTCCTGTATAAGTAGAAAGTTTTTAAATCCTCGAGTAGAGCGGGGCACGTGAAATCCTGTTTGAACATGGGGGGACCATCCTCCAAGCCTAAATACTCCTTAACGACCGATAGTGAACAAGTACCGTGAGGGAAAGGTGAAAAGAACCCCGGGAGGGGAGTGAAATAGAATCTGAAATCGAGTGCTTACAAACAGTTGGAGCTTTATGTTTTTGCTATGGGAGCAATCTTGTAGTTAATTTACATTAGAGTGACAGCGTACCTTTTGCATAATGGGTCAGCGAGTTAATCTATAAAGCAAGCTTAAGCCGTTAGGTATAGGCATAGCGAAAGCGAGTCTGAATATGGCGTTTTAGTTTTATGGATTAGACCCGAAACCAAGTGATCTAGTCATGACCAGATTGAAGGTGTGGTAAAACACACTGGAGGATCGAACCAGTTAATGTTGCAACATTATTGGATGAGTTGTGATTAGGGGTGAAAGGCCAATCAAACTTGGAAATAGCTGGTTCTCCGCGAAATCTATTTAGGTAGAGCGTTGTATGTATGTTGTTGGGGGTAGAGCACTTGATAGACTAGGGGGGCTCACTGTCTTACCAAATCTAACTAAACTCCGAATACCAATAATTGATTATACAGCAGACACACTGCGGGTGCTAAGTCCGTGGTGGAAAGGGAAACAGCCCAGATTACTATCTAAGGTCCCAAAATTACAGCTAAGTGGGGAAGGAAGTAGAAAAACCATTACAGCTAGGAGGTTGGCTTGGAAGCAGCTATCCTTTAAAGAAAGCGTAACAGCTCACTTGTCTAAATAAGTTTTTCTGCGCTGAAAATGTACCGGGGCTAAAGCTGTATACCGAAGATGTAGGTACTTATTGATTGCAGTTAATAAGTGCGGTAGCGGAGCGTTCTGTAAATCTGTGAAGGTAGTTTGTAAAAACTGCTGGAGATATCAGAAGTGAGAATGCTGACATAAGTAGCGTAAAAGAGTGTGAAAAACACTCTCACCAAAAATCTAAGGGTTCCTACGTTAAGTTAATCTGCGTAGGGTTAGTCGGTTCCTAAGGCAAGTCCGTAAAGGAGTAGTTGATGGCAATCAGGTTAATATTCCTGAACCTCTTAAGTGTGACGGGTTTTGTATTTGTATAGGTCTTATTGGATTGACCTATGCTTAAAAAAAGCTCCAGGAAATAGCACTTATATTTATGAGGCCGTACCGTAAACCGACACTGGTGGATGAGTAGAGTATACTAAGGTGTTGAAAGAATGATGTTGAAGGAACTCGGCAAATTGTACCTGTAACTTCGGAAGAAGGGTAACCTGCTTTTAGGCAACTATAAGTAGGTGGCACAAAATAGGGAGTAGTGACTGTTTACTAAAAACACAGGACTCTGCAAACACGTAAGTGGAAGTATAGGGTCTGACGCCTGCCCGGTGCTGGAAGGTTAATAAGAGGGGTGTAAGCTCTAAATTGAAGCCCCAGTAAACGGCGGCCGTAACACTGACGGTCCTAAGGTAGCGAAATTCCTTGTCGGGTAAGTTCCGACCCGCACGAATGGCGTAACAATTTCTCCACTGTCTCCAACATCAATTCAGCGAAATTGAATTCCCCGTGCAGATGCGGGGTACCCGCGGTTAGACGAAGAGACCCCGTGCACCTTTACTATAGCTTTACATTGGTATTAAAAATGTGATGTGCAGAATAGGTGGGAGACTTTGAAGTTATGGCGCTAGCTATAATGGAGTCAACCTTGAGATACCACCCTTTACACTTTTGATACCTAACTATGTTTCATTATCTGAAACTAGGACATTGTATGGTGGGTAGTTTGACTGGGGCGGTCGCCTCCTAAAGAGTAACGGAGGCGTGCGAAGGTAAGCTAGAGCTGGTCGGAAATCAGCTTGATAGTATAATGGCATAAGCTTGCCTGACTGCGAGGCTGACAAGCCAAGCAGAGACGAAAGTCGGTCATAGTGATCCGGTGATTCTGTATGGAAGGGTCATCGCTCAACGGATAAAAGGTACGCCGGGGATAACAGGCTGATGGTGTTCAAGAGTTCATATCGACGACACCGTTTGGCACCTCGATGTCGACTCATCACATCCTGGGGCTGAAGAAGGTCCCAAGGGTTCGGCTGTTCGCCGATTAAAGTGATACGTGAGTTGGGTTTAGAACGTCGTGAGACAGTTCGGTTTCTATCTGCCGTGGGTGAAGGAAATTTGAGAAGATCTGACTCTAGTACGAGAGGACCGAGATGGATATACCTCTGGTGTACCAGCTGTTATGCCAATAGCATTGCTGGGTAGCTATGTATAGGTGGGATAATTGCTGAAAGCATATAAGCAAGAAACCCTCTTCAAAAAGATTTCCCAATTAAGGCCGTGGAAGACTACCACGTTGATAGGCTAGGTGTGGAAGCATGGTAACGTGTGGAGCTAACTAGTACTAATAGCCTGATTGATTTATTTGTTTTCTATATGTGAATATGCAGTGTTAAATATTAAGTAAATTTATTGAATTAGAGGTTTTTATTAACTTGGTGGTTTTAGCAAAAATGAAACACCCGATCCCATCTCGAATTCGGAAGTGAAACTTTTTAGCGCTGATGGTACTTGAAAAGGGAGAGTAGGTCGCTGCCAAGTTTATAAAAATTTCTTTATTAATTAAGTGATAAACATACTTTTATTTTAATTCCCTTGTTTTTTTAATTTCTGCTTTTTAGTAAATTTGCCTGCCTTTTCTTATATTTCCTTGATTGTTTTTTATTATATTGTCTAGTTTTGTTCCTACTTCTTCTTTATATAATTGATTTTCTTTTAAAAGAGAATAACTGATTTCTAATAACATTACATTACTTTCTGCCTCTAATAATTTTTGTTGCTTGAATGCTGCCTTCCAATCTATCCATGTTCCTTTTCCATTTTCTTTAGAGGGAAATAAAGATCCATACATCTCACTAAAGTTTGTATCACTTGCCTCTTTTATGTGCGCCATCATTCACCACACCTATTAATCAATTTTAAAAATTTTACCTATGTTATCATAAATAATATAGTTGTAAATACCTTAATTGAGATTTTTTCTTATTTTATTTTTTTTAAGCAAATAGTTATATCTTTCCGTAAGTTTTTATAACTTGCTTGCATAATATTTTTATGAGTTAATATTATGTAGTAGTACCCTATATTACTTATATCTAAAATATTAATTCTAGCAAGTACTCGTAATCGTCTTTTGATTTTGTTTCTTTTTGTTGCTTTTCCGGCTTTTTTACTAATAACAATACCTACCCTGATGATGTCAACATGCTTTTCAGGCGCTCTCTCTTTTATAGCATATAATGATATATAAAGCCCACGGTAAAAAAGATTACTAAGTGCTAGTTTGTTTTTAAAGGCAAGTGAAAAATCTTTTTTTTTATGCTTGATAACTTGATTATGCACATAATTTTTTACACCCTAATGAACGACGTCTATTGAGGATTTTCCTTCCAGCTCTTGTTGCCATACGCGAACGAAAACCGTGCCTACGTTTTCTTATCAAATTTTTTGGTTGAAATGTTCTTTTCATTGTTTTTATAAATACAATTAGCTATTTTAAATTGTTTTACTTTATTGTCAAATGATGGTTGCATTATATGTATTGAATGCTCTTAAAAATTGTATTCCCGTAAAATAAGATTCGATATGTGAGCAAATGAATTCATTGACAATGATCCTTTTCATACCTGTACTACTGATTCTTTTATTTTCCTTCAGCAAGTTTCAGCGGATGGACAAGGTTAAAATTTATTTATGCCTTAGTTGTGTATGGATGTTAACTTGGTCGTTAATACTCTGTGACGATTACTTTATAACTTCTGTTTCCATAGCATTCCTTTTTTTCATGTTTGCTTTTATTTTTAAGAGTAGAAGAAGTAAGGTAATCAAATTTTCATTATTTGTGGCTCTAGCCATATCGTTTTTTATCACTTTATTTATAATGCTATCTATTCTTACTCAGTCTATTGAATTTTTTAAAAAGGTATCTATTTCAGAATTCTTGTTTTGCTTAAAATGGGGCCACAGTGTACTAACTATCAATGAAGAAAAGGTAAGGTGTTTCGGTATAACTCCGCTTTTGGTTGGTACATTAGTTATAACTATTGTGGCAATGCTAGTTGCTGTTCCGCTAGGTTTATTTTCTGCGATATATATTAGTGAATATGCAAGTGAGAAAGTACGTTACATTGTTAATACAACGTTGCAAGTTTTGTCTGCTATTCCTACGATTGTATATGGATATTTCTCGGTTGTATTTTTATCTTCCTTTGTAAAGCAGATAGCAAGTTTTTTTGGGTTAAATATACACTCAGAGAGTGCCTTAGTTGCTGGTTTATCGATAGGGATAATGATTCTACCTTTTATTATTTCTTTATTAGAGGATGCGATCAGGTCTGTGCCAAAAAGCTTGCGTTATGGCTTTATGGCGTTGGGAGCAACTCCAGCAGAAACTATATGGCACATAACAATACCTTATGCAATGCCTACAATTTTAAGTGCAATTTTATTATCGATTTCAAGAGTAATAGGCGAAACAATGATAGTACTGATGGCTGTGGGAATCAACTCGAACTTGACTTTCAATCCTCTTAATTCAGTTACTACCATTACTGTACAAATCGCTACATTACTTACCGGGGATCAGGATTTCAATAGCATACAAACTCTTGCTGCTTATGCGCTTAGTTTAGTACTATTTATTATTACTTGGTTATTGAATGCTTTTGCATTGTTTATAATAAAGCGTAATTAGCAAATGTTGTTGCAAAATTTCTATTTATAATATAAAATTTATTTTTTTCAGAGTTCTTTAGGGGCTTTTTTTGTTAAATTATAGTGTTAGATGATAAAAGTAAAGAAATGAATGTAGGTAGAACGGTTAAGGTAACTCAAGCAGTTGTTGATTTAAAATTTGAAGGCGAACTACCCAGAATATTTAATGCTTTAAAGAGCAAACTAGAATATAGAGGTAAGGAGCTAATTTTAGAGGTTTCACAGCATATAGGTGACAATATAGTCCGTTGTATTGCTATGGATAGCACAAATGGTGTATCAAGAAATGACGAGTTTGTTGATACAGGTGCACCAATATCAGTTCCGGTTGGGCGTTCAACTTTAGGAAGGATTTTTAATGTTGTTGGAGAGGTTATAGATGAATGTGGCCCACTGAAAGGAAAGTATGATTTAGAATCCATACACAGAGTGCCTCCAAGTTTTACTGAACAGAAAATACAGGAAGAAGTTTTAGTTACGGGAATAAAAGTTATAGATCTTCTTGCTCCTTACCTTAAAGGAGGAAAAATTGGCTTGTTTGGTGGAGCTGGTGTCGGTAAAACAGTTCTAATAATGGAGTTGATTAATAATATAGCAAAAGCTCATAAAGGATTTTCTGTGTTTGCCGGGGTAGGGGAGAGAACACGTGAGGGTAATGACCTTTATCACGAGATGATCACTTCAAATGTAATAAATGTCAATGAACACGAAAAATCTCAAGCTGTTTTGGTTTATGGTCAGATGAATGAACCTCCAGGAGCAAGGGCTAGAGTTGCTTTGACAGCACTAACTATGGCAGAGTATTTTCGTGATCATGAAAACCAAGATGTTCTATTTTTTGTGGACAATATCTTCCGTTTTACACAAGCTGGTTCGGAAATTTCTGCTTTGCTTGGAAGAATGCCTTCAGCTGTTGGTTATCAGCCAACCCTTGCAACAGATATGGGTGCAATGCAGGAGAGAATAGCTTCGACTACTTCAGGCTCTATTACTTCTGTACAAGCTATATATGTTCCTGCAGATGATCTAACTGATCCGGCTCCAGCAGCTACATTCTCTCACCTTGATTCAACCACAGTATTGTCAAGACAAATAGCTGAAATGGGTATATATCCTGCTGTTGATCCGCTTGATTCAACATCTCAATCTTTGTCTGCTGAAATTGTTGGTGAAGAGCATTATAAGGTAACTTCTGAGGTAAAACGTATATTGCAAACTTATAAATCATTGCAAGATATTATTGCCATACTTGGTATGGATGAACTGTCTGATGAGGATAAAATTACTGTTGATAGAGCTCGTAAAATTCAGAAGTTTTTTTCTCAACCTTTTCATGTTGCGGAAGTATTTACTGGTATGCCTGGTAAATTTGTTTCACTTTCTGATACTGTTTCCAGTTTTAAAGGGATTGTTGAAGGCGAGTATGACCACTTGCCAGAGGCTGCATTTTATATGGTAGGGAATATAGATGAAGCGATAAAAAAGGCTGAATTAATCAAGGATGAAACTAAAGTTGGAGCTAAAAGTTAAGAGTTATGAAAGTACAATTTTTCTCTCCTGATAATCAGATTTCATTCAAAAGGGTAGTGTCTCTTTCGGTAAATGGGCTCGAAGGGGAGCTGGTGATTTTAGCTCACCATTCTCCTTACTTAATTTATTTATTACCTAGTGTAATTACTGTTAAAACTGTTATCCAGAAGGAGAAGAAGGTTGTGATTGATAATGGAATATTGGAAGTTGCAGGTAATAGTTGTAACATTATGACAAATCAAGTTCAGATTTTTGATCATGTGATTCATGATGAAGAGCTACTTAAAAATAAGAGAATTAGTATGTATTTAAGTTATCTTAATGGTAAATTTCTTTCTTAGCTATTTTAAGCAAAAAGTCGATTATCATTCAAGCAGCTGTAAGGTTTTTGCTCATGGTGCTCTTTTTTTGTTATCCCAATGCCCAGAAACACAACTGTATGAACACTGTGGTTTTGAGTTTACAGGAGGGTGTCATCTCAGCGCCCATTCTTGTTATTTAAGTGTATGACACTAGGATTTAGGAAAAAGAATGATGTCATCCTAGTACTCAGACATACAACTGTACAAGCATTGCGATTTAGACCTACCAATGGGGTATTATCCCAGTGCTCCTTCCTTGTTATCCAAGTGTATAACACTAAGATCCAGCTTTCCATGCAGTCTCATCGAAAATGTTTATTTCAAGTAAAGCCAGCTTGCTTTTATGCTTATCAACTCGGTATGCTTACTTACAACCAGAATTCCTGGATCTTAGTGTCAAGCACTGGGGTGATAGCAGTATTTGATATCTTGTATTTACCCTACTACAACATAGAAAGTTCTTACAGCTGCATGTCCGAGCACTGGTATGAAATCATTCTGGTAGGGATTGCTCTCAAAATACAATGTTCGTACAGTTATGTGTTAAGCTACTTGGATAACATCTTTCTTCTTGGTACAAATTACTCTTATTTGATGTTTGTACAGTTATGCTTGGGTGACATCAGCAAATTGGTGTCTTATTCTACCATAACTCGGGAAGTTCACACGGTTATAAGTCAGGCAGTATGATGGCAAGATTCTACAGGGATATTTTTTTTCGTGGGAGGTTAATATGGAAATTTTTCTTGATAGCGTTGATTTAAATGAAATTGAAGAACTGAAAGAGTTCATTGATGGTATAACAACCAATCCTTCTTTAATAGCAAAATCTGGGCGTAAAGATAAATACGAGGGTTTAATAAGTGAGATATGCTCTATTATAACAGGGCCTGTTAGTGTTGAAGTTGTTGCAAGTAACCATGAAGATATGGTTAAAGAAGGCCTTAAGTTAACAAAAATTGCTAGTAATATTGTAGTAAAATTGCCTCTTACATATGAAGGATTAATTTCTTGTAAAAAGTTGTGGACAGAGCATAAAATACCTGCTAATATAACACTATGTTTTTCTCCTGGACAAGCACTGCTTGCCGCTAAGGCCGGTGCTTGTTTTATTTCTCCCTTTGTTGGTCGCCTTGATGATATAAGCTATGATGGCTTGTTGCTAATAGAAGATATATGCACTATATATTCTAATTATGGATTTGATACTAAGATTCTCGTTGCATCGGTAAGGAGTCCAACACATGTAATAGAAGCCGCAAGGCTTGGTGCTAATTCAATTACTGTGCCAGCAAAAGTGCTTAGACAATTACTTAACCATCCACTTACCGACCGGGGGCTTGCAATATTTGAAAAAGACTGGAGTACAAAACAGTAAACAATCAAAGGAATTTGCTAAGTGAGAAAAGGCAAAAACATATTAACCTAAAGCATATGAAGCTTTGCTATTTTACAATCTAATGTTAAAAATCATAGATATACTAGTTAGCTTTTTGACTTAAGAATAAAAGTCAAGTGTCAGATGTTATGCTGCTACTGTTACTATGAAAAACCTTTTCACACGTGAAGTTGGTAATATGTTATTACTACCATAAGGGCGATAAGCTACACAGCGTAGAGAACCACACAGCTATAGGCATCTGAGATTTAGGAAAAATGCAGCATACATATGACCATGTGCATCTGTATATCCTAAAGAGGATACATTACACTTTTTACTGAATTTTGTTGTTTTATCTGTAGGACGAGGTATATTTTAAGCTCTCTAAATACCTCTGCTATCATTATAATGAGGTTTAAGTATGCAGAAGTAATTTTTATAGCTCTGTTTCTACGGCTTAAAAAAGCCTGGATTACATTTTGCTTCATAGTTGCAACTAACCTTGAGCTGTAAATATTTAAGAAGCTTACCAAATGGAAAAAAAGGTGAAGGAAACTCTGTGGTAGAAGTTGCTTACTCTCTAATCCTGCAAATTGGTGTGCTATACTATCTTAAATGCTTTATAAGCGCGTTTCAGCTCATATAGATAAAAACCCTAGAAATCTTGTGAAGACATAAGGTACACATAGTGCAAAAAATTAAATATAAGGTGCCAACTACGTTAATAATCTTGTTGTTTAATCTGCACAAATTGAAAGTAACTAATATCTTCAGTACTATGGTAAGAGGTCTAGCAAAATGTGTCAAGTAATTTTGCCATTTAATTCATGGCATCGTTTTTGTAGTTTGACTAATTGACCTTATTAACAAAGTCAAATAATATCTAAGTAAATTACCACCTGAATATGGAAACTGATATAGTAGTAATAGGTGCAGGACCTGTTGGAATATTTACCGCTTTTCAAGCAGGAATGCTTGATATGAGATGTCATATAATAGATGTTTTAGATCAAGCGGGAGGACAATGCACTGCTCTTTACCCAGAAAAACCAATATACGATATACCTGGCTATCCCGTAATTACTGCTCAAAAATTAATTGAGCAATTAATAGAACAGGCTTCACCATTTGAGCCTATTTACCATTTAAGTCAAAGAGTGGAAGAAATTGCGAATAATGACAGTCAAAGTTTTATTGTAGTAACGAGCGCAGGTACGAAGGTGAAATGCAAGGCTATTATCATTGCTGCAGGCAATGGAATGTTTGAACCTAACCGTCCACCCCTTAGTGGTATATTAGAATATGAAAATAAATCCGTATTTTATAACGTGAATAAAATTTCTGATTTTCAGGACAAAATCATAGTGATTGCAGGAGGAGGCGATTCTGCAGCTGATTGGACCGTAGAACTCTCTAAAGTTGCAAAGAAAATTTATGTGATACATCGAAGAAAAGAATTTCGTTGCGTTTCTGAAACGAGAAATAAATTAAAATTACTTGAAAGTAGCGGAAGGATAGAACTTGTAGTGCCATATCAACTACACAAGCTAACGGGAAACGATGGGCAGTTGAGTGCGGTGATAATAAAAAATATTACCTCTAAGGAAGAAAAAAAAATATCCGCTGATTTCTTACTGCCGTTTTTTGGACTATCAATGGATTTGGGTCCAATAGGCAGTTGGGATATACAGTTAGAACGTAGCCGCGTAGTTGTTGACCAAGCTACACTTAGAACTAGTAGAGATAGGATATATGCAATTGGAGATGTAGCTGCTTATTTGGGCAAACTAAAGTTGATATTAAATGGTTTTGCCGAGAGTACCATGGCTTGTTATGACATATATAAAGTGATCCACAATTCTCCGGTTAATTTTCAATATTCAACTTCAAAGGGAGTACGTGGAAAAAAAAGCGATTTACTTTAGGTCAAACTGCTGCATAGTGGCTTTATAGCTTTAATTTTATGATGAATATACCTAATATAGAAAATTGTGATCTTCACGGTAAAGCTGTCTTACTTAGAGTTGACTTCAATATTCCTATAAAGAATGGGAAAGTGCACGATGCTACTCGTGTTTTGAGGTCATTACCTACCATTCGGCATTTGGTAAATGCAGGTGCAAAGGTTATTATTATATCACACTTTGGACGCCCAAGTGCCAAAGACAATAATCTTTCACTAAAAAATGTGGTTAAAACTTTATCACAGCTATTAAATAAAGAGGTAAAATTTGTTGATGATTGTATTGGTAAAAAAGTACAAAAAGTAGTGAATGCGATAGCTATAAGAGATGTAATATTACTAGAAAATCTAAGATTTTATAAGGAAGAAGAGCAAAATGACGCAAATTTTGCCAAACAATTGGCGTCTCTAGCGGATGTATATGTTAATGATGCATTTTCTTGCTCTCACAGAGCTCACGCTTCTATTTCACGCATTACAGAATTTTTGCCTTCCTATGCAGGATTTTGCTTACAAGATGAACTAAGATATCTTGAGAAGGCTGTATCATTTGAGGCTAAACCTATTACTGCAATAGTTGGGGGGGCTAAAATATCAACTAAAATAAAAATGCTTATAAGATTAGCAGAAAAGGTCGATTATCTAGTCCTCGGTGGTGCAATTGCTAACAATTTTTTATTATTTAATAAAGTTAATATAGGCAAATCTTTCTTTCAAAATGGCGTTGATAGTCTTCTGCATGATGTTGTTAAAATAGCAGATAAAAACAATTGCAAAATAGTTATACCTGAAGATGTTCTGATTGCAGTAAACTCTGATTATAGCACTTGCATTTTAAGAAAAACTGAATCTGTTTTGGATAATGATGTGATTTTAGATATAGGACCTCAAACTTTAAGCACAATAAGTAGTATAGTAGCAAGCAGTAAGGCTCTACTATGGAATGGACCTATTGGTGTTTTTGAACATTCAGCTTTTGCAAATGGTACAATAGAGGTGATGAAAGTCGTAAGTGACTCAACACATAAAGGAAAATTGACCAGCGTAATAGGAGGAGGGGATAGTTTATCTGCAATAAATGCTGCAGGTCTTACTGATAAAGATTTTACATATGTTTCAACTGGTGGAGGGGCATTTTTGAGTTGGCTTAGCGGTGACAAGATGCCAGGGATTGCTGCGCTGCAATCTATGTTAAATTAAAGCTTTTTTAATTTAAATTGTTTGCTTGTACCCTAACTTTTTTATGAAGTTGTATTGCAGTTGTGTTAAAGAGAGATAAACTAGTTTTATGCTTAATAATACCGATAATAGGATTTCTTTTTTATATTAAGGGTCATTGTTTTAGTGGTGCAAATTCACGAACTAACTTTGAACCATTTTTTCGAGATAGATTCTTCAGGTCCAAACTATATCCCGTCGCTTCCAGAGCTGACTGATTTTGATAGAGAAATGTTAAGAGTTTGCGTGATTGGGGTCGCATCCTGGTAAGGAGGATTTCAGAATTTTGCTTGATTGTTCACAGCATTAAGAATTAGTAGGAAAAATATATGATAAGCTTAATCATCGGGTGATTACACCGGATGCAGATTTAAAGTTATTTAAGGATAAACTAACTAAGATTTAGTTCACAAATAGTGGAATTAAAAAAGAAACTATGGGATTTGGGCATATTTTTTATGGTGAGCCAGATGAAATAGGATTAGGTGGTATGATTTTGGAGTAAGTATGGTTGAGGCTCAAGAAGATAAATGGGCAAGTGCAATCTGGAACAATAAATTCCAGTGCAATAAATTGGATACCAAACGCTGGTTTGTATGCTTGAAGTGAAATATTTAGGTAAGGATGGAAAAGTGAAAATTAAGTGCCCAGATGAGCATGCATATAACCCTCATGCTGATGATATCTTAGATTCTACAACCAAAGCGTTTGTGAGAAATTAGAAAAAGATGGAATGTGCTATATAAAATGGAAGATTATAGTTATCAATCAGTATTTGTGAGAAAAAATAGTGCTATTCTTACGTTCTATCCTGATTTAACATCAAAATGTAATGATAAAAGTACTAATTGTAGCTGCAGCAAACCTTGATAGGCACACTGGCTAGAAAAAAGTTAAATAAATATCATTTTATATGTACTATATTAATTTAGTTATATTACAGATAGTTTCTGCGATTTGTGGGATGTTAGAACTGCATGAAGTTTATAGTAAGCAAATATCTATCAGCTCTGTTTGCCTCTGTGCTTTTGTTGCTTGTTGTGACTTCAATGCTTACTGTATCTGAGCAACAATTTTATTCAAATAGCATTGAGGAAGATTTTCAAGATTAAAAAAAATCTACCATCCTTAAAAAGTCTGCTATTTTTAGACCCTGCACCAAATTTAAATTATGATGGTAGAGATGACAGAAAGATATTGATGGTAATAGTGCACCATATCGAATCCCGACATTAAAAAGCACAAAAGATGCGTTAAATTTCAGAAGAATATCAGTGCAGCTTACTGTTAATAGAAATGGTAGCATTATTTTGATGGTTCCATTAGAAAAAAGGGCATGGCATGCTGGTATCAGTTGTGCAAGAGTTCAAGTAGATAGTGTGATTAAAGAACTACAGAAGCTGAATGATTGTTCTATAGGCATAGAAATTGTGAACACAGGACTTGAACCTTTCCCAGGAGAATAAATAAAATCTGTCAAAGATCTGATTTTATATCTTATGAAACGCTTTAAGATTAAGAAAGATATGGTATTTAATCACGCTGAAATAGGCACTATAGTATATAACTCAGCTATTGAGGTCTACGTGGGGTGCGTAAGCCTGATCCACATAAGTTGTTTGATTGGAAATTATTAGAAAAATGGCATTGGATTGCATATAGGTGATAAGGTCAGTCCTAAAGACATGGAGCAAAAAGTAAGTGAGATTTTGTGTGAGGCGGTGATAAAAGTGAGAATATTTTAAAATTAAGAAAAAGGTCAAACAATTTTTTTTAAAAAATATTGCCTTGAAATGACAAAGAGAACAATGTAATTTTTCCTGATAGTAACACTGATTACACAGAGAGTTTGAAGAGAATTTTGCATGGGTCATCAATCAGTTTTCAATAAGCCATTACCAAAAGAGATCATAAAAGAGTTGCTTCCAAAGCTAGACAGGAAGATATTTTGCCTGAACTTTTAGCGAGTATGGCAGTTATGTTTTCAAAAATTCACATCTTTGAGTGATAGAATTAAGTTAAGTTTACAAACACCATTTTTAAATAAAATAGATTACAAGTGTTTATTGTCCTCTCTTGCATAATATAAAAATAGCATTTCTTCTGATGCTTTGCTACGTTAATGTATAATATCAAGCGTATTACAGCTCTTATCTAAGATACAATATAAGATCTTCACTTTATATACCGTTTAAGCCTAATATTTTAGTAAAGTTAGATATATTAAAGAATGAAGTATTGTCTTTAAAGCCTGTAAGCCCTGAAAAAGTTGTAGAAGTTTCAAATTTGATTGATAAGTTTAGGTTAAAAATTTTGACTGATTTTCAAAATTTTGAGAAGCAATGGTTTCAAGAATTTAAGAACACTTGGAAGCAAAAACTTATGCCTAATATGATAAGAGAATATCTTGGACTGCACTGCACGAAGATATATTAAATATTTAGAAAAGTAGAGGGAGAGTTTTAAAAACTAATAGCTAGCTCAGCTAATTGATAATAACTATTGAACAGTAATGATTAGGCATAACAAGTAAAAAAGATTAGATAAAATGGTTAATAAAGTAAAGATACTGAGGTTTAATTTAAAATAACCTGATAAAACTTGTATTACGCTTCCAAATGCTGGCACCCACGAGAGTAATGCAACTGCATAGATCAGTAGGTTTTTTATGATTCTTGGTGTTTTATACTCGTTCTCTAATTTGTGGTATGATTTCCTAATAGAAATTGTTATTCTACCTAAGTACCAATTGACCATTCCACCAATGCTTGATCCCAGTACTCCAAAGAGTAACGTAAGTAGTGGATTATAATATGACCTGAAATACAACATAGTATAAAACACAAAACTTTGGTGTATAGGTAAGATCAGCGATGATACTAGGTTATCTGTGAACAACAGGAGATAATTTTCCATATGAATTTACCAGGTTGTTGTACCGTCTTCATTGTCAGAAATTGTAACTCCCATTTGTTTTAATTGATCTCTTATTTTATCTGCAGCATCGTAATCTTTATTTTGTTTTGCTACTTTTCTTAAATCTATCAATCTTTTTATTTCTTGATAACTTATACCGGCAGTGAACCACTCTTGATAGCTTGACTCAAGAAGACCAATAAACCTTGCGCTCTTAATAAAACTTTCAGTTAATTTGAGCTTCTCATTCTCATTATTTGTTTTATTAATTTTGGTAGCCATTTCATGCAATATAGCTAAAGCTTCAGGAATATTTAGGTCGTTTTTTAAAGTTTCTATAAAGTCTCTAGAGACTTCTACATCACTCTTTTCGATGCTTGCTATATCTATACCACGTAGTAACCGATAAAATTTATTTAAAGTTTCTTGCGATTCAGAAATAACACTTTCTGTCCAATCTAGTGGTTTTCTGTAGTGAGTTTTGAACAGTGCGTAACGTATTACTTCACCCTTTATTCCGCTATCCAGTAAATCTCTTACCTTGACTATATTAAATAAAGATTTGCTCATTTTCTCTTTGTTTACTGTAAGAGAACCATTATGTACCCAATATTTTGCAAACATTGATCCAGCAAATGCAGATTTATTTTGTGCAATTTCATTTTCATGATGAGGAAATTGCAAATCTATACCACCACCATGAATATCAAAATCTTTGCCGAGGTAAGCATATGACATTGCTGAACATTCTATGTGCCATCCTGGTCTTCCTTCTCCCCATGGGCTATTCCAGTAACTTGAAAGCTTGTAATCAGTGTCGTTTGCAGGTTTCCACAGTACGAAATCTCCTGGATGCTTTTTATTTTCGCCAACTTCAACTCTGCTACCATGCTCCAATTCATCAATTTTTTTTCCTGATAGAGCGCCATACTCAGGGTAAGACTCTATGCTAAAGTATATATGTTTATTGGATTCATAAGCGTGACCAGATTGCAATAAATATTCGATTAATTCGATAATGTATTTTATATTTTCCGCTGCTTTTGGCTCATGTGTTGGTTCTACACAATTTATGCTTCTCATATCTTCGTGAAAAGCCCTAGTATAATATGTGCTGATACTTTCTATACTGCTGTCTTTCTCATTTGCTGCATTTATTATCTTATCGTCAATGTCGGTTATATTACGCACGTAAGTGGCTTTGCCATAACAAAATTTAAGCAGTTGAAATAACACGTCGTAAACAACAATAGAACGTGCATTACCTATGTGTGCTGTATCATATACCGTTGGTCCGCAAACATACATTGTTACATGATCTTTATTGATCGGTGTAAAAAGCTCTTTTTTTTTGTTAAAGTGTTGTAAAGCCTAACCATATACAAAACTTTTTAGAAAAGAAAATGCTCCAAGTATGAGCTGTGGTCCTTTGACTAGTACAACAAGAGTAAGTAATAACCCGCACAGTGATACTAAGACTCCCAAGATAGAGAGAAGTCCGTCTTTACTCATAATGCCAAGTGAAATGAGAGTTGTGCCGATTGCAGGAATAAAGTTAGTTAAAGGCAGTGGAATGGCTATAGATAATGCGCAGAGCAGCATTATAAATGCTAAAATCTTTTCGCCTGGTCCATAGAAAATAAAAGACATTCTTGGTCTCATGAACTTTTCTATTTTTTTTAACGCAGGGGAAGTTTTTTCTACCACAAGAGCTAGCGTTGAACATTGGAAAGATTTCCTTTCCAACCAGTGAGGCATCCAAGGAGAGTGGAAACCAAACAAAAGCTGTAGTGCGAATAGGATTAGAGGTATAGAAAGTATAGTTGTATAGCCAGGTGGAACTGGTATAGGCACCGATAGTGGCAAGGAAAAAATAATTATTAAAATACCAAAACCGCGCTCTTGCAAAGCTGCTTTAACATCAAACAATGTCACTTTATCGTTATTAGCATTATTGGTGTCTGCAACTTCTTTTAGAATGTCAGACGCTAATTTTTTATTTTCGGCTAGTTTCTCACTTTTTTGCACAGTTACCCTTCAACAAACTATTCCTTCTAATTAACACAATTGTCGCCGTATTTCAATCTGATATTTCACCTCTCTTTAATTCTTTAACCTAACCAAGTTTTTAACAAATGATACGCACTGAAAGTGCATATCATGAAGTATGAAGACGCTAACGATCTGGTTCGTTAGATGATAGTTTCTCTGAGTCCTTAAGTTCTTGTTTAAGGTTTTTAATACCTTTTCCTAAGTCACCCATAACTTGTGGTAACCTACCTGCGCCAAACAGAACTAATATTATTATTAAGACTAGAAATAATTGCCATGGGCCTAAACTCATTGTGTACCTCCATTTAAGATGTTAATTTAGATATTAAAACCCGACTGAAGTCAAGTAATTATATCACCTTTTATTTAATTATAGATCAAAATTTTTTAATGTTTAGTTCTATTTTATAATAATTTTAGACTAGATTATTTTCTTACAGCAAATGCGCCATCAAGTGGAAACTTCTCACCTAACTGTAGAGTAGAAGAGAGTTCACTAAAGAACTTTGCTAGCGTATCATCTTTAGGCCTGTGATATATATCACTAGAAATTCCCGACTGAATAATTCTACCATTTTTCATTACATAGATAAAATCTGCGACTTTCAATGCTTCTTGCGGGTCATGAGTTACCATTAGCACAGGAATGTTTTTACTTCTAAAGAGAGATAATATACGTTGTCTTATTTGACACTTTAATAGTATATCTAAGTTAGAAAATGGCTCGTCGAGCAAAACAACATCAGGGTTTTGTGCCATTACTCTTGCTATTGCAACTAATTGTTGCTGCCCTCCAGATAAAGCATTAGGATACATGTTTTCATATTTTGCTATGTTCAATAGTTTCAAAATTTCCAATGCAATGAGATGCTTTTCTTTCTTGGAAGAACTGCGAATAGCAAAAGTTACGTTCTCTACTACTGTTTTGTGAGGAAATAATGCAGAATGCTGAAAGATCAATCCGATATTTCTATGCTCTATGGCAATTGATGTGCTACTGCTTGCAACTAGCTTATCATTTATAAAAATGGTTCCAGATTTTGGATTTTCTATTCCTGCAATTAGTTTCAGAATTGTTGACTTGCCGCAGCCTGAATGCCCCAATAGACACGCAACTTTTCCTCTTTTTACTTTAATGTTTATGTTATTTAAAGCAAAGTCATCTTGATTGTTATAAAGATAACTGATGTTGTTAACTAACATTAACCTTTCAACTTAAACTGTGTTATTAAGTATAATAACATTGTACTCAAGAAATATACAAAAATGTTTTATGCTGTTGTAAATTGGTTATGCTAGAGATCTAGGAGAATGCAGGATTTTTGCTATAATCTTGCACAAATAATAGAAAACACGGGACTATAGCTCAGTAGGATAGAGCGTTGGATTCCTAATCCGAAGGTCGTGCGTTCAAGTCGCACTAGTCCCATTGTGGGCTTATTTACAGAACTATTTGTGAAGTGGCAATGGAAGCAATATACTCACTTAGTATTCCTAATTCAAAAATTTAATTTATGCGATCGTTTTAACAAAATTGGTCAACAAATTTTATTACTTAAAGATGAGAAGTAAAGTAATCATTATTTCTGGTATTGCTCCTATTCTACTGTTTTTTATTAAAAATGTGTTTTTAAAGAAAAGTCAAGTGGTTTATGTAATAATATAACTAATGGCTTTTCAGTAAAAGTTCAAAAATAATGAAGCGCGAAATCTCACTGTATATTTGAATTTTTCTGGTACAGTAAATCCCTTACATAGGCCAACCTTACCTTGGAAGTGAGTGGTAAAGTTGCTGCTATTTATTTATCTGATGGTGGGAAGGTAAAAAAGGATGATGTAGTGTTGAAAATAGAAGATCATGGCAGAGCTGAACAAGTTGAAAAGGCCAGAGCTTTGTTAAAGCAGCGCGAAGTTGAATATGACTACTCGATCAAGCTTAGTAAAAGAGGCTATAAAGCGCAAGTACAAGTAGAGGCAGCTTTTTTACTGCGTTGCAAAAGTGCAAAAGCTGACCTAAAGAGGCTAGAATTGAATTTAGAAGTACTGCAGTTAAGTCTCCTATTGATGGCTACGTAGATAAAATCCACGTAAACAAAGGGGATTTTATTAACGCTGGTCAAAAAATAACTGACGTGGCTAATTTTGATCAAGTTCTTGTGGTGTTATACCTTTCGGAAGGTGAAGTAAACAAGGTAAAACTAGGCAGCACAGCTCAAATTGATTTGCTAGACGAAAGGAAATTGGAGGGCAAAGTAAGTTTTGTTAGTAAAATTGTTGAATCTAAAACTGGATCTTATAGGGTAGAGGTGAAGATAATTAATGATGAAATTATGTTTTTGCAAGGACCAACTGCCAATGTAAAGCTGCTTTTGGGCAAAAAGTTTGCATGTAAGATTCCTTCTTTGGCTCTTGGCTTAAATGATGAAGGTATTCTTGGGGTAAAGATAGTTGATGACAATAATTATGTAGTATTTACACCAATAAAAATCATTGACCGTAAGAGCGATGGAGTTTGAATAGTGGCAAATAACAAAGATAAGCCTATAAAATTAATAGCATTAGGCTACTCGTTTGTTAAATCTGGTATAGGGTTTAACTTTCAGGAGCCCAAGTTTTTTTAAAGTTTTATTCAACAATCTTTTTTTCTTTTAGCAAACTCTGTAACTCGCCTTTTTCATATATCTCGCGAGTAATATCACAGCCACCAATAAACTCTCCTTTTATGTATAGTTGTGGAATTGTTGGCCAATTAGAAAACTTTTTTATGGACTGACGTATCTCATCATTTTCTAAAACGTTGATGTACTTAAATTTCACATTCAATTTTTTGAGGATTGATACAACAAGTCCAGAGAATCCGCATTGAGGAAAATCAGATGTACCTTTCATGTATAACACCACATCATTTTCTGTTATGTCTTTTTTTATTTGTTCGAAATTGCTCATAAATATTACCTTAATTCTAAGTACTAGTTTCTAATTGCAATGCATGTATAGACTGACCTTCTAAGGCCTTATATGCTATTCTGTACTGTTCTATTTTTGTCTTTTCGAGAAAGTGCTTGGAGGTTATTTTTAAATAGTAATGGCCATCATCTCCAGCAAGATCATTAATCTTTATGTCAGCGTCAGAAAATAATTGTCTGATAATTTCCCCTAATTCATGAATTACAATAACCATTCATTTACTTTAAATTACAATACTTTATATTATAAATCTAAAACAACTGTATGCAATTAAATTATTGGTTATAAGTTGCTAATATTGTGAGGACAATAGATTTAGCGTGTTAAGAGCATTAGCAAGACGAGATTTTAATTGATTTGCATATTTGCTCCAATCTTGTATTTCCTTTTTTGCAACACCTGAGCAAACTGCAGCTTTTGCAACGGCAGGAGATACTATAGAAACTAGTCTTGGGTCAAAAGGGGTAGGTATTATGTATTCACGTCCGTAGCTCATTTTACGGCCACCATAGACTGCAGATATCTCGTCAGGTGCTGGTTCACGAGCGAGCTTTGCTATTGCATCTGCAGCTGCGATTTTCATTTCATTATTTATTGTCATTGCATGTACATCGAGTGCTCCTCTGAATATATAAGGAAACCCCATTACGTTGTTAACTTGGTTGTTATAATCTGATCTACCAGTTGCAATTATTGCGTCTGGCCTCACAGCTTTTGCAAGCTCAGGCCTTACTTCTGGGTCAGGATTAGCAAGAGCAAAAATAATTGGGTTTTGACCCATGTTTTTTAGCATCTCTTCATTTAATGCATCCTTTGCAGATAACCCGATAAATACATCAGTGTCTTTTATTGCATCAAGTAGAGAACGTTCTTTAGTATCAGTTGCGTATTTTTCCTTCCACTCATTCATGTCCTCATTTCTACCTTTGTATATTACTCCTTGTTTATCACATAGCACTATATTTTTAGCGCCCATGGACTTGAGTATTTCTAAACATGCAATACCGGCTGCTCCAGCACCATTCATGATGATCTTAACGTCCTCTAATTTCTTTCCAGCAATATCAAGAGCATTTTCTATGCCAGCTGCAACAACCACTGCAGTTCCATGTTGGTCATCGTGAAACACTGGAATGTCCATCAATTCATTCAGACGTTTCTCTATTATAAAACAATCGGGGGATCTTATATCCTCTAAATTTATTCCTCCCCAGCTTGGCCCAAGGTATCTTACTGCATTGATAAAGTCTTCTATATTTTCTGTATCGACTTCTATATCAACTGCGTCAATATCAGCGAAACGCTTAAACAGCATAGCTTTGCCTTCCATAACAGGTTTTGAGGCAAGAGGACCAATATTACCGAGCCCAAGTACTGCAGTGCCGTTTGAAATAACAGCAACACAGTTGCTTTTTGCCGTATAGTCATAGACCACATCAGGATTTTTGGCTATTTCAAGGCATGGAGCTGCAACTCCAGGAGAATAGGCAAGTGACAAGTCATACTGAGTAGACAAAGATTTTGTTGGCAAGATGGATATTTTACCAGGATTGCCACCTCTAATGTGATACTTAAGTGCCTCTTGTTTTGTTGTACTATCTAAATCATCATTCATCATTACATCCTTATATTTTGAGTTCATGGCTAGTAAACTTTTAAGTATACTAGGTTTTTGTAAATGTTCAATTGCAAACTATTAACTTGTGAATTGTGCTCTACTTCTGTATAAGCTTATCATGCTGGATTGAAATTGCACTACATGTTTAAGAAAAACCTGCCTAATTCACTTACAATTTCCCGTGCACTTGCAATACCAGCAATAATATTGAGCTTTTATATAGAAAATAGATATGCAAACTTGATAACAATATCAATCTTTATATTTGCGTGCATTACAGATTTTTTTGATGGTTACCTAGCGCGTGCGTGGAAAGTTCAATCAAAATTTGGCAGGCTATTTGATCCAATTGCTGATAAATTAATAGTGGTTTCAACGATAATGATGCTGGTTTATAAGCATAAGATCAATGATTACACGATAGTACCATCAGTTATAGTCGTTTGTCGGGAGATATTAGTTTCGGGTTTGCGGGAGTTTCTAATAGCTAAGAATGTTAGCTTACCTGTAAGTAAAGCTGGAAAAATCAAAACATTTTTACAGATGGTTGCTGTAGTGGCACTAATAATGAACGATTATGAGACAGTTCAATATATGGGTGCAGTTTGTTTATGGATTGCAGCTGTTATGACTGTGTGGTCTGGTTATAATTATATTCTAGCTGGCATTAAACAAATTGACTGAATTTTTTGAAGATTAATTAATAGATAAGGTACGTTAATATTTCATTAGTATTGACTGAATAATTAAAATCTTGTATAATATGTTGGTTCATAGATCAATAGGATTTATATGACTAGTAACTTTGGAACTAAATTTTCTGCTGAAGATTTTTTTCGAGATTTTTGTCCAACAGTTGATGGAGAAGTCAAAAAAGAAAGGTTTGAACAGGAGTTATTAGCACTAAAAGAGGAAACAGAGAAAAGGAAGAAACTGGAGCCATCAACGCTGAAAGGAGAAAAAGCGGAAAAAAAGAAAAAGCTCGAACAAGAACTACTAACACTAAAAAAAAGAGAGTTATATAGGCAATATGTATCATTGGCTACAATGATCCCATTTGCGTTACTCATGGCTATTGAGCTAAAAAAAATATGTAGTGATCAGATATTACTCGTTGTAATAAGTGTTGGACTAGGTCATACTTTACTGCCTTTTTCAGTCCTATCTCTTATTTGTATGCTATATCTAATTTACAATAATAGAAAGATAATACAAAAAGAACGAGAGTTGGAAAATATTAAAAATGGAAGAGAAATAGAAAAGAAAAAGTACAACTGTCCTTATATAGATCAATGTTTGGCTTATATTAAGGTAATATCAACTGTGTTGGTTATTGTGGGTCAGATAATGGATGAAGTATCGCCACTTAAAGTGGCAGAGGAAGCGCTTTTTTTCACAGCTAGTATACTTTCTTTCGCCATAGCTTTTTATAATTATAAAAAAGAAAATAAAGAAAATAAGGAAAGGGAAACGGAGAAACTTAGCCATGCTGAGGAACTCAGCAAAAATAATAGCAATATACCTATGGCTGGGTTAATGCTTGCTGGTTCTTCTGTAATGTTAATAAGAAGGGTAATGTTAATAACATTAGCATCATCATTAAGTCCTGCTCTAGGTTTAGCAGCTATTGCTCTTTTGATAGTAGGAAGTGGACTCATTACACATTCTTATAAGAGGGAGTTGAAGAATGTAAAAGTCAGTGGAAAAAGTATAACAGGCGCTAGTGTGATCGATATAGTAGATCGTGGCCCGATTCATATCTGCACAAACATGTGATATAATGTGATGTTCGTAGTAAACGATATCATTCCAGTGCTTAATGTTGTCATATCGCTGCGGTATAGATCCCGCTAACAAGCAGTGGTTGCCGGTAAATCTTTAGTTATAAATATTTAAGAAATTTACCAATGAGAAGAAAGGCAAAAAAACCCCTGTTAGCTAGTTATTTACTATCTATTTTTTAAATTGCATTTTTTACTGTCTCGAGTGCTTTAACAAGTGTACCTTAGCTTATATTGGGTAAAAACCTTAAAAGTTTACAAAGACATGAGATATGCATGGTACAAAAAATTAAACATTTAAGACGCCAAGTACATTAAGTTTTTTATCATTTTATCTACATAGACTGAAAATAAATGAATAGCTTCAGCGCTATGATAAGGAGAGTTGCAAGGTTTGTTAAGTAGCTTTTCGTTTCTGTAAGCTACTTGAGCCTCAGTTTATCAAGTAACAATGTCTATACAATTGTGGTCCTAAGCAAAAAATGCCGCTTTAACTTTATGGTAATCCTAGAAATTTGTTTATTTAGATGATATTTAATCTATACTTTACTTTATTTTGATAAAAAAATCTTTATGTATAAGGCTTTAATCACGTGCTTTATTTTTCTAGTTTGCTCCTTTACGCGATCATATGCAAGTGATGATGTTCATCTTGAGAAGAGTGAGACTGAGCTATATGAGGAAGCAGTTGAGCTTTTTGACCAGAAAAAATACAAACAGGCTATCAGAGCATTTCGGAAAATTGAGGATTTGTATCCTTTTTCTTATTGGGCAATGAAAGCAAAATTGTTGTCTGGTATTTCTCACTACAATATGGATGACTATAGCAGTGCTGCAAGTGATATGGACGATTATATATATATTTATCCAAATGGTGAGGATTTACCGTACGTGTATTACTTAAGGGTGTTATCTTATTATATGCAAATTAATAGGGTGCAGCTTGGACAACAAACTGCATATAAGGCTTTAGAGCTAGCTGCAGAGTATGTTAATCTTTTTTCAGAGAGTGAATATATAGAAGAAATGAAGGAAAAGGTAAGACTAATCACGGATCATATACTAAAGAAAGAATATTCTATCGGTAAGTTCTATTTTAGGCGTGGTGAATATCTAGCAGCAATTAAGCGTTTTCAAAATATAATAAGCAGTAAGGATTATAACTATTTCCCCAGATCTATTAACTATTTAATAGCAGCTTATTCGGCTCTTGGTCTTGATCTAGAAGCTGGGCAGTATGAAAGTCTATTAGCAGAGAACCTCAAAGGGAATGCTGTAGAACAGTAAACTTGAAAATTTGCTTTAGCTTTCTCCAGCTTCGGTGTATAATTTAGATTTTTAACCATTTGAATATGGCTGGTCATTCACAATTTTCAAATATAAAGTATCGGAAAGGTGCCCAAGATGCAAAGCGCTCTCAAAGATTTACAAAACTCATTAGAGAAATAACAGTTGCTGCAAAGCAAGGGCTACCTGATCCTGAATTCAACCCGCGTCTTCGCTCTGCTGTATTTGCTGCACGCAAAGAAAATCTGCCAAAAGATAGGATAGAAACAGCAATAAAAAATGCAGCTGGTAATGTTGCTGGGGAAAATTATGAAGAAATACAGTATGAAGGCCATGGACCTTTTGGTACTGCACTCATTGTTCATGTTCTGACGAATAATCGTAATCGAACTGCTTCTGAGGTGCGTTATATTTTTTCTCGCAAAAACGGAAGTTTGGGGGAAACAGGAAGCGTAAGTTATCTTTTTGATCATGTAGGCTTAATCGTTTATAAAGCAGAAAGTGTAAATTTTGACGATTTATTTAGTCATGGAATCGAATTAGAAGTATTGAATGTTGAGGAAAATAACATAGAAGGATTATATATTATAACCTGTAGAGTAAAAGATTTTGGCAAGGTACGTAATGCTTTTTATGCAAAATTTGGAGAGCCAGAACTTGCTCGACTTTCATGGCAGCCAAAGGACCTGATTGAAATTAGTGATAAAAAGTTGATCGATAAATTATCTGCATTGGTTGAAGAGTTGGAAGATAATGATGATGTGCAATACGTTGAAGGTAATTTTGCTTTTGCTGGCCTGTCGCTTAAGTTATGAAATTAATTATACTTATACTACTTTTTGTCTTACCATTACATACCCATAGGGCATCAACAGTCTTTTGATGTCATTCCTGAGCGTAATCGGGATAAAAGAGCCAGTATCAAACAAACAACTGTACGAACATTGTGATATAAGGATAATTTTTACCAAGAGAGATGTCATTCCAGTGCCTAGACACTGGGATCCAGAAAATTCAATTACAAATGGACACACTAAACAGTTATATAATAAAAACTGGATTCCAGTATCATGTACTGGAATAACAGGAAAGGGTTTTGAAATGACAGAAAGCAACACAGGAAAATTAGTGCATGATAGAAAGTTGTTATTCATACCCAGTGACATAAAATCTTTCTTCTTTGCTATAAGAATTGAATAAGGGTTAACACCAAATACAGTGATGGAATTAATTGAAATATGTAAAGATCTTGGTATTGATTAAAAAAAAGATATTATGTTAGAAAGTAGATTAGAAGTTCTTTTTGGGAGGTCGCTTAATAGTCGGAAGAATGAAGAGAAAATTTTGTATACTTCACTGACAACAAACAAAAAGACCATTTAGTTTATATCATTACAAATCACAAAACGGCAGAGAAGGGTATTTTAGTAAAGAAGGGATAAGCTTAAAGGACGATAAAGCTTTTATAAATCCTTTACGGAGATTATCGTATATCTTTACAATTGGGCAATAGAAAAAGCATCCTATTCGTGGTAAAATTGCTTTTCACAAAGGAGTAGGTTATGCAGCTAAACCTGGTACCCCCGTATTCGCTACTGCAGAAAGTGTAATAGAATACATAGGAAATAAAGGAGGATACGGTAAGTACATCAAAATAAAACATAAGAACGGATATTTAACCTGCTGTGCGCACATGAGTGGATTTAGTAGTGATGTGAAGTTAGGCTCTAGAATAGAGCAGGGACAAGTTATACTTATGTTGGTAGCACTGGTATTGTAACAGGACTACATTTACATTGCGAAGTTGTATACACAGCAAACACATTGATCCACTTACAATAGCACATGAAAGTGAGGTGAGGTTGCTTGATCACGAATTAAAGGATTTTAAAACTATTTATAAATAAAATAGATGAAACTATCAATAGAGGGGGTTCAAGTGACATAAGAATAATATAGATAATAATACGATAAATGATAGAAAGTTAAGTTAACTCCAGATTTTTCCTGTACTAATAGTGTTAGGATTAATTTTATCGGTACTTTTGTAGCATATGATAGTGCGATTGCACTTGGAATTGCTACTATTTCAATGTTGGCTTTTTTTCAAAGGTTTTTCATCAATAATCCTAATGGAGCAAGAGTGATAGGATTTCTTGGTCATTATATGGGAACTTACTTTACAGAAAAAATAAAAGTGAATAATGCAAAACGGCAGTCCAGTAGAGATTTCAGTAATGATTGTTTGAAGAGTGAGCAGTTTTGCAAAAGTATATTATAATGTTAATAATTATTATGACTTTGTTTTTATACAGAGTGACTCAATAATTAGAGAGTTGGCAAGCAATTATCCATATGGTGGCGAAGACGATGAGTAATCTTTACGTAAAAATTCTGATAAAATTTTAGGTGAATTGTGGTCAATGTTACAGCAAATATTAGATATTGCGGGAATTGAAATTATAGAAGCGAAGATATCTCATTTGGTATATTCATCTGAGATTGCACAAGCAATGTTAAGGTGTCAACAAGCACATGCTATTACCTCTGCAAGAAAACATATAGTGTAAAATGCAATAGGAATTATTGAAAAAATATAGCTCATTTTGAAAAAAACAAAAGCGTACAATTGAATAGAAAGCAGAAAGTCCATTGATCAGTAATTTACTGGTGCCTTGATCTCTGAGCAAGATGCACAACCAACGGTTAGTTTGGATAATAATTAATACAGTATCAATTATTCAAATACGATGCAAAATCCGCACAAAACATTTTGTAATTATGTACTATATTGCAGCACACACCAATAATATCCTTTCATTATAGTACTAAGTGGAAAGATACCCTAATTCATTGTTCTTTAAACAAGGCATGCCTATTGTGCTGTAAATGGAGGGACAAAAATCGGCTTTATATCAATTGTATACAACCTGATCTTGTAATAGGAGATTTAGATAGTATAAATCCGAATTTGCGTACTAGTTTAAACACGGTATATCTGCCTGATCAAAATTATTGCGACTTTTCTAAAGCTATAGCTCACTTAAAGACAATGAAATTATTGCCATCGATAATAACAGGTGTTACTGGAGAAGCAGCTGATTACATATTACAGAATATTAACATTTTTCTAGATAAAGACAGCATCTTTTACACGCATTCGCCTCCCGTGATAGGTTACACCTTACAGAAAGGCATTACTCATTTTTCTTTGCCGCGAAATACTAAAATATCTTTACTTCGTATACCCAAAGCACAAATATCAACTAAAGGATTAAGATGGGAGCTGCATCTTAGTGACCATACCTTCCCAGGAAAGAATTCTTGCTTTAATCTTAGTTTGAATAGCAAGATATCTGTAGAAGTTCTCAGTGGTGTATATTGGCAATGGTTTATTTAGAAGTGATAGATGATGCTGGTATATGTTAAATGAGGAGGTGAAAGTTAGAGAATTCAATAACTACAATCCCTTACTATCACAGACATGCACATTACAATGTACTGGTGGTTTCTAACTTTCCAGGAGACTGTCTACTTTTAGCTAGTCTTCTAAGCTATATTCTATTTTTATTCAAGAGTGACAGTATCTTTGATTACCATTACCTCTGAGCTGTTGCTGCGATTTAGTATTATCGCATTTTTTACTTAATGATAAATACCCTGTTTATTTTTAAGTTTTGTACCGACGAACTTTTCAATAAAGCTTAAAAAAGATTCAATAATAAATATCAAGTAGGCTTTTTTTCACAGTATCATCTGATTATAACTGCTCTTCTTCGCTAATGGTGTAATGATTTTCCAACTCTCTAGGAGCAGTGAGTGATAATTTACCGTCTTTATTATTACACCATTTTTACCGTTTTGAGATTCAAGTGTGAATTCTAGTGAGCTGTTTAATTCGCATATTTTTTTACCTAGATTGTCAAATTTTACTACAGGTACTGACATATCAGATTTTACTTCTGCACTACTTGAATCAGTACAATTGATATACATTGTTTTATTCTTGCTTATATTTTCCTTTTAATCCATACTCCAGAAGTGAACTATTCAAGAATGGGCATGCTTACAGTAAATTCATACCCTGCTTGATTGTAATTAGTAACTAGCTCTTCTAAAATGAAGTTGCTTGAAACTTCTACTTAGTATATTTAAACATTTCCTTAAAAATTTCTTTTGCAATTGGACGATAATTTTCATTCCCTTTTTTCGGTAATAGGTGCTTATGACTCTGGCCTACATTATAAAATTTTTAGAACTCTTTTTTATATACGTCAGTTTTTTGATGATCAGTAATTTCGGGGTTTTTGTAGTGATCATCCCATAACTCACGCAATGTGCTTACTTAAGCTCTTTTTCAAGATCTTTAAACACTGAATCAACAAAAACTCTGCCCTGCTCAGTATCTATTTCTTTTCCACGCACGAGATTATAGATATCATTTTTACTAAAAAGTTTACTTTTATAATCCTTAGTTCCTTCTTTCAATGCAATAATAAAGTTTTTATTTATTTTTTTCTGTTGATGACAAAATTCATTCTTTGAGGATCTAAGTACATCATTTCGCTAGAATTAGCTAATTTATTGTCTTTTATAGTCCTTAGTTTGCTAGAGTCAAACTTTTCAGCTTGGCCCTTAATGTAACCGTTGGACTTTTTTTTGCTTCTGTCATAACATTTTTCTCTGTTAACACTCTATAGTTAATTCTATTATAGAAATTGCTAATGATTTGGTAATGGTACCTGTTATGTGGACTAAGATTTTTCTTTGGTTTAATATAGATATACGGTAAAAGAAGTCTATAGTAAAAGAATCATTAGTTGAATTTAATGTAGTGAAAGTTGAAGATAAGAAAGCAGTAAAAAGCTTTTTTAAGATATTTGGTGGAGTGGCAGATGCTGTAAGATCGTGGATTGGCAATATTGGTCCGGATTTAAGCAGTAGTCGCGATATCGATAGTTTAATTTTAAAGATGAACGAGTGCTTAAATCCAAAAGGGGGGGAGGTCTCGGCGCGTAAGAATACTGTATCTCTTGGTAATCTGTACTTAAGTTTATCAGAGAAAGGTAGAATAAAGTTTCTACAAACCCTGGCAGAAAAATTTAATCCAAGCAAAGCGGAAATAGATGAAAAAATAAAAGGATATAAGAAAAATCAAGATTCCGAATTGAGCTATAAATTTGAACAGGACTTAATAAGAATTCTTGAATCGCCACGTTCTAAAATATTGAAACAGTTTATCTCTTTACCAGAAGGTCTTAAGTTTATTGTTGACATGCGTTCTGATGTGCTTAAGCTAAAGAGCCAATATAGAAGTCTAAATCCGCTAGAGAACGAATTAAAAAGTATACTTTGTACTTGGGTTGATGTTGATCTATTGGATCTTCGTCAAATAACCTGGGATTCACCTGCATCATTGTTGGAAAAACTTATAAAATATGAAGCTGTGCATAAAATTTCTTCGTGGGGTGACTTAAAAAACAGGCTAGATTCTGATCATCTCTGTTTTGCTTTTTTTCATTATAAAATACCAAGTGAACCTTTAATTTTTGTAGAGGTTGCATTGATGAATGAAATAGCAAATAGTATTCAACACCTTTTAGATGAGTCAATACCTTCAAGCGATCCAAGTAATGCAAGCACTGCCATATTCTATTCAATATCAAATACCCAAGCAGGGTTGTCTGGAATCAGTCTTGGTAATTTTTTGATCAAAAGGGTTGTGGAAAGATTATCGCATGAATTTAAAAGCATAAAGGTGTACGCAACTCTTTCTCCAATACCTGGCTTTGCAAAATGGCTAAAAGAAAATTTGAGCCAGGATATTACTTTGTTAAGCAAACTGAATATAAAACAATCTAGTGCAGAAATTTTAGGAAATATAGGTCAATTGAAAACTAACGTTGAATGCGAAAGTGAAGTAAAACAATGCTTGCTGAAGCTTTGTGCGCATTATTTGCTAAAGGTTAAAAACAGCAATGGCAGTGCTTATGATCCAGTGGCGCATTTTCATTTAAGTAATGGTGCATCGATAAAACAACTAAACTGGATGGCGGATACCTCTG
Source organism: Wolbachia endosymbiont of Brugia pahangi (assembly GCF_012030695.1). Lineage (NCBI taxonomy): Bacteria > Pseudomonadati > Pseudomonadota > Alphaproteobacteria > Rickettsiales > Anaplasmataceae > Wolbachia > Wolbachia endosymbiont of Brugia pahangi. The sequence goes on along the minus strand of NZ_CP050521.1, from coordinate 787,008 downwards.
AAAAGGGTATAGGCCAATCAGCTGGGATAATGGTGAACTATTTGTATGAATTATCTAAAATAGATAACAATCATGAGAGTTATATGGTTAATAAAGTAGTTTCTCACTCAAAAAAAGTGTCGTCTATATTAAAGGAGTAAATAAGTTTCTTAATAAACAATTGCCCTTACAACACTTAAAATGTAAAATAGTTCTACTTAAATGAGTAGAATAGCCATCAATGGACAATGTAAGGAATTTTGCAATAATAGCACATATAGATCACGGTAAATCAACACTTGCTGACCGTTTGATAGAGGAGTGTAATGGTCTTGAGGCAAGAGAAATGACCAATCAAGTGCTCGACTCGATGGATATAGAACGCGAACGTGGGATCACAATCAAAGCACAGACGGTAAGGCTAAACTATACTGCAAATGATGGTAATCGATATTGTTTAAACCTTATGGATACTCCAGGTCATGTTGACTTTTCGTATGAAGTAAGTCGAAGCTTAGCTGCATGTGAAGGTTCGCTCTTAGTAATAGATAGTAGTCAGGGGGTTGAAGCTCAAACTCTTGCGAATGTATATAAGGCAATTGACAATAATCATGAGATAATAGTTGTGCTCAACAAAGTTGACCTTCCTGCCTCAGATCCAGAAAGGGTAAAACTTCAGGTTGAAGAAATAATTGGCATTGGCTCTAGTGAGTCAATTTTAATATCGGCAAAAACTGGACTTGGAATAAGGGATGTATTGGAAGCAATAATAACAAAACTTCCAGCTCCACAGGGTAATATAAATGCTCCACTGCAGGCGATTTTAGTTGATAGTTGGTATGACCCTTACTTGGGAGTAGTAATTTTAGTACGAGTTAAAAATGGGGTGCTAAAAAAAGGCATGAAGATTGTTATGATGTCTAACAATGCTGTATATCAAGTAGACAATATCGGTATTTTTACTCCTAAAAAAGTAATGACAAGTGAACTCTCAGCAGGTGAAGTTGGTTTTATAACTGCTTCGATGAGAAAAATGGCAGACTGCAAAGTAGGGGACACTATTACCGAAGAAAAAAAACCTTGCGGTGAGGCATTGCCGGGCTTTAAAGAGATACACCCTGTGGTGTTTTGTAGTATTTTCCCTAACAAAACAGATGGTTTTAAATATTTAAGAGATGCGCTGGAGAAGTTACATTTGAATGATACAAGTTTTACCTTCGAAGCTGAAACTTCAAATGCGCTCGGCTATGGGTTTCGTTGCGGTTTTTTGGGGATGCTACATCTTGAGGTTATCCAAGAAAGGCTCGAAAGAGAATTTGATTTGGACTTAACGGCAACTGCACCAAGTGTTATATATGAGGTTACAACGCAAAGTGGTGAAACTCTGAATATTCATAACCCAAATGATATGCCAGATTCAGTAAAGATTAAAATAGTAGAAGAGCCATGGATTACTGCAACTATAATGGTACCCGACCAATATTTAGGGGAAATTCTATCTCTATGTGATGAAAGGAGAGGAAAACAGGAGGATTTATCTTACGTTGGTAACACAACGACAGCGTTGTTGAAGTATAAGTTGCCACTGTCTGAGGTTGTTTTGGATTTTTATGGTAGGTTGAAATCGATTTCTAAGGGATACGCAAGTTTGGATTGGGAAATTTCCAATTATCAGGAAAGTCAAATAGATAAATTGAGCTTTTTAGTTAATGGAGAACCTGTAGATGCATTGGCCTGTATTGTTCACAAAAGTAGATCTGAGAAAAGAGGACGTGAAATATGTGCGCGCTTGAGAGATTTAATACCACGTCAGCAATATAAAATTGCAATTCAAGCAACAGTGGGCGGTAAAATTGTTGCAAGAGAAACGATTAACCCATATAGAAAGGATGTAACAGCTAAACTCTATGGTGGAGACGTAACACGAAAAATGAAGCTTTTAGAAAAGCAAAAGAAAGGCAAGAAAAGACTATATTCTGTAGGAAACGTGGACATTCCACATAATGCTTTTATTCAAGCTTTGAAAATAGGTGATTGATGCATAGAAAGTAGGAAATTTGGTAAAATATAATGCTTAACTGCGAATTTATCTAATCTTTGTACTAACTTTACCAAAAATTCTACTATTTTAGGTACAATTGCGATATCTAAATTTAAGGTATGAGGATGAACCCTATGATTAGGAAAGTTTTTGATATCTTTTTATAATATTATTTATTTCTTTTCTTATATTGGAAATACTGATAATAAATCTGGTACCGATGATGATATAACTGCTCAAGTAATATGTAATATTATCGGCTACGTTTGGGGAATAGGTGGACCTCCTATAACCGTAGTAATGATAGGTGTTGTTTCCAGATTGTTTGCCCCATTAATAATTATAACTTCTATAACATCTGCTTCGATAGCTGGCAGCATTACATACACAATGTTACAACCCTACCACTAAATTGAAAGAAGTGGCTGTCCAAAATCAACAATATGGTGTTTATAAAGCTTAATTTGTAGCAATATCTGCTTTACTCATCCCTGGTAACTTTGATATAGTTATTAGGTTAAGATCTATAAAGTTTATAAATGGTAACCTTGAGTGTAAGAGAAGCTTTATGTACAGCAATTAGAGAAGAAATGCAAAACAATCATGATGTATTTATCATGGGTGAAGAAGTTGCGGAGTATGATGGCGCTTATAAAGTAACAAAAGGGTTGCTGAAAGAGTTTGGAAAAAATAGGGTGGTTGATACACCCATTACTGAACATGGATTTGCTGGTCTTGCTGTTGGAGCAGCATTTGCTGGACTCAGGCCAATAGTTGAATTTATGACTTTTAATTTTTCCATGCAGGCTATTGATCAAATTGTGAATTCCGCAGCAAAAACAAATTATATGTCAGGTGGACAGCTTGGATGTCCCATAGTATTTCGTGGACCAAACGGCGCTGCAGCAAGAGTCGCTGCACAACATTCTCAATGTTTTGCATCTTGGTATTCGCATGTACCAGGATTAAAAGTAATAGCACCTTATTTTGCCTCCGATTGCAGGGGTCTGCTCAAAGCTGCAATTCGTGATCCGGATCCAGTAATATTTCTAGAAAACGAGATCGCTTATGGGCACGAGCATGAAGTTCCTGATTCTGAGCTATCGGACAAAGACTATCTGCTTGAGATAGGTAAAGCTGCTGTTATACGGGAAGGAAAGGATGTAACTATTACTGCTTTCTCATTGAAATTAAAGGATGCTTTAAATGCAGCAGATTTACTTTCAGGTGGAGGCATAGAAGCTGAAGTTATTGACTTAAGAACTTTAAGACCTCTTGATACTGAAACTATTATTAATTCTATCAGGAAAACTAATAGATTAGTTAGCATAGAAGAAGGTTGGCCATTTGCAGGAATAGGAGCAGAGCTTTCAGCTGTTGTTATGGAGCAGGGATTTGACTACCTTGATGCCCCAGTTGTACGTGTAACTGGCAAGGATATTCCCCTTCCCTATGCTGCAAATCTAGAAAAAAAAGCATTACCGCAAGTGGAAGACATAGTTGAAACTGTGCATCAGGTCTGTTTTAGAAAAAAATAAGCCTTAAATTTCCAATACAAAGAGCAATCCATTGGTAGAAGGATTTATTTCTTTTTATCCACTCCATATCATCCCATTAAAGAAGTATTTTCACCTGTATCACCCATTACTTTTGTCACAATAGCTTTAGCACCAAAAAATACAGTATAAAATATACCTAATGCAAAAAGGACCACCAGGGTATTTTACCAAATATCGCAAGTAAAGCTGCACCTATAGATAGAACCTGCTATTGACGTAGTTATAAGGTTCATATAGATAATTCTTGAAAACAGTGGTCTTTTTTTCTGCTTTACCCTTACTAAAATCTGTTTTACTCTTGATTTTTCCTGTAAGTATTCTACTATGTCATTGTTTTATTTGTCAGTGGCAAGATCCAAAAAGCTCTTTTCATTTTTATCTCGTGCTTCAAAATTTGCTCCTTTTTCTAAATATTTTACTTTGTCTGCATGACAATTGTTTGTAGCATGAATAAAATAATCCATCTATCTTGATCCATTGCGTTGAGTTATATTTTACCTAATTATAATATTGGTCTTTATTATCTCTACATTACTGAATATAGCAGTAATATGTAAAGAAGTCCACTCTTCTTTTTCGTGCCAATATTTGCTCTACTTTTTAATTCTGTCAGTTCCTTTCGCGCTTTTTTTACAACGCTTTTGTTTTAGAATGCTGGTTTTTGTTTTGCCTAATTCACTATTAATTGTTATGTTTTTACTTCCTAGATCTCGTATTTTTTGTTTTAATAATTGATTCTCTTTCTACTCATTCTTGAGTTGAACACATGATCTTTTTAGCTGAACTTCAAGCTTCTTTATTTCCTCTTCAGAGAGTAAGGGAATCGTTCCGTTCTCATCTTTATACATGGATGTCTGTTCTGGAGAAATATGTATTTCACTATCATCACTAATACTATTACTACGTGTACCATCATACTATTTGTAGTAAAAATCTGTAACATTTGCTGGAACAGTTACATAATTTCCGTTTACAGATGTTATCATAAATGCTTATTCTATAATAAATGGTAGGTACTTCTACCTTGAAGCTTGATTTTAAATTTTTTGCTTTCTTCTGCGGCTTTGCACGATAACTTTTTTCTGCTTCCTCTAACATTTTTATTATAGTATACCTGTTTAGTACATCACCAGCCACCTCTCTTGGAACTTGATCCTGAGCATCTTTTAATAAGGGTTTTACTCGATCATCACTTAGTAACGTTGCATTATCTCTATGATTACCATGCAAAGTAACGATATGCAAAGGGGTAGGTCCACACCATCTTTAGATCTGTCTTTTACTCAGATATTAACACCTACTTTCTTGTCTAGTAAAAGCTTTACCATTAGTAGATTGTTACATTCTACAGCGAGGTGTAGTAATGTCCAACCTTCTGAAATTTCCTCTGGGGTTTGTATACTAAATAAATGATTCTTATCTATGCCAAGGCAAAACTTACTATATTCTGCTTCATCTTTTTCATGTAACTCATTTCCTACTCTTTTAAGTAAATTATCCTCATTTCAAATCTTGGCTCTTGCTTGCTTTTTGTATGATTTTAAACAACTTTTCCTTTTCTATTACCATAACCCTTCCCTCTCAGTTTACTTATCATTGTTGTATAGTTTCATAGAAAGGTTAAATTTATCGAAGTTCTATATTTCATCTAAAAATTAATCATAAATACTTTCTTGTATTCCCTATCATCCCAGTAGATATCCCGCTAATAAGTAGCAGAATGACGGTTGTTATTTAGCTGCAAATATTTAATAAATTTACCAAACAAGAAAAAAGAAATCCTTCGGCAGCTATTTATTCACTATACATTTTATCAGTTGGCGTTTTTTTGGTAATGTAGACAACAATGTAAAAAACATAAGGTGCAAGATACATTAAGTTTTTTTGTCATTTAATCTGTACAGAGAAGATAAATAATTAACTCAAGTACTATAATAAGAAGGCTGGCGAAGTTTGTCAAGTAGTTTTTTGTAGCCCTCATGGTTTAGATATAAACCAGCTTCTCACACACGCATTTTACTACATAATCGGTATTGATATTAAAATGCTCATAAAGCCTTTTATAAGGTGCTGATTCTCCAAAGCTTTTCATACCGATAAATATACCGTTTGAACCTATGTATTTATGCCAACCCATTTCACTTCCAGCTTCAATTGCAACTTTAATGCTGTCATTATTTAATATTGCATCTTTGTATTCATCGCTTTGCTCATCAAAAAGTCTCCAGCATGGCATAGAAACAACCCTTGTACCTATACCTTTTTCCTGCAATTTCTTTCTTGTCTCAATTGCAATCTCAACTTCAGATCCGGTTGCAAATATTGTCACTTCTAGCTTCTCTGAGTATTCACACACAACATATGCACCAGACTTTGATAGGTTGGTAGATTGATCAACATTAAAATGGAATTTGCGCATGTAGCCTAAGTTTTGCCTTGAAAGCGCAAACAGTGCAGGTGACTCTTTTTTTTTCAATGCAATGCTAATACACTCCAGAGTTTCAATTGCATCAGTTGGCCTAAAGACATATAAGTTTGGTACAGTGCGTAAAGAAGCTAAATGCTCTATCGGCTGGTGAGTTGGGCCGTCTTCTCCTACTCCAATTGAATCATGAGTCATTACATATATAACCTGCTGTTTCATTAAAGCTGAAAGACGTATAGCAGGGCGACAATAGTCAGAAAATACCAAAAAAGTGCCACCATAAGGAAGAATTCCACCATGAAGAGCCATTCCATTCATGCAAGCTGCCATAGCGTGCTCTCTCACTCCATAATGGACGTAAGAACCACTATAGTTATTATTATCTATTACTTTCATATGCTTATATTTAGTACAATTTGATCCAGTAAGATCAGCAGATCCGCCAATTAATTCCGGCATAGACTCAGTTAAAAGTTCCATTACCTTGCCAAAAGAAGACCGTGTAGCTTCATTTGGCATTGTTTCATGTATTTGTTTCTTTAAGTTAGCTAAATCATCATCAATGTTATCTGGTAAGCGTTTATCTAGCCGTCTTTGAAGTTCTTTATTTTCACTGGGTTCCAGTGCTTGGCGCTGGAATGACACTGAATTGTAATTTTGTTTTGCTCTCTCAACTGTTTCCATCCAAGCATTTTTCACATCTTTTGGCACATGGAATGGCACATAATTCCAGTTTAATTTCTCCCTCATCTGTTTTACATCTTCCTCCGTAAAAGCACCGCTATGGGCGGAGGAAGCGCCAGCACGGTTTGAGAACTTTCCAATGATGGTCTTGCAGCAAATCAATGTAGGTTTGTCAGACTTTCGCGCTTGTTCTATTGCAAGGGATATAGAATTAAAATCATGGCCATCAATTTTGTTAACATTCCACCCATACGCTGAAAAACGCTTTTCTGCATCATCAGAGCAAGAGAGGTGAGTAGCACCATCTATAGAGATGTCATTATCGTCGAAAAGGGCTATCAACTTATTCAATTTTAGATGCCCAGCAAGTGATGCTGCTTCATGACTTATTCCTTCCATGAGACAACCATCTCCTAGCATTACATAAGTGTAGTGATTAATTCCAAACTGATTTTTAAGTATCGATTCAGCAAGTGCCATGCCAACAGCGACAGCAAACCCCTGCCCTAATGGACCTGTTGTTGCTTCTACCCCAGGAGTCAAGCCAAATTCTGGATGACCTGGAGTTTTAGATGTGAGTTGCCTGAAGTTTTTCAGCTCATCTATACTAATATAACCTGTCAAATATAATATGGAGTATAACAACATTGAACCATGGCCGTTTGATAGAACGAAACGGTCTCTATTAACCCATTTAGGATCATCAGGGTTATGATTTAGGTACTGAGCAAATAGTACAGTTGCAACATCTGCCATTCCAAGTGGCATGCCTGGGTGCCCGGAGCTCGCTTTTTGTACTGCATCGATTGATAAAAAACGGATGGCACTTGCCATGGATTCTAAAGGTAAATAATTCATACGTTAATAGGAAAACTTAAAAGTGAAGTATAAGAAATTATACTGGTAAAAACAAGTTGACACCCAATGATAAAATCCTTAATAATCTAGAGTTAGATTGTGAGAGTTTTTATATGACAACTGTTATCAATAGAAAGTATAGAATCAGCCGTAGGCTTGGTATAAATTTATGGGGTAGAGCAAAAGATCCGGTAAACAGAAGGAAATATCCTCCAGGTCAGCGTGGTATTCTTGGATTTAAAAGGTTATCTGATTTTGGTAAGCAGTTTGCTGCACATAAGAAGTTTAAGTTTTACTATGCAATTTCAAGTAAGCAGCTTAGGCGTATATTTTTAGATGCTTATAACAGGAAAGGTTATACAGCTGATAATTTTATTGGTATCTTAGAATCAAGGTTAAGTTCTGTTTTATACCACTCTGGCCTCGTGCCAACAATTTATTCAGCAAAACAGCTCATATCTCATAAACATGTTACAGTTAATGATAAGATTGTTAATATACCAAGTTATCGAGTAAAACCAGGTGATATAGTAAAAATAAGAGAAAGGGCAGCAAAAATCCCTGTAATAGTAGAAGCTGTACAAAAACAAGAGCGCAAGGCTCCGGATTACTTAGAAGCAGACAGTAAAGAGTATTCAGTAAAGTATTTAAGAATACCTCAATATTCCGAGGTTCCTTACTCAGCAGACATGGAAGTTAATTTAGTAGTAGAGTTCTACTCTAGATGAATAAAAAGAGCCCGTGTGGCGGAATCGGTAGACGCAGCGGACTTAAAATCCGTGGGTCTTGCGACCTTGGGAGTTCAAGTCTCCCCATGGGCACCAATTTAATTATCAGAAGACACAAAAAATATGAAATGGCTTGATATAGAGAACATCGCAGAAGCTTTGGAAGAAAAATTTCCAGGTGAGGATATAGTTAACATTAGATTTACCGAACTTAAGGAAAAGGTCTTAAATTTAGAGGGGTTTAGTGATGATGAAAAGCGTTGTAATGAAAAAATACTCGAAGCCATTCAAGCAGCTTGGATTGAGGAAAGGTCTTAACAATAAGAAATAGCTACCACTATTAAGCAGTATAATGTGTCATCCAAGTAGCTCACAGAAATACAAAAAGCTACTTGACAAGCTTTACCAGCCTTATCCTAGCAGTGGGGTTATTTTATATAACTTCCCAATTTGTGCAGATTAAAATGATAAGAAGATCTTGTATTTGGCGTATTATTATTTAATTTTTCGCACTATATACACCATATGTCTTTACAAAATTTCTAAATTCTTACCTATATAAGCTGAAGCACGCTTATGAAGCGTTTAAGACATCACCCAACATCAAATTTGAAATAAGGAGTTAGTAACTAGTTACTGTAGGGTTTTTTGCCTTTTTTTCTATTTAATAAATTTCCTAAATATTTGTAACTACCGTCGTTCCTTAGCGAGATCTAAAGATACTGTGGAGTATGATGAGGAATTGCCATTCCAGTGTGTTGAATCCCAATGTCGGAGCACTGGAATGACAAAAAGAGGGGAGTGGAATAAACAGCAAGGACGCTCACTAACATAGAAAATATAAACTTTCTCAAACTCATTGAGTTATGCTTTCAAAACGGTAGTACGGGATGTGAGTATAATGATTATTAATATATAAAAGTCATAGCGAACAACTTAAAGCGGCAGGCACTGGTGCAGTGAGACGAATAATATTTAGTATGCCTTCACGCTCGACGAAGCCCATATGCGTAAGAGTAATAATTGTGAGCTATTCCCAGCGAAAAGCACTCGCTCGATACTAGGTGCATAATGCAGTCTGATTGGTATAAAAAGCTATTTCTAGAAGTAGAACTATCCATAGAACAAAATACTAAGTATAAATTTCAAACAGTGCGGAGAGAATACAAAATTGCAACGTCTGTTGGGGGAACATTAACTAGCAAGAAGGTGATTTTATTATTGTCAACGACCCACTGAGTTCCGCTCAAGCTTTGAGCGAAACGCTTAGAAAGCGTGCCACAAGCTAGTTTGATCAGACTTTAGTAACTGGCTCAACAATAGAAAAAAGGAATAATTGTACTTGTGATGCATAGGCTACATCAGGAAGATTTAACCTGACACCTTCTCTCCAAACCGAAAAATATGTTGCATTAAATTTGTTTGCCAACAATAGCTAAAAATAAGGAGTCTATCTATTCAATTGAAAAGCCAATGTCTCCTTCTCTTATTCCTGTAATCAGAGTAACTACAAATAATTACAAGAGCTGAATTACAGCATCAAGTGCTAAAATAACGCCATCGTAATATTACCCTCGAGGGAAGAAGATCAGTTGCTATATCTTCTAGATGGAGGAAAAGAAGAGATTGAAACGATAAAAATTGACTTGGGAATTACGCTTTTGCTGTACAATATCAACAAAAACCCTCTGTCGCTTTTAAGTGATATAATTAAACAAGAGTGGGCTGGAAGCGCTATAGAAGTTTTCCTGATGATCTCTTTGCCTATAGCTTAAAGCTAGAATACTGCAGTTTTAATAGGCGACGCTAGCAACTTTAGCGTCCGCACTACCTGGGCAAAGTAGGTAATAAATTCTATTTACTTGATGTATAACGTGCAAAATTTGAATATCCAAAACTCTTAGTTTTGTCCTTAGCAGAAAGATGGATGCCACATGCAATTTTGATTGAAGCAGAAACAAGTGGTCAACAATTAGTACAAGATCTGAAGGTAAGCAGTGATTTAGCCATTGTCGAAATAATGCCACATAATGATAAGCTTACTTGATTTCATTAAATTAGTTCCTACTATAGAGTCTGGCAAGGTTTTTCTACTGCATCAAGCAGTATGGCTAGAAGATTTTGAGTATGAGATTTTAATGTTTCCAGGAATCCGTCATGATGACCAAGTGGACAGCACCATACAATACCTGCAGTGAATAAGAAAAACTAACACCAATACCTTCAGAATCAGGGGTTGTGCCTATAATGCTTACTCATGAAACAATAGCTTCAAAGAAGACTTAGTATAAAATTATTAATAAATTACTTATAAAAATAAATCTTATGGAAAGCAGAGCTAAAGTTTGGTCATTTGGCTGATCAGTAACTTGGTTGTTATATTCAGCAATATGCAGGTAATCTACATCTTTATAAGCATAGATCTTGAAAAAGAACTTGAACTTACAATTATATAAGTTGCATTAGTTAACTCAGCATGTAATTGGACTTTTGCTATCTTACAATCTTTTAGAGGGGCAATGTTTGATGTTTTTTCCAGTGAAAAAGTTTATTCTTTCTTTGATTATTAATCATGTTCCTTGGGTTTTTTTATTCTTGTTAATAGTAACGATCTTGCCCATTTAATTCTACCTTAAGTGTTGATTGCAATCGAAGCTTCGTTTAGTTTTGTTGGGGCTGTTCACATAAGTAGCATATATTTTCCCATTGTCCAGTTTTGACTGATGTTCTCATTAGTGCAAACAATTTCGAGCCTTTCTGCACTTGGTAATTCAAGTGGCGTCCTCTAGCACGCCTGCCGAAGGTGCATATTGGAAGAACATGATTGTAAGCATAGTACTATTTAGTATGTTAATATTTGCACTTGTGTTTTTTCATCCAGACACGTTTTTGGAAAGTAGTTCAAAAAAACACATAATAAAAAGTTCTATAAAGACAGTAATATGTTCTGCATTAACAGTGCTAAGATCAAGAGATACCTGGATAATCTCAATAGTGGGTGCTATTACTTTTGGAATATTTTTAGCACTTAATACCTTGTGGGCTCTAAAGCTACTTAGCAACTTAGAGCTTGGTGCAACGTAATCAGGTGCAGCTACTGCAATATATAGCTTGGTCTTGCAGTTGGTACTCCAATTGCAGATAAAATCTCAAATCTACTCAAAAACAGGAAGCATGTAATCTCTACTTTTGCTCTTTTGCAAGACGCTTCAGTTGTCTACTATGCAGCTACTTAACTGTTCATGTTGTATACTTTTGCATGTTAATATTCGATTTAGCTGAGGAGGACATATGCTTAATTTTACTGTTGGTAGTGAAATTGTGAAACGAAAATACATCAGTACATCATCATCCATTATCAATGTATTTATGTTTTATCATGAGCGGAATTATAGCATCAACGTTAGTACTTTTTACAGATCATAAAATGGCACTTTTCGCAGTATTTGCAATGTTAGCGGCCGTTAGCATTTTAAATTGTATTATAGAAGAAATGTATTCTAAAAAATAAGATAGCTGAATCTTGAGTCGATTGTTATATTATATTCACATACTGTAATACTTGCTAAATTATGGATTACCTTACAACAAAGGATATAACAGTAACTAAGGCAACAATAGCTGAAGATATAAACCAAGAAATTGGATTGTCAAAAGAAGACTCTGCTGCAATAATAGACGATATATTGGATGAGATAAAAGCAAGCTTGGTAAAGGATGGCATAGTAAAAATATCGTCATTTGGAACATTCTTGATTAAAAAAAAGAAAGAAAGGCCAGGAAATGTACCAAATACATCAAAAAAAGTAGTAATTCGGGCAAGAAATTCAGTCTCTTTTAGACCCTCAAAAGTGATAAAAAAGTTAATAAACAACCAATGAACAAGGAAAAATTATTTTATACAATTGGGGAAGTAGCTGAAGAGCTGCATTTAGAGCAGCACGTTTTGAGGTTCTGGGAGAGTCAATTTCGTCAAATTAAACCCATAAAACGTAAGGGAAGAAGGCTATATGATCATAAGTGTATAGAAGTCATAAAGAAGATAAAATACATGCTATATGATAAAGGATATACAATAAAAGGAGTGCAAAAAGAATTTGATAATAATATAAAAAGCAGTTGTAATTTTGGTAATCTATTACCACAACTTATCGACTTAAGAGATTATCTAATCAACAAAATAAATAGTGAGAAAAGTAATGAACAATTATAAGTATGACATAAATATATTTAACATATGTAGCTAAAAAGTTAACTAAAAAAGTGTGGGCTCACGTTAAAGAATGGTTAAAAAGAGTACCCGTATCAGTTACATAGGTAGTATGGAAATTTAAGTAATACATACCCTTGCGGTTAAGAGAAAATCAATACATTCACAGTAGATTAAGCTTATATCTGTGTTTTATATGTGAATATTAGAATGAGAATTTATGCAGGTAGAGAAAGAAGAATAGCAAATATAGTGACTCAGTACTGGAGTGAGATAAAAGGACCAGATAGAGACTGGCCAGAAAGACATGAGATAGATACTACTGAAATAATGGATTCATGGCAATATTGTTATATTATTGAGGTTAATGATCAAGGTTATATCTGTGAGAATGCAGGAGAAAAGGCTGTTGAGTTCTATGGTTTTGAGAAAAACATATGCATTGATAGCAAATATGTAATTGATGCACCATTTTTGCGATTATATAAAATAGATGCAGTTATTGATAAATTTGATACTATAGTAGATAGTAAGTGCCTAATCAATGAAGAGGAAGAAAGTGAAAGTGTTAAAATAAGGCAAGTATTGTTGCCACTTGGAAATGAAGAAAGTATAACCCATATATTGGGTGTAATTACATTTAAGCTCCTTTAATATACAGGTTGTGGTTGTATTACAACTTTAAGTTGCGTGCTATTTGATTCTTTGATAGAATTATTTATTCTGCTAAAGAATTTGACGGTAATGTTTGTAAACTTATTTGAGATATGAAGAAAATGAAATTGAAAACCAAATCCTCTGTTAAAAAACGTTTTAATCTTACAGCTAAAGGTAAAGTTATTTCTGCTCAATCAGGCAAAAGGCATGGTATGGTAAAGAGGAGCAAATCTAGTATTCGTAATCAGCGTGGTACTACGGTTCTTGGTAAATCTGACTCGCGCATAGTTAAGCTTTATATACCTTATGGTATTTAACAAAATGGAGGTAAGATAAAATGGCTCGGGTAAAACGTGGGGTTACTACTCACGCTCGTCATAAAAAAATATTGAATTTAGCAAAGGGTTATAGAGGGCGTGCAAAGAGTTGCTATAGAATTGCATTACAAAGGGTTGAAAAAGCATTGCAATATGCTTATAGGGACAGAAGAAATCGCAAGCGCGATTTTCGCAGTTTATGGATAATACGTATTAATGCAGCAGCGAGGGAACACGGGCTTACTTATGGTAGATTTATGCACGGTCTTGCACTTGCTGGAGTTGATTTGAATAGAAAGATTCTTGCTGAAATGGCCGTTAACTATAAAGATGATTTCACAAAATTAGCAGAAACTGTAAGTAGTAAACTAGCAGAGAATTCTTGATTTCCTTAAGCAAAAGTATTTAGCAGCATGAGAGTCATTTTTATGGGATCGCCAGAATTTGCTATCAATGCGCTAAATTCACTATTAAAGTCAAAAAATGAGGTAGTAGCAGTATATACCAAGGCTCCAAAGCCTTCAGGACGTGGACAAAAGCTAACAAAATCTCCAGTGCATATCATTGCTGAAGAAAGTGGTATAGAGGTATGCACTCCTACTTCTCTAAAACCTTTGGTAGAGCAAGAAAAATTTAAAAAATTTAAACCAGACGTTGCAGTTGTTGCTGCTTATGGGCTGATTCTTCCAAAAGAAATTCTGAATATTCTAAAGTATAGTTGTATTAATATTCACCCTTCACTGCTGCCTAGATGGCGTGGAGCAGCTCCCATACAGCACACGATTTTAGCGGGAGACCGAAAAACTGGAATTAGTATTATGCAATTGGATGGGGGGCTGGATTCTGGTCCCATTTTAAAACAGAAAAAATTTCTAGTTGAAAAAAATGACAATTATAAAACGTTACATGACAAATTGTCTAAGCTAGGTAGTAACTTACTGATGGAAGTGATAGATGAAATTGAAAAACACCCTCCTCTAGAACAAAGTGATGATGGCGCGTGCTACGCTGATAAGATCGAAGACTATAAAATTTATGCAAGTGACATTTGTGAAGTTGCTTATAGAAAAGTTAAAGCGTTTTATCCTAAGGCATTTGTCAAGATAGAGCATAAGCGTGTAAGAATACTCGATGCTGACTTTGAAGTAGATGCTTCTTTAACTTCAGGACAAGGTAAAATTATTAATGATAATATGCACATAAGTTTGAAAAGTGGCACTTTAATTCCTAAAATTGTGCAAATGGAGGGAAGGAATTCTTGCAATATTAAGGATTTCGTTCGTGGCTTAAAATTTAGTATGGTAAAAAAGTTTATAGAATAGAGCCTTGCATAGCTGTGGTAAAAAAACACAAGCAGACAATGCAGCCTACTTAATTAACGTACACAAAATAAACATAAAGATAAGCTATACCTGGTGTTCTTGTGGTGAAACAAGTTTTTCGATGCCACTAACAATAAAATTAGTTGTATTTTTAGCTATTTCATCGAGTTTGTCGTTTATGCTTTTACCTATTTCTTTATCTTCAGCATACTTATAATCCTTAGCATACTCATATATGGCTAAAGTAACTACAGCTGCACATATTACAGCTATACCAGTTTTTGCTATGATAAGCAGTGATAGCCCACCTGTAAATATAGATACTAATCCAACGGCTAGGTTTACAATCCTGCTTTGTGTTGTTTGTGATGTTAGTTGGTTTGGATCTGCCTGTTTATCCTCTAAAACATTCGATATTGTTTTTGAGGCAATTTTTATCGCTATTGCTACAACTAAGACCATGACTAGCCCTATAGTCATTTTTGCTAGAAGAATAATTGAGGGTAACATCATAATAAACAATAGCAAGCCAGTTCCTATAATTAGCCACTTCTGATTTATTTTTTTAAGTTGTCCTCCATTAACAAACATTGTAACCCTCCACTTTACTTGAATAATTTATTTATGTTTAATACGAAATATGAAAGCAGTCAATGATATATTTAAAAGGGTGTATAAAATTTTTTTTGTGTTATTCTCTATATAATTTATATGGCTAAGTTTAAAATTTTAGAAAGAATTATATATTATTTGAAATTCCTATATACTGTTTTAAATCAGTTAGAGAGAATTGAGTGCAAGACACAGTTCTAGTTTTACAAGATGGCAAGTGCTTTTTGGGAAAGTCGATAGGTAAGAAAGGCAAATGCATAGGTGAGATCTGTTTTACTACTGGTATTACTGGTTATCAGCATACTATAACTGATCCTTCTTTTGCTGATCAAATCATAATGTTTACTTTTCCTCATGTTGGCAATGTTGGAATAAACGATAAAGATAATGAAGGAAAGAAAATTTTTGCAAGTGGTGTGATTATGCGCGAACTTTCTCCTGCGTCTCATCCTTCTTCATATGTGAGTTTAAGCGATTGGTTAGAAAAAAGTAACTTGGTTGGAATATCAGGAGTTGACACTAGAGCCTTGACTAGGCATTTGAGAAAACATGGACCTCAAAACGGAATAATATGCCCATTAATCCACTCTAATGTCACCACGGTTTGTAACACTTGTACCTATGATGATCAAGCTATTTTGGTGATAAAAGGTCTATTAGATGAATTAAAGAAACATAAACCTGTAAATGGAATAGAAATAACCGATAGGGTCAGTTTAAATAACAATTTTAAAAGTGACCTTAATGCAAAATATAAAGTTGCGGTGGTTGATTTTGGTATAAAGGCTAGTATAGTTTCACGCTTAATAGAACTTGATTGTGCAATTGAGTTAGTTAAGCCAGATAGAGGTTTTGCTCAGAAAATATTAAGTATGTGTCCAGATGGTATAGTGCTCTCGAATGGTCCAGGCGATCCGCAAGAAATAGGAAAGAGTGTGACTCCAGAGATAGATGTTATTGTAAAATCTAAAATACCAATTCTTGGCATATGCATGGGTCATCAATTACTAGCGATTACTTTGGGGGCAAAAACTATCAAGATGAATGTTGGTCACCGAGGAAGTAATCATCCGGTTTATAACGTAAGTAGCGATAAAGTTGAGATCACTAGCCAAAATCATGGCTTTGTTTTTGATCCATCATCTCTACCAAATAACGTTGAGGTTACTCATATTTCTATGTTCGATAATAGTATAGAGGGAATAATGGCAAAGGATTACCCAGTTTTTTCTGTACAGTACCATCCAGAGGAAGCGCCAGGTACGCACGATTCACATTACTTATTTAGGCGTTTTATTGACAATATTGCGTTATATAAAGTGAAATCTGCGTGATTGTAATCAGGCGAGGTTTTATTGCTTGATTTTTTGGTTTTAGGTATTTAATATTAAGTGCAATAAAAGCTTAAGTTAGAATACTGGAATAGTGCTCTCTTAACAAATTCTTTTGGAGGAGTGACCGAGTGGTTAAAGGTAACAGACTGTAAATCTGTCCGCGTTGCGTACGTAGGTTCGAATCCTACCTCCTCCATTGTGCGGGTATAGCTTAATTGGTAGAGCTCTAGCCTTCCAAGCTAGTGGAGTGGGTTCGAACCCCACTATCCGCTCTTTTTTTTTTTGTATTTTTATAAAATCAATATATTATTTATTGATGTATTTGTATTTTAGGTAGAAAAGTTTTAATTATGACACAAGTAGTGGAAGCATTTGGGAAGCCGCATGTCAATGTAGGAACGATAGGACATGTGGACCATGGGAAGACAACATTGACAGCAGCAATAACAAAGCATTATGGAAATTTTGTAGCGTATGATCAAATAGATAAGGCACCAGAAGAGAGGAAAAGAGGAATAACGATTGCAACAGCACATGTTGAATATCAAACGGAGAAGAGACATTATGCACATGTTGATTGTCCTGGGCACGCTGACTATGTGAAGAACATGATAGTAGGTGCAGCGCAGATGGATGCGGCGATATTGGTAGTATCGGGAGTTGATGGGCCTATGCCGCAAACGAGAGAGCACATATTACTCGCGAAGCAAGTTGGTGTTGGGTATATTGTAGTATATATAAATAAAGCTGATGTATCCGATCCTGATATGATAGGTTTGGTAGAAATGGAAGTGAGAGAATTGCTGAGTAAATATGGGTTTCCAGGTGATGAAGTTCCAGTGGTAATTGGATCTGCATTGAAAGCGCTGGAGGATGATGAAGGTGAATATGGGAAGAAGTCAATAGACAAATTAATGGAGAGGTTGGATGATTATGTAGAAGTGCCACCAAGATCTGTAGATTTACCGTTCCTATTGCCGATTGAAGATGTATTTTCGATATCGGGACGTGGAACGGTAGTAACAGGAAGAATAGAAAAAGGGGAGATAAAGATAGGTGATGAGATAGAGATAATAGGTCTGAAAGCTACACAGAAGACAACATGCACTGGTGTGGAAATGTTTAAGAAATTGCTAGAAAAAGGAAGTGCAGGGTTAAATGTGGGGATATTGCTAAGAGGGACGAAGAGGGAAGAAGTAGAGAGGGGACAAGTATTAGCAAAACCAGGAACAATAACGCCGCACAGGAAGTTCAAGGCAGAAGTTTACATATTAAAGAAAGAAGAGGGAGGAAGGCACACACCATTTTTTGCGAATTACCAGCCACAATTTTATTTGAGGACGACAGATGTGACGGGAAGTATAAAATTGCTAGAAGGGAAAGAGATGGTAATGCCTGGAGATAATGTAAGTATAGAGGTAGAATTGCAAGTACCGATAGCGATGGATAAGGGATTGCGCTTTGCAATAAGAGAAGGAGGTAGAACTGTTGGTTCTGGTGTTGTTTCTGAAATTTTGGAGTAAAAGAGTTTGAGTCATAGGAGTGTAGCTCAATTGGTAGAGCGCTGGTCTCCAAAACCAGAGGTTGTAGGTTCAATTCCTATCACTCCTGCATTAATATTGTGGTAGAAATGTTAAAAAATTTGAGTGTCTTTTTTTGTAACATAAAGCAGGAAATAAGAAGAATTGCTTGGGTGAGGAAGCAAGAAGTGTTGTCATCTCTATTTGTTGTAGCAATTGTTATATTATGCTTTTCGGTTTTCTTTTGCTTTGTAGATTTTATGTCTCTTTATGCGATTAAGACTTTATTTGGAATTGTCTATGGCATATGAACATAAATGGTACATCATTAAAGTTAATTATGGGCACGAGAGGAATATACTTGAATTAGTAAGCAATGCTGTCTATTTTAAGGAGGTATTTATTCCTTATCAGACAGTATGTAACTCGAAGTCTGATATAAAAGAAGTATGTGAAGTGTATGTATGTATGTATCTATGTGATGAGAGTAGAGATATTTTAAGCAAAACGCTTGGATTTCACAGTGGTGATTCCAGTAATTTTAAAATAGTTTTAGATGAAGAGGTGAATTTAAAGCGCAAGGAATTCAATAAATATAAATGGTATATTTTAAGGGTTGCTTCCAATTATGAAGAAAAAGTGTGTCAACACGTACTGGAAAATTCTATGAGATTAGGGGTTAATGATTATTTTAAGGAAGTTTTCATTCCATATGAGGAACTAAGTGAAGTGGAACTAAGATCTAAAAAAGCTGCTATGCGAAGAAAGTGTTTTCCTGGTTATGTTTTTTTATATGTGGATTTGTGTGATGAAGTACTAAATTTTGTGAATAATATACCAAAGTCTCTTAAAGTCTATGGGTTCTTAAAAAATGGTAGTGTTCCAAAAGTGATTTCAGATGACGAGATTTACTCAATGTGCAATGCGCTTTACAATGCTCAAGAAACGAAAAAATTAAGCCATGGTTATGAAAAAGGTGAAAAGGTAAAAATTAATGATGGTCTTTTTCAGAATTTTACTGGTAAGGTAGATATGATTAATGATGAAAAGAAAATTATTAATGTAGAAGTGTCAATTCTAGGGAAGCCAACAATAATAGAGCTTGATCTAGCTCAAGTAGAGAAAATAGAGGATTAATTATGAGTGTTGTAATTGCCAAGATTAATTTACTGATGGAAGCGGGAAAGGCAGTTCCTGGACCAAAGATTGCTTCAGTACTTGGTCCGCGCGGCATACCTGTTCCTAAGTTCTGCGAGGCTTTCAACAAAGTGACTAGCACAGCTAATGCCAATTATAAAGTGGGTGATTTAGTAACGGTGCGGATTTCCATAAAGGATGACCGCTCTCACGATTTTACTGTCAGTGGCCCACCTGTGGCTTACTTGCTTAAGCAAGAAGCTAAATTGAGCAAAAGTTCTAGCAACCCTGGTAAAGAATTGGTAGCTAAATTGCCTATGTCTGCTATAATTAAGATAGCAAGATATAAGATGGTTGACATGAAAGTGGATAATGAAGATTCAGCAGTGAAAATGGTTATAGGCACTGCTAAATCTATGGGTATAGAAGTTATAGAAGGTTAGAAGCATGAATATACATAGCGACAGTCCCAGGCAATGTTTAGAAGAGATTATCAAGTCTGCTTCAGCAAAGTTTAACGAATCAATTGACATTGCAGTTAATTTAGGTATAGATTCGCGTAAATCTGAAGAACAAGTGCGTGGTACAGTAGTTTTACCTAAAGGTATTGGGAAAGATATTAAAGTGGCTGTCTTCACTCAAGGCAAACATTTACTAGAAGCTGAAAAAGCTGGTGCTAATATTGTAGGGGGAGAAGATTTAGTTCAAGAGATAAAAAAGGGTAAAAAACTGGATGTTGATTGGTGTATCACTACTCCTGATTTCATAGCAAAAATCACTCCTATTGCAAAAATATTGGGTGCTAAAGGGTTAATGCCTAATCCTAAATTTGGTACCATGACTTCCAACGTTGCAGAAGCTATTAAAACCATCAAGTCTGGTCAAATAAAATTTAGGACAGATAAGAACGGTATTATTCACGGCAAATTAGGGAATATTAAGTTTAGCGTTGATGATTTGCTGAAAAATTTAAAAGCCTTTCTTAAAGTAATTAAAAGTAACAAACCCATTTCTGTAAAAGGAGTATACTTTAAGAGCGTTTTTTTAAATTCAACTATGGGTAAGGCTTATAAAATGAGTAAAGTGGAAGATATAATTTAGGGAGTAATACCGTGAAGCGTGAGAATAAGGATGAGTTTATACAAAATATAATAAACGTGTTTGTAAATAATGATTTTTTGATACTGATAAATTTTAAATCTATAAATGCTAGCGATTCATTAATCCTTAGGGATAGCTTAAAGTCTGCAGCGAGTGGAATGCTAGTAGTTAAAAATACTCTAGCCCGCTTAGCTTTAGAAAGAGCTGGTAGATTTTCTTATTTATTAGATAGATTTTCTGGTCCCGTTGCTATTATATACTCCAGTGGTATAGTAGAGGCTGCAAAGCTAATAGTTGATTTCACTAATTCTAATAAAGAAAAGATGTCTGTGATTTGCGCAGCTCACTTAAACCAATTACTTACAGTGGAGGATGTTAATAAACTAGCTAAGTTGCCTTCTCTAGATGAGTTGCGTATTAAAATTATGCGTTTAATATCTTATAATATCCCTGCCAGGTTAGCGTTGTCTATTAATTCACCCTCTATTAGGCTTATGGGAGTATTGGGTTATTATAGTTCTAAAAAATAAATTTATTGTCAAGTAAGGTAGTAGTATGAGTAATGTAACAAACGATTTAGTTGATAAAATATTATCTTTAAACTTATTAGAGGCCTCTGAGCTTGTAAAAGTTCTAGAAGAGAAAATAGGGTTACCTGCTGGTTCTTTTGTTGATGGAGCTGTTAGTGCTAGTGCACCTACTAGTGATAATGCTGCCAGCCCTGTTGCTCAAGAAAAAACTGAATGTAAAGTTGTGATTAAAGAAATTGATGCAAGCAAAAAAATGGAAATCATTAGAACAGTGAGGAAAATTGATCCTACATTAGGCTTAAAAGAAGCAAAAGAGTTAGTCGAATCCTTACCTAAAGATTTGACTGCCAGTGTTCCTAGGGGTGAAGCAGAGAAAATAAAGCAACAGCTCATCGATGCAGGAGCAACCAAAGTGGAACTCGAATAGGATGTTTATATTTAATATATTAATTTTATATTAATATAGCCCTTTTAGTTAATTTGAGGTGTTTTAATGGTTGATTCTTCTTATATGTGTGCTTCTAATGCTTTTATTCCTAGGATTTCTTACTCTAGGTCAATTGATTTAAAGGACTCTTTATTGGATTTAGTTAAAGTTCAAAAAGAGTCATACAAGTCATTTACTCCTGGAAATTATGGTAATGAAAGACTTGAGTCTATCTTTCGTTCAGTTTTTCCGATAAACGATCCTTTGCACAGGGCTACTATTGAATTTATAAGTTGTAGGATAGATAATCCTAAGTACGATGAGTCTGAGTGTATAAAGCGTGGTATAACTTTTTCTGCTCGAGTCATTGCTTCTATACGCCTTGTTATTATGCAGGATGGTATTTCCCTTGACGAATATAAATCGATTAAAGGGAGTGGAGATCATTCTAAGCTTTCAACCGTTATAAAGTTTATAGGGGAACAAGAGGTCCATTTCTGTGAGTTGCCAATGATGACCGATAAAGGTACCTTCATCATTAATGGTGTAGAGAAAGTAATCGTTTCGCAAATGCATAGGTCTCCTGGTGTATTTTTCGATAGCGATAAGGGAAAAACCTACAACTCTGGTAAATTAATCTATTCCGCTAGAGTCATTCCTTATAGAGGTTCTTGGCTTGATATTGAATTTGATGTTAAAGACCTCTTGTATTTTCGTATTGACAGGAAAAGAAAATTACCAATCTCAGTCTTATTAAAAGCATTGGGCTTATCAAATAGTGATATACTCGATAGATTTTATGAAAAGATAAAATACATAAAATATAAGAATAGTTGGAAAGTACCATTTGTTCCTGACAAATTTAAGGGGGTTAGATTACCTTTCGACTTAATGGATGTTGAAGGTAACGTGTTGTTTAAGGCTAATGTTCGTATTACCTCAAGATTGGCTAAGAAGCTACATGATGACGAATTGAAGGAGTACTTAGTACCTTTTGATTCTATATGTGGTTTATTCCTTGCAGAAGATTTAATAGATAGTGTTAGCTCTACGAAAATTTTATCTGCTGGTGAATCTATAAAGATAGAAGATGTAAAAAAGCTTGAGTTGTTGTCCATAGGTGAAATATCAGTACTAAACATCGATAATTTGTCTGTCGGTCCTTATATATTAAACACGCTTTTCTTAGACGAAAACATGTCTTATCAGGACGCGCTGTATGAAATATACAAGGTCTTGCGTCCTGGTGAAGTTCCTGTGTTAGAAATAGTAGAAGAGTTTTTTCATAATCTTTTCTTTAACCCTGAGTATTACGACCTATCTAACATTGGTAGATTGAAACTTAACTCTTATCTTGGGTTAGATTATGATGAGGATTTAACTGTTTTAACACATGAGGATATTATTGAAATTGTAAGAAAGATAGTATTGCTACGTGACGGCCAAGGATCTGTGGATGACATTGATCACCTGGGAAATAGAAGAGTAAGGTCAGTTGGAGAATTTATAGAAAATCAGTTTAGAGCTGGGCTATTAAAGCTGGAACGTGCAGTAATTGACTCTATGTCTACTTCTAGTTTAGATAAAGTTTCTTCACCTGACTTCATTAATCCAAAAGTGTTAACTAATGTCTTAAGGGATTTCTTCAACTCTTCTCAATTATCTCAGTTTATGGATCAGACTAATCCGTTATCTGAAATAACACATAAAAGGAGGTTGTCAGCATTAGGTCCTGGTGGTTTAACGAGAGATCGTGCAGGATTTGAAGTGCGAGATGTTCATCCAACTCATTATGGAAGGATTTGTCCTATTGAAACCCCTGAAGGGCAAAATATAGGATTGATCAATAGTTTAGCTATATATGCACGAGTTAACAAATATGGTTTTATTGAAAGCCCTTACAGAAAAGTAGTTAATAGAGTTGCCACTGATCAAATTGAGTACTTGTCTGCCATAGATGAAGGTTTATATTATATAGCCGATGCCAGCGCAAAGCTTGACAATAATAATCGTTTTATCGACGACATGCTATACTGTAGATATGCTGGTAATTTTGTCATGGTCAGCAGTGATCAAGTGAGCTACATTGACGTATCCCCTAAACAGGTAATATCAGTTGCAGCCTCTTTGATCCCATTTTTAGAGAATGATGATGCTAATAGGGCATTAATGGGTTCAAATATGCAACGTCAAGCTGTGCCTTTATTGAAGCCTACTGCTCCTTTGGTGGGTACTGGCATAGAGTCTTTTGTAGCTTCTGGCTCTGGTGCTGTAGTTTTAGCAAAACGCGACGGCATAGTTGATAGTTCTGATAGTAACTCTATAGTTATACGTGCTTTTGATGAAGAAAGGGTTAATTATCTTGGCGTAGATATTTATCATTTAAAAAAATTTCAACGCTCTAACCATAATACTTGCATTAATCAAAAACCGCTAGTACGTATAGGTGATTATGTTAAAGAGGGTGATGTAATAGCTGATGGCCCTGCAATTAACAGTGGTGAGCTAGCACTTGGTCAAAACTTGCTGGTCGCTTTTATGTCTTGGCAAGGTTATAACTTTGAAGACTCTATTATTATTTCCAGTGAAATTGTTAAAAAAGATCTCTTCACTTCAATACATATAGAAGAATTCGAATGTGTTGTGCATGATACTCCTTTAGGGTCAGAAAAAATAACTCGTGCTATACCTGGCGTTAATGAAGAAAATCTATATCACTTAGATGATAGTGGTATAGTAAAAATTGGTACAAGAGTTGGTCCAGGCTATATTCTTGTAGGTAAAATTACACCTAAACCTTCCCTTTTATTGCCTCCTGAAACAAAATTATTAATGACGATTTTTGGTGAAAAGTCATTCGATTGTGCAGACTCCTCTTTATACACATCCCCAGACGTTGAAGGAACAGTAATTGATGTACAGGTCTTTACACGTAGAGGGGTCGAAGAAAACGAAAGGGCACTGCTTATCAAGCAGAAAGAAATGAATGATTTAGAAAAGGAGCGAGATTATATAATCAATGTTGCTAGTGAATATTTCTATGACGAACTGAAAAAACTTCTTGTTCATTCTTGCTCTCAAGATCAAGAAAAACTCGACGCTATTGAACGTGAACAATGGTGGGGTATAGGATTAAAAAATCGATCTATCTCTGAACAAGTTAAGAATTTAAAAAAAGATTTTGATAAAAAAGTATCGGATACAATAGCACAGTTTAAACAAAAAGTAGAAAAGTTAGATGAAGGCTATGACTTACCTCAAGGTGTATTGATGTCGGTAAAAGTTTTCATTGCTGTAAAGCATAGTCTGCAGCCAGGAGATAAAATGGCTGGTAGACATGGAAACAAAGGGGTAATTTCTCGAGTTGTACCAGTGGAAGATATGCCTTATTTGGAAGATGGTACCCCTGTTGATATTATTCTGAATCCTCTTGGTGTTCCATCAAGAATGAATGTTGGGCAAATATTGGAAACTCATGTAGGTTGGGCTTGCAAAAAATTAGGAGAAAGAGTAGGCAACATTCTGGATGAAATTAACAAGATTAACAGTGATTTCTGTAAGGAAATTAGATCTCTTGATGATAATAACTTTGCGAAATTTGCAGCGGTGTATTTTGATAATAAAAAAACTGAAGAGGTTAGAGATGATGAAATAACAGATTCCCTTGTTAATATACCTAATAAAGGCTCACTAAATGATGAATTAAACGCATTAGTGGAAAATTATTTTAACTCTTGCAAAAGTGCGTACGACAACTTACGTAGCTTCCTCATTGAGGTTTATAGCTGTGGTAGTGACGTATCTATTTGTAATAATATTCGTGATATTAGCAATAGTAACTTGATTGAATTTGCACATAAATTACGTAATGGCATTCCTGTTGCTGCACCTGTTTTTGAAGGTCCAAAGGATAAAAATATAATAAAATTATTTACACTTGCTGGCTTAGATCCTTCTGGACAAACTGAGGCATATGATGGCCGCACTGGTGAGAAATTTGACCGTAAGGTTACGGTTGGTTATATGTACATGCTTAAGCTGCACCACCTGGTCGATGATAAAATTCATGCGCGTTCAGTAGGGCCTTACAGTTTGGTTACTCAGCAACCTCTTGGAGGAAAATCCCATTTTGGCGGTCAGCGCTTTGGTGAAATGGAATGTTGGGCATTGCAAGCCTATGGTGCTGCTTATACTTTACAGGAAATGCTAACTGTGAAGTCTGATGATATTAATGGCAGGGTTAAGATTTATGAATCGATAATAAAAGGTGACAGCAACTTTGAATGTGGAACTCCTGAGTCTTTCAATGTAATGATAAAAGAACTACGTTCTTTATGTTTAAATGTGGCTTTAAAGCAAAATAATGTTGTTATTGAAGACATATCTCACACTAACATTGCACAGTCTTTTGATAAGATTGGCATATCGATTGCTAGCCCTGAGAATATTAAATCTATGTCTTACGGCGAGGTAAAAGACGTCTCAACTGCAAATTATCGTACATTCAAAGTTGAGAAAGGTGGATTATTTTGTCCTAAGATCTTTGGTCCAGTCAATGACGATGAATGTTTGTGTGGAAAATACAAAAAAAGAAGACACAGAGGCCGCATATGTGAAAAATGTGGAGTAGAAGTTACATCTTCTAAAGTAAGAAGAGAAAGAATGGGTCATATAGAGCTTGCGTCCCCTGTTGCCCATATATGGTTTTTGAAGTCACTCCCTTCAAGAATTGGAGCATTATTAGACATGTCTCTCAGAGATATTGAGAATATTTTGTATAGCGATAATTACATTGTGATAGATCCCCTTGTTTCTCCTTTTGAAAAGGGTGAGATTATTAGTGAGAAAATTTATAATGAGGCTAAAGATGACTATGGTATCGATAGTTTCGTAGCTATGCAGGGTGTTGAAGCCATAAGAGAGTTGCTGACTTGTCTTGATTTACATCAAATCAGAAAGGATTTAAGACTGGAATTAGAGTCTGTTGCTTCTGAAATAAGAAGAAAGAAAATTATAAAGAGATTACGTATTATTGAAAACTTTATTAAATCTGGAAACAGACCTGAGTGGATGATACTTACAACTATACCTATTTTACCACCTGACTTGCGTCCTTTAGTATCGCTTGAAAGTGGTCGCCCCGCAGTTTCTGACTTAAATCATCATTATAGGACTATTATTAATAGAAATAACAGATTGAGGAAATTATTAAGCTTGAATCCT
Source organism: Wolbachia endosymbiont of Brugia pahangi (assembly GCF_012030695.1). Taxonomy (NCBI): domain Bacteria; kingdom Pseudomonadati; phylum Pseudomonadota; class Alphaproteobacteria; order Rickettsiales; family Anaplasmataceae; genus Wolbachia; species Wolbachia endosymbiont of Brugia pahangi. Next base: position 760,344 of record NZ_CP050521.1, on the reverse strand, counting down.
CCTGAAATTATGATTCGTAATGAAAAGAGGATGTTACAAGAAGCAGTTGATTCTCTTTTTGATAATAGCCGTCGCAATGCTCTAACAAATAAAGCTGGTGCTATTGGATATAAAAAATCTATTAGCGACATGCTAAAGGGAAAACAAGGCCGTTTCCGCCAAAATCTCTTAGGAAAAAGGGTAGACTATTCTGGACGTTCTGTAATAGTCGTTGGGCCAGCTTTAAAGTTGAATCAATGCGGGTTACCAAAAAGAATGGCTCTTGAATTATTTAAGCCTTTTGTTTATTCAAAGCTTAAGATGTATGGTATGGCTCCAACTATCAAGTTTGCTAGTAAATTGATAAGAGCAGAGAAGCCAGAAGTTTGGGATATGTTAGAAGAAGTGATAAAAGAGCATCCTGTTTTGCTAAATAGAGCACCTACTTTACATAGGCTTGGTATTCAGGCCTTTGAACCAATCCTTATTGAAGGCAAAGCAATACAACTTCATCCACTTGTTTGTACAGCATTTAACGCAGATTTTGATGGCGATCAAATGGCAGTACATGTGCCGATTTCATTGGAAGCTCAACTTGAAGCAAGGGTGCTAATGATGTCAACCAATAATGTCTTAAGCCCTTCTAATGGCAGACCAATTATAGTCCCTAGTAAAGACATAATACTTGGTATATACTACTTAACTTTACAGGAACAAACTGATAAAGAAGGTGATGATTTGCCATTTTTAGGCACTTTTGGTGAAGTTGAGCATTCTTTAAGTGATGGTACTTTACATATTCATTCTAGTATAAAATATAGGATAGAGTATACGAATAGCGAAGGCGAAACTTGCTATAAAACTATTCGCACAACTCCTGGTCGCTTAATATTATGGCAGATTTTTCCTAAACATGAGAATCTAAATTTTGATCTTGTAAATCAGGTATTGACAGTTAAAGAAGTAACTAGTATAGTTGATCTGATATACCGCAACTGTGGTCAAAGTGCTACGGTGGAATTTTCTGATAGATTAATGGTACTTGGCTTTGAGTATGCTACGTTTTCTGGCATTTCTTTTAGCCGTTGTGATCTGGTTATACCTGAAACTAAAGCTGAACACGTTGATCATGCGAGGGGTGAAATCAAGAAGTTCTCTATGCAATATCAAGACGGGCTAATAACTAGAAGTGAGAGATATAATAAGGTTATAGACGAATGGTCTAAATGTACAGATATGATAGCTAATGACATGTTAAAATCAATATCTGTATATGATAGAAATAGTAAGTATAATTCAGTGTACATGATGGTTAATTCTGGTGCAAGGGGTTCTACTTCACAGATGAAGCAGCTAGCTGGGATGCGAGGGCTCATGACTAAACCTTCTGGTGAGATCATAGAAACACCTATAATTTCTAACTTCCGTGAAGGATTAAACGTATTTGAGTATTTTAATTCTACTCATGGTGCACGTAAGGGTCTTGCTGATACTGCGCTTAAAACTGCTAATTCTGGATATTTAACTCGTCGTTTAGTTGATGTATCTCAAAACTGTATAGTTACAAAGCATGACTGTAAAACAAAAAATGGTCTTGTTGTGAGAGCTACAGTTGAAGGAGGCACTATAGTTGCATCTCTAGAAAGTGTTGTGCTGGGCAGAACAGCTGCAAATGATATATATAATCCAGTGACAAAAGAATTATTGGTGAAAGCAGGAGAATTAATTGATGAGGATAAGGTAAAGCAAATCAATATTGCAGGTCTTGATGCTGTAAAAATTAGATCACCTTTAACTTGCGAAATAAGTCCAGGAGTATGTTCTTTGTGTTATGGAAGAGATCTTGCAACTGGTAAAATTGTTTCAATAGGTGAAGCAGTTGGTGTAATAGCTGCTCAGTCTGTTGGAGAGCCGGGTACTCAGTTAACGATGCGTACTTTCCACATAGGTGGAGTAATGACTAGAGGTGTTGAGTCTTCAAATATTATAGCTTCTATTAACGCCAAAATAAAATTGAGTAACAGTAACATAATTATAGACAAAAATGGAGATAAAATTGCAATAAGTCGTTCTTGTGAAGTGGTGTTAATTGATAGTCTTGGTAGTGAGAAGTTAAGACATAGTATACCTTATGGTGCTAAACTTTGTGTAGATGAAGGTAAGTCAGTAAAAATCGGTGATAAGATTGCAGAATGGGATCCTTATACATTACCTATTATCACGGAAAAGACTGGTACAGTGTTATATCAAGATTTAAAAGATGGGGTGTCAATCACTGAAGTTATGGATGAATCTACGGGAATATCAAGTAAAGTAGTAAAAGATTGGAAACTGTACTCCGGTGGAGCTAATTTACGTCCTCGCATAGTGCTACTTGATGATAACGGTGAAGTGATGACACTCGCAAGCGGTATTGAAGCATGTTATTTTATACCAATTGGTGCAGTACTCAATGTGCAAGATGGCCAGAAGGTTCATGCAGGTGACGTTATTACAAGAACGCCAAGGGAGTCAGTTAAAACCCGTGATATTACTGGGGGTTTGCCGAGAGTTATAGAGTTGTTTGAAGCACGGCGCCCTAGAGAACATGCCATTGTTAGTGAGATAGATGGTCATGTGGTATTTTCTGAGAAAGATCGGAGAGGAAAACGTAGCATACTCATAAAACCTTTGAATGAACAGATTTCTCCAATTGAGTATTTGGTATCAAGAAGTAAACACGTGATAGTTAATGAGGGTGATTTTGTACGTAAAGGTGATCTGTTAATGGATGGTGATCCTGATCTCCATGATATTTTACGTGTACTTGGATTAGAAGCTTTAGCGCACTATATGATTTCTGAAATACAGCAAGTTTACAGATTGCAGGGTGTTCGTATAGACAACAAGCATTTAGAAGTGATATTAAAGCAAATGTTGCAGAAAGTAGAAATTACTGATCCTGGTGATACTATGTACTTGGTCGGCGAAAGCATTGACAAGTTGGAAGTTGATAAAGGAAATGATGTTATGAGTAACTCTGGCAAGCGGCCTGCTTGTTATCTTCCTATCTTGCAAGGAATTACTAGAGCAAGTCTTGAAACTAAATCCTTTATTTCTGCTGCCTCTTTCCAGGAAACAACGAAAGTGCTAACAGAAGCAGCATTCTGTGGAAAAGAAGACCCTTTAAGTGGATTAAAAGAAAATGTTATAGTAGGAAGATTAATTCCTGCTGGTACAGGTTTGATTATGAGTAAGGTCAGGGCACTTTCGCTTTGTGATAATATGGATAAATATGAAAAATATTTTGATATTGAAGCTTATGATGAGAAATTGTTAGAGGATAATGGTTGCCACTTGCATTCTGGAAAGAAAGAAAGTGTAGCAGAATCACGTTATAATTAGCCAAATTAAATATAGCTAACAAAAATGGGCATACTGTTTATGACTGTGTGAACATTGGCGTGGCTTAGCATAGATTCCGCTCACAAGTAACGGGGCAACGATTTATCAAATTATTGGTAGATCTAAGTTACTTTAGGTGTAGATGAAAGATCTGCGGACGAAGATAGATTTCTAGCTGTCTAAATATCTCTACTGCAATTATGATCACATCGGTAAGCAGGAGAAGTAATTCTTTTTCTGGAAATCTTAATTTTATTTTAGCTATCGATTAACTTAAAGTAAAATATCTTGACATTTATTAAATATTACTATACAATAACTATGTGTATTTTATACACTATGGCAATAAAATTACCTTGTAATAGGTGTATTGGACCCGAGGGCAGTACTCGGCGCCTCCACCATGTTTTTAATTTACATGGGGGCGAATAAGAATCGACATGCATAGTAAAGATGGTAACTTTGCTCGGTTAGACACCACCGCTAAGAGTTCATAGTTTAAACGCAAACGATAATTTTGCTGCTGAAGGTGATGTTGCGGTAGCTGCTTAATTTAAGCACTATAACTTCATTACTATAAGCACGGCTTAGGGAACGCCGGGTAACAGAAGTTCCCCCCAGAATTCACGTGTTTAAAACTTATATGGATAAGATAGGTTACAAAAAATTACTCAATTCTGCCAAGTTTCAAGTTATCAAAAAGGCTTTAGATGTTATATCAGGTAATAGCTTCACTCCTAACTTAGAAATATTATTTTTCACGTATTTTAATGATGTTGTCATATCAGATTACTTAAGAAAGTCATATCCTACTCAAATGCTTATTATATTACAGCATCAATTTTATGGTTTGGAAGTTTTTGAGGATAAATTTAGTGTTAGTTTAAGTTTTCATGGAAAACAAGAGCAAATCACCGTGCCGTTTTTTGCTATTAGTGAATTTCATGATAAAATTTCAGGGGATGTTTTAATATTTGACAAAATCAATATCGGTTTTAACAAAGAATATAAAAGTGAAAAATGTACTGAAAACTCATCAAATGGTAGTATTATATCCATAGACCAACTGCATGATAGGTAATTATTTGTGGGATGTTTGAAAATATAATATGTAAATAAAAAATAAGCTGGTAGGATTGTTTGACTTACTGCCAAAGCTTTAAATATATTTATATACAGTCACTTTCCCGGCACATTTTTTAACTTAGGATAAAAATATTTTGAATTTGAAAAGGGGGATTGATTTAAAACTCCTAAATACTTATCTTTTATATAATTTTCATGTAATAGACACGCATGCATCCAATCATATACTTACTCAACATGTTACTTGATCTTTATAGCTTCATTCTAATATGTTGGATTATTCTGGATTGGCTAATCAAGCTTAATGTGGTAAACATGTATAACGAAGTTGTAAACAACATAATGCACACTTTGAACCGGCTCACCTATCCACCGCTAAAAGTTATCAGAAGGTATATACGACCACTCAACGGGTTGGATTTATCTATAATGGTATTGCTAATAGCAATTCATTTTGTAAAATATACAATGACTTACTACTTTAAGTAGATGCTAAAAAAATATCTAAAAGCAGCAATATACCTATCACTTTTAATATATATATATATATCAGTTTTTAGCTATAGCTATAAAGATATATCCTTAAATACAGTCACAGATAAAGAAGTGACGAATTTAGGTGGAATAGTAGGTTCATATTTAGCTGATATATTAGTTCAATTTCTTGGATTAACTAGTATTACAGTAGCCACTACTATAATTTGTTTTTTGATCTTCAGACCATCAAAAAGGCTACTGAAAGTTCTCTACTCAGTATTAATCAACTTAGGAATATGCGCTATGTTACCACAACTTTCACTAGGTATCACTGCAAGGTATATGCACAGTGGAATAATAGGAAATATACTAATTAATAACTGCCCTTTTTACATATTCATAATAGCAACGTCAACAGGTATTGTAGGGCTAATTGGTTGGAAGAGGACAATTTACTTGCTATTCCTCTTATATAAAAAAGTAGCTTCTCTTTTAGCAAAGGTTCTGTTTTTTAGGTTATATAAAGCCGCTGAGTATCCGACTCCACCATTAGTAGTGGAAGAAAAACACAGAGCTCAAATTACTACTAGACAGCAACCAAAAGAAAGGCAGAAAAAAGTTATTGGAGAGATCTTTGAATCTTTCAGCGAGTTTAAGTTTCCAAGCATTCACTTACTTTCTAAAGCAGAGGAATCTTTGCAGAGAAAGCGGCTGAATGAAATGGAGAGTAATAAGAATTTATCTCTGCTGGAGCAGGTCCTTAGTGATTTCGGTGTGCAAGGAAAAGTTATTAGTGTATGTTATGGGCCAGTTGTAACTTTATACAAACTTGAACCACAAGCTGGCACAAAGTCTGCAAGAGTAATTGGCCTTGCAGACGATATTGCACGTTCAATGAGTGCATTATCTGCACGTATTTCAATAATTCGTGGACAAAACGCTATGGGAATAGAATTACCAAACAAGGAACGAGAAATCGTCATGCTGCGTGACTTACTTGAATCATTAGAATATCAAAATGCAAATTTAAACCTTCCAATTGCGCTTGGTAAAGAAATAAGTGGAAAACCAGTTATTGCTGATCTGGCTAAAATGCCTCACTTGCTTGTTGCTGGAACCACAGGATCTGGTAAATCAGTTGCAATTAACACTATGATTCTTTCACTCATTTATCGATTAAGTCCTGACGCGTGTAAGATGATAATGATCGACCCAAAGATGCTTGAGCTTTCAATATATGATGCAATACCACACCTAATAACACCAGTAGTAACAGAGCCAAAAAAAGCTGTTATTGCTCTTAAGTGGATAGTAAAAGAAATGGAAAATCGCTATCGCATGATGTCTTATTTGAATGTACGCAATGTAATAAACTATAACCAAAAAATCACGGAAGCGATAAATAGCGGGATAGAACTGGAGCGTGTTGTACAGGTTGGGTTTAACTCAACAACAGGTAAACCCTTATTTGAAAAGATGCCAATCAAAATGGAGACATTTTCATATATTGTAGTAATTGTAGATGAAATGGCAGACTTGATGCTTGTTGCTGGTAAGGAAATAGAGTGTTCTATTCAACGTTTAGCTCAGATGGCTCGTGCTGCAGGAATACACATTATAATGGCAACACAACGTCCATCTGTAGATGTGATAACAGGCGTAATAAAAGCAAATTTTCCAACAAGAATCAGTTTTGCTGTCACTTCTAAAATAGATAGCAGAACAATACTTGGTGAACAAGGGGCTGAACAGTTGCTCGGTATGGGTGATATGCTTTATATGGCTTCTGGCGGTAAGATTATTCGAGTTCATGGCCCATTTGTGAGTGATGAAGAAGTGCAAAATATAGTTGATCATTTGAAAATGCAAGGTGAACCGAACTACATGGAAGAAATCACCAAAGAAGATGAAAATTCCTCTGCGGAACTAAAAGGTGAAACAGAGGGTGAAGAGAATGATCTATACAAGCAAGCAGTGGCTATTATTCAAAGGGATCAAAAAGTTTCAACTAGTTACATTCAACGACAGCTTAGAATAGGCTACAACAGAGCTGCAAATATTGTTGAAAGAATGGAAAAAGAAGGTATTATTAGCGCTCCAAATTACTTAGGAAAGAGAGAGATATTGGTAGAATGATTACCAATATCTCTGCACTATGATATATTTATGAGTATCCAATGCAGTATTCAATCAGTGAATTTAAATAGGTAGATGAACTTACCTACAAAAATATTTTTCACCTCATTTATTTTTGGGTTTATTCTTTCTCCTTATTTTATAAAGTTTCTAAAAAAAATTAGCAAAAATGGACAACCCATCAGGTTATGCAGTCCAGAAAATCATTTAATTACAAAAAGAAATACCCCTACCATGGGTGGGGTAGTAATACTGACTTCTTCTTTATTACCAATTTTATTTTGGGTTCAGTCAACACCAGAGATTCTATTGCTAGTATCTATAACTCTATCCTTCGCTCTAATTGGGTTCATTGATGATTATTTAAAGTTAAAAGCGAATAGCTATCGAGGGCTAAGCGCAAAAACTAAAATACTCATCCAATTTATTGTTGCCCTGGTTGGTATGTCTGTATTTAAGTTATACTTTACTGAAGATTTTACAAAAACTTTCCTACTTAAAGGAATAATGATCGACTTTAGCTACCTATATGTTCCATTTGCTGCATTTATAGTGGTCGGCTCTTCTAACGCTGTGAATCTTACAGATGGCCTAGATGGCCTTGCAGCAACTCAAATCATCGCTTCTTTTGTTTCTTTGGGATTAGTTGCATACATGACTCGAGCAGATATAAGTGTTATCCTATTCTGCATCACGTTTATAGGAGCGACTTTAAGTTTCTTGTGGTTTAACACACATCCAGCAAAGATATTTATGGGTGACATTGGCAGTTTATCAATTGGTGCAGCTCTAGGATTAACCAGTGTTCTAATTAAAAGAGAAGTGCTTTTTGCTGTTATTGGGGTAATCTTTGTGATAGAGACTTTATCTGTTGTTATTCAGGTATTGTACTTCAAATATACAAGATTTAAGCATGGAAAAGGAAAAAGGATTTTTCTTATGACACCAATACACCACCATTTTGAAAAGAAGGGATGGTCAGAAAACGAAATAGTTATAAAATTTTTGATAATTACTATTGTCTGTTCAGTTTTTACTGTTGCTTTCTTGTTGTAGAAACTTATGGCATATCCAGATTTTACATTAGAAAATAAATTATCAGGAGTGATAGCAGGAGTAGACGAAGTTGGAAGGGGTCCACTAGCTGGTCCAGTAATGTCTGCGGCTGTAGTGTTTACTAATAGAAATATAATCATTGAAGGAATTAACGACTCGAAAAAATTGACTGCTAAAAATAGGCAAGTTCTATATGAAAAAATAATATCCGTTGCAAAATTTGGTATAGGAATGGCAAGCGTAGCAGAAATAAATTCATATAACATTTTGCAAGCAACGAAACTTTCAATGGAACGTGCGTTGGTAAACTTAGGTATAGAGTTAGATTATGTGCTAGTTGATGGTAATCAGCCACCTAAAGTAAAATGGCAAGTAAAGTCCATAGTAAAAGGCGATAGTTTAAGCGTATCAGTTGCAGCAGCTTCAATCGTTGCAAAAGTTGCAAGAGATCAACTAATGCAAGAATTGCATAATCAATATCCAGAATATAACTGGTATAAGAATAAAGGATATGGAACAAAAGGGCACATAGATGCCATAAACCTCTATGGTGTTACAGAACATCATAGAAAAAGCTTTGCACCCATTTTAAACTCCACTAAACGGGCACTACTTTAACGCGATTACTTATATTCATAACCATTAACAATAAATTTGAATGGTATTATACCAGCTAGAGTTGCTTTTATATTTGACAAAGTAAAGCTAATCTCAATAGTCTGATCCTTCATTTCCTTATTTTGCTCAGTTGTAGAAATCACAGTAGCACTTCCAACAAATGTGACTAGATCCTTGATTGATCGGTCAATGGACAATTTTACTACATTTATGTTGGAAATTTTTCTTTTAGATGAAGGCAAATCACCAACCTCATTGTTCATTTTCTCCTGAAAACCTTGATAGATTTTATGTGTAGAGTTATTTTTTATGAAATTTTTCTGGTACACTGGTTCGACAACTTTATTAGATTCATGCATTTCAACATATTTGCTCATTAAGTACCTTGCTGCAGAAGTGTATTCATCTTCATCTTTTTTAAAACTAAGCTTACGTATTACAGAAAACTCATCCTCTGTGTGACTTACATACTTCACGAAGTTTAAATCTTTTTTAATAGGAAACAATAAGTATATATTTAATAGTAACAGGCACAGGCACACTAGGAGACATGATACTATCAATGCCATCCAAGACCTTTCTGCTACACAAAACAGATATCTATAACAGTACCATTCAATTGCTTTATTGAAATAACTCTTGTTTTTTACTGATTCAAGCAGCTTGTCTTCCATAATATAAGGCCCTAGAATTATTATAACAATAATAAATCCTAAAAATTTTAAAATATATTTAAATTTTCTAAAACAGGGTGAATGATTATATCACCTTGTTCCGCAGTAGGATAGAATTTGTCGATTTTACTCATATCCATATTTATCATTTTTACACTGAAATTTTTAGGATTATGAGTGTTACTTTCTACACTTTTGTGATAATTATAATGATGTAATTTATCTTGGTCATTAAAATAACTAAATTCATCAACGTTAGTTCTCACCTTTCTACTTCTACCACCTTTAATTAGCCCAAACAAATCGATTGCATGATTTGAGACTCGGGCTAAACAGCTTATTCCACAGTAAAAAACTTAGGTGCGTGACCAACATATTCCTTAAGTTTAGACCATAAGTCTTTTTCACGTTACTAAAATCCGCAAACTTATGTTCATCTAAAACGCTAGAATATTGTGGATCATATTTTTTATATTCAAAAAGACTCATTACCTAAAATATTACAAAACGTTAATTTATAATCACCGTCATTTAATTTAACGACTTTAAGGTAATGAAAATCTCTAGGAATTTTTATACCTCCTCTTTCGTAATATGATTGCTGTACAACTAACTCACCATTAAACGTGTGATAGCCAATTTTTGGGCAAAGTAGCTATATTGATTGCATTGTTTAGCTCAAAATTTGCTTCATAAATACTATTCAATAACTCTTTCCCTTTCTTAAGGTTGCATTCTGACCTGGAGCTGTATTTTTAGTTAAGTTTAGTTCTTTCTGCATGCTCAATATGCTTTTGTTAAAACTTCTATCGATTACCACACAGTTAATTTACTATCAGTCAAACCACGTACTTCAAATGTCAAGCTAACAGAATTTTAGCACAAATTGATGTTGAAAGCATTATACTTTGTAAACTGATGCTACGATATTAACTGCGTTAGCTAAAACATGCTTTTTATCTAGGTGAAATTGCCCAGCAGCAGAAAAAAGTTCATCTATTTTTCTCCATTGGCTAAGTAGGATTTCAATATTATTAGCCTTTCTCTTTATGCTTTCTAAAATGAAGGCCTGAATTATATATGATGCTAGTTCCAGTTCAACTTCGCTATTAATTACTTTATTAATCATATCAGGATTCTTTAAGTTATGAAGGAATTTATAAAAGCACTTGTATGAGTCATAGGTATCACTACTTATTGCGTTTATTATCATTCCTGGCATTCCAGGAAATAAAGTAATGACTTCATCAAATGTGCTATCGTCCAATTCACACTGAGATGAAACAACTTGCTTCGTTTCATCGTAAGTTAATGATAGTAAATTTAGCTGAAAGCACCTGCATTGAATAGTGGTTTGTATATTGTACGGCCTATGGCTAATTATAAATATCTTGGAGTTTTTTGGCGGTTCTTCTAATACTTTTAATATTGCATTTCTGGCGTTATTCGTCATTGCTTCTAAGCTATCTATTATAGCTATTTTGTATTCTGATTGAATAGGACTTAAGTGCAGAAAATTTTTCATCTCTCTCACTCTTTCTACTCCAATGGTATCACCTTCAACAATGTGTAAGTCCAATGCTACTTCATCACAGTTTTTTACAAGAAGCCAATTGGAAAAGAATTTTGCAAGGGTTGCTTTTCCTATACCTTTTTTACCGCAGATTAGCCAAGATTGAACAGACAAGTTGTCCATTAGTTTTCTTTTTGCTTGATCATGACTTATTAATTTTTTCATTCTTTTTCCTATAAATCTCAGTCGAAAGCATATTATTTACCACTTGCAATGAAATTATACCTTCCCTTAAAAACTTAATCCTATTCCCAGTTAAGTCAGTAATAGTAGATTCTATACCAGAAACTAATTCATCATCTTCAATCACTGCAGATAAATGTTGCTTAATAGATTGAGGTATATCGCTTGCCTTGCACACACTTTTTTCTCCCGAAACATTTATACTAGTTGCAACTATTGGAATTTTCAACCTATTTAATATTGAAATTGCAATAGGATGATCAGGTATTCTTATGCCTATACTGCCTTTAAAAAATCTATTTGGTAACATATTGTTATTTTTAAGCGGTAAAATATAGGTGATTGGTCCGGGAGAAAAGTGATTTATTAAGTCAATATATTTTTCCTCTAGCCTTGCTATTTTTACCAGACTGCAAACATCACTAACAAATATAGATAGTGGCTTATCTTGAGAACGTTTCTTTACCTGATATATTTTCTCGATAGCTCCATCATCTAGTGCATTACAAGCAAGAGCATACACTGTTTCTGTTGGAAAACACACTAGCAAATTGTCCTGTATTGCATTTATTATTTCAGATACCATATAGCTAAACGTAGTAATCAGATAGGCCTTTTCATAAGCAGTTGAATAGCTACTTATATTGAACTTTACCAGCACTTTCTAGTTGTTGTGAATATTATAAGTTTACCGCAGATTTGCTAGATCCCAAATTCTTCATTGATTTTATCAACTATTTCTTGTGATGGATCTTCTCCCCATCCTGAATATAAGACCTCTCCATAGTCTGCAACATCCATAGAACCAGTTCTACTTTTTGCAAGAAACATTTCTCTCTTATCTTTATCAACTAATACATAGTGCCATGCTGATCTTCCGCGGTCTTTACCACGGACTAAATATATGAGATCTGACCTACTTCTTCTTGTTGCATCAGCAAAAGATCTTTCATTGACAGTTCTGCTTTTGCCTTTTATGCTACCACTCTCAGAAAAAGCTTCTTTCGGTTCAGTTTTTTTGCTTGCTAACTGAGAAATTTTTCCTCTCTCTTCTAGTGCACGTGCTTTGGTGTTTTGAGATGAATATTTACTAGAAAAACTTCCTCCTATACTGCTAGAGGTTCTGTTTGCGAAACGCTTAATAAACAAATTATCGTCGTTGTTTTCTACCATAAAAATCTCCAAATTTTAGATTGTGGAATCCAAATTTTTACTACACCCTATCATACATTAATTAAATTAATACGAATGAGAGATAACATAATAATTATTACAGGAATCACAGCTTCAGGTAAATCAGAATTATGTGATAACCTGATAAAAAAGTATGGAAATATCAGTATAGTAAACTGTGATTCAAAGCAGGTGTACAAAGAAATTCCCATAATTACTGCTCAGCCACCAAAGCAAGAAGAATTTTATAGACTATATGGTTATGTTCCAGCAAAAGAAAATTATTCTGTGGGTTTATGGCTAGAAGACCTAAAAGGGGAAGTTGATCACGCATTAGAAAATGCACGAATGCCTATCATCACTGGAGGAAGTGGGCTTTATATCAGCAGTTTAATCAATAGCTTATCGCCAATACCAAAAGTAAGCGAGGAAATAAGAAAAAATGTAAGTGAACTCAGGGAAAATCTAAGTAAAGAGGAGTTCTACAAATTAGTACTAAGCAAAGACTCAAAAATTCAAGGTAAAATATCCACAAATGACTTACATCGCCTTTCAAGGGCACTTGAAGTTATTACTGCAACTGGCAAGTCAATTTTCGTATGGCAAGAAAGTAGGCAGCTCCCTTTATTCGATAATTTTAAGATATATACGATTTTGCCTAAACGTGAGGATGTATACCGAAAAATAAATTCCCGTTTTGTTACAATGATTGAAAGTGGGGCAGTTGACGAAGTAAAAAAACTACTTAACATGAACCTAGCTCCACACTTGCCAGCTATGAGAGCGCACGGAGTGCCAGAAATCATAAAGTACTTGAAAGGTAAGATTACTTTAAGTGAGGCAATACAAATCGCTCAAACAAACACAAGGCATTACGCAAAACGTCAGTACACCTGGTTTAAAAATCAATTCCCAAATTCTGAAGTAATTGACTGTGCAAACAAGTTGATAGAGTTTGAGATATTTTGATTATTATCAAGGTAAAGTCTCACGTTCATTGTTAAAAGGATCTACATCTGGGTTTTTTACACAACTGTTCACTTCTAGCGGATTGCCTAACCCGTGCTCTATTTTGTTTTTAAAGAATCCAAGCTTTTCACACAATTTCTGGAAACATTCTTTCGTGATATCAAACAAGTTTTTATTATCTATATTATAATCCTTCAGTCTCTTAGGGCAGTGGGAGATAATTTACCATCTTTGTTATTATGTCACACTGTCTTTCCCATCTTGAGATTCAAGTATAAATCCTACTGAGGACGATATATTATATGTTGTCCTATTTTTTTCCTGGCACTTCTATAGGTATTGTTGAAGCGTTACATTTAACTCTTACAGAATTTGAATTTTTTCACGATCAATCAGTACTCTTCTATTAACATTACTACTATTAACATCCATATGTAATCCATACTTATTAGAGAGTTCACAAATAAATGGCGCACATATAAATTCATACCCTGCTTGATTATAATTAGTGATTAGTTCCTCCAGAATATGATCGCTTGGCGCTTTTGCTCCAACATCTTTAAACATTTTTTTAAAAATTTCCTTTACAAACGTACGGTAATTCTTATTTTTATCTTCTTTTGGCAATAGGTTAGTATATTTTATACCTATATTGTAAAAACTTTCAAAATATTGATCAGTTTTTTTATGGTCAGGAACTTTTTTATCTTCACGGTGGTCATTCCAAACTTTACCAAATTTACATTGCTTAGCTCCGTTTATTAATGTAGCAATTAAAGTTCCGTCTATACTTTTGCCATTAATAGCAAATCTCATTTTTCGAAAATCGGCATACATAATTGCACCAGAATTTGCTCCTTTATTACCTTTTGGAACTCTTAACTTATTGAAATCAAGTTTTTCTGCCTGAGCTTTTAGAGTAACTACTGGATTTTCCTTTTCATCTGGCGTAGGGTTGTTTATTATTGATATCTTAATATATACTAATAATAGTACAATAATATATAAAAATTATTAGTAATTTAATAGATCTATCTAGTATAGACTTTATGACAGAAAACAATGCATAGCTTGACTACAGGGTGACAGGACTTTAAGAAGATTAATAAACAGTTTTACACAGTATGAATCTCAACGAGCAACCAGATGTGCTGACTTTTCTAAACAGCAATCTGAAAGGCATATCTAAATTCCATTTTGGAATACTATCTAAACTTTGTGGTGGGAACAAAGTGATGGACCTACTGTTTTATAGACCACTCAGTTATGTAGATAGAAGTAAGTCACTACTTGATGCTCGAGTTGGGGAACTTACAACTTTTATCGCGAAAATCTATGAGCATCAGCCTCCTACTTTTAGAGGTAGACCATATAAGATAGTCGTTGAAAGTAAAAGTCAGTATATATTTATAGTTTTTTTTAATTACTCAATTAAGTATTTATATAAATTATTTCCAATTGGAGCCAATGTAATCATCAGCGGTAAACTCGAAAAATTTGCTGAGCATTGGCAAGTTACCCACCCAGATTACGTGTTGCTTGACACCAATCAGTTTAAAGAAATAGCTCGCGTAGAACCAGTTTATCAATTATGTCGTGGTATTACTAACAAGAGCATTAGGAACATAATAAACTCCAATCTAAAAGAATTGCCTGACTTACCAGAATGGATAGGTGATACATTAATTAAACAAAACAAATGGCTAAGTTGGAAGGAAAGCATCATAAAGCTGCATAGACCGAACTCATTGGCAGAAGCGGAAATTTGCAGGAGAAGGCTTGCTTATGATGAATTGTTTGCATACCAGATGGCGCTGAAGCTTGCAAGAGAAAATCATGTAAGAAAAAGGGGACGAGAATTTACAATATCCAACAAGTATAAAGAACAAGTTTTAAATGAATTGTCGTTTCAATTAACAAATGATCAAATTCGTGCAATAGATGAAATCTCAGAGAGGCAAAAATCCAAATGCCGCATGGTAAGTTTACTGCAAGGTGATGTTGGTAGTGGCAAGACTGTAGTTGCACTTTTTGCGATGCTAAATGTGATAGAAAATAACATGCAAGCAGCTTTGATGGCACCAACTACTATCTTGGCGGAGCAACACTATAACTGGATCGAGGAGGCATTGTCTTATACCGATATAAAAATTGCTTTGCTTACTGGTAAAACCACGCGTAAGGAAAGAAAGATTATTACAAACGAACTTGCAAGTGGTATTTTAAAAATAATAATCGGTACTCATGCACTATTTCAGGCTAGTGTTACATTTAAAAATTTAGGGCTTGCAGTTATAGACGAACAACAGCGATTTGGAGTGATACAGAGAAACTGCTTGGTGGGTAAAGGAGAAAATGCTGATATACTTTTTGTTACGGCAACTCCAATCCCAAGAACTTTGCAACAAGCTATATATGGTGATGTTGAATGTTCAATTCTGAGAGAAAAACCAAAATCCAGGCTACCAATAAAAACTGTAGCTATGAACATTAAAAAATTAGTAGAAGTTATTGAAAAACTAAAAAGTGCTATAAACAGAGGCGAAAAAGCGTATTGGATTTGTCCATGTATAGGAGGAAATGAAGGGCTAAATATTGCTGCAGCGGAAATGCGCTTTCAGGAATTACAAAAGACATTTTTTAATAAAGTTGGGATAATACATGGAAAATTAACTCAAGTTCAGAAAGATCAAGTTATGTTTTCCTTCAAAAGGAATGAGTTTCCTCTTCTCGTTGCAACTACTGTAATAGAGGTTGGTATAGACGTACCAGACGCAACCATTATGATTATAGAAAATGCAGAGCAATTTGGACTATCGCAATTACATCAGTTAAGAGGCAGAGTAGGGCGAGGAAATAAGCCGTCTTTTTGTGTATTATTATATAATAACATAAGTAAAAGCTCATTTTCAAAATTAAAAATCATGTGCGAGTCACAGGATGGATTTTACATTGCTGAAAAGGACATGATGCTAAGAGGCAGTGGAGATATACTAGGCCTAAAACAATCAGGATGCATGGAATTTAAGTTTGCTGATTTATACAAGGACAGAGAACTGCTCAACCTTGCATACAATAATACAAAAAGTGCAATTGCTGAGAATAAGTCTTTTGAATTACTGCTTGATATATTTGAATATAGAAGTAGATTACATTTTTCAAAGTTTCAGTGAAAGGGTGTAGTGTTGTTGATAGCATAAAGGACTATTATTTATATCGAAGATTTTTTTGTGTTCGATCAAGAACAGATTCACACCATTTTCATTGTTCAAAGTCTTACGTATAATTATTCCTTCAAATTCTTCCATCTTTCTGCCTGAATTAATAGGGCTTTTATAAAACCTGCCTTGTCCTCTGTGTATGCCTCTCTATTTTCAACGAAGGTTTTACTTAATTTGTACTTTAGTTCAGAGTATTCTTTTGCTTTTCTACAATTTTCTCTTAAGTAATCATGTAATAACAGATAGCCTTTATGATGTTTACTGTTCTAAGCAACGATATGAATTTAGATAAAATTCTACTTTTTTCTTCCTTAAACTGAATAAGCCAGTATTTACATACTCTCGAATTTGTATCATGCTAATATCCCAAAAAAAATCAAATCTATGTATCTTAGAAATTGTTCACAAATTAGTGAACTAAGGAAAGCACCTCTTTATCATAACTCTAGCTATAGCCAGGTATATTAAATTTTTATTAGATATTATAAGTAAATTATATTCCTTTGATAATCTTCTATTCTCTTTTAACCTACTACATAATAGTTTGCTGAATTTAATTGGATCAGTTGTGAGTCGATCATTTATCACCTTTGTAATTCTTGATCTTGTTATTTTTGGAAGATTTAGAAAATCTATTTCAGTAAAGTTTTTTGAGTAGATAATGTTATATTTTAGTTCATATCCTCGCTCTTTCAGATAGCACTGTGCTCTAATTTATATCCTCTTCTTATAATAACATCGGCTAATGTAATCTCCCTCTATTTTACATTCGATTCCTTCTGTGATTAACCTTTTTGCCAACTCTTGAACAGCTTCCTTAGTAACTTCAGCTAGTCTAGTAAGGTGATGTGAGATTTTTGGGTTGAGTGCTATGTAAATTCTGAACCTGCCATAAGTTTTACTGAAGTCTAATACTGTAACAACAGTACAACATTTTTTTGAATTTTTCAATGAAAAAAGTGTTTACATAAAGCTGTCTGAGTCAGGTAATGATACAAGGAAAGTGTTATATATGTACATTTGTAGTAGGTTTAATAACGTACACTAATCTCCCTCTTTATCTTATACAAATTAATCAGGTAAAGTGAATGCAATGCCCACACTACTAAAAAAAATGTGGTACAAAATATAAACATTGCAATTAATGGCAACAGTAGAGAACCTTCTATTGCTATTCCACCTTTTCTGAGAATACTTGCTGGCTGGTGGAGAGTAGCCCACAGATTCACAGAGAATTTTACTATAGGGATATTTATAGCACTAAAGATGGCAAATACTGCTGCTGATTTTTTAGCTCTTTCTTCATTGTCAAAAGCATTCCACAATGAAAGGTATCCAACGTATAGAAAAAATAAAATCAACATTGAAGTGAGCCTTGCATCCCATACCCACCAAGTACCCCAGGTTCCTTTTCCCCAGATGCTGCCTGTGATTAAACATATTGCAGAAAAGACTACCCCTACAGGAGCAGCAGCGTGTGCCAAAACGCTGGCAATGCTATTACTCCACACTAAGGAAATGAAACTGAGTAGTGCAATTAATCCATATGTTCCGAGAGAAAACCATGCAGAAGGCACATGAAGATACATAATACGTACAATTTCTCCTTGTTTATAATCCTCTGGAGAGAAGAATAAGGCTAAAAACATTCCGGCTAAAAAACATGCAAAACAAATAACCCCAAGCCAAGGCAAAGCTTTCTTAGCAAAGTAAAAGAAATTTTTAGGCTTTAATAAAAACATTTACTTCAAGAATAGTTGTGTTAAGAATTTATCAGTTAGCTTGAGCTTTATCAACAGGATAGTGTCTATGTTTATGTGGGCCAGCAAATTAGCACAATCAACTTTCACGCAATCCCGTTAAAAATTGTATTTTAACATGAGATTAGCTACTTTTACGTTACAACTTAGTGTCCGATCTGGATTACGATGTCATACGCTGAAATGATACTATTTTGGTTTACTCCTAAATTACTTCAGCTACAAATATTTAAGAAACTTACTAAGCAAAAGAAAGGCAAGAAAACTGTTAGCTAGTTATTCACTATCTATTTTTTAAATTGACGTTTTTTTACTGTATCGAATGCTTTAATAAGCGTATTTCAACTTATATTAAGTAAAAACCTTGAAAAGTTATAAAGACATGCGGTGCATATAGTGCAAAAAATTAAATATGAAGCACCAAGTACATTGAGTTTTTTTATCATTTAATTTGCATAGACTAAAGATAAATAAATAGCTTCAATGTTACAATAAGGGAACTGGCAAAGTTTGTCAAGCAGTTTTAGTTTGACTCTCTGTTTTTATATATGTTTGTGTAATTTTAGTAGCAGGTTGCTTAGGTCTATACTATTATTTAACATGATGCTGTAAAAATATGACTCTTAAAAAGCTCAATCTACACTTAGTATCCGACTCAAGCGGTGAAACTGTCATATCAGTTGCAAAATCAGCTCTGAAACACTTTCGTTCTATAGAAACAGTCGAATATGTTTGGTCTTTTGTGAAAGAAGAAGAACAAATTGATAAAATTTTGGAGGAAATTAATGAGAAAAGTAATGAGCATAACTTTGTTATATGTACTATTACTAATGATAAGCTAAGAAAATATCTAAAAGATAACTGTGTAAAATTGAAAATTCCCTATAGAGCGATATTATCACATATTATGAGGGAAATTTCATCCTATCTTGAGATTGAAAAAGACGAAAAGTTCGACTTGCATACTGAGATAAATAATGAATATTTTCAGCGCATCGAGGCGATAAACTACACTATTAATCATGATGATGGACAAAATATTCAAGATATTGATAAATCAGACATAATCTTGATTGGAGTTTCACGCACGTCAAAATCTCCTACTAGTATGTATTTAGCTTATCGTGGCTATAAGGTTGCAAATATTCCTTTTGTCGGTGAGATACCCTTTTACTTTGACTTAGCAAAATTAAAAGACAAACTAACAATAGGGTTAACAATAGATGTAAATAGGCTAGTCGAAATACGGAAAAATAGGCTTACTTCAATTAATAACGAAGATAATAATATATATGCTGATCCTAAGAAAGTAGAGAAGGAAATTAAAAAAGCAGAGGAGCTCTTTAAACAAAATAATTGGCCAATTATTGATGTAACACAAAAGTCAATCGAGGAAGTATCAGCAACAATTATACAATATTTTAATAGGATGTAGGTAATTTATCAATTGACTAACTTTTTATAGATGACTATAATATTAGTTATTTAGTGCTGAAATGGATATGAAAGTCAAAGGGTCATTAAAATCCCACCGCAACAGAGATAAAAATTGTAAAGTTGTAAAAAGGGGCGGTAGGATTTATATTATAAATGAAATAAAGCCAAGGTGTAAAACACGCCAGGGCTCTTAAGGTTGGTTGTCTTGAGGCAAGGGGAAAGTACAATACTACATATGAGTGTTAGTGTGCTTTCTAGTGTAAGTGCTTGGTTTGGAAAGGTATCATATTAAAGAGTCTGAAGGAGGTTTAGTTTTTTGTTCACCTTTTTTGTGTTATGTGTTTCTCAATTTCTTATGTGTAGAAGTATGCCTCAAAAAAAGAAAAGGTTACTGTATTTAAGTGTAGCTTTACTCATTTCTTCTCTTGCACTATATTTTAGTATCAGTACAATCACAGGTAGACATGGCTTATTGGTATTAATAAATTAAAAAAAAGAGGTAGGGTACAATAAATTTTTGTTAAAGAATATCTCTTTTAAGAAAGAGATGTTGAGTAAGGAAGTATTTAGCTTATATGAAAAAGGCTTAGATTTGCTTGATGAATAAGCAAAAGGTGCTTTGGATTATGTAAATCCTAATGAATTCATGGTTATTCTTGATATAGAATAGTAACATCTTTAAAAAAAGAGAAAAAATTGCTATAATCCAAGAGAAGGCGTTGTAAGTAAAATGAATATAAGAAGTATCTTATTAGCTTTTTTAGCACAAGCTGTACTCAGTTTACCGTTGTTTGCAGCTGATCCTATTTTGCTCAACTGTATTGAAACTCCGGGAGTATATGATCTTGATGCGAGGCCAAAAATTTTTAACTCTTCAAATAATTTAAGAAGAAAGCCTGGTTCCCTGAGCAGTGCAACAGGGGAATTGATAAATATAGTAGGTAGGATTACTGATGTAAACTGTTTGCCAATACAAAATGCTGTAGTTTCTATATGGCACGCGAATTCATGTGGCGTGAACCATTATGATGAGAATATGGAAGGTAATCAACTTGATCCAAATTTTGCTGGATCAGGCAGGTTTATAGTGAATAACCTTGGGTATTATAATTTTATTACAGTAGCACCTGGTAAAATTGGTGATAGGGCTCCACACATCAACTTTTTGGTTCAACATCCAGATTTTCCAGAATTCGCAACACAAATGTTTTTTGCTGACCATAATTGCGACAACTGTGCTGATTCTGTTCTTGAAAGTTTTATCGACAGTGGGCTTGCAAGCCTTCTGATAGCACCATTTGGTTATAACAACCGGGCCATTAAAACCTATACGTTTAACATTACCTTGAGCGGATATAATAAGTTTTCTGGTAAGAAATAAAACTTGTATTTTTCGGCCGTTCTGGTAAATATTACCCTGATTAAGTATGGAGCTATGAATGATGAAAATAACAATTTCTAAAGTTTTACCTGATTTTGAAACACTAGTGGTAGGTTTGTTTGAAGATGGTGAGCTAGTAAGTAATGGCAAGGTTCTGCAAGACAAGCAGATTATAAATTGCATCAAGAAATTTAGTCACTTCAATGGAGGCTTTGGTGAATTTTTTTCTGTTACTTTATCAGATGGTAAGAATGTTATAATTGTTGGGCTTGGTAAGAGAGATGAATGGAATGAAAATAAGGAATTAAGTGTTGGCGGTAAAATATATTGTGAGCTAGGCAGATTAAAGATTAAACAAGCAACGGTTTCAATTGAAGGCAGTGCAGAAAATATTGCATATGGTGCATTCCTACGTAGTTTTAAGTTTGATAAGTATAAAACTAAGAAGGATGAAGAAATTACAGAAGTAGAGGAGATTATGGTACTAGCAAAAGATGAACAGTTAAACGATGCTGAAAAATCGTTTGAGCATTTAAGACAAGAAGGTGAAGGCATATTTCTTGCGCGTACTTTCATCACTGAACCACCTAACGTTTTGTACCCAGAGTCCTATGCTGACTGTATAAAAAGCGAACTTACTAAATTTGGTCTTGAAATTGAAGTGCTTGATAAAAAGCAGATGGAAAAGAAGAAAATGGGAGCTTTGCTTGGAGTAGCACAAGGAAGTAGTAAAGAGCCTAAGTTGGTAGTAATAAGATGGAATGGAGCTTCTAAAGAACAAAAACCGATAGCTTTTGTGGGTAAAGGTATAACGTTTGATACTGGTGGAGTATCGCTTAAACCTTCACGTGGTATGGAGTCAATGAAGTATGACATGGCGGGCTCTGCTGCTGTGGTTGGAGTGATGCGCACTCTAGCTGGGCGAAAAGCGAGGATAAATGCAGTCGGTGTGGTTGCACTTGCAGAAAATGCAATAGATGGTAATGCTCAAAGGCCGAGCGATGTAGTAACTTCAATGTCTGGACAGACAATAGAAGTGTTAAACACTGATGCAGAAGGAAGGCTCGTACTTGCAGACGCTTTATGGTATACGCAGGACAGATTTGCGCCTGAATTTATGATTGATCTTGCAACTTTAACTGGTGCTATAGTAGTTGCACTTGGGAATAATGAATATGCTGGTCTTTTTTCCAACAATGATGAATTAGCAAATCGTCTCGTTGAGGCAGGAAATGAAGCAAATGAGAAGTTATGGCGTTTTCCTATGAATGAAACTTACGATAAGATTATCGATTCGCCGATTGCTGATGTGCAAAACATAGCTCCTACGGGTTCTGGTGGAGATAGCATAATGGCTGCACAATTTTTACAGCGTTTTGTAAATGATACTTGCTGGGCACATTTAGATATTGCAGGTACAGCTTGGCACGAAAAAGGCACTGATATTTCTCCAAAAGGAGCAGTGGGCTTTGGCGTAAGATTACTCAATAAATTGGTTGAGAAGTACTACGAAACGAGTGATTAAAGATTTTCACGCTGAAGTTTTAAAAGTTTTCACTATATTCAGCAAAAAGAGGAAGTTAGAGTTGATTGTTCATGTAATCTATGGCTGTGTTATATAACTGTATGAACATTTGCTTTTATTAAGGCAATGTACACAATAAATGGTGTCATTTCAGTGATCTTGCTCAAAAGAAGTAGATTGGATGTAACTCCTAATGGATTAGGCAAATAGGTGAAAAGTATGACGAATTAAAAAAAGCCTTGAACAATCAAAGAAACCATCTTAAGTAATTTCCTCTTGGGGTTTTTTAATGTCATCTACCGAAAAGCTAGTAATTTCAACTATAACCTCTATGAAGGCACCAGCCTTAAGTAAATTTTGAGCCACAGCTATTTTGGCCTGTTTTTTCGCCCTCTGCTTTGCCCTTTTTGATGTCCGATTTGGATGCCTTCGTCTCTGCCGATTTTTTTTGCCTTTTTCAGTAGCATCATCGGGTTTTTGTTCTAAAATAGCAGCTTCTTCCTGTAAATCCATTACCTTTTCTTCACGTGCTACTAGGTCTTTCTCATCCCAATGAAATTTTTCTAATTCATTATATGTCAATTTTATTATTGATAATTTTTCTGCTATTTTTCTTAAATTTTTATCAGTTGTTTCCTCTGCATGCGTAAAGAAAAAATACTAACGCTCTATTGTAGTCTCTAGTTGTTCTACCTTATCTTTATCTTTTGTAAATTTAGGCAAATTAATAAAGACAAATTAAAAGTCTTTTAAGTAATGTCCATTGGTTTTTATGTCATGTATATTATGGGTAGAAATATAATCAATCTCTTTAGGAAATAGAATATTATTGGAAATAACAATAAAGAATACTTCCTTAAAATCCAAATAATTACCAGATTGCTTTGAGTAAACTTTAACAGCATAAAGTTGAGTACGTTTTTAAAAGCCTTTGTCTCTAACGAGATGCGTTTCTGCAATATATCTGTTACCGTGAAAATTCTTACATAGAAAACATCAACGGTACTCTGTTTATCAGAAGCGATCTCATGATTCATAATAAAATGCTAAGGAACTCAACTTCTTGTATGGTATTAATACCAGTAAAGCCTAAGACATCATTAAAAAAGTAAATAAGGATATTCTTATTTTTTTCAGTGCCGAAGATTTTTTTGAATGTCAAGTTTAACTTAGGATCTAAAAATTTAGAAAAAGCCATAGTCAAAGCCTTAGAAAATATTAATAATTATACGCTGCTCTACATAAATATTCAACTTTTTTACATTTTGTCTTGTCGCTATGTGTTGCAGAAAAAAAATGAAAGCATTTTATCAGTGTCTGGTTAACTCTGACAAAACTGCTAAAATTGCATTAGTTACTGTTATGAGGAGATTATTGTCATTTTTACTTTTATATTAAAAATAATAAGTTTTATCTTGATTCTCAAACGAATGCTGTCTTTATACTGGAGTTTAACTTTCTAAACTCCAGTATCATTTACTATTAAATTGAATAAGAGTTCTTATTTACTTTTTGTGGACTGATTACATGTATTTAGTATTTAGCGTTAAATCAATCAAATTCCGTTCTTCGTTGTTTGTTTACAAACGTTCCAATATTCAACTGATTCTTCATTTTTTTTATAGGATCCGGTATTTTTGCATTAGGATTTTTTTCTAATGCATGCTCAATTAAGAGCCTACAGCAAATTCCATATTAGATTGACTTATTTTTATTGTATAAGCAAACAGGACGATCTAAAGTGGTCTTCACAACAGTCTTCATTTGGCCATCACTTGCTTCTGCTTTTAGAAAGACTGCCAATAAGTCTATGGAACCGAACCAAGCTCAGGCATATAGATATTTTTTTTCCATTTTGTATGTTAACTCCTGCTTCTGTTAAAGCTTTGGCCACATTTAGCAAAAAGAAGAATTTAGAATAGGTGCTAGTGTAACCCATAGCTATTCAAGCAAACTGCTTGATTTATGACAAAGTTCTGTTTCTATATTGAATTTGTGATCAATATTAAGATTTCTTTCCAGGTACTACGGAGTTTTTTTTGCTTCTAGTTCAGGTCGATTGGTCTCCTCTTTTAACTTTTCTCTCATTTTTTCTATTATATTAGTTGCACTTAAATTACAATCATTGTTTACGCTATTTGATACTCTGCACAGAATATAATAAAAAGTTTTATTTGTCATAACTTATCTCACTATTAATACATCCTACAGTATAGTCTCTAAATAGTTTTGCAAGAGGTTAGTTGTTAGGTAACATAATTAAAGTTTTTATCTTATATTCATCATGGTTGGAGCTGTACAAATTAAAAAAACTGGAGGACCAGAAGTATTAGAGTTTATAGATAAGAGTATAGGTGAGCCAAAAGGCGAGGAAGTTTTAATACGTCACACAGCTATAGGCTTAAATCGTTATGACTCGGAGCATAGAAAAGGCGTTCGCAAAATTAAGGGTTTACCATCAGTGCTTGGAGTGGAAGCAGTAGGAGTTATTGAAAAGCTTGGTAAAAAAATAAATGATAGTTTACAGATTGGAGATAGAGTTGGATATTGTACGGCACCACCTGGAGCATATTGTGAAAAACGTGTCATACACCAGAAATATCTGGTAAAAATTCCAGATGAAATACCAGATGAAGTTGTAGCTGCGGTGCTGTTTAAAGGCATGACGGCTCACTATTTGATTAATCAATCTTATAAAATAAAACCTGGCGCTTTTGTGCTAGTTCACGGGGCTAATGGCGGTTTAGGACAGATAATATGCCAATGGGCAAAGGATAAAAAGGGTGTAGTTATAGGCTCTGTAAGTTCTGACAAAAAAATGGAAGTAGCTTTACAGAATGGCTGTACATATGCAATAAATTATAATGATAAAAACTTTGTTTCTAAAATTATGGAAATTACACAAAACAGAGGAGTAGGTGCAGTGTATGATCCGATAGGCTATTCTACAAGCAGGCTTTCTTTTGAATCTCTGAGTAAATTTGGTATATATGTTTCCTATGGGCAGATATCAGGTATTGCTCCGGTTAGTTTTTCTTTACTTAGTTCACGTTCTTTATTTGCCACAGGAACCTCAATATATCATTACAAGCGTGACAGATTTGCATTAGTTCTCACTGCAATGGAAATCTTTGAGATGGTAAGGAAAAAACTTTTAACTGTAAGGATTAACAAAAAATATAAATTTGATGAAATAATCAAGGCTCATCACGATATGGAAAACAGGAAAGTAAGTGGGTTAAATATTATAAAAGTTTTCTAAGTAAATTAAATTTTATAACTAACACGGACTAGATTTTCTTGTCATGCCATCACAATATCTTTATTATAATCTTTAGCTATAAATATTAAGAAATTTTACTAAATAAAAAAAGGCAAAGGAAAACCTGTAGTGGCCAGTTATTCACCACCCATTTTATAATGTTGACGTTTTTTGATAACACTTAATAAGCGTGATTCATAGTATTAGGTATAGCAACCCTGTTATAGAAAAAGCTCAGAAGAATGCAGCAAAGACACCCTAGAAATTAAGTGCAACATACTAAAAAATACACCTCCTAGGTCTTGACTTTCGATAGGCTTTAAATTGTGAAACAACCTTATTATCGATAATAAGGAGACTAGAAAATGTATCAAGTAATTTTTTTTATAGCTTTGTTTCTGCCATTCTATAACTTGGCCTACAACTGTATAAACATAGCAAAATTGCCTGTTTCAACAGTAGGCAATATTACTCTTAATTACTTCAACATTTTCCCTTGGCAGCTCTTTAAGAAATCGCGAAGCGTACATTGGTTGCCACTGGTTATTAATTTCCCTTCTGTCTGCACATGAAATGATTAACTTTTCCTTTGCTCTAGTTATTCCAACATATGCAAGCCTTCTTTCTTCTTCTAAGGCTTTGCCACTTTTATCTTCAAAAGACCTTTGGTGGGGAAATAGCCCTTCTTCCCAACCAGGTAAGAACACACATGGAAATTCAAGCCCCTTAGCTGCGTGAAGAGTCATGACGTGTACGGTATCGTCATTATTCATATTATCCACTTCCATAACTAAGCTTATATGCTCCAAGAAAGTTGTAGCATTGTCAAAATTTTTTAAAGATGAAATGAGCTCCTTGATATTTTCTATTCGTGCTAAGCCTGTTACTTCTTCATTTTCAAGCATTTCAATATATCCAGATTGGTTCGCTATAGTTTTAACAAACTTGTGTAGTGGTTTGACACTTATCATTTCTTCCCAAGCTTTAATTTTATTAAAAAAATCATTTAGTGAAAGTTTGATTTTCTCAATTACCTGATTACTATTAACTAATATTTTTGCCGCTTCGAAAAAAGAAGTTTTGTTACCTTGAGCAACCGTGTATATCTTTTTTAAAGTGGTAGGTCCTATGCTTCTTTTTGGCCGATTCACTATTCTTTCAAAAGCTAAGTCATCATTATTGTTTGTAACGAGTCTTAAATATGCAATTACATCCCTGACTTCTTGACGTTCATAGAATTTTACGCCACTTATAATCTTATAGGGAATCGAATATTTTATAAAATACTCTTCCAGAACTCTAGTTTGAAAAGTAGCCCTAACCAGTACTGCCATGTCGCTGAATCTGTATTTATTAAGCTTTAATATCTGTTCACTTATGAATCTTGCTTCAGCTTTTCCATCCCATAATTTTATTAAATTTACCTTTTCCCCTTTGATGTTTGTTGTCCACAATTTTTTTTCTAAGCGAGTTTTATTGTGATTGATGACGTATGACGCAGTTGCAAGTATATGAGATGTTGATCTGTAATTACACTCTAGTTTGATGATTTTTGCATTTTTAAAATCGTCAGAAAATTTCAGAATGTTTTTAACCTCTGCACCACGCCAGCTATATATCGATTGATCGTCATCTCCCACACAACAAATATTTGAGTGCTCTTTTGCAAGGTATTTCAGCCAAAGATATTGTATTACATTTGTATCTTGGTACTCATCTACCATAATATATTTAAACTTGCCCTGATAATAGGACAGAATTTCAGTTTTTTGATTGAAGAGTTGTATATTATACAGTAGTAAATCGCCAAAATCAACGGAGTTAAGGAACTTTAGCCTTTCCTGATATTGATGATAAACTTTTAATGCAATTATGTATATTGGCCTAAATAGTTGAGTTTCTTCCACTTCGGACGGCAGTAAGCACTTTTCTTTCCATTTTTGAATTGTGTTCATAATGGTACTATGTTTTTCTGACAAATTATTGGGGCTTACTTCATTAATAATATTTTTTATTACTTGTAGTTGGTCATCCACGCCAATAATTGTAAAATTGGGGTTTAAGCCCACAATATCAGCGTGACGACGTAAAATTTTTGCTGCAATTGCATGGAAAGTGCCAAGCCATAGTATATTTGTACCCGTGAGTTTGAGCACTCTCGATACCATTTCATTTGCTGCTTTGTTTGTGAATGTGACTGCCAATATCTCATCAGAATGAGCGTAACCATTTCGAATTATATGTGCTATTCTTGAAGTAATCGTTCTTGTCTTTCCTGTTCCAGCCCCAGCCAGTATCAAAACTGGTCCATCTACTTTAGTTACAGCTGATTGTTGTTCCGGATTTAGCAGTGAGAGATAATCGTTCATTGCAGCCCTAACAAATATAGTTACATAAGTTAACCTTATTGTTTGTGCTCTGTAAAATTTTTATTCTCACGTAATAAAGCTGAGGCAAATTTTCAAATAGATCAGGCAAAATTTCTTGCAGATAACCAGCTACCAAAATGTCATCATTCCCTAAATAATTTGGTTGCGCTGGGTCCATTGCGATTATTTTTCCTTTAGGGTTGTGTTTTTATACAAAGCAAGAAACCCAGCTTTGTCACTACTAAGCCCACAAGTAGCAACAAAATCAATTCGTTTTAAATGTTCTGATTTGATGTTATTTATTAGCCAATCAAAATTCATTTTGCTACTCATATTTCCTAAAATCTCAGCCCCTGAACATTGGTGAAGTAAATCCACATTTACAGTTAGTAGCTACCAATTTTTAAGTGGAACTGTGTTTTTTACTGCACAATGAACCGTGGTTGATATCCCATAAAAATAAGTTTTGTAAAGATTATCTGTAATTTTTAAAAACTTTGATTCTTTAAGAATTTTATGGATAGCTGCAACAGCATCATATTGCTTTAGATTGCGATCGTAAGAAGCTGCCCCAAGTTGTTTGTTAAGCTCAGATACATCTGGTACTACTGGTGCTGATATTTCAGCGCCAGTCTAGAAAATTACATTCTTGTCACTGATGAGTTTAGCAATTTGTGGTACCAACATCCTATCTGGGGTTGTATTTTGTACATACAAAGATTGAGTAAAACGAGAGGCATTATTTAACTTTTTACTACTTGGTTTTTGCTATTAGCCACACAACCATGTTCGTAATTTTTTTTATCCTTCTTTATTGCTGAACAAAACATTTTCTTGCTTTGTTAATTCTTTAATTAAGTTTTTACCACTAAAGGTAAGTTGGAACCCTAGTTTGCTGTTTCCTGGTCTATGCGGAAATTCTAACACCATTTCATATGCAATTGTTTCCGTTCTACTAGGTAAAACACATACTACTGACTGATTAGCTGTTATTCTGTCGATATCTTCTGCGGAAACCTTTTGTGGAGTTTGTAGTAAAACATTTTCTGCATAACAAACATTTATACTAAAGATTAATAAGATTAAATACTTTTTTGCCTGCAGAAAATTACGCATCACCTATGCTATTTGACAACCTCGCCCTGTTATAAACACTAAAAAAGCAGGTCAACCTTTTTGTCAGGGGGTTTTTGTAAAATTTTGAAAAGTTACATTTCAGCAAGACTTAGTTTGCTATAATTTTCTTACATAAAAAAAAGCAAAAGAAACCCTGTGGTGACTGTATTTACTTCAAAATATTGGTGTTTTTTATTCTTACTTTTAGATTGCAACTGAGAGTGCTAAGAAATTTACTAATCGAAAAAAAGACAGAAAAACCTGGTAGTGAGTTTTGACTCCTATAGTAATTTAAACTGGCGCTGTAGTAATATGTTGACGCTTAGCTTAAGCTCGATTTGGCTGTATAAAGACATGCAACCGCAATAATTTGATGTAATCCACCAATAAACACCTGAGTTTTTTTACTGAATGTTAAACCTGCAGGTCGAAAATAAGTTGTGAATTCACAAATACCATTGGTACTGTGATAATGAGGTTGTTGAAATTTATCAAGTAGTTTCTATGTATTCAATACGCTGCTGTGCGAGAAGTTTGTTGACTTTACAATAATAGTTACTTTAAATTAGTAACTGTTATTGCAGTTAAAGTATTAATGCCTTTTTTCTTTTATTTTTTTTCGATTTTGAGCATTTTATCTGCTGTTTGTGTGATTAGCGTAAGGAATCCTGTACATGCAGTGTTATTTTTGATTTTTACCTTCGTTAGCTCTACAGTACTTTTTATCCTTCTTGGGGCTGAGTTTATTGCTATGATGGTATTGATAGTGTACATCGGTGCGGTTGCAGTATTATTCCTCTTTGTGGTTATGATGCTTGATATTGACTATATAAGAATACACCAAGGTTTTGCAAAGCATTTCACTTTTAGTATTATATTATGTGTTGTGTTTTTTCTGGTTATCAGCTTTGTAATCTGCAGCTCAGTACTGAATATAAGCAGTGTTATAGACTATAATGCCAATAACGTGAAAGCTATTGGTGATTTGTTGTATACTGACTATATGTATGCCTTTCATCTTTCCGGTATTTTACTGCTTGTTGCGATTGTTGGTGCAATTGCTCTTGCTTTGCAGGATAAGAAGAAGGGAATTAAAAGACAGAATGTATTAAAGCAATTGACACAGTCTTCGTCTGTAAAGTTGGTTAAGGCTAAGTTTGGAAAAGGAGTGGAATGGAAGTAGGATTGAATCATTTCTTGGTAGTTGCTGCTATTTTGTTTACTATTGGAGTGTGCGGTATTTTTATCAACCGTAAGAGCATAATTAATATACTGTTATCAGTGGAAATATTACTTCTGGCAGTTAATATCAACTTAGTTGCTTTTTCTGCCTTTATGCATGATATAGTTGGGCAATTTTTTGTCATGTTTGTGTTGACTGTTGCTGCAGCAGAGTCGGGTATAGGACTTACAATACTGGTTGTGTATTATAGGAGACGTGGCAACATAGATGTTGAGCAAGCAAATTTAATGAAAGAATGAAGGTATGACAGGTATACTAAAATTGATAGTATTTTTGCCACTTTTTGGTTCATTATTTGCAGCGTTCTTTAGAAGGGACATTTTTAGCCAGTTAATTACAATTGCAGGGATTGGAATATCTGCAGCTTTATCTTGGTATATTTTTCTCAACTTCTCTAAAAATCATCATGTTGTTTTATTTCCTTTGCTTTCATTGAGCATCCTGAAAGTAGATTGGGCAGTTAGTATTGATGCTCTTTCATCTTTGATGCTAATTGTAATTACTACTATTTCGCTGGTAGTTCATCTCTATTCTGTTGGTTATATGGAGCATGATAAGGGGAAGTCTAGGTTCTTTTCTTACCTATCACTATTTACGTTTTGTATGATTGTGCTAGTTGTAAGCGACAATTTCGTGCAACTTTTCTTTGGCTGGGAGGGAGTTGGCTTATGCTCTTATTTGCTCATAGGATTTTGGTTTCAAAAATATTCTGCAAATAATGCGGCAGTCAAGGCATTTATTGTAAATAGGATAGGAGACTTTGCGCTATTAATTGGAATTTTTCTTATTTATTATAAGTTTCATTCTTTGAATTTTACTGAAGTTTTTGACACGGCTGACCTTTTTGGTGCACAGAACATCAGGACATTCTGCTGTGAGTTTAAAGTAATTCATATAATATGTGTATTACTTTTTATTGGCTGTATGGGTAAATCTGCTCAGTTTGGCTTACATGTTTGGCTGCCGGATGCGATGGAAGGGCCAACTCCCGTGTCTGCGCTTATTCATGCAGCAACGATGGTGACAGCTGGTATATTTTTAGTAGCAAAATGTTCTCCATTGTTTAAGCTATCAAATGTAACGCAAGAGTTAATAGTTACTGTTGGTGCGCTCACTGCTTTTTTCGCAGCTACCGTTGCAATTACTCAAAATAATATAAAGAAAATAATTGCTTATTCAACTTGCAGCCAACTTGGTTATATGTTTATGGCGTGTGGCCTTTCTGCTTACAATGTTGCTATTTTTCATTTAATGACGCACGCCTTTTTTAAGGCTCTATTATTTCTTGGTGCAGGTAATGTGATTCATGCAATGCATCATGAGCAAAACATTCAAAAAATGGGAAATTGCTGGAAGGAAATTCCCTACACTTATGCTTTCATGTGGATTGGATCTCTTGCACTTTCTGGAATATTTCCATTTGCAGGTTTTTACTCAAAGGATTTAATAATTGAACATGCTTATAGTGTGGATAGTTTTGCTTTTGTAGTAAGCTTAGTTATTGCATTCTTTACAGCGCTTTACTCTTGGAGGTTGTTACTTCTTGTATTTCATAGCCAAAGACAAAGTAAAATCAATATACATGAAGCACCAAAGATTATGCTTATACCACTACTGATACTTGCTTTTGGATCAGTATTTTCTGGAATGTGGGGAACAAATGTTTTGAACATAACTAGTAGTACATTCTGGAAGTCAAGTTTAGTAGTTGTTAGTGAGCATACAGTTCATAGTTTCTTTATAAAATTATTACCGACCATAATGAGCCTAAGTGGAGTAACATTTGCATATTTGGTTTACCACTATCAAATAATAAAACAAATTAAGGGTAAATTTTTACTTAAATTTTTACAGGATAAATGGTACTTTGATGAAGTATACGGACTTATTATAGTTGCACCGGTGAAGTTTGTATCTAGGCTCCTATGGAAGTTTGATGTTAAGGCTATTGATTCATTTGGACCAAATGGTGTTGTAAGGTTAGTTGATGAATGTTCAAAGGGTGCTATAAAGTTACAAACTGGCTATATATTTGATTATGCATTTATTATGTTTGTTACTTTAGTAATCAGTGCTTTGTATATTATTGGAATAAAATAAACAGTGTTATTACTTAGCATATTTTTG
The DNA here is from genome assembly GCF_012030695.1 of Wolbachia endosymbiont of Brugia pahangi. Taxonomy (NCBI): domain Bacteria; kingdom Pseudomonadati; phylum Pseudomonadota; class Alphaproteobacteria; order Rickettsiales; family Anaplasmataceae; genus Wolbachia; species Wolbachia endosymbiont of Brugia pahangi. The sequence goes on along the minus strand of NZ_CP050521.1, from coordinate 727,595 downwards.
CTTCCGCTAATAGGAGCATTGATTTTATCTTTAATCAAGATTGATTATAAATTAATATATCTAAGATTCATCTCTCTACTTTTTTCTGTACTTCCATTTTTGCTTAGCATTGTAGTTTGTATAAAGTTTGATTATAACAATACAGACTTTCAGTTTGTCAGCTATCCAATTAAAAATGCTGGAATAGGAGTGGATGGTATATCGTTGCTTTTCCTTCTACTTACAACTTTCTTATTTGTTATTTGTATACTCTACAATTGCAAAATGAGTTATACGACCCTCAAGTCATGTATGGCATTATTTTTACTGCTTGAGGGTTTTGTAGTTGGTTTCTTTATTTCACTAAGTGCTATAAGCTTTTATGTATTTTTTGAAGCTGTTTTAATACCAATATTCTTTATTATTGGTGTCTGGGGAGGGAAGCAGAGGATATATGCAGCATTTAAGTTATTCCTCTATACACTGGTTAGTTCATTGTTATTTTTGCTTGGATTAGTATATATTCATAATATCTTTGGAACGTTTGATATAAGGAAATTAGCTACGTTAGTACCAAGTCTTGATCCTGAAGTGCAGTCATTGCTATGGATTGCATTTTTTGCTTCTTTTGCAATAAAAGTACCGATGGTTCCATTTCATACTTGGCTTCCTGATGCACATGTGCAATCGCCAACTTCTGGATCTGTGGTTTTGGCTGGGTTGCTTATTAAAATGGGGGGATACGGATTTTTAAGATTCTCGATTCCAATGCTTCCTCAGGCAAGTTTCCACTTTGCAAATTTCATTATTGTGTTAAGCGCGATTGCAGTAATATATGCTTCACTAGTTGCATTTGCTCAGGATGATATAAAGAAATTAATAGCTTATTCTTCAATAGCACATATGGGAATCGTTACTGCTGGCCTCTTTTCATTTTGTGAAGAGGGAGTGCTTGGTGCTATATTTCAAATGATCAGTCATGGGCTTATTTCTTCTGCTTTATTTTTGTGTGTTGGAATGCTATATACTCGAACTGGAACTTTGAAGATTTCGAAGTATTTCGGCATAGTAAATACAATGCCAAAATTTGGTTTTATGTTTATTCTATTTTCAATGTCTTCGGTAGGGCTACCTGGAACGTCTGGGTTTATAGGTGAATTTTTGGCTATGGTTGGGATGTTTAAGAGCATAGGGTTTTTTACAGGGTTCATCGCACTTGGCACTATTTTGAGCGCAGTTTATATGCTGAATTTATGTAAGCAAACAATATGGGGAGTTAGCTATTCTAAATTGTTAAATAACCGCTTGGATAGGATAGAATTTTTTATCTTAGTTCTGCTTGCAGTGCTTGTTATTTTGCTTGGATTCTACCCAACTCTTGCACTGAATTATTTAAAGCCATGCATGGTAAATTTGTTAGTCAAGTATAATGCCCTATGAACTACATACAGATATTACCGGAAACTTTTTCTATTATTTCCTCGTTAGTATTGCTGCTGCTTGGAATTGTATTTAACCGCCGCACTATTAACTTATTGGCGCTTGGCTGCACAGTGATCACTTTAATTATTTTAATTCTGTCAGCGAAAGATAATGGGTTTTTTCCCTTTAATTCATTGTTGAAACTCAATCTATACATTAGGTCAGCCCAGGGATTGATCCTTATTGCGGGAATTTTAGTACTTTTACTGCTAAATTTATCAAAGTATGACTATGAGTATGAATTTTCGATACTAATTCTTTTTACGCTGTTTGGCATGATAACTCTGGTTTCAGCAAATAATTTAATTTCTTTTTATTTATCTTTTGAGTTGATGAGTATACCTTTATATGTTCTTGCAAGCTTTAATAAGGGTTCAGTTTATTCATGTGAGGCAGGAGTAAAATATTTTACACTCAGTGCGTTATCTTCCTGCATCATGCTGTATGGAATGTCGCTACTTTATGGATATACGGGACTGGTCAATTTTTCTGAGTTAAGTTCGTTTTTGGAAAATCATCAGATAACTTATGGAATAGTTTTTGGGTTAGTACTTATCCTTATTGGTTTATGTTTCAAGCTTGCTATTGCTCCTTTTCATATGTGGGCTCCAGATGTCTATCAAGGTGCACCAACTATAGTAACTGCATTTTTTTCTACAGTTCCAAAAGCTGCACTTGTGACGTTTTTAATTCGATTTTTTATGGGTGAGGAGTTAGTAGGTGTAAAAAAGTATTTTCAACCTGTTCTTTTATACATTTCAGCACTATCCGTACTTATTTCAGCTTTTGGAGCTTTACGCCAAAGGAATCTAAAGAGGCTTCTAGCTTACAGTTCAATTGGTCATATTGGCTTTATACTTGCTTCACTTTCTATCTTTACACGAATGGGGACAGATAGTTCCTTGATATATTTGGTTATATATATCATTACAAATATAGGATTGTTCTCATATTTCATACAAATTGATGATGACGATTGTAGTGTTGCAAATTTATCTGGCATAGGAAAAAAACGTCCGGTTTTGGCATTTCATCTTTCTATACTATTATTTTCGATGGCGGGAATACCTCCACTTGCAGGTTTTTTTGCTAAACTTTTTATATTTAAAAGCTTGGTGAATTCCGGCTTTATTGGTATGTCTTTGATTTTCATAGTAGCAAGTGTTATATCATGTTACTACTATTTAAGTATCATAAAAGCTATGTATTTTGATAAGCCTAGTGACAGTAAAGTTATTTATTCTAAGAGTCTATTTATTGTTACTTCAGTGGCTTCATTAATTAATATTGTTCTTTTTATGTGCGTAGAGGATTTATATTCACTAATTCATTTAGTAACTAAAAGTTTATAAAATGACCCCTAAAACATTCGAGGGCTTTCATATTTATCATTATGAAGAAGTTTCAAGTACTAATGGAAAAGCGTTGGATTTGATTGATAGAGGAATATCAAATGAAACTGTTATTATTGCTGATAAACAAACAGAAGGTAGGGGGCGCACTGGAAAGAATTGGATTTCTCCCGAGGGTAATTTTTATGCAAGTTTTATCATAAATCTCTTGCAAATTACATCACTAGGTTCCAGTATCACACACTGGGATAGCAGGTTAGCTGTAGCGGCCCACTTGGATGTTATTCCAGCACATGACGCTAAAATCCAGTGCTGGAATGACAGAGAAAGTTTAAGCAAATTAACAGAATTGACTTTTGTTACTGCTCTTGCTGTTGGCAATACGTTACTATCATTTATAAATGATAGTAACGTTCAATATAAATGGCCAAATGATATCTTTGTTGATGAAAAAAAAATAAGTGGAATATTACTTGAAAAAAAATCCAATTCAAATTGGCTGGTAATAGGAATTGGAATTAACATTGATCACGCACCACTTTTGGAAGCAACGTGCATTAATAAACTTCTTTCATCTTCTGTTGTTCCAGTAACTGACACTAAAATACAGATGCAGGTTCCGATGTCGCATGCTAGAATGATTCTACAAAACATATATATTCTAAAAGAATTAGTAATAAACTTTAATAATTTAAGAAAGCAGTGGATACTCGATGGGTTTTGTGCTATAAGAGAAATGTGGTTGAAAAGGGCATTCAAAATGAATGAGCAAATCAGTGTAAAGTTTGCTAGTAAATTGCATGAGGGGATTTTTATTGATATAGATAAAGGTGGTAGATTAGTATTGCAACAAAAAGATGGAAGCTTAATTTATTTTGATGCAGGTGAGTTATTTGTTAATAATATATTATGAGTACATATGTAATTTTTGCTTACCTTATTAGTTTTGCATTGATTGCTGGAGAGCTGATTTTTACCATTTCTTGCTATATTAAAAGTAAAAAGAATTTAGAAGGTTTTAAAAATAATAATGAAGAAGAAACATAAGCGATTACTTGTAGCTTCGGGAATTTTCTTCTTTTTAAATTGCATAGTTTTCTTTATTTTAACAATACTCAGAGAAAATATCTCATTTTTTTACACAGTAAGCGAAGCAATAACTTTATCAAACAATCAAAAACCAATCCGTATAGGTGGAATGGTTGTTGAGGATAGTGTAATACGTAGTGAGAGTGAAGTGGTCTTTCAAATGACAGACTTTAACAAGAGCATTGTGATAAAATATCAGGGAATACTCCCTCCAATGTTCTCAGAAAAAAGTGGTGTTGTTGTGCAAGGTAAAATGTTTGATGGCAATACCTTTTTGGCAGAGACGGTTTTTGCAAAACATGACGAGAATTATATGCCTCGAAAGTAAGAGATAAGGCAGGGGATTTTATTATTTTGTACCTACATAGCGAATAAATTTCTTTATGTATTCATTTTTAGTATTTTTTATTTCTTGAACAGTTCCATGAGAAATAATGCTTCCTTCATATAATACTGCTATTTTATCAGCTATTTTGAATGCGTCATGAATATCGTGTGTGATTGTGATAATTGTAGGGCTAGGGTCTTTAGACAGCTTTACTATTGTTTCTTTTACTATATCTGACATGATAGGATCTAATCCCGAAGTTGGTTCATCCAACATAATAATTTCTGGGTTGTGTGCAATTGCTCTTGCAAGTGCTACCCTTTTCTTCATTCCACCTGATAACTCTATTGGAAACATATCTGCTATGTTTTTCTCTAACCCGACATCATTTAATTTTTCAATTGCTAATTGCTTTGCCTCCTTTTTGCTGATATTGAAACGTTTTCTATAATTAAAAGATATATTTTCCCATACTGCAACATGGTCAAATAGAGCGGAATTTTGAAATAAAACCCCAAATTTGTTTTTACTTTTGCTATTTATTTTAATAGACCCTAAATCCGGTGCCAGCAGGCCAATAATCGTTTTTGTTAGTACAGATTTGCCGCTTCCTGAGCTGCCGAGTATAACTAGTGATTCCCCTTTCAATATGTCAAGACTTATGTCGTTCAGTATTATCTTATCATTAAAAAATAGGTGCAAATTTGATATTGATATTATGGGGCTATGCATGGATCAAAGTAATCATATAGTTTGCTAGAATGATCAGTATAGATGATAGAACAACAGTTGATGTTGTAGCAATACTAACTCCTCGGGCTCCTTCTTGGCAATGGTAACCGTAATAGCAGCTTGAGACGGAAATTATAGCGCCAAAAGCAGTTGCTTTTATTAACCCAGTGATAAAATTATACATGTTAAAGAATTGAGTTGTATATTTAATATATATATTTAAGTTATGATTAAATTTGAAAACTGCGGTGATGTATCCCCCGAATATTCCTATTAGATCTGCGCATATTGTGAATATGGGAAATACTATAACTGATGCTAAAATCCTTGGTGCAATTAAATATTTGAAAGGATTGATATTCAAAGTTGTAAGTGCATCTATTTGTTCAGTGATACGCATCGTGCCAATTTCTGCAGCAATTGATGATCCGACCTTTCCTACCATTATTAAACTAATTAAAACTGGTCCTAACTCTTTAATAATGGTAACCGTGACAAGTTTAGGTATTATTTGTTCTGGACTGATCAACGGGCCACTCAAACTACTTTGCAAAACTATCACTGCCCCTATAAAAATCCCTGTGAGTCCAACAATTGGCAGAGAAAAAAAGCCTATTTCTATGATTTGCTTTGCTACATTACCCAAATAATATGGTGGCACAAAGCAGTGATATAGGGATTGAATAAAAAATATGAATGCGCTACCAAGCCTCAACAAGAGCTTGATGAAGCATCTACCAATTATTCTAATACCATTTATATCAAACGAGCTCACTTTGCATTTGTCTCAGCTGAAATTAGTTTTATTGATTTTGTTAAAATTTTTGTTAACTTCATTGCAGAGTATAGCTAAGACGTGCCTTAAGTTCAATACACTTAGGTCAAAATGCTTTAGTTTGAAACTTATGGAGTTTAATTGTCTAAACAAACCTTACTTATTTTACTATCACTGTTTACTTTTTGTAAAAAACATGCTATTAATAAATTGTGAGTTTTCAAGTAGAATGGAGGAAGTTTTGGCAGTTCCAAAAAGAAAAAAGTCAAAGTCAAGGCGTAATATGCATCGTTCTCATCATGCTATTAAGCCTAAGAATATTGTAGTATGCACAACAACTGGGGAATTTATGCTGCCTCACAGTATAGCAGTTGATGGCAGCTACAAAGGAAAACGGGTTTTCATCAAACAACAGGCAGAATAATTATCATGATATGTTACCTACGGTTAACAATAACATAGTCATTGCACTTGACGCTATGGGGGGTGATTTTGCACCTCTCTCGGTGATTCAAGGTGCTGGTTTTTTTTTGGATAATCTTGTTGATCCAGGCATAAAAGTTTTTTTCCATATTTATGGAGATCAAAAAGAAATATCTCCTTTGCTTTTAAAATATAGAAAAGTAAGTGATAATTCTGAGTTTACTCACTACTCTAATAATGTTCTTGCAAATGATAAGCCGTCTTTTGCACTGAGACATCGTAAAGATTCAAGTATGAAGGCTGCCATTGAAGCAGTGAAAAAAGGTAAAGCTTCTGGTATGGTATCTTCAGGTAATACAGGAGCGTTGATGGCAATTTCCAGGTTTATTTTAGGAACATTACCAAACGTTTATCGTCCTGCTATAGTATCCGTCTGTCCAACTAAGGCAAAGAGCTTTGCATTGCTCGATCTTGGTGCAAATGTTGATTGCAATGTTGACTCGTTATTTCAATTTGCGTTAATGGGAAGCATGTTTGCAAAAATAGCATTAAAAGTTGACAATCCTGAAGTTGCTTTGCTAAACATTGGCACAGAAGAGGTTAAAGGTAATGACTCAGTACGTGGTGCTTTTAAGCTACTAAAAAGTGCTCCAAACATTAATTTCAAAGGGTATATAGAGGCAAGTGAATTTTTAGAGGGTAATATAGATGTAATTGTTGCTGATGGTTTTGTTGGCAATGTGATGCTTAAAACAGCTGAGGCAACTGCTAGCACTTTTATCGACCTAATAAAACAGGAAGTGTTCAACTCATGGGCAACAAAAATGCTTGTTGGTATATTGTTAAAATCCAAGCTAAATAAGGTATTAATGCGTTTTAATCCTAAAATTAGAAGTGGAGCTATGTTTTTAGGGCTGAATGGTATTGTCATTAAGAGCCATGGAAATTCTGATGCTGTTTCTTTTGCCCATGCTATAAAATTTGCAGTAAATTCCATTAATGAAAATTTAAACCAGAAGATAATTAGTGAGGTAAATCAAGTTGAATAAAAGTTTTATATTAAGCACTGGATCTTACCTGCCAAAAAAAAAGTTGGGCAACGATGAGATTGCATTAATGGTTGAGACAAGTGATGAATGGATTAGACAGAGAACAGGAATAACTCAAAGGTATATAGCAGATGAAGCAGAGTTAACGTCGGATCTAGCTGTTAATTCGGCAAAAAATGCTATAGAAAAAGCTCAAATTTCAGTGGATGAAATTGGGTTAATCATAGTTGCAACAACAACGCCTGATAAAACTTTGCCTAGCTGTGCAACAATTGCGCAAAATAAGTTAAAATGTAAAAACGCATTTTCTTTTGATGTACAGGCAGCATGCTCTGGTTTTATATATGCAGTTACAATTGCTGATTCGCTCATAAAATCTAACGATAGAATTAAGTATGCATTAGTGATAGGTGCTGAAATAATGTCTAGAATTGTTGATTGGAAAGATAGGTCAACTTGTGTACTGTTTGGTGATGGTGCTGGTGCAGTTATAATGAAATCTACAGCACATTGTAATGAAATGACAGAAAATTACACAAGAGGTATAATATCAACCAACTTATATTCTGATGGTAATGTAGACGTGTTATGCACAAAAGGAGGGATATCCTCAACTGGTGATTCTGGAAAAATATACATGAATGGTAGAGAAGTGTTTAAGCATGCAGTGGATAAGTTAACAGCCTCAATAGAAGAAACATTAAGATGCAATAATTTGAAGATTACTGATATTGACTGGTTAGTTCCCCATCAAGCAAACATTCGTATTATTGAAGCTGTAGTAAAGAAATTAAATTTCCTTATGGAGAAAGTAATTAATACAGTTGATCAACATGCAAATACCTCAGCAGCATCAATTCCACTAGCACTTGATTATGCAATACAAAAACCGAAAATAAAACCAGGAAGCTTGGGGATACTGGTTGCAATAGGTGCAGGCTTAACCTGGGGCTCCGTGCTGCTACGCTATTAATAACTACCAACTACTACCTACTTGTTACTTTCGATCTTTTCCATTAATTTCTTAACCAATCCTCTTAGTTTTTTACTGGACTCGTCAAGCTCTTGAATCTGCAAGCTATCCTTTTTCATGAGTTCCTTATAATTACTTTTTATATAGTCAATCATTTCCTTCATCTGAGCAATCATCTTGTTAATATCCATACTACCTAAATTAGATACTATCTCAGGTGTAGAAGTATCTAACATACCACCAGCCATAAGTTGCTGGGACATTTGCATAAATGGCTTTAAGGCCTGATTAAGTAATTCAGGATCCTTAGCTAATTTTTCTATTTGCTCTTTACAAGTATCCATATATTGCTTCATAAATTCATCTTCTTGTACTTTATCCATCATGATTACACCTACTTAAAAATATATGTTTTCTATTATATATTGTTTTTAAATTAAAAGCAATACAAAACACCCACTACAACTGTATTAATATTTTATTAAATAATAGAAAAGCTGCTCTTTTGCTTATAAAGAAGCACATATTTTCTTTAACCATTCCTTATTTTTAACACTATTTTCTAAGCTCTTATAGACAAATTGGTGATAGCTATTTATCCATTCAATTTCATCTTTAGTGAGCATTTGCACATCTATTAGCCCTCTATCATATGGAATGGAGGTCAGTTGTTTAAAGCTTAAAAAACCATTTTCTTGCTTGTCAATATACATCAGATTTTCAATTCTTATTCCATACTTTTCTGGAATGTAATAACCAGGTTCATTGGAAAGTATCATCCCTGGCATGAGTTTTACTTTATTTCCTTTTGATATTGATTGCGGCCCTTCGTGTACTGATAAATAGCTTCCTACCCCATGCCCTGTGCCATGCATATAATCTATTCCAAATTTCCATAAGTGAATGCGTGCCAATGTATCTAATTCTCCACCGGTAGTGCCGGAAGGAAAGACTGCACTTGCTAAAGCGATGTGAGCTTTCAATACTATTGTATAGTGAGTTATTTGTTCATTAGTTGGATTGCCAATTGCTATAGTTCTTGTTACATCGGTTGTGCCATCAAGGTATTCGCCACCAGAATCAATCAAATATAATCCATCTTTCTGAATGACTTTGTTTGTCTCACTGCTTGCACGATAGTGGATTATTGCTCCATTTTCGTTAAATGCGGAGATTGTTGGAAAACTCGCTTGTTTGAACAAATCCTGCTCTTTTCTATATTCTAAAATCTTTTCTTTGGCTTCAAGTTCTGTACTGGTATTATTTTCAAGCCAATGTAGAAAATTTGTAACTGCTATTCCATCTCTGGTGTGTGCTTTTATAGCTCCAGCTATTTCAGTTTGGTTTTTTACTGCTTTGTAAATCAAGCAAGGATCCTCCCTTTCAACTATCTGCTTATTTTTTATTATAGCCATAATACTCATCGGAGTTGTGTTTGGATCTATAATTATTGAATTTAGCTTGCATAGTGAACTTTTGAGTTTACTAATATCAAAGATGTTTGTATGATTACCTAAATTTGCTTCTATGGTCGAGTATTCTTTATCTTGAATAAACAAGTCAACATTGCCGTTCTTGTACAATATAGCACAGCCCAATATACATGGAGTATATTTAGCATTTTCATTTCTTAGATTTAATAACCATGAAATTGAATTTGAATCAGTTAAAAGTACTGCTTCAGCTTCTTTATTTATGCTTTTAGCTACTTTTTCACATTTACTCTTACTACTTTCACCGGAATACTCAACTGCATGCGAAACTATCGTTTGTTTTCTACGGCTAATTTCTTTTTTAATTGAATATGGTACCAATTTACAAATATCTTCATATTTTCTTATCTCTTTTACGGTAAAATATTGCAAATAGTAACCTAGTGAGGTAGTCAATGTTAAGTTTGCTTTTACCCATTCGCATGGATTCTCTTCTTGTATATTATGTACTTGAAAATTGTCCTGGTCGAGCTGATTGCGAGCTTGTGTGATATAGCGTCCATCCGTAAAAAATGGGCACTTGTTGTCTTTTGTAACGATAAGTAGCCCATGTGTTCCCGTAAAGCCACACAATTTAGTTAATTCGTCTGAATGTCCATTTAAATATTCGTCTTTGGTATGCAACATAAACGCATCAACTTTTATTTCACACATAAAAGAACGAAACTCTTCGATTTTTGACATAGAATACCTTACGTAGAATTAGCAGCTACCTTCGTTTTCCTATTTCTTAAATACACCAATATGCTAACTATTGCTGCTGGAGTGATGCCTTGTATTTGCTTTGCAATGCCAATCGTTGCTGGTTTAATTGCCTGCAATTTTTCTATTACTTCACTTGACAGGCCTTTAATTTGTGAATAGTTGAAATTGGTTGGAATTTGAGTATTCATTTCCTCTCGTAAAAACTTCATATCTGCTTCTTGTCTTACTAAATAAGGTTTGTATTTTGCTTCAATTGCAACTGCTTCACATATTTCATTTTTAATTGTGTTGCTCGTTGTTTTACTATCATTCCAGTACCCTGTTTTGTCATTCCAGCGCGTGACGCTAGAATCTGCATTTTTTTTCTGGATTCTAGTGTCAACTACTTGAATGACAGTTTGATCTGCTTTGTTGTCATTCCAGCGTGTAACATTAGTTAACTCTGGCCATATTTCTTGTAATTTGTTCCAATCAATATTTGGGTAGCTAAGTAGATCTAATGCTGTTTTTCTTATTCCATCATGAGATATTTTAATACCACAAAACCTAAGCTGCTCAGGAGTAATTTTCAGACTTTCTAACTTCTCTTCAAGCTGCTTAATGGATTTAAGTTTATTTTGTAAAGCAGAGTATCTTTTATATGATACAAGAGAGATGTTATAACCTTTTTGCGTTAATCTTCTATCTGCATTATCTGATCTAATTGCTAGCCTATATTCTGCACGTGAAGTAAATAACCTATAAGGCTCGGTCACTCCTTTAGTGACCAGATCATCTATCATTACGCCGATATATGAATCTGTGCGATGGAGAACAAAACTTTCTTTTTTTTGAGATGCAGAGAGTGCTGCATTGATTCCGGCGATAATTCCTTGCCCTGCTGCTTCTTCATATCCAGTAGTACCATTAATTTGGCCAGCGAAATATAGGCCTTTAACTTTCTTAGTTTCGAGAGTATGAAATAGCTCTCGTGGGTCAATGTAATCATACTCAACCGCATATCCAGGTCTTAATATCTCTGCGTTTTCAAGCCCTTTGATACTGTTTATCATTTCACGCTGCACTTCGATAGGCAATGAATTTGAAATTCCATTTGGGTATACAGTAATATTATCAAGTCCTTCTGGTTCTAAAAATATTTGGTGACTATTTTTTTCTGCAAATTTTTTAACTTTAGCTTCAATTGATGGACAGTATCTTGGTGCAACGATGTCATTCAGATAAGAAGAAGCTGACCTATGAAGATTCGCTTGGATTATTCTGTGTGTATTCTCATTAGTATAGGTAATGAAACATGAAACTTGAGGTTGATTAATTTTTTCTGTGAGGTAAGAGAACGGCATGGGTGGATTATTACCTACTTGCTCTTCTAATATTGACCAGTTTATAGTACTATGATCAAGCCTCGGCGGGGTTCCGGTACGCAATCTGCCTAATTTAAAATCATACTTCTTCAATGTATTTGCAAGTTCCACTGCAGATTTATCTCCCATTCTTCCTGAAGGGGTTGTTTGTTCTCCTATATGAACCATACCTTGCAGAAAAGTTCCAGTAGTTAAAACAACTTTGCTTGTTAGTATCTGTTTTCCTGAGCTTGTTATGATAGCTTTAATGTACGGTTCTCCATTGCTATTACTTTCGATCAGAAAATCATCCACTGACTCTTCTTTTACTGTCAAATTGTCATGATTTAAAATAATTTCCTGTATCGCTTTCTTGTATAATTTTCGGTCTGCCTGTGCCCTCGGCCCCCAGACTGCTGCGCCCCTGCTGCTATTTAAAATGACTGAATGTATGCTTGCTTGATCGATTGCTCTTCCCATTATTCCGTCAAGAGCATCAACTTCTCTGACTACAATACCCTTTGCAACTCCTCCAATTGCTGGATTGCAAGACATTTCTCCTATAGTTGAAATTTTATGGGTTATAAGTAACGTACTTGCACCAAGGCGAGCTGCAGCCGCAGCTGCTTCGCATCCTGCATGGCCACCACCTACTACCACTACGTCATATCTATGCATACCCTCTTGAGTAATTCTTACTCTACTATTATTCTAATTATCAACAATCAATGTCAAATTTTACAGTAATACAGCGTTGCTTCTTCTGTTACTCCAATGTTGCACACTAGAATAACAGAAAATAGAAGCTTTTTTGATGAGCTTAAACTTGCTCATGTTCTTTTCCTTTTAGAGAAAAATACTCAATTATAGGAAAAATAATATATTCATTCACTTTTTCAGCTATTGGTACTATAATACTGTACATTGAAAATATCGCTATAATCGGTGCTATTGCTCCACCTGCTAAAGTTGCATAACCTATGCCAATCATTGCACCAGGAAAAAAGCAGTTGCGGTTACAACAGGACCAACTCCAATCGTGGCACTTGTGAAGCATGCACAAGTAAAACTCGAAGAGATCTTTTTTGGAGAACTTTCCTTTTCTTATACTATCGCATATATAATATGCACTCAATAACATTACAGGAATGGCGGCAATAACTCCACCTATTATTAAATGTGATAAAGCTGTGAAACTTAACCATAAACCTGTAAGTGCTCCTATTACTGATGCTATGCCTAAAAGTATTAAATCTTTATCCATACAACTTCCCTAATTTTGATAATAACAATATTCTTCAAAGTTTTAAAACCCTCTCTATTGTCAGAGTAATTAGGTTAATTAGATAAGCAAAGTAATTTTTTATGGCATTATCTCGGAAAAGAGAGCGGAAGAAGGGGTTCGAACCCTCGACTTCAACCTTGGCAAGGTTGCGTTCTACCAACTGAACTACTCCCGCAATTAACCTAAATTTACTTCTTAATTATAGGTATATGTAATAATTTGTAAACCCCATACATACCGAAATGTGAGGAACTATGTCTATATATTTGTGTACTTAAAACTCACTTTCAATTATTATTGACGTTTTGTTATTCTACAGAGCCTTATGAGGATATTTGTATATAAAGATGACTTGCCAGCTAGTTCAATACCAGATAATGTAAGATCTATAGCTGTTGATACAGAGGCAATGGGGTTACTTCATGTTAGAGATAGATTATGCCTTATACAGCTCTCTTTTAATGATGGGAATGCTCACCTGATTCAATTCAAAAATGATTATGCAGCTCCAAATTTAAGAAAAATATTGGGGGATAAAAATATAACTAAAATATTTCACTTTGCACGATTTGATGTTAGCATAATATGTTATTATCTAGAAACTTGGGCACTTCCATGCTATTGTACAAAAATAGCTTCACGTTTAGTTCGCACCTATACAGATAATCATAGCCTGAAAGAGTTATGCTTAGAGCTACTTGATACTAAATTAAATAAGCAGCAGCAATCTTCTGATTGGGGAAGTGAAAATTTGACAGACAAGCAAAAAAGTTACGCTGCATCTGATGTTTTGTATCTTCATAAGATAAAGGAAAAGCTAGATTTAATGTTGGAACGTGAAAACAGAAAGGAGTTAGCACAAAAATGCTTTGAATTTCTTCCTATTCGTGTTGAATTAGATTTAATGGGATGGGAAGATATGGATATCTTTAATCACCAAGTGTAGTGATTTGTGAAGAGTTTTTTACTTATCAAAGCACTTGGGCAGTTTTTTAAGCTCTTTGGTAAGAATTTAGTTGATTAATTACTGATTTATGTGCTATATTTTACAAATTAGATCGGGTATTTTATGAGTGATGATATTACATCAGTAAGTGATCAAAATTTTAAGTCTGAGGTTGCTGATTACAAAGGATTTGTGCTGGTAGACTTTTGGGCAGAGTGGTGTGGGCCATGTAAAAATTTAATGCCGCATGTTGAGCAATTGGCTAAAGATAAAAAAGGTAAGATCAAAATCTGCAAGTTCAATATAGATGGAGGAGCTGAAGTGTTAAGTAAATATGGGATTCAATCTATACCCACATTAATCATATTTCAAGACGGTAAAGAAATTGCACGCAAAATTGGTACCATAAATGATCTGTCAAGTTGGGTTGATGATGAAATAAGCTAATAGACAAATTTGTTTTTGTATGTATTATAAGTGTTAACGAAAGGGATTGTAGCTCAGTTGGTTAGAGCAGTTCGCTCATAACGAATTGGTCGTAGGTTCGAGACCTACCAATCCCACTGATTATATTGGTTTAGTATATCATAAGGCTCGCTAGAGTATATTACAGGCACAAAAAAGGCTGATTATTTCACAATAGGATCTGAGCGTGTTCAAAAAGTTCTTTGCATGCCAGCTACAGTGGGCAAAAGCCATAATCTTCACTTTTTAAAATTTTGTCAACTTCTCGCTAATAAGGGAAAGTGCTTGAAAGTTATAATTTTAGCATTGATGAGGAATTTAAAGCACATTTTCTTGGTCTTCTTAAAAAGAATCGACTATTCAATCATAAATTTAGTGAAATAATTGTTTAACATAAGAGATAGTGCCTGGATACTTGCTTCAACATTTTTTGAACACAATCTACATTATAGTTGTGTGAAGTCATGTGTCCCTTTGTACTTAACCAGCCTAAATGGGCTTTTTCTGATTTATTCATGTGTGTATTTTAACATATTTTGTCGTTGGAATAATATCTATGAATTACACAGCAGTTTAGCTGTGATCTCAACTATTGTGCGCTTTGTTTCTACAGTGTCACGATGATCATCGCCCAAGATTCTTTCTCTTTCCTCTAGCACCTCTTGAAATTTTTCTAATGCCTTTTCATACTTTCCTTGGTGACTTAATGTGATAGCCATACCATACATCGCATTTGGAATGCAACGAAGGAAGATAAAATTGTTATTTAAGTGATTTTTTCCTATATACACTATCTCTTTTAAAGTATTTTAATGCCTCTTCATGTTTTCCCTGATAGCTAAGTACCATAGCAATTTCATACATAGTAGATGAAATATCATGATGGCCGCTTCCCAAGGTTTTTTTCTTTCTTCTAGCACCTTTTGAACTTTTCTAATGTTCCTCATACTTTTCTTGGTAACTTAATGCTATGCCATCCTATGTATTGGGTTGAGAACGCGACAAGAAATAGAATTGTCTTCCGAGTTCTTTTCTTTGTATATCAGCACCTCTTCAAAGTATTTTGATGCATCTTTATATTTTCCCTGGAAATTGAGTACTACAGCCATTTCATATATAGCAAGTAAAATATCAGGATTCAAAATTTCTTGTTTTACTTTTTTAAAAAACTCTTCTCTGCTTTCGCGTGTTAAAAAACATCCCTATTTTTCTTTTATCTAATTTAGCATTTCTTCCTTGAAATGAACGTAAACATTCTGCTTATCAATGTTATTAAACTCCTCACCTAGCTCATTTTAAATGATCTCTGTTAGTTCTATTTCATTAGGTTGATTTACTGCAAATACTAATTTAGTAAAAGTTTCTTTTATATTATCTTCTAACTTGTCCTTTTTTTTATTAGTTGCTTAAATTCACTTTGCCACCTTCGATTTTTTTCGATTTCTTTCTTGGGCTTGGTCGATCTATTTTGAAGTCTTTTTATTCCCTTTTCTAATTCTTCTATCGTTCCTTCCACAGCATTTTTTAATATCTGTTTCATTACTAAAATCATATTTTTATTAACATAAGAAACCTTATATCTTGTACTGTTATCCTTAAAAAAGACATCGCTAGTGTTTATTACTTCAACAGAAATTTCTCTTCCTTTACTTGGTCCTGAAGTTTTCACTTTCATTTTCTTTGATTATATCTTGTACTGTATTCTGATCTAGATCAGAACTAATATTAGTACAGATAATAAAATCTTCCAGGTCACCATCTGTAAAATCTTGATCGTTTTTAATTTGTAGATGAAGAACGAAATACTTTTCTAATCGGAATTCACCATTTTTATCTTCTATAAGCAAATTCCCTACTTCAATTTTCCTGTTACTCTCTCTCGTTTGTGTTTCGCTTGTATTAAAGAGGTGTACTTTTTTATTACCTTTGATATGTTGAAAAATCACATCGTTAAACTTTTCGCTGTATCCATTTCTTTAGCTAAGTGAAAAGAATATCCCTTGTCTATCTTACACTTTAAGAAGAGCATCAATAGCTTTAATTGGTAAACAGTGCTGTGAAGAGATGATTTTGATCCTTTGGAAGCAGCGTATTCTTTGGAACCACGTATAATCTTTTTCTACTAACCTTTCTTTAATGTGTAATCCCTTTATTATAGCTGGAAATTGAATATTTAACCTTGGTTTATGGACTCAATAGAATGCTTAGCTAAAGCTTGTTGATTAGAAGATTGTGAAAAACTCTTTATACACTCTCCAAAGATATTGACAATTTTTTTGTTTGTGTAAGTGTAATAGATCATTTAGCAATTAGCGACACCCAGCAGGGTGGTTTTGTTGAATAGTGAATTAGAGCAGGTGGAAAAAAACTCAAGCAGCGAGTTCAAAAGCAGGCATGATTATTTATGTTTTATCTGCAAAAAGCAGTGAGCTTATTTTGTGGCCCAATTCATGAAGATGTGGCCCAGAATCAAGTGAACAAAAAAAATCTTATTACCTTAAAAAGTATGCTATTTAATATAGTCTGAGCTGTCTAAATAAGTTTATGTGGCATATAGCCTCGTTCTTTGTGTTATCAGCAATATTAGTAAGTTGTGGCCTACAAAAACCTGCACTTGTATTACTTAAAGGCGAGGAATTTTATGGGAAGAGAGACCTAGAATGTACAAGAGAATATCATTTAACTAGAGAGGATATTAATCCTTCGGTACAAAAAGGAAGTAGAAAAGTCGCCATAGGTGAGGTATATAATAACAATGTGCAGGATATAGCGGTTAATAAGGTAGGTTGTAAATTTGTAATGCCAATAAAAGGTACTGTTATTTCAGCTACCCCTTCTGATGAGGTGTGTAAAGATGGAGTGAAAATCGCTGCTCAAGGTGGAACAAATGTGGTTGCTTCTGCTTCTGGCAAAGTGATATACGTAGGGAAAGGGCTGAGGTGGTATGGGAATTTGATTATAGTGGAACACAAAGATAATTACATGACTGTATACTCCTATTTAAAGAACATACACGTTGAAATTGGTGATAAAGTAAAGCAAGGTCAAGTGATTGGGTCTGCAGGTAAGTCAAGTACACAAGATAAAGACCCGCAGATGTGCTTCACAATACGACATAATGGCCAGGCAGTCGATCCTTTGACGCATATGAGCTGTGATTAGGTTTGGGTTTGTATGAAATATGACTTTAAAAACGTAGAAAAATTTTATCAAGATAGGTGGGATTTTTCTATTGGCAAAAATAATGAACAAGGGAAATGTTACGTATTGGAAATGTTCCCATATCCATCTGGTAAAATTCATATGGGACACCTGCGCAACTATGTAATAGGAGATGTGATAGCACGTTACAAGAGAGCTTGTGGATTTGAAGTTTTGCACCCAATTGGTTGGGACGCATTTGGATTACCAGCTGAAAATGCAGCAAGAGATAACAATGTTAACCCTGCAGCATGGACAAAAGAGAATATAGATAATATGCGTGCACAATTGAAATCTATAGGTCTTTCTTATAATTGGGAACGTGAACTTTCTACATGTGAGGCTGACTATTACAAGCATGAACAAAAGTTTTTCCTGGATTTTTTAAAACAGGGACTTGTCTATCGAAAAAAGTCGTGGGTTAACTGGGATCCAATAGACCAAACAGTGCTTGCAAATGAACAGGTAGTCGATGGAAAAGGGTGGAGATCTGGTGCAATTGTTGAAAAGCGTGAGTTATCCCAATGGTTTTTAAAGATTACTGATTTTGCCGAAGATTTACTTGAGTGCTTGCAAGGCTTAGAGAATTGGCCAGAAAAAGTCAAAATGATGCAAGATCGCTGGATAGGAAAGTCTGAAGGAGTGACTATAGAGTTTAAAATAGTTGGCCTGAATAAGAAGTTAAAGGTTTTTACAACTTGCCCTCATACTTTATTTGGAGCTTCTTTTTGTGCAGTGGCAATAGAACATCCCATTGTGCAAGATCTTATGAGCAAAGAAATACAGGACCTTATCAGTAGCATAAAAATACAGGGGAAAAATAACGAAAAAGTAGGAATTTACACTGGATTAAACGTCAAACATCCATTTCTTGATAAGGAATTGCCGCTTTACGTAGCGAATTTTGTATTGATGGAATATAGAGAAGGCGCGATTTTCGGGTGCCCTGCACATGATCAGCGTGATTTTGAATTTGCACAGGAATATGATTTGCCGATTATTCCGGTTATTTCTTCAGCCCATTTGGGTATCATTCCAGCGTGTGATCATGGTTCTTATACTGGATCCCAGTGTCAAGCTACTAGGATGGCAGATGGTCTAAATGAAGAGTATACTAATAATAGTATAATGTTTAACTCTGGGTTCTTAAACGGATTAACGGTCAGTGAAGCGAGGAAAGTAATAGTTGAAAAGCTTGAAGAAAAAGGAATAGGTAAGAAAACAATAAACTATCGTTTGCATGATTGGGGAGTTTCAAGACAGCGTTATTGGGGATGCCCTATACCTGTTATATATTGTAAAAATTGTGGTACTATTCCAGTGCCAGAAGAAGATCTTCCTGTGACTCTACCAACAGATGTGGAATTTACAAGTGGCGGTAATCCGCTGGATAAACATCCAACTTGGAAGTTTGTTAATTGTCCAAAATGCAAAGAGCAAGCAGAGCGTGAAACTGATACGTTCGACACCTTTTTTGAGTCTTCATGGTATTTTGCCGCATTTTGTAGTGAAAATAAATCCATCGATAAGAATGCATGTAATCGTTTTATGCCTGTTGATTATTATATAGGTGGGATAGAACATGCGATCTTGCATCTGCTTTACTCACGATTTTTCTGTCGTGCTTTGACCAAATGTGGCTATTTTAATATTAAGGAACCTTTCTCTACTTTAATCACTCAGGGAATGGTCTGCCATGTAACTTACAAAGACAAGAATGGTAAATGGCTGTTTCCTGAAGAAGCAAAAAGATTGATAACACAAGGTGCTAAGATTCAAGTCGGAAAAGTTGAGAAGATGAGTAAATCAAAAAAGAATACAGTTGACCCAAATTTTATCATAGAGAAGTATGGTGCTGATACTGCTCGCTTGTTTGTGCTGTCTGACACTCCTCCGGAGAAAGATATGGAATGGTCTAATGACGGCGTAGAAGGTTGTTCTCGCTATATAAATAAATTATGGCGTATGGTAATGCAATTTAAGCCTGTCGTCATTCTAAATCAATCCCCCGTCAAACAAGTAGCTGACACTGAGATCCAGAAAGAAGACATGTTGTCACATGCTAGAATGATACCAGATAAAAATGTTACAGGTAAGTTTCTAGGATATAGAAAAAAAATACATAAGCTCTTACACGGACTTACAGATGACTTAGAAAACTGCAGGTTGAACTGTGTAGTGGCAAAATTTCGTGAGATGACAAATTTAATAGCTGAAATAGATGTAAAAACTGGAAAATCTCTCATCAATGAGGGTATATGTGTACTAATCAGAGTAGTTGAACCGTTTATACCACACCTGGCTGAGAGCTTATGGCGGGAAATAGGAGGTGAAGGTATGCTATATCTGCAACCTTGGCCAAAAGCTGCCAAGTCACTACTGATTGATGATGTGGTGACTGTGGCAGTGCAAATTAATGGAAAATTGCGTGCAACAATTGAGGTGGCAATTAATTTGCATCAAGAAGAATTGAAGCAAATAGCAATAAATTCTGTATCTAATAGGGTCGATCAAAGTAAAGTTCGCGCTGTATATGCTGTTCCAAATAAGATAGTAAATATAGTTACATAAAAAATCTGAATAGTTTATTTAATTTCTTGACTATATCTTTTTTAATATAAGAGATGTATACTTATGCATTATATATTTTTTTGTATGAAGAGTTGTATAAAAATGAAGAGATTATGTGTTTTAGTTGTATTGCTCACTTTATCTTTAGCGAGTGCAGCTAATGGTGTGGTAGCTGATTTAGAAGGTCAGTACTATGGCTTAAACTTTGGTGCTAGCTGGGATAATAGCTTTATGATGAAAACCTAGTATTTTTTTAATTATCATCATGATAAGAACTCTAAATTTGAACTTGAGGTTCTCCTACATATTAATAACATCACTGATAAAAATAGGATGATAGGAGCTAGCTTATTGGCAAATTACTGTTTTTATACTAATCTTGATATTAATCCTATTAAACTATATGTTAGTGGAAGCTTGGATGGACATGTCCAGCTCGCGCCTAATTTTGTCATTGGTAATCTGGTATTAAGTCCAAGCAAGCCTAAATCTGCAAGTGATCCTAGTTCTAAAAGTAGAGATGGATCTACAGGTAAAGATGAATCTACATAAGTGAGAGTGAATCTGGCTAGTCGAGCGCTGCAATTAATAGCTGCAGAGTGTTATCTCATACAAACTTAAGATCGGTGTTGATTATGAGATAGCTCCATATCTAATTGGCACAGTTGGTATTACCATGTACAGTTTTGAAGGTAGGAATTTGTTATCATTTTTAATGCTGGTCAATTTTTAAATGTATAAATGATTTTTGGTATTTTGTATGAAATGGGAAAAAAGGTAAAAACTCCACGGGTGACAAGTTTTTTTTGACCCCTATAATAATTTTAGCTGGCACTGTGATAGTTTGCTGACGCTTAGTTTAAACGCAATTTGGCTGAGTGTAGAAAAATTTAAAAGACGTGTAGCTGTAATAATTTGATATAACCCGCCAATAAACACCTGAGTTTTTTTACTGAATTTTGTTATTGAACCTGCAGGCCAAAAACAAATTGTGATCAAAAATACCTTTGGTGCTATAGTAATAAGGTTGTTGACACTTGTCAAGTCAGTTTCTCGTTTCATCCAATGCATTACCAAAAACTATGCAAAAAGTCTAATGACAGACCAAGTATGTGAGTTCAGAATACGTGAACTTTGCTTCATAATTCCTTTAATAGATTATATTAATAACTTTATAGAATATGTTGTGATTACAAATATAAATACTGTCGCGCTTCAGGGGATTAACGTAGTAAATGTTAATGCGCAAATTCCATGGCAAATGGTATTCCTGCCTTTAATATTGTTGATTGCCAGATAAAACCATTGCGGAGTTTAAGGAGCACATCAAAGCAGTATTAAATTAATTAATCTACTGCTATATCCTAAAAGAGTCACAGTCAATCTTTCCTATGTAGATTTGCTGAAAGAAGGCAGTCACTATAACTTAACTATTGCTGTTAGACTGCTTGTTATAATGTATATTATACCAGTTGAAGAAATTCAGTCTTATATCATTATGGGTGAGCTTGCCTTTAATGGCAAGGGTATCTTAGTTTCAAGAGTTTTGCTGGTGGTAATTAATGCAAGGGAAAAATAAAGGAGTAATTTGCCCTAGGGGAAATGGAGTAGAGGCTTCGTGGGTAAAGAGTGTTTCAGTTTTGGCTATAGAAAAATTAACCAATATCATCAGGCATTTTAAGGGTGAGCAGTTAATTAAACCAGTGATTTTTAGTAAACCAAAAGAAAAGAAATCGATTCCTGATATGAAGGATATCAAAGGCCAAGTTGTGGTAAAAAGGGCAGCTGAAATTGCAGCAGCAGGTAGCGCAATATGCTTCTTATTAGACCTTCCGGTACTGGAAAGTCAATACTTGCTAAACGGTTTATAGGACTGCTGCCTGACTTGACTGAGCAGGTGATGATTGATGTAAATATCATTTTTAGCATAACACAGGTTGATAATGAGATATTCAAAATAACTAGTTCCTTTCGTGAACCTCATCACTCATGTTCAATACCTGCAATGATAAGAGAAGGAAAAAATGCAAAGCCTAGAGAAATCACCATGACTCATAATGGAATATTGTTCTTTGACGAATTACTGGGGTTTCTGAGACTTGTGCTCGACTCTCTACGTCAACCACTTGAAGATAGAAAAGTTACGATTTCAAGGGTGAACGCTCACATTATTTATATAGCGCGTTTTTAACTAATCGCTGCAATGGACCCCTGCAGATATGTGTGGTTACTTAGAAAGCACAAGTAGATCATGCAATAGAACCACGAAATGCGGCACGGATTATAAAAACAGAATATCAAAACCATGCTTAATAGAATAGATACGTGCATTGAAGTTCTAATATTAACATACTTTCTCCTAAAACTTACCTAGGGGAGAAAGTACTGTGACAGTATAAGAAAAAGAGTAATGGCAGTAAGAAAATTCAAGCTGAGCACTATAGTGGGTTAAATATTTGTTGCAATTCAGAAGTAAGTAATGAAATATTAAATAAATTTACCAAATCGAATCAAGCGGGACTAGAATTGCTAAAATACGTGCTGAAAGAAAACTACATTTCCAATCGAGGCTACACACGCATATTAAGAGTTGCAAGAACCATTGTAGGTCTTGCGAAAAGTGAGAAGGTAAAAAGAGCGCATATTGCTGAAGCGCTAAATTATAGAATAAGAGTATATTAACAAGCTAATATACTTGACAGGGGGGTTTTTCTTATTATATTACCATTATAAATAAAAATTTAACATTCTATTTAAGGAGTAGAATTATGACAGTAAATATTTTAGAAAATGATTCCTTTATTAAAGCTAATGAAAAAGGATATAAGGATTCTGATGGAGGATTTTGGAGTACAACTAAAGGAATTGCTGACGCGAATTGGCAATACGTATGCCATCATCCATACAAAACAGCTGTGGTTATTCTTGGTACACTTTCAGTGGTAGCGCTTACAGCTGCTTACTTTTTGAGCCCAGCTTATACAGCTTTTATTGGTGTAGCTGGAGCAAAAATTGCAACGCTTGTTAACCCTGCTATTACTGGATTGCCTGCACTTGCAGTTGCTCATCCACTAGTTACTGGTTTAATCGTTGCTGCTTCAGTGGTAGCTTTAATAGCTGCGCCTATATATGCATGGATGAACAGCAGTAAAGCAAGCCAAATTGAGAAAGTACGCGAGTTGCTTAAAGATGAAAAACCAGCGAGCAAGATAGGTGAGCTTAAGGAAATATTTAAAATCTCAACAGAGGAAGAAAAAACGCCTGCGTAGGTTAGTGCAACTTTCAGTGAAAAGGGATAGGTCTCTGTCCCTTTTTCTTCTAAATATTTTCTATTTTTTGCATCACTTGGGGTAATACAGTAACTGCATGGGCATTGGGTTTCAGAAATTCAAGTAGCTCATAAAAGTGCAAAAAACTACTTGACAAGCTTTGCTATTTCTCTTACCACGATAGTGAAGCTGTTTTATATAATTTCCCAATCCGTGCAGATTAAAATGACAGGAAGATCTTCTGTTTAGTCTACTATTGTTTAATTTTTTGCACTATGTGTACCTTATATCTTTATGAGATTTTAGGTTTTTACCTATACAAGCTGAGATGCACTTATAAAGTGTTGCAAGACATCATTCGATGTCAAATTTTAGAATAAAGAGTTAGTAACTAGCTACTCTAGTTTTTTTACCTTTTTTTCATCTTAGTAAGTTTCTTATTATTCATAGCTAAAGGTTATGCTAATCTATTTTAGCTATAATATCTTATGTAGAAAAAGATGCAGACTGTTGAGTAATACTGCTTGTTTAATATTCACCATTTATTAATTGATTATAAACATTAGTATAAATGTTAAAAATAAGTAAATCCGTTTACTATTTATGTCTGTAGGGATGAAAAGTGTTTGCATGTTGTTAAAAAGGTAGTAACTTATTATCAAGTGAATTCACTAAATTTTGAGTAATTTAAATGTCAATTGACCTTAGTTTGCCAGAGCTACCCGTATTATATCCAAGAATCACCGTTGTGGGAGTGGGCGGTGCTGGTGGGAATGCTGTGAACAACATGATCCAGTCTAATTTGCAGGGAGTGAATTTTGTTGTAGCAAATACCGATGCTCAAGCACTAGAAAAATCATTATGTGATAAGAAAATTCAGTTAGGTATTAATTTAACTAAGGGTCTTGGTGCTGGTGCTTTGCCTGATGTTGGCAAGGGTGCAGCAGAAGAGTCAATCGATGAGATTATGGAGCATATAAAAGATAGCCATATGCTTTTCATCACGGCAGGGATGGGTGGTGGCACTGGAACAGGCGCAGCGCCAGTAATTGCAAAAGCAACAAGAGAGGCAAGAGCTGGAGTTAAGGATAAAGCGTCAAAAGAAAAAAAGATATTGACTGTTGGAGTTGTAACCAAACCATTTGGCTTTGAAGGTGTGCGCCGTATGCGTATTGCGGAACTTGGGCTTGAAGAATTACAAAAATACGTAGATACGCTTATTGTCATTCCAAACCAAAACTTATTTAGGGTTGCCAATGAAAAAACTACATTCTCTGATGCGTTTAAACTTGCTGACAACGTACTGCATATTGGCATTAGAGGGGTGACTGACTTAATGGTTATGCCAGGGCTCATTAATCTTGATTTTGCTGATATAGAAACAGTAATGAGCGAAATGGGTAAAGCAATGATTGGTACTGGGGAGGCAGAGGGAGAAGATAGAGCTATCAGTGCTGCAGAAGCTGCGATATCTAATCCTTTGCTTGATAATGTGTCAATGAAAGGGGCGCAAGGAATATTGATTAATATTACCGGCGGTGGAGATATGACTCTGTTTGAGGTTGATGCTGCGGCGAATAGAGTGCGCGAAGAAGTAGACGAAAATGCAAATATAATATTTGGTGCTACCTTTGATCAAGCAATGGAAGGAAGAGTGAGGGTCTCTGTTCTTGCAACTGGCATTGATTGTAGCGTTGCTCATGATAACAAGCAAGAAACTTCATCTGTAAATCAAGATGAGACTTCAGAGGAGAAAAAGTTCGAGTGGTCTTACAGCCAAACTCTACTTCCAGAGGCAAAACAAGCTGAACAAATAAGTGAAGGAGTTAAGTGGAGCAGCAATATCTATGATATACCAGCTTATTTAAGAAGAAAGAAGTAATGCAATTTTGGCTACTTAAGTCAAAGCCAAGTAAATATTCATGGCAAAGATGAAAAGAGAGCAGGTAGTCAGGTGAAGTGGTATATGCAACTATCAACATCAAAATTGTATGAAAACTATGAAATTAGGTGATTTTGCATTTTTTTATCATACAGGTAAAGAGAAAGTGATATTTGGAGTAGTTGAAGTATTTAAAGAACACTATCATGTTAATGGTTCTGGGTTTGGGTTGATAGATGTGAAATTTTCTAAGCCTTTACTTAACCAAGTAACTTTAAGCGATATAAAAAGAAATCCGCTTTAAAAAACATGGTCATTTTAAAACAAACACGCTTATTAATTTTTCCAGTCTCAGAAATTGAGTGGAATGAAATAATAAAAATGAGTGATGTGTAATACTTGTCATTTCAGTTTCCAAATGATGTCGTTCCAGTGTGTAATATCTTTCTTGGTATATTACTCATGTTAGAAGTGAATATTCTTGATAAGAAGTGGTACAGCATTGTAGAAGATCCAGAGGGCTTTACATTGAACATTATAAATGCCTCTCTCAAAGAGTTGAAAATAGACCAATATAAACCGAATATATCAGTCGCTCTTGCTGATGATAATTTGCTGCATCAACTTAATTTAAGATTTAGACAGATGAATAAGCCAACTAATGTGCTGTCATTTCCGTGTGAACAATTATCTAGTGAATGCGACTTAGGAGACATAGCTATTTCAATAGACACAGTAAGAAA
Source organism: Wolbachia endosymbiont of Brugia pahangi (assembly GCF_012030695.1). Classification (NCBI taxonomy): domain Bacteria; kingdom Pseudomonadati; phylum Pseudomonadota; class Alphaproteobacteria; order Rickettsiales; family Anaplasmataceae; genus Wolbachia; species Wolbachia endosymbiont of Brugia pahangi. The sequence goes on along the minus strand of NZ_CP050521.1, from coordinate 701,510 downwards.
AGAATCAGATGAGTATCATATACCCATTCCAGCTCATGTTGCACATATGTTAGTGCATGGGTTATTGCATTTACTTGGCTATGATCACCAGAAAAAAGGTGAGGAAGTTGTAATGAAAAATCTGGAAGGTAAGATTTTAGCTTCGCTTGGATACAATATGTGTGCAATTTAAAAGGGATTTAATAAAAATATAGTAGATGATGTTAAAATATGTTATCTACAGAGCAAAAGGGTTTTTAGCTATAGATGATAAAAGATAAGCAATATGGTTCAGTTTTTTTTGCCAAAAAATTCTAAAATTAATAAAAAGGGCAAAGTTTACCCTGCTCCTACTAAAGCGAAAAATGTTAGGAGATTTCAAATTTACCGTTGGTCTGCTGATGACAAAAAAAATCCTAGAGTAGACACGTTTTTCATTGATATGGATAATTGTGGCTCTATGGTGCTTGATGCATTGATAAAAATAAAGGATGAAATAGATCCTACCTTAACTTTTAGACGTTCTTGCAGAGAAGGAATATGTGGGTCTTGTGCTATGAATATTGATGGGACCAATACTCTTGCATGTACTAAATCTATACCAGATATAAAGGGTGATGTAAAAATATATCCATTACCTCATATGTATGTAATAAAAGATCTAGTTTCAGACTTGAGCCAATTTTATGAGCAATATAAGTCAGTTAATCCTTGGTTACAGGCAGATAAGCCTAACCTGCTAAATCAAGAATATTCGCAATCTCCTGAAGATAGAAAAAAACTGGATGGCCTTTCTGATTGTATATTATGTGCTTGCTGCTCGACTGGTTGTCCAAACTATTGGTGGAATAATGATAAATTTTTAGGACCAGCAATACTATTACAAGCTTACAGATGGATTGCTGATAGTCGTGATAATAAAACAGATGAAAGACTTGATGCCTTAAATGACCCATTTAAGTTGTATCGTTGTCATACAATAATGAGTTGTACAAAAACCTGCCCTAAAGGGCTTAATCCAGCAAAAGCAATAGCGAAAATAAAACAGCTTATGGTAGAGAGAAAAGGATTTTAAATTTTATCTTTTGTACTCTTTGTATGCAAAGAGCAAGCCTTCTGAAGCATAGGGTATCGTTAGTATTCTGAATACTTTTCCATTTGTGAGATGGATCGTATCATTATGTGGCCCAAATAGTTTTTTAAACAACTCATGCCTTTGGTTACTAATGGTTTGGAAATCTTCTTTTTCTAAAAGCTTTTTAGGTTCGAATAGATAAAGCATGACTTCATAATAAGTTGGATAAGATACTAAAAATTTTGCGTCAAACTGAAAGGTTTTTACAAAAGCGTTATTGTAAAACTTTAGTTTTTGATTCTTACTATATATTGCGATAGCAATTGGTAGCTCCTCAAGTAAATTTTTCTGTGTAGCTAGATAACTATCTAATTCAGCACGTAACCCCTCTGCATCACTGATATCTTTTCCATACATTACCATACTGCCGGAACTTCGTATTGGAATTTTAATAAAATCAAAGATCTTGCGTTCATTTTTACAAGTGATCACATGCTTTCCTAATTTTGTGTTGTAGACGCTGCTAATGACAGCCAATCTCTGAGAACTGTTTATATATTTATCATAAAACAAATTACAAAACTTTACTTTTTTATTTTCATCATATTTTAGTATTGGAAACGGCAAAGAGTTGAAAATATTTCTATAATTCTCTATTTCTTGTGTGAGCTTATTATTTTCTAACTCAAGTGCATTGGCTTTTATCTTGTAGTCTGAGATATTTCTTATCCACAACAGCACACCAATCACTTTGTTAAAATCGTCTATTATGCTTCTACCATAACACATACAATAAACTTCACCGTCTTTTGACTTTAAATCCAAAGTGAAAGATTTATTTATTTCCTTTGCTTCGGTGAAATTTTTAATTAAGCTTTCCGATTGCTCAAAAAAGTTTACGAACTCATTGAATGAGTAAAAAACAGTGTTAAGTAAAATCAGTAAGTTAGGAGAAAATTTTTCTATGCGTTTTTTTGCATCCCAAATGTAAAACCCATCATCTACAGTATCAATTAAATTATTTATTATAATATTTTGGTGTTGTAGGCTCTTAATTTTATTATCCACTTTCAATTTAGAATAAGAAAGAAAGAATAATATTAAAATTAACAATAAAACTACTTCGTACAGAAAAAACATAGTACCTTTAAAACAGACGTAAAAATTTATAACCTCTTGGTAAGGGTATGTTAAGTTACGCTGAAGAAGTGTACAAGTAAAGATTACCTAATATCTGAAAACCCAATCTCTTATAAAGGTTGACAGAAGGTTTCATGCAATGTGCTACTACATGTTTGCATTCAAGCTGCTGAATTATTTTGATTCTATCTAAAACCATTTGTGTACCTATCCCACGATTTCTATAAATTGGCAAAACTCCATCACTGTAAAAACCGGCTACGCTGTCTTGAATATAAAAGCCGCATGTTCCAATAATTTCATCGTTTAGTGTTACAAGAAAAAATCTTAATCCTGAGTTTTTATCATCATAATTTGATAACCCGCGAAAAAATGTGCTAACAATTCCAATACTGTGGTGAAAAATCTTAGAAGTATATGAATCTAGCTGTTTTAAGAGGTTGCTACTAGTTACAGCGTTCAACTTTAAGCCTGGAACAACATCAGCTGGCAAGAAGTAATTTTTCATGTTAAGTAAAACTTTTTTTGGTGTGCTGACGTGTTTTATTCCACACTTTTCTAAAATGCCCTGTGTCTTTGTATGCGAATTCATTACCCATGTTGCTTCTATATTTCTTGCTCTAAGATAATCTAAAGTTTTTTGTACAGAAAGCTCAGTACATTGGTCTTCACAAAACACAAAATTGAATAATGACTCTCTAGTACCATTTATTGTGAATGTAACATTATCGAATTTGTCATGCACTTCCCACTTAGATAAATTTGCTGCATAAAGTATATAATCCTTTAGATTTTGAATAACTAAGCTTGAATAGTAAATTTTCTTATCCCGCATACACAGACAATAGACAATAAAAAGCCCCTATAGGAACACAGGCTAAAATTGCAGCTATAATATCATCCAGCATAATGCCTAGAGGACCTTTGATGTTTTTATCAATCAAATTTATAGGCCACGTTTTTATTATATCAAAAAACCTAAAGAAAAGAAAGCACAACAGCAATAAAGGGCAACTCACCTCTTGGTTTAGCAATACTGAAATTAGAAATATTGTCAGAAATTGACCAACTACTTCATCAATCACTACCTCCTTTGGATCATGTGAAGTCTGGTAATGTTTTATATAATTATCTGTGGACCACAACCCGATTAAGAATAAGAAAAGGATAATTGCTGCACCTAAAATTTTGTCACTTAGTACTAGGGGAACAATTGGATAAGCAGCTAAGCTGCCTACAGTGCCTGGCATTTTTTTTACTGTCCCAGATAGCCACCATGTTGATATCAATTTATATAAAAATTTCACAGTACACAAAACTATAAAATTAACCTACAAAAACGGAAATAGTATCCTCTATAGATGCACTTTCATACAATAATCTATATACTGCTTCACATATAGGCATTTTTATCTTTAGTTTCTCTGCTAAATTAAATGCAGATTGAGCGGTACTAAAACCTTCAATCACTGACTTACCCTCTGACAGAGTCTGCTGAGCATCAAAGCTATTGTTACTACTACCTATTTTAAACCCAAAGGACAGGTTTCTTGAATTTAAGGATGTACATGTCATAATTAGGTCACCCAGACATGCAGGTCCAAGTAGCGTATCTATGTCTATACTAACGCTATCTGTTTTTGCTAGATATAAGGTCTTTACTTCATTCATGCTTTTTGTTACCAGTGCTGCGTGGGCATTAAATCCAAGTTTTTTACCCAGAACAATTCCACATGCTATAGCAAAAACGTTCTTTAGTGCTGCGCAGATCTGTACTCCTACAACATCGCTACTGAAGTGCAATTTTATGTTTTCCTGCTGTAGTTCTGATATTAGCTTTGAACCTAATGTGTCATCTTGACATGCAAGAACCATTGAATATGGTAATTTTTTTGCAACTTCTATAGCGAAACTTGGACCTGAAAAAATAGCAACCGGATTGTTAGGTAAAACTTCATTTACTATTTCACTTGGTAGTTTTAATGTAGATTTTTCTATCCCTTTACAGGCTAAAATTATTGCTACATCTTTTTTTAAGTTACAATCGTGTAATTGCTGACATACTTTCCTAAGAGACTGAGTAGGAACAGCAAAAATCATTGCTGAAGCGTTAACTGTTTCTTTAATAGCCAATTTTACTGATACGTTTTCAGGAATTTGACAGCCTAATAATTTGTCGCTTTCTCTTGTTCTGCTAATTGATTCAAATGTGGTTTTATTGTGAGTCCATAGAATTACATTTTGCTTACCACTCAGTGAATTTGCAATTGCTGTACCCCATGCACCAGCACCTAAAATTGATATTGTCACACAGTGTTCCTGGAAAGTATTACTTATACTTTAGAATAGCAGAATAAGTAAATTAAAAATATAATATAGGTTATAAGATAGTTAAATATTTATTAACCTAAGTATTCTTTTAATAGCAACAACTTTAGTTCAATGTTTACTAAAAACAGTGTTATTTTTATGATATATATCATATCTATTATATTTTAGATCTGTTGATATAATTTTGAAATGATATGTTTACTGTTAGTAATTTTGGCCGTTTATCAATAAAAGTTTGATTTGTTACTTTCCTTAGTTATATATATTACTAAAATTATAAATTATTTACGGGGTGTAAAATATGCGTATATTACTAATTGAAGATGATCAAGTCAGTGCAAAGACTGTAGTTAACGCTTTGACTTCTGATGGGCACTTTTGTGATGTTGTAACTTCTGCGCAAGACTACAACAACAATATGGTTTCCTCAAATGGAGATCACTATGACCTAGTTATTCTAGATATACACTTACCTGGTGATATTGATGGGTATGATATACTGTTAAGGTTAAGAAGTGCAAAGATTAAAGTTCCTGTCTTGATACTTTCATGTATATCTGCTGTTAATCATAAAGCTAAGGGACTTGGGTACGGTGCTGATGACTACTTAACTAAACCATTTCATAAGAGTGAGCTACTTGCTCGAATAAAAGCAATAGTACGTCGTACTAAAGGCCATCCTGAGTCAGTGATAAAGATTGGTAATATAAACATCAATTTTGATCACAGGGTTGTTGAGGTAAAAGGTAAAACAGTTCACCTTACTAATAAAGAATATTCTATGATAGAATTGCTAGCGTTACGTAAAGGAACAGTATTAACAAAAGAAATGTTTTTAGATCATCTTTATAACGGCTTAGATGAACCTTCAGATAATAAGATAGTTGATGTCTTTATGTGCAAATTGCGCAAGAAACTTGAAAGTGCAAATGATGGAAAAAGCCACATAGAAACCGTTTGGGGCAGGGGGTATGTCCTGAAAGAGTATGTTGATGAGGAAGAGTATTCCAGTATTAATGTAGGGGAAAATAGTAGTGACTATCAAGCAGAACAGGTTAAGGACAATGCATAAAATGCTTGCATGTTTTTAAGTATAGCGTGACCTATGTTTATATGAATGTCTAGGTGAAATATAAGCCGAGTTCTGTTTATGTAGCTATTTATCTAGAGTAAATGTTACCATTTACTGCATGCGATTTACCCGAGTAGATATGAAGAAAACATAAAGTCTACTCTTATTTAATCTTGCTCCTAATGTTGGTTACTTGACTACCAATGTTGCCATTGCTATGGTGTGCTCTTACCACACCTTTTCACCCTTACCTAAGAATATTTAGGCGGTAATTTTCTGTAGTCCTATAACTGGAGTTACCTCCGGCGGGTGTTACCCGTCACTATTTTTCCTTGGAGCCCGGACTTTCCTCTGCTGTGTTTACCACACAACAGCAGCTACTTATTTCACCTAGAAATTATATTTTAACATGAAAATCATGAAAGTAAAATAATTTCCCTGCTAGTCAATGGTATGCTATTAAACATCAAGCGATAGCTAGAGATGATGTCCTGATATATCATTGCTGTCACAAGATAATCTTCTAGACTCTAAACTTCTACTGCTTACAGGTGATGAACTGCTTAATTGGCTACTGCTTTCTACTGGTATGCCATTTAGCACTATTTCAGGACTGCTTGTTCTGCTGTTACTGATAAAAAATTCCTTATTGCTATTTGAATGTGATTGATTTTCATAATCCAAATTAGCTAATTTTAATACAAGAATGGCATTGCAATGGCGGTATTCTTTAACGTATTTGTATACTATAAATCCTCCTTATTATTCCAATAAAACTTACTGCTCCAAATACAGATCCAACTTGCCTCATTAGGTTTACCTGCTATACACGTCAAGCGGTTGTATAGAAGGGATGGATTAAGGAAATAAAGTCGTAATAAATATAGGAGTTGTTGATTCTTTTATTCTTCTAGTACTTGGTATAGTAAATAATGTTTATGTAGTTTCCTCTAAATTTGTTATTGAAACGTGAGTTGACATTGTTACTTGTTCAGTTACTGTTGTTGTTTGTGAGGTAACAGCTACTGTTATAGGTTCCATTGTTGTAGACTTTTCTCAGTACTTGTTTAAGTTGTTAATTCTGTTGTTGAAGGCTAAGTAGCCTCTACAGCGTCAGCTTTTATTGTATCAGTAATTGCAGTGGTTGGCGTTTTCGTAGAAGTCTCAACTTTCTCTGTAGTAGTTTATAGGGGCAAAGGTAATGCTGGAAATAATGCTGTGTGTAAATTGACCGTTAATGATACTAACAAAATTGCTGAGAACTTTAATACTATTTGTTGGTATTATTATTACCTTGTAATGTTTTTCAGAGTTTTTATGACTAAAAATTATGATATTTTCCTACTGATTGCGGTTATAGTAAAATTGTCTTGGCCACTATCTTTAATGTACAATTGCCCTACATAATCTTCAAATTCATAATCAAGAAAGTTCAATATTGATCCATTTTTAAATATAGTTACTATACGTACCTCTGCTTGTTAGTTGATTGGTAGTTTTCAAGAAAAGCAACTAGATCTTTGTCTTTAGTTTGCTTCGCGTACTGTAAAAAGCTTATTTCATGTTCACTAGGGAAAGATGACGTTTTATTTATTTGACCGTTTCTATTACCAAGTAAAAAGTCGTTAACTCCTTTTTCATCCTTCAGATCCTCAATTACTTCAGCCACATTAAATTTAAAAATGTGCGTTTTCTTACTTCTTAATTCCCAATAATTCTTTTCCTCACTTGTGAATAGAGCATTGTATTTTCGTTTAATGCAATTTACCCCGCCGCGGATGTTAAACTTGAACAATTTCCTTTCTATAATCTTATTTTTTCTATCTGATACTTTAAATTTTCCATTCTTGTCTGATTTGAAATACTAAGAGACTAAAGTTTGGTCTTTTAAATTATGGGCAATTACAATAATATTGCATTATCACCATTAACTGCCTTTGTTTAGAGGTAATTACTGCCTTTATTTGCAAGACTGCTACTATTGATACTTTTTTTAGTTTAGCTTTACCTAAACCTTCAACTGAAGGAGCATTGGTTGACTGCTTAATTTTGTAAGTGTCCAACATTAAACCTTTGATGTATTTTTTCCCTTCTTCGAGAAAGATAACCACAACTTTATCTATTTCGGCTGAATCTTCTATTAATGTAAGGTTAGTTGGTCTTTGAGTTCATTTGCTGTATCACACTTGTATTTTTTTGGTTAAGATAAAGGGCTGGTAAGTAATTTTACCTTGCTGCTTCCATTGCTGTTATCTTGATAGCTAAGTCCATAAGCAACTCCATTATCCTTGATCAACCCTGCGTTTGTGGTTAAAATCTATTGCTTCTTTAACTTCTGTGTATTCGAGTTAATTTCGAGTAATTTTCTTAATATAAATATAGTTTTATATTATTTTTTAATAAAGAGAATTATTATATTACTATTTTAATATAACAATATCGATAAAAGTACTAACTAAGATTAATAAATCAATTCCTTATTTCAATATTCTGAGGCAGTATATTAAAAGCTAGACTTCCTGCATTACCTACTCATCTAAGTACAACCATTATAGCTGTCATCCAAGTGGCTAGCTAGTGTCTAGTTTTTTTAGCATATATAGAAAGGATTAAGTGCAAAAACTACCTGACAAACCTCGCTAGCCCCCTTATCCCGATACTGGGGGTGTTAAGTTACCTTCAATCTGTGCAGATTAAAATAATAAAGTGTTATATAGTTAGCATCTTATGTTTAATTTTTTGCACTATATGTACCTTATGTCTTCACAATATTTCTAATTTTTTACCTATATAAGTTGAAACTCGCTTATAAAGCGTTTAGGACAGTATAATATGCTAACTTGCAGGATTAGAGAGTAAATACTATCTACCACAATATATCTTTTGCCTTTTTTTTGCCTAGTAAATTTCTAAAACATTTATGACTAAAGGTTAGTTGCAATAAAAAACAACTAAGTCGCGATTATTAAGTATTTAAAACATAAAAAAACGCTAGTGTTTTTAAATAGATATTAACTAGGGCTTCTTTTGTCTTTTTCTTACTTGGTGGATTTCTTAAATATTTGTAGCTGAAGCAATTTAGAAGCAGCAGCGCCACAAAAAATGTTAATATTTAAAATAATAAATATCTGCCTTTTTTCTAGGTTATGCAAAAAGTCTATTTTCTACATAAGATCTGTTGAAAAGGAAAGAATCTCTTTTTGTACCTGCTTGAATGAGGATTTAAGAAACAGAGATTTTGACTTCTTGTCCAATTATGGTAAGTAATTGGAGCCAGTTTGAAAAATGGCATTCATCTATAATTCAATAATTTTGAAATAATCAATATAGTTACCAAAATTATTTTGATCTACATCAGTTATCCAGGCTTGACATCGAATACTTAACATCTCTTCTATTAACACTTTTCTATAATACTTATCCAGGTGAGACATTATATCATCAAGTAGAAGGAGAGGTGCCTTATTGTAATGAATACACCTTGCTTTTACACTAGATAAAATAATAGAAAGCAGTAATAACTTCTGTTCTCCAGTAGAACACAGATTTATTGGTAAGTCTCTTCTTTGACAAAAAACCTGAAATTTATCGTTATTTACACAAAAGGTTATCCTACCAGTCAACGAGTCTTTTTCTCTATTTTCCCTTAAACGATTCTGAAAATATTTTGCAGTATCGCTTAAAGTTAGCTGGCTGTTAAATTTCAAACTCACCTTTGGAAAAAATTGAGTAGAATAGCTATTAATTGTGTCCTGCAACATTTTTAAAACAGATAATCGCATATCTAAGATATTAACTGCATTAACAGCCATGATATTCTCAAGGCTAGAAAGCCAACTCTTGTTTAAAATGTTTTCCCTTAACAGTCTACCTCGCTCGCATTTAGCTTTTCTATATCTCATGTAGTAGCAAGCGTAATTTTCTTCAAATAGTGAAACTATACGGTCTAAGAATTTCAACCTATCACTTGGAGAATTAAGAAGAATATAATCCATTTGTGGAATTAGCCATATTACATTGGATATTCTATATAGAGATGAGTAACTTGATTGCATTTTTCCACCAATTTGTATCAGCTTCTTATTGAAACTTTTTGCAATACCGATTGAGTTAAGGTCTGCTCCATTAAAAAAATCATAGTGCACTGCCCAATCTTTATTACTGAATCTATTTTGCATCTCACTGGCTTTTGCTTTTTTCATCCCATTGCTTTTAGCAAGCAACGAGATTGCTTCAAGTATATTAGTTTTACCGATACCATTTTTGCCAATTATCACAACTGAACTGTCATCTGAGTCCAGTTCAAAATTTAAATGGTTACGAAAATTACTTAATTTCAACTTTTTTATGTAGCAATGGGCAGCCATTAGCCTATTCTTTAATTTATATTTTCTTTACTGCTTCCAGAACCTCATTAACATGTCCACTAACTTTTACGTTCTCCCAGATTCTCACTATCTTATCTTTTTTATCTATTAAAAAAGTAGTGCGTTCTATTCCCATATACTTTTTGCCAAACATACTCTTTTCTACCCAAACACCATATTTTTCCAACATTTCAGCGTTTTCATCAGAAATTAAATAAAATGGTAGAGAATATTTTGCCTTGAAGCTAGCGTGGCACTTAATACTATCTCTTGATGCACCAATTATCACTGTATCAAGGGAAGAAAAATCATTTATTTTATCTCTAAAGCCTTTTGCTTCCAGCGTACAACCTGGTGTATCGTCTTTAGGGTAAAAATAAAGAACTATATTTTTTTTATCAAAAAAATCACTCAGTGATAAATTTTCACCAGAATCTGTTGGTAAACTAAAATCCGGTGCATTATTTCCTACTGCCAATTCCACATCTCCCTCCGTTAATAATACTTATAATAAATTGTAGTCAGAGTTTTCAAGAATTCTAGTTAAAAATCAATCAAATCTTCACATGTCTGCTCTTCATAAAAGAAGTTTAACGTTATTGTAGTACCAAGTTTTGCTTCGCTTTTGATGTTGAAAGTGCCACCCATTAATTCTACTAATTTTTTACTAAGTGGTAATCCAATACCAGTACCTTCATTTCTATATCCTGAATCTGCTTGGCCAAAAACAGACATAACTTTATATATGTCTTGCTGCATTATCCCTATCCCATTGTCATGAAATTCAATAGTCAATGAGTTTTTTTCTATGTTTTCCTTAATCACCATTCTTATTAAACCATCCTTAGGAGTAAACTTGATTGAATTTGATAATAAATTTATTATAACTTGTTTCATCCTCTTGGGATCTGCGATAACTAGTAATTGTCTATTAGGTATCTCCTTCTCTAAACTAATCCCGGTTTCTTTTAATTTAGGTGACAGCATATTTAAGCACGAATCTATTATCTTGTTCAGGTTAAACTTCACTTTTTCTACTGTTAAACTACTTGATTCAGCCTTTGAAAAATCTAATACATCATTAATTAAAGCAAGCAAGTGTGTTCCTGCGTTATATATATCGTCCACATACTCCTTGTATTGATAGTTATCCATTGAACCCAAGGTTTCATTTTTGATCAATTCTGCAAATCCAATAATAGCGTTAAGAGGTGTGCGCAGCTCATGTGTGACACTTGCGAAAAACTTTAGCTTATTCGTATTCTCTTGCTCTAATGCTTCTTTCATTTGTTGTAATTCAATATTAGTTTTATGTTGCTTGACTAGCATTTGGGTATTAGAAAAGTGCAAGTAAAGCATTACTAATATTAAAATTATTAATAATAATCCTAAAAATGTTAAAAACAGGCTATATACCATAACGTAAAAGTTGTCGTGGTTTTGAATAATCTTCAAAAAAAATGATGGCTTAGTGTCATTTTCATGAAATATGGGAAAAATAGAAATTAGTGTATGTCCTATAGTGTAAAATATCTCTTGATTATTTAGTAATTTATCAATTTCATCGTTTGTAAGTAACTGCTCATAATCATGCTCTTGAGTGTTAAAGTGACTGAATATTATTCTACTATTTTGATCATATAGTATTAAGCCCAAGTCCTTCACTTCACCAACTGATTGTAACAGTTCAGCACGCAGTTTTATCAGTTGGTTTATATAATCAAAACTTTTGTATTTAATGTGATGTTTTTCTATCAGTAGGTAATGGTACTTTTTTATTATGCTATTTTCCAGTACACTTTTTAAGCTTACACTTGAATCACAGTAAGAAGAAAGAAAATTATCCCTTAGCGAATAATTACAATATATCACGCTAAATAAAATCACAAAAATTGATGAGAATAATACAATAACTTTTGTATATTTATTCGCCTTTAGTGCAGAAAGTATTAATTTACTTATCTTATACATATCCTTCTCATTGTGAAATAACGGCTTTTATGTTATTAATTTAGAATTCAGCGTATCATACTTTTATGACAATTTCTCCTATCTTGCCAGTTTATTCTCCTATTAATATAAATTTTTCTTATGGAAAAGGCATTTACTTATATAATATTGATGGTAAGCGCTACATAGATTTTCATTCTGGGATAGCTGTCAGTAGCTTAGGTCACACTAATTTGCAATTAACTAGCGTTCTTAATTTGCAAGGAGAAAGGCTATGGCATATATCGAATACCTATAATATACCTACTGCTAATAACTTTGCAGAAAAATTAATAAACAACAGTTTTGCTGATACTGTATTTTTCGCAAATTCTGGATCAGAGGCAGTAGAGTGCGGGCTAAAGATTGCTAGGGTTTACCAAAATGGAAAAGGTAATAAAAACCGCCATAGAATTTTAACATTTCATGGTGCATTTCATGGAAGAACCTTCTTAACTTGTGCTACAAACGATAAACGGAAATTTTCTGAATTACTGAATCCCTACATTGACTGGTGTGATAACATCGAGCCCAATATCGAAAGCGTAAAGAAAGCAATTTCTAATGATATAGGAGTAATGCTAATAGAACCAATACAAGGGCAAGGCGGTATTAAAGTAATGAACGATGCCTTTATGAAAGAACTAAGAAAGCTGTGTGATGAGAATGACATATTGCTATTTTTTGATTGCATACAATGTGGTACTGGTAGAACAGGAAAATTATTTGCATACGAACATATAGGAGTGAAACCTGATATATGTGCTCTTGCAAAAGGAATAGGAGGCGGTTTTCCATTAGGAGTTTGTCTTGCAACTGAGAAGGCTGCACAATATATAACAGTTGGTATGCACGGTTCCACTTTTGGTGGTAATCCACTCGCAACTTCAGTAGGCAATGCTGTACTTGATAAATTACTCAGCCCTGGCTTTCTAGGAAATGTTGAGATCAGGGGTAGGCATTTAAAAAATAAACTAGAAGACCTGGCAAGTAAATTCCCAATAATAGAAGAAGTAAGAGGAAAGGGGTTGATGCTTGGAATAAAAGTGAAAATGGATAATCAAAAGTTTGCAGGCGAGCTAAGTCATCGTGGCTTGCTTACTGTTGGAGCAACATCAGATAATGTTGTAAGGATTTTTCCTCCACTCATTATCACTGAAAAAGAAATTGATGAAGGCATTGAGATTCTGACTCAATATTTGTCTGAGAAATCTTCCGACCCATATCAATATGAAAGATAATTTAGTATGCATGGGAATCATTACTTCTCCTCATGGAATTAAAGGAGCTGTTAAAGTCAAAATTTTCACTGAAAAACCTGAAAATATCTCATTGTATGGTAAGCTAATAAGTGGTAGTAAGAATTATGACATAGACTCAGTGTCTGTCATAGGTGAAAATTTAGTAATCGCTACAATAAATGGAGTAAATTCTCGCAACGAAGCAGAGTTTTTAAGAAATAAGAAACTATACATAGAAAGAAACAAGCTACTAAAGTTAAATGATGAGAATGAATTCTACCAAAGTGATCTTGTAAACATGGAAATAAGGCTGGAAAATGACGAATTATATGGCTACATAAAATCTATATATAATTTCGGTTCAGGAGACATATTGGAAATTTCAGTTATCAGTACAAAAAAGAACATTATGCTACCATTTACTAAAGAGATATTTCCATATGTAAACATAAAGGAAAGGTATATTACGCTCAATATGCCGGAGTTTATTGGTTAATAAAGGCTTTGATATTTATATAAAAGCCATTTATAATCGTAAGATCAAACTGAAAATGTAATTATGGCAGAAAGAGCTAATGATATCCGGCCAGGTCAAGTGTTGGAACATAATGGTGGATTATTTTTGGTTGTAAGTATCATGCATACTCAACCCGGTAAAGGTGGTGCATACATACAAGCCGAAATGAAAAACATCAAAACCGGAGCAAAACTCTACGAAAGGTTCCGTTCTGATGCAACAATTAGAAGGGCAATTTTAGATGAGGAAGAATATATTTATCTCTTTACTGAAGGAAATATTGTGAATCTTATGCATCCAAGTAACTACGAGCAGATCACTATAAATTTGGACTTATTGGAAGAAAAAAAGATTTATTTACAGGATAATATGAAAATTAAGGTAGTAACCTACCAAGATAAAATAATCTTTGCGCATGTGCCAGATTATGTAAGATTGACTGTAAAAGAAACAGAGTCTTTTATTAAGGGGCAGACTATTACTTCCTCTTATAAACCAGCAGTTTTGGAAAATGGAATGCGCATTAATGTTCCTCAATTTATAAAAGAAGAGGACAAAATTGTAGTATATACTCCAGATAATAGCTATTACGAAAGAGTGAAAGAGTAAAAGGAAGAATGTCCATTTCATCACCAAGGATTAACGTGATGCTTGATTCTGTGCGCAGTGCTTCTAAGCAGCTTATGCGTGATTTCAATGAATTGCAAATTTCCAATGTTAAGTCAGCAGACTTTATCAATAAAACTTACTCAAGATCTAAGCAAACTATATACAATTGCTTGCATGATTACAAACAAGACTATGGGTTCATCTTTGAAGACGATATTGATCAAGAAGCAAAAGAGAAGGATTATACTTGGTTTATCATGCCTATAGAGGGCAGGGAAAATTTTTCTAGTCGCATGGTTTATTTTGCAGTATCAGTTTGTCTTGTTCACAAAAATAAAGTTGTGGCAGCTGTAGTTAATACTCCTGCTCTTAGAGAAACTTTTTGGGCAGAAGAAAAGAAAGGGGCTTTTCTTGAAGACTTTAGATCTCGTCATATAAAAATGAGAATGAAAAGTCATGAAGGGAATTTAATAGATGTAAGTGGTAATTTGTTAAATAAATTACTTCCAGGTAACAGTAATATACGTTCTGTCGGCTCAACAGTTTTAGGTTTTACATACCTTGCTGCAGGAAGATACAGTGGAATAGTCTACTCTGGAGTTAACAAATATAAGGCTTTGCTAGGTAGACTTCTTCTCCAAGAAAGCGCTGGCAGACTAACGGAAGGCAATGGATTTATCATTGCTGGAGATGTTAAGCTAACATAAACAAGCTACAGAAACAGACAATTTCACAAAAACTTTTATAAGCGACTCTGTTAAATGTTCTATCATTTCATCGGTATGATAAGGTGTAGGAGTAATGCGAAAACGCTCAGTTCCTCTTGGAACCGTCGGGTAATTTATATGTTGAACATATACTCCATACTCATCAAATAATAATTTTGATGCCCTTTTGGATAACTCTGGATCGCCAATTATTATTGGAATTATATGAGTTTCTGTTGGAATAAAATTAATTCCCACACTGCTCAGCGAGTTTTTTACTTTTTCAACAACTTGTCTTTGCTTTTCCCTTTCAACATTGCTTGATTTTAGATGCTCAACGCTTGCCTTTGCCGCTGCTGCTAAAACAGGCGACATAGCAGTAGTGAAAATGAATCCTGGAGCAGAACTTCTTATTACATCCACCAAGCTCTTTGAAGACGCTATATATCCACCCATTACTCCAAACGCTTTTGATAATGTACCTTGAATAACGGTCACTCTGTCCATTAGACCTTCTCTTTCCGCAATTCCACCACCGCGTAGACCATACATGCCAATTGCGTGTACCTCATCCAAGTAGGTAATTGCATTATATTGATCTGCCAGGTTACATATTTCTCTTAGCGGTGCTATATCGCCATCCATTGAATATATGGACTCAAACGCTATTATTTTTGGCGTTTTTCTGTCTACAGACTTTAACAATTGTTCTAAGTGGTCAACATTATTATGCTTAAATATATGTTTCGGTCTTTTTCCTGATTTTATGCCTTCTATCATCGAAGAATGGTTTTTCTCATCTGAAAAAATTACTACATCAGGAATAACAGACGATAAAGTGCTAAGTGTAGTTTGATTAGCAAGGTAGCCACAAGCAAAAGTTAAAGCAGCCTCCTTGTTATGCAAACAAGCTAGTGATTGTTCTAGTTCGACAACTTCTTTCGTTGTACCAGATATATTTCTTGTTCCCCCTGCACCAACTGACGAATTTTGAATAGCGGCAACAACACTCTCATTTTGTGACATCCCCAAATAGTTATTACTGCACCAAACGATGACTTCCCTATTTCTTTCACAATCCATAATATAGGGAAGCCTGCCAGGCAACGACGCAAAATGCGTGAATTCACGATAGCGCCCTTCTTCTTTTATATCTTTGATTTTATTTAAGAATATTTCTTCGTAGTCTACCAAGTTTTTATCTATTAATAATCAATACAATTATAATAAGTTATTCAATGGTAGACTACTATATTTATTCCCTAGTTTACTGTTGTACAGCAACTCCCTCTTTAACAAAGAGATCGACTTTACCTTCTTTTTAAAGCAAACTTAAAGACTCATTATAATAGTATATAATTACAGCAGCAATTAGACACAACAAGCTGCAACTAATATTTTCACTGCCAACATCTCTAAGTGATAAGATCTGAAGAGTCATCACTAAGCTCACCATCATCTATTATAAAACTCTGTGATAAAATTAGCAATGAAAAGGATTTAAATAGTGATGAAGGCGGTAGTAAACTTTATTTACATCTTTACTTTCAAATTGACCAATTACTATCCCACATATTTGCTGTAGTTACCACAGGCCCTTCAGTTGTATGTACATTGTCAATATTTGAAGAAATACTAGATAATGGCACTGAATTTCCCGGCTATATATTTTGCATACTGCTGTTACTTTCGAGTGCGGAATCCTCCTTAACTATATCCTCAGAAGAAATTTCAACACAGTCACTATTGCTATTTTCAGTATCACTTTTAGGTAATTTGACGAAACTTGAAGAACTGCCATTGCTCCCAGCATCATTCGCAGAACGCTTTTATGAAAGTCGTGGTGAACCCCGCAGATCGGGTTTACTCCAAGCTCTAACTTATCATCTATTTGCAATATCACCTGTTCAGTAGGCTTACCAGTAGCTGGTTTTTTCTTTTTACTACTTGTAGTAGCACCAACATCTTCATCATCCACTGATGATGCAGCAACATTATCACCTATGTTCTTAAGCTTTTCTTCAAGAAATTCTCTAATCTTATAAGCTCCTTTTAGATTTCTTATCTTTCTTATCAACCTCTACCTGATGCAGCTTCTTCTAAAGCTTTACTTAAAATAAGTTGTATTATATCATCACCCCTTGTTTCACTAAACGTTTCACTTTTTTGAAATTGGTATTCTAGATAGCATCAGACAGTCTTTCTTTTATGCTTTTCGTATTTTAATCATCACTATGCATTTTGCTTCCCTCATGGTTATTGCCTATAGGCTTCTCCTTTTGAAGCCCCTTCATTGTTCACAATATTTTTTCTGCTAGCAGCCGTCAGCACTTTTGGGCTCTGGGCTTTGCAATTGTTCATCATCCGCCTCATCCACTGCCTGGTTTAGGGTTGCAGGTTTACCTACTAAGTCACTATCAAGTTGCATATTATTAAATTTACCCTCAAGAAAGCCTAATATTTTAGTAAGAACTTGCTTCTCACTTTCCAATCCACCTGGATATTCACTTATATGACTTTTACGTTTCACGTAGTATTTTGCATATTCTATAATTTCTTCAGTTATAACAGTATCTTTACTCACAAAAAATTTTACTATTTCAAAACTAGTTGTTGCAATAGCTTCTTTAAGTTCCTCCTCACAATAGCTCCCCTCAAGAAGTAATCTTTAGCTACTTCCCATGTCTACCGTTCTTGTATACTCTATCTCTTTGGATAGCCGAGGATAAGTGAGTATTATAACCGTTCTGGATTTCAATATTAGCACTAATATCATGATTGAACAGAAGTATTAGAAAGTTCAAATCACTATTTGTAATAGCCCTGCTTAAAGGTGTCTTATAGCTATTCTTAGTATTAATATCAACACCTTTTACAAGAAGCTTTTTAGCTGTGTCATAATTTCTATTTTCAATAGCATAATACAAGGTGTTTTACTATTTAAAGCTTTAAGGATTTTGTAATCTCTGACTCATTAGTAGGCAGTGTGTCACTTTCACGACTTGATTTTGGCCTTGTTCCTATCAAATCTAAAGCTGTCTTACCATTTTGATCTTTAATATTCCAATCAGCTCCCTCTTTCACAAGCAGTTTCATTATTTCAAACTTACCATTGTAGGCAGCCCAACGTAAAGCTGTTTTACCATATTCCCTATCTTTATATCAACCTCAACACCATTCTTAATAAGCAAGCTTACTAAATTGTCGCGTGTTACAGCATAATGCAAAAGTGTATGTTCTAAATTGTCTATACTATTAATATAAACAACTTCATGATTAATAATAATCTTTGTTACATTAAATTTACCACAGTGAATCACAAAATGTAAAGGGATCGAGCTATAGCCTGGGTAAATATAATCAAAGTTTAATATTTTGAAGTAATTCCAGTACTTTAATCATACATTCCATATTTTTAATAGACAACGCTCTCTCTAATATAGAGAACACTTCAAAGTATTCCTTTGCATTACCTAACTTATTTCTTAAATCTTTTAATAAAATATCAATATATATACTTGTCCACTAACACTAATAAGTAGCCTACCTAAATCTTCATCTTTGCATGAGTAATATATCCTTATTTGCATTTGCATACTTTTCTACAAGTGAATCATCAGCTGCAATTGCTAATAGTACAAGTTTTTTCACTGAATAATAACTTCTACCATTTTCCTCGTTAAAAATTTTGCTTACCAGCATTTCATGCATAGATCTATGATGATCTGTTCGTGCTGTTAAATTAAGTTATTCAGAGCAAAAATTCCTCAAATTATCACGATCAAAATCAGTGACAGTTCTATCATCTTTCTTACCTTCTCTTATACTATTTATAACTTTATCTAAATCCGTGTAATTATTATGATTTTTTGCTTTATTTATGACATCTACTAACTCATCAAAGGTAAAACTTTCAGCGATGATAGAAAACTCCTCAATATCATGTCTTAGTTCTACATTACTTTTGGTCTTGGGGCCACACCCAATCAGTTGCCATCCCTATAGGAACTTCTACAATACCTGCTAATGTGCCTACAACATTGTTAACAATACCCTGGATCAGCAACTGCTCTTCTGTTGTACCACCATACTCTGTGCTATCAAGTATTTGTACTGGAGCATCATCATCTTCATTGATAATAGATGAACCATCAACATTTAAATCTTCCAGATTTATAATAAATGACTTAAGGCCATCAGCAATTTTGTCCACAAGGCATTCAACAACTTCATTATCAGTATCTTTAAAATGTTCATTGATATCACCTAGTAAACTTTTGCCATTGGCTTTGCAATTCTTTAATTGCTCAGGAATAGTGAGTGTTACTTTACTGTTTTTATACTCTACTTTACCATTTTGAAATTTAAGTGTGAATTCTAGCTTACTACTAGATTTGTATTGTTCCAATTGTTCTGGATCTAAATTTTTTACAACTATAACATCACTATATTCAACACTTACAGAATCTGCACTATTACAACAAAGATTTATCATTTTTTCAGGAATTGTCATTATTAAATAATATTGAGCAAGTATAAGCTAAATTTATTCATATATTGCAAATTCATATCCCGCTTGATTGCAATTGATAACTAATTTTTCCAGTATACGGTTATTTGGAACTTCTGCTTTAGCATATTCAAACATTCCTGTAAAAACTCTCTTAGCAAACAGGCGGTAATCTTCGCTTCCACTTGGAATTAAGTAATTGTTCTCACCATATAATCTGATAATGTACTCTTTATCTACTATTTTTCCATTAATCATAAAATTCATTCTGTTCAAGTCAAATCGTGCTTGCTTGCCAGAATTTGCATTTTTATTATCCTTATTTACCTTTACTCTACTGAGCAAAGATTGTGTTAGTTGAAATTCTAACGTAATTGCTGTACTAGAACCTTGATCAGGTTAATCTTTGTAATGGTAATGTTCTTTAATTTCAGCTGTTCCTTGATTTATACCTACTTTCTCCCAGCTTGAATCCAGAGAATCTGTTTGATCAGTCATATTTACCACTCACTATAAATTAGCCTAATTTAGAATAGCACTAAATTATAACTTTGTCAAGCAAATTATTTAACTTCTTAGCAAACAGGCTTGCGTCGTCCATCTCTTCGCCCTCCACTATGCAAGCTTGATAAAACAATAGGTGGACCATATCTTCCAATGTCGGGTTTTCACCGTTCTCAGCGTAAGATTTTATTATGCTTTTTATTACAGAATGCTTAGTGTTGACCTCAAGCACCTTTGGTGTGCGGTAATTTAGCTGATTTTGTTCGCGTAAAAAACGCTCCATTCTAAGATCCATAGCACCCTCATCAACTGCTAGACATACAGGACTATCAGTCAATTTTTTAGAAATTTTCACGCTTTTCACTGCATTACCAAGAACTTTGGTGAAATACTGCAATATAGAATCCGTATTTCCCTCAGCCCTTTCTTCATCTGATTTATTCTCTTTATCCTTTTCCTCCGGAGAGAATTTTTCCAGATCAACATCAGCACGAGTCACAGACTTAAATTTTTGACCTTTATATTCATGAATCACACTAGTCCAGAAATCATCTACTGGATCAACAAACAGAAGAACCTCCAGTCCTTTGCTGATAAATCCTTCAAGTTGTGGACTATTTTTTACTGAATCAAGGCTGTTTCCAGTTAGATAATAGATATGGCCCTGCTCAGGCTTCATTCTGCTTATATAGTCGTCAATGCTGACTAATTTTTTATCACCAGTGCTATGGAACCTGCAAATTGAGAGCAGCGCTTCTCTTTCCTCAGTTGGCATAGCTTCACAGAGACCCTCTTTTAATACCGCACCAAAATTGGTCCAGAATTTCGTGTATTCCTCTAAATTCTCTTTTGCCTTCTTACCGAGCTCTGATATCACACGCTTAGTGAGGGATTTTCTGATTTGCTCAACAACACGATTATTCTGCAGTGTTTCTCTGCTGATATTAAGGGGCAAATCTGGTGAATCGACAACACCTTTCAAGAAACGTAAGTATTGTGGTATGATTTGTACATTATCTTCAGTAATAAACACCTTATTTACATATAATTTTACAGAGCAACGTCTATCTGGGTGAAACAAATCGAAGGGTTTAATAGAGGGAACATAAAGCAAATTTGTATATTCTATCGCCCCTTCATTTTTATTATGCAATATCATCCAAGGCTCTCCGCCAACATGTGCAACACCACGGAAAAAATCATTATGCTCCTCTTGAGTAACGTCATTTTTTAGCTTAGTCCAAATTGCAGCCTTGCTGTTTAGTTTTTCACTTTTTCCTTCTTCATCTATAAATTCAACAGGAAAATTTATGTGATTCGAATAGGTAGTAACAATGTTTTCAATGCGAAATTTGTCTAAAAACTCATTCTCTTCAGGACGCATAACCAAGGTAATTTTCGTTCCACAAGGGATTTGATTATCCAACTTACTGATTGAATATTCTCCATCTCCTGTAGATCTCCAGACCCAAGATTCCTCTTCCCCTGCCTTTCGAGATTCAACTATCACCTCTGAGGCAACCATGAAGCTTGAGTAAAACCCGACACCAAATTTTCCGATCAGTTCTACAGCTTGGCTTGAATCTTTGCTATTCTTAATTGCATCCAAGAACTTTTGCGTACCAGAGCTCGCAATTGTACCGAGATTACCTATTAAATCCTGTCTGCTCATCCCTATTCCATTATCGGTTACATACAGCTCATTCTCATCTTTGTTAGAGCTAATAGTGATTTTTAACTCACCACTTGAATCTAGCAAATTAGGGTTTAGTTGAGATTCATAGCGCAATTTATCGCATGCATCTGATGCATTTGATACTAACTCACGCAGAAAAATATCTTTATTAGTATAAAGTGAATGAATTACTATATTCAGTACTTTTCCTACCTCAGCATCAAATTTTAAATTTTCAGTTCCTTTTACATTATGCATTTTGAGCTCCATCATTTACCTGCTACCCTAATGATTTAAGTATTGAACTATGACCTTTCAAGGTCACATACACCAAAATTAATGCAGCTATAATTATTATGATACCCAATCTATAGAATTTCCTTGCATAACAAACTTGCGGCAGCACGTTAAAAAAACTACCTGACAAACCTCGCTAGCCCCCTTATCCCGATACTGGGGGTGTTAAGTTACCTTCAATCTGTGCAGATTAAAATAATAAAGTGTTATATAGTTAGCATCTTATGTTTAATTTTTTGCACTATATGTACCTTATGTCTTCACAATATTTCTAATTTTTTACCTATATAAGTTGAAACTCGCTTATAAAGCGTTTAGGACAGTATAATATGCTAACTTGCAGGATTAGAGAGTAAATACTATCTACCACAATATATCTTTTGCCTTTTTTTTGCCTAGTAAATTTCTAAAACATTTATGACTAAAGGTTAGTTGCAATAAAAAACAACTAAGTCGCGATTATTAAGTATTTAAAACATAAAAAAACGCTAGTGTTTTTAAATAGATATTAACTAGGGCTTCTTTTGTCTTTTTCTTACTTGGTGGATTTCTTAAATATTTGTAGCTGAAGCAATTCAAGAGCACGCAACGTAATGTCAAGCCTTTAGTTCAAATTATGCAAGAAATCTATTGTATAATTAAGTACTTTTTTAAATTGTAAAGGTAAGCCATCTTTATATGGCTTGTATCTAATTCGTTTACTTTAGGAGTGTTAATAGAAGTTATCACCGGATTCTCAAGTTTTGTTACCTGCTCTAATCCTTTACTTATGCTTTAATCTTGACTTCAAATTTTATTGAAGTGCTTGCTCCGCTGATAGCCATTTACTACATCAATTTTTAAACCAGGACTTCCGTAACTAAAGATTCACCAGGTCGGACATTATATTTTTTACTATTGATATTTAAGTTGACCACATTGACAATATTAAAGAGAGGTTATACTTTGCTGCAGGTTTTATTTTATCTCAAGGTTATTGTATGCAACATTAATGTTAAGAGCTTTATCTTGATTAATAAAAAGCCTCTCCTGGTCCTAAATTGAATTCCTTTCCTTTTATACTTATGAAATAACTCTGATCCATACTCTTTTGTTGCACTTTCATTATTTGACATATCTCTTTGAATACCTTCTTTCATGCCACGAGCATTCTCTACACTCCTTTCATCTTCGCCTAAAAGTGTTTTTTAATACTCTCTTAACAAAGCGCTTCAGAAGACTAAAAACCCTTCTTCTTTTTGATTTTCTTGTGGCTGAGGCACACTATCCCCTTCTCACTCGACTTAGGTTTATTGCTGGATTTCTTTTCTGTAGAACCTTTACCTATTGAAAAACTAACAGCTTGTGATTTAGGCTTTTGTGAGGTTCGAACTCCCGTATTTACCGATGACTGTGTCTCTGTTTGCACAGAAGTCTCTTTTTGTCTACTTTGCTCAAAATCTTTACCTTCTATTGTGGCCTTCTTCGGAGTGTCTTGGAGATTCTCTGTTACTTTTTGGTCATGCAACTTTTCCACTTCTGAAAATACCCTTGCCTTTACACTGGTGGTCAAGCTCAACAATCCTTTCAAAACCTTGATGTACTTTTTCAGCTGAATGGCTCTTTCGACTTTCAAGCTTCTGATTCAATTCAGCAATGGTCTTTACTTTACCTTCTAATGAAGCTCCTTCTGGAAAAAAGGACCTGGAGAACACTTTAAAATATCTTTAAAATTTTTCTATACCCTTTTGAGACGTGTTTTTAACCTTAACCATATCTACCTACTAATAAAACATATAATAACTAGTATAATAGCCCATTATGCAAAATGGTTAACACAACTTGCAATAAAGAGTGTTTCTTTCAAACCACCAAGGGCATCATATTTACATTTTTTTCATTAAAATGTTATTTACTTATTAACTTAAAATACGTAACAATGTAGAAATGAAAAACAGCCCATTAGCAGTAGTATTCGATTGGGACAACACCTTAGTTGACACCCAAGACAATATTTTTAATGCCATCCAGCATACTTTAGACTCAATGGGGCATAGTAATAAAGCTGCTGATAGAAACTCCCATGAGTCAAGAAAAAGCTATATGGTCAATTTATTTGGCGATCAGTGGAAAAAAGCAAATCAAATATACCAACAATACTTAGATAATGCACTATTGCAAAACATTACTCTAAATCAAGGAGTAGAGAAAATGTTGCAGACGTTAAAAAGCCACAATATTTATCTAGCAATAGTAAGTAATAAAAAAAATATTAATTTACGTGAAGAAGTTACCTATTTTAAACTAGATTCTTACTTTAAAAGAGTAGTTGGTTCATGCGATACTGCAGAAGATAAACCATCTGCAATCCCATTGTTGTTTGCACTAGAAGAGAGTAGATTGCCTATAGATAGAGAAAACGTGTTTTTCGTTGGCGACAGCATCACGGATATTCTGTGTGCACAAAACGCCAATTGTTTACCTATTATATATGGCCAACCAATAAGTGGTTATGAAGATTTGTTATGTTTTCAACATTTTGATAAACTTACAGATTTCATAATAAAGTATTTGAAAGATAGATAATGAACACTGTTATAGAGATTACCAGTATAAAAAGGCGCTTTTGTGCATATTTAATAGATATGGCAGTTTTATTAATTCCAAACTTATTGATTATAATATTGTTAAAGAATTTTCCATTAATTTTAGATCTATTATATATGTGTGTAAATTGCAGTTACTTCACATATTTTATATCTTCAGCAGCTCAGGCAACTCCCGGTCAGCAATTAATGAACA
Organism: Wolbachia endosymbiont of Brugia pahangi; assembly: GCF_012030695.1. Lineage (NCBI taxonomy): Bacteria > Pseudomonadati > Pseudomonadota > Alphaproteobacteria > Rickettsiales > Anaplasmataceae > Wolbachia > Wolbachia endosymbiont of Brugia pahangi. The sequence continues at coordinate 676,716 of NZ_CP050521.1, read as the reverse complement.
TACATACCATAAGCCTAGACGGTTCTAAAATAAACTTGAGTTTAGCATTCGATAGAAGCATTTCTCAATTTTTTCTTCATCTATTAAACAACGTAATAGCTATCCTCATCGAGCTTTTCCAAGAACAAAACGAGTTAGTAAGTGCTTTAATCATACTGGGAGTAATTATGTTGCTACTCACTATCTGCTGGTATTTGGTTGCTTGCTTCTCTCAGGAAAAACAGACATATCACGATATGCTATTTGATACGATTGTTGTGAAAGGAGCCATCAAATGAATTGATATCACCCTCATTATTATATAGATTATACTGATAGATTAATTATAGAAGATTATCAATAAAGGAGATAGTAAAGCATTTGAACAAATTACTAACCGGTGAGTTGACTTCTTCTGTGCGCCAGTATCTCCCGCATTCTTTAGTTCTCAAAGATCATGGGATTAATAAACTTGCAGAAAAGATGAAAAACGAACTTAATGAAGAACTTGAGCACGCAAATAAGCTGGCAGAAAGAATTTTATTGCTTAAAGGTGTACTAAACTTTCAAGACACAAATGAGATCTCAAAGTATGATAGGAAATTCATAAAAGATACAATACGGAAAATCTTAGAAGATAACTTAAAATTAGAAAGAGAAGGAATAAAAGATTACAAGGAGGCAATCTCTGTAGCTGAAAAGGAAAGGGATTTTGTCAGTGCAATCTTATTAGAAGAGCCATTGAAAATGAAGAAGAGCACTTCCCATTGGATTGAAGAGCAGATTAACCTCATTGAGCTTATAGGTGTTGAGAATTACCTGAGAATGCAAACAAATATAGAGTGTTAAAAAAAATAATATTTATTTTAATTATACCTTGCTTACTTCTTTTTTTATTAGGGTTGTGGCAGTTGTTTAGGTTGAACTGGAAGAATAATATTATCCAAAATATGAGTCTTCCAGTTGTTCATTTATTGCCTAATAATGACCTTGCACAATTTAACTACAGGCATGTCAAAATTGACGGGATTCTAAGTGACATAGAACTATATGTCTTTGCAGGGCAGAGCGGCTATCATGCACTGTCTCCCATGCTACTCACTACTGGACGTTATATGCTAGTGAACAAAGGAATAGTCAGAGAAAAAGAAGAGAAAAAAGCAAAAATTGCAAAAGTAGTCGCTGATGGAGTTTTATACTGTGATAGCAGTAAAAGCAAAAGTTGGTTAATTAAGAATGATATTGCTTTGAATACATGGTTTACTCTAAGTACAGAAGAAATCTCTAACGAATTAGGTATTGAGCTAGAGAAGTGTATACTATGGCAGAAAGGTTTCAGCGGAAAATTAGCTATACAGCCAATGAAGCATCTGGAGTACGCGATAACTTGGTTTGCGCTTTCCTTGATTTGGTTAATTATGTGTATAGCTTATTATAGACAAAATAAATGCCATCTAAGTAGCTGATCTCACTTGGTTATAAACTGAGATAACAGAGAAGAATTAAAGAAGTGTCATTCATCCATATCACTGCTAATGTCCTTTATCATACTATAATTACCTTTCCTAAACTTACTCTTTAAAGATGCAACTCCACTTTCACTAATTCCACTTAAGCTCAATGCTGCTCCACCTAATTGCAACCCCATCTCGGATGTCTCAGGAATAATCTTGCTAGCTCCCAGATCTTTATACACCTCTGCATTACTTAGATCCGGTAAACGTATTATAATATTTACATGTGGAAAATTTGTTGCAACCAAAGAAACAATCTTCTTTATAGTAACTTCGTTCTTTATTGAGATCACAAGAGCCTGGGCTCTTCCTATTCCTACTGATTTTAAAATTTCATATCTTGTAGCATCTCCAAGATATATAGGAAAGCTGTCACTCTTTCCTTCCTTAACTATTTTTGATTGAATATCCACAACAACGTAACTTAAATGCTCCGCAGTAAGCATTTTTGTTACCATATATCCTACCCTACCAAACCCAGCAACTATTACATGGTTATAAAGATCTTGTGTATCTGTCTCAACAGCTTCATCATCTAGTATTACTTTTTCAGTGCTAAATGAATTTACTATCCAGTCTCCAAGTCCTGACAAAAGAGGAGTGAAAGCCATAGTTACCGTAGTCACCATCATAAGCACTTGAGCGATTTCGCTTGGTAACACATTTAATTCATCTGCTAAACGAAATAGAATAAATGCAAACTCACCCCCTTGTGCAAGCAGCAACCCAGCTTGTATAGCAGGGGCGCGCTTAAACCCAAAGAATCTACACAACATATATATGATAGATGTTTTTAAAACTATCAGGATAATCGACAACAAAGTAATTAGTGGCAACTTATTGAGCAAAAGATCTATATTGATAGACATGCCAACAGTCATGAAAAATAAGCCGAGTAGCAAATCTTTAAACGGCAATACTGCATGTTCTACTGAGTGCCTATGCTCTGTTTCCGCAACTAATAATCCAGCAACAAATGCCCCTAACGCCATCGATAAACGAAATTGCTCAGTAATAAATGCTGCCCCTAATATTATTAAAAGCGTAGTTGATATAAAGACCTCATTACTTTCCATTCTAGCAATAATCGAAAATAAAGGCCTAAGTAATAACCTACCAGTTATAAATATCATTACTAATGCAATAGCTGCTTGTAATAATGAACCTGTTAATGAACTTATCAGGCTATTTTCAGAGTTACCAGTAAGTAGAGGCACTAATACTATTAACGGTACCACTGCAAAATCTTGCATTAATAGCACTGCTATTGATAACCTACCAACTTGACTTGCTTGAGAACCTTTTTCCTGCAGAACCTGTAATACTATTGCTGTTGAGGATAATGCAAGTCCGCCACCAATAACTGCTGCCATGTTTGTATTCACTCCAAAAGCAAGAGCAATGCACCATATTGCTACCATAGTGACTATAACTTGAAGAGAACCGAACCCAAATACATGAATGCGCATGGCAATAAGGCGTTCAAACGTCAATTCAAGACCTATAATGAACAACAGAAACACTACGCCGAATTCTGCAAAGTTATCCATTGCCTTGGCTGAATGTATTAGATTAAAACCATGAGATCCAATCAATGCGCCTGCAACAAAGTAACCAAGCACTGGGCTGATATTCATTTTCCAAAATGCTATGACTATAAAGACAGCAGCGGAGAGTAAAATTATAATATCAAACAAATGCTGAGAACCGCTGTGCATGATATTTAACCTGTAGAATTAGACCATTTAATTGAGCAACCAATACTTGATTTTTGGTTAATGGGAGAATTACCAGTTTCTGCAATAAATTTCATAGCTTGAAATAAATTACTACTTCCTATCTCATAGTTCTGGATTTTTTCTTTTTTTGCATCGTTAAAACGTCCACGATAGCAGAGATTTAAATTAGCATTAAAGCCAAAAAAGTCAGGAGTACAAACAGCACCATACTCTTTAGCTACTTCCTGTTTACTGTCAATCAGATATGGAAATGTAAACTTATTTTCCTTGGCAAAATTAATCATATTTTCAAAGGAATCTTCCGGGTATTCATTTACATCATTTGGCATTATTGCAATAGTATTCACCTGATAATCCTTTTTTAACAAATCAACATCACTTATCAAGTTACTAATAATTGATTGAACGTAGGGACAGTGGTTGCATATAAACATTACAATAAAACCATTTTTTCCACAACAATCACTTAATGTATAGTATTTGTTATCCACCCCCAGAAGATTGAAATTCTTTGCAGTGAAGTTAAAATCTACCTTAGGAGTATTCAGAGTAACCATAGCTTAGAGAATATTACAATCTATAATTTACGATCTTATTACTTAAATGTCAAACAGTTCCTGTGTATAATATTTGCATCTCCTTTTTTAGTATTACAATTAAAACTTATGTTCATAACTTTTGAAGGAATAGACGGCTCTGGTAAAACAATACAGTCTGAGTTGCTTGCAAATTATTTTAAGCAAATTCACGGTGAAAACAATATGGTATTGACTCGAGAACCAGGTGGCACTGACTTTGCAGAAAAGGTAAGAGGGATACTGCTTAAGGACAGCATCGATCCCGTCTCTGAACTCTTGCTACTCATCTCAATGAGATATGAGCATATTAAAAAAGTAATAATGCCAGCTCTAAAAAAAGGAAAGATAGTGATTTGTGACCGGTTTATCGATTCAACTATTGCATATCAAGGATACGGACTTGGTGTTGACCTAGAGCTAATACGAGACCTACACAAGTTAGTAAAAATTAAATACCCAGATACCACATTTATCCTAGATATTGATGTTCAAATTGGGCTGAGCAGAGCAATGGATAAAAACAAATATGAAGAGATGAACATTAGTTTTTACAATAAGGTTCGAAAAGGATTTCAAGAAATAGCTATAAATGAGCCTGATAGGTGTAGTATTATAACTGAAATTGAAGCTAAAGATAACAATCAAGTTCATGTTGAAATTGTCAGCAAAGTCACTGCAACAAAGCCGGTTTTGCTAAGAAAATGAAGAGTAAGGCCAACTTCAACACCGTTTATAGAAAATAACCATCTGTCTACACTTAAGTCATTCTCTACACTTAAACTTTTCCTAATTTGCCTTTTCTTTTTTATCTTTTTCAAATAATGCTGTTTCAAATTTTAAATTGTTAACAACCGCACTAAAACATCTATACCTGATACATATATTTATATGTTTGTTTATGCAATAATCAATGCCCACTTTTAATTGATATGCAAGCTCTACTGATGCTTTTCTAAATATTTTCATCTTTGTTGCACCAATTCTAGTCCAACATAATGAAGAAAAAGAAAAATCATCACTTTTCCAATGACGATAAATGTTTGCTATTACAGATTTGCTTTCAACTAGATTGTAGTCAATAGGAACATAATAAAGAGCTGCTCTTAAACCACCTACTGGTTCTTGAAGTTTTTTCATGCAATATACAGTCACCCCTTCGGTTCTAGGATCAATATTGCTCACTTTTATTAGAAGAATATATTTCTTCTAATTCAGTTTTGTGGTTGCATTAAGTAGCTAAATGCCATACTTGCAGCAAAAGGTGGACTATAGTTCAGCTATGTTTATCCAGGTGATACAATTCTTCTGGTGTATCTCTACCATCATTCCAAAAATCTGTTGTAATTCTATAATTAGCATCTTCAGATCTTAGTTTTAATTTACCCATGCTGGCAAAAAATCGACTATAATATCTGCCACTCAGGTAAAATCCTTTTGTTTCACTTGCACCAGACTGTCGTGACAACAACAAAGCAAGAGTTGTTATTAACAATGTTTTTTATCAATTATTATCATTTCACTATTAAATAAATTATGCTAATCTTATTATTAGCTAGACAAATAAAGAACTTGCAAGATTACTCAAAGCTGCAGCTATAGGCAACAAAGCAATTTGTTTTTCTACTTTTGAGAATTAGTATTAGTTTAACATTAATTAACTGAAAATTGTTTAATATAACCTATATGGAAAAGAGTAAAAAAATGGAAGGTATGCTGTAGAGAGCACATTTAGAGAGAGGATTTTCTTACTTTTTCTTTGCTTTCGTTGTCATTTCTAACAATCTTTTTTCCGCTTAGTATATCTTTGATTTCATCTCCTGTTAAAGTCTCAAACTCCAGCAGGTTTTCAGCAATAAGTTCCAGATCTTTGCAGCGTTTAGTTAAGATATCCTTTGCCTTTTCATAACATGAAGATACAACTCGTTTTACTTCTTCATCTATAAGTTTCAGAGTGTCCTCAGAAATTATGTCAGAACTATGTACATTTTGTTCACGATTGTGATATACCGGTCCTATTTTGTCACTCATGCCCCATTTTGTTACCATAGCACGTGATAAATCAGACGCTTGTTTTATATCCGAAGATGCACCGCTTGTAATTTTATCATAACCAAAAATTAGCTCTTCTGCTACTCTTCCACCCATGGCAACAGTTATATCTGCTATCATCTTTTCTCTTGTATGGGATACTCTATCTGTTTCTGGCAACCTCATAACTAAGCCTAGAGCTCTACCTCTTGGAATAATAGTTGCCTTGTGTATTGGATCCGAGGCAGACATGTTAACAGCAACTATTGCATGACCGGCTTCATGGTACGCAGTAAGTTTTTTTTCCTCCTCTGTCATCATTAGAGACCGTCTTTCCACACCCATCATCACTTTATCACGTGCATATTCAAAATCATCCATAGTAACAATCTTCTTATTTCTTCTCGCAGCAATGAGTGCAGATTCATTCACTAAATTTGCTAGGTCAGCCCCCGAAAAACCAGGTGTTCCTCTTGCAACCGTTTTCACATTTACATCTGGTGCTATTGATATTTTCTTTATATGTGTATTTAATATCCTCTCACGCCCATTTATATCGGGCAAAGAAATAGTAATCTGTCGGTCAAAACGACCAGGTCTAAGCAGTGCTGGGTCTAAAACATCCGGACGGTTAGTCGCAGCAACTATTATCACACCTTCATTAGACTCAAAGCCATCCATTTCAACTAATAACTGATTTAATGTTTGCTCTCGCTCGTCATTACCACCGCCAAGACCAATACCACGATGCCTACCCACCGCATCTATTTCATCTATAAAAATTATACAAGGAGCGTTTTTCTTGCCTTGATCAAACATATCACGAACACGACTTGCACCAACGCCAACGAACATTTCGACAAAATCAGATCCAGAAATACTAAAAAACGGCACATTAGCTTCACCTGCAATTGCACGAGCAAGCAGGGTTTTACCAGTCCCAGGAGAGCCAATCAAAAGGCATCCTTTTGGTATTTTCCCGCCTAATACTTGAAATTTTTGTCTCTGTTTTAGAAAGTCAACGATTTCTACTAACTCTTCTTTTGCTTCATCAATCCCAGCAACATCATCAAATGTCACTTTTTTTCCACTAGTCATAAGCCTAGCTTTTGATTTGCCAAAGCTTATAGTTCTGTTACCTCCTGTTTGTGTTTGTTTTAAAAGGAACAGCAACAAGCCAATGAAGATAAATGTTGGAATCCATTGGATAAGTAATCTACCAATTATGCTCATTGCAGAATCTCCAGTCGAAAAGGAGAACTTCACTTTTTTATCATGCAAGCCCTTTATCAAGTCACTATATATAATACCACTTGAGTTAAAGTTTGATCCATCCCTAAACTTGCCTTCAATGCTCTGGTTTTTTATAACAATGTTTTCTATATCATTGTCTTCTAGTTTAGTTAAAAATTCTGAAAAAGGTATGGTTGTTTTACTTTTACCTATATTTCCACTAAACTGAATATAAGCAACAGAAATAAGCACAATAATTACTAACCAAATCAATAAGCCTTCTAAAAACTTTTTCATTGTTACTTCTAACTAAATACCAGCTAATATTACCAAATTTTGTTTTATTGTGCTATTAATAATGCATTGAACCTCATCACCATTGATATTTTTTCTATCATGATTCAGGTGAAGATAAGCTAACACTTTTCCATCTTTTAACACTACAGGTAAAGAATAAAAAACTTCAGGGCAGCAATCATAATCTTTTAAAAATTTAGGAATCTTCTGTGTTTTTTTTAGCGGAGCAATAGTTACTGAACACTCCTGATTTCCAAGTATTGTACAGCTAAATCTGTTATCCCATTCAATAGGAGCATTTAATGGCAAACTTACAGATATTTCCTGTATTTTTGACGATTCTCTAATTATTAAAATACTCTCTCCATATTTTCTTATTTTACATCCAGAAAGTGTGTAATGAACATCATTATCCTTTTGCAGTACTTTATTAAATATTGCAATAAGACTGTTATATCTTGGTTTATAGTGTTTACTGCTGATCACCATTATAGAGTAAAGAAGAAGCCTCAAAGCTATTTCCTCTGGTAATTTATAAAATTCACTTAGTTTAATTTCGATATAACCAAGATCATGAACATTAACGCAATCATTGAATGCGAGGCGTGTGTAGTGCATTAACGCTTTCGTGGCTCTTTTTATATGAAGAGTTGTGAGATATATTCGCTCTGTTAAAATCTCTTGATTACCACTTGCTTTAAGTAAGTTGCGGTATAACGTGCGCTTATATTTTAAACTTTGATTACTTCTATCTTCAACCCACTTCAACCGATAAAAGTCGGCATATTTTTTTATTCTACTACGGCTAAAACTTAATAATGGTCTCAGCATGCAAACTCCATTTAAAGAGGATTTGTAGTCCATAGATGACAACCCATCTAGACCACTACCGCGCTCAAGTCTCAGTAGAAACGTTTCTGCTTGATCATCTTTGTGATGTGCAATAAATAGATGCTTAACATCGTTATTTTTGCACCATTCTGTTAGCAGCTTGTACCGTGCCTTTCGTGCTTGTGATTGGACATTACCTTTGATATTTTGCCTTTTCCAGTTTAATATGAACGATTTCTTTACTCCAAGTTCTTTTGCATAACTTACAACAAACTCAACTTCCTCCTGAGATTCTGGACGCAATCCGTGATTTACTGCTAATGCTATAGGGGATGGATATTGTCTTTTTTCCGCCCAACTGGTTATTAAATGCAATAAAACTATACTGTCTATACCACCTGATACTGCAACTGCAACTTTATTGTTATAGACAGCAAAACCGTCCATTATATCTTGAAATAACGACTCTAATTCCATTTCTTATCTCAGTGTTTAAACACTGAGATCCAGAACTTTCTTAACAACTGAACGCCATAGCTATAAGTAACTCAAAATTACCGTTGTTCCACTACTTGTAAGCTAGATTTCATACTGAGATACCGCGAATAAATCGCGGTATGATGTGGAACTACACTAGCTATAGTTGAAAAACTATTTTTTCATTCCAGAAAATGAAAACTCTACCCTACGGTTTTTAGCATGCTCTTTTTCATATTTGGAGTTCTTAGAATCATCTGCTACATAAACCAAAGGTTCAGTTTCACCCTTAGAAGCAGTTTTTATTCTATTTTCTAAGTAAGGTGTACAACTAACCATAAAATTTTTAGCTGCATCTGCCCTTCTAGCACCCAGCGCAACATTATATTCATAAGAACCACGATTGTCAGTATGACCAATCAAAGTAACTTTCACATTAGGATCATCTTGCAACACTTCCATTACATCAAGTAATGTATCTGCACCTGCTTCGCTGATATCAGATTTATCATAATCAAAAAAAACCCTTTTTTCTTTCATCTGTTTAACAACAAAGTTCATTTTATTTATTGCATTCACTCCTCTTTTTGAGCAAGAACTTACACCAGTAAGCAGTAAACAAAAACAGCACATTGCAACCAATCTACTCCACATTACTAAACCTCCATAAATTTTAAAATAGTGCGTAACTTTAATTTTAGTAGTTAATAATCTCTCTATATTGCAATATAGTCAAGAAAAATAAAACACTAAACACCTTTTCTACAGTCTTACAGTTAATTTTCTAATAAAATGCTAGATTTTCAGTAGAAAAATCCGGTAAAGGCACAATTTTTTATTGTGCTTTAAGTAAATATACTTTTAACTTTATTATTAATCTATTACGATATTAAACAGATGTTTTCTAAAAAAAATGAACAAATATGAAATCTTACAAGTTTCTAAAAGAAGTATTACATAGGTTGAAGAATATTGAGAATACGCTAAAAGTACTAGATCAGAGTCAACTAAACGTAGAAGATAAAGTTGAGCAAATGGGTCTTCTAGAAGAAATTAGACATGAGATTATCTCTCACAACATAATAAAAGAATCATTAGCAGAAGCAGGTACTCCCAGTAACAAAAAGAAAGGTGATAGTTGGCAGCTAAAGTTAATAGAGAGGATGCATAAAAGCAACAGTGCTATTCCCATTGACCTAGTAAAATCCTTGTCCAAAGTTAAAATTGAGTGCCAAAATTTACGGAAGCTATCTCAATCTGAACCCAGTAGCTTAGAAAAACTAAAAGAACGCTTTGCCGACTTAGTTAAACTCATTCGTGGAGTAGTTTCTATAAAATCGCAGCAATTAAAATGTTCAAAATATGATTCACTGCTTGCTGACTATGACTCTGATATCACAGAAAAAGATGTAAAAGAAATATTTCCTAAGTTAGGCAAATTTTTCAGCGACAATATAGATAGAATAATTGAAAAACAGAAGAAAGACAAGATTACTAACACACAGAAGATTGCTACTCAAAAGCAGATTGAACTTGGCTCATTATGCTTGCAGCAAATAGGTGTTACGTCACACCATACTTTTTATCACCACCCTATAGATTATGATGAATCTGATTTCTGTTATGGTTTATTTTTACTTTTACGGTACAGTGGTCATGAAATTTATCAAAGATGTTTAGCACAAAATTCTATAAGTAGCTCATTTACAAGATACATCATGTGTGAAACTCAAGGGTTATTTATGGAAAGAATGATTGGAACATCTAGGGAATTTATTGAGTTTATTCAACCATATATAAAAGAGAAGCTCACTATAAAAGGCAAAGTTAATGCAAAGATCAACAGTGTTGAGAATCTGTACTTGATTTTCAATAAAGTGAATCTTTCCTCTCCTTTAAAGAAGGCAGATGAATTTAGTCTATTAGCCCACATTATGTTGAGAACCAAGTTAGAACAGGATATAATAAATGGTACGCTAGAGGTTAAAGACTTGCATGATGCATGGCTAGAAGGCATGGAACATTATAAAATTCCGGTAAAAGCTAAAAATGAACTAGACACTTACTTTCAAGATGAGTATTGGGTGAGCGGAACTATGGGCTATTTTCCCATTAAAATTATAGCTTTAATTATTGCTGTACAGATTTTTTCTTTCATAAAAAAAAATCATTACGAATTTTTGGGTGCTATAATAAAAGGAGATTTTGGGTTACTCATTGGTTGGTTATCTCAAAATGTATGTAGTGCAAAGTGTGGTTTTTTGGATCTGCTGAAAAAAGTAACAGGCAAAGGTTTAGATGTTGAATGCTGTAGTAGCTACTTGTCTGAAAAGTATGATTTATCTCAATAAAATGGTTTTCTTGAGTTGTGCATGAATTTTTTTCAAAAATTAACCGGAAAGTTTTGTAACCTTTTCACTTTCAAAGGTTTATTTGCTAGTGATATTGCTATAGACCTTGGCACTGCAAATACTTTAGTCTATCAAAAAAATCAAGGAATAGTGCTTGATGAGCCTTCGGTTGTAGCAAGAATAAAGGAGAAAGGAAGTTATATTCCTTATGCTTTTGGTAAAAAAGCTAAAATGATGCTAGGAAAAACGCCAGGAGAAATAGAGGCGATTAGACCACTAAAAGATGGTGTCATTGCCGATTTTAAAAGCGCGGAAGAGATGCTAAAATATTTTATACGCAGTGCAAATACAAAGCTCACTGTCAATAAACCTAACATTATCATATGCGTTCCATCTGGATCCACCCCGGTTGAAAGACGTGCTATACAAGATGCGGCAGAAAGTGCTGGTGCAAATGAAGTATTTTTAATTGAAGAACCAATGGCCGCAGCAATTGGAGCTGGACTTCCGGTTACTGAACCTGAAGGTTCCATGGTTGTTGACATAGGGGGAGGTACAACTGAAGTCGCAATTATTTCTTTAGGTGGAATTGTTTATTCACGTTCTGCTAGGGTAGGTGGCGACATTATGGATGAAGCAATAAGGTCATATATTCGTGAAAATCATAAGTTGTTAATTGGTGAGACAACAGCTGAAAAAATCAAGAAAAGCTTAGGTTCAGCAAGCCTGCCGGATGAAAATAATAAAGAATGGATGATGGTCAAAGGCAGGGATCTAGTGAGCGGCATGCCAAAAGAAATGCTTTTATCAGAATATCAAGTCGCAGAGAGTTTAATAGAGCCTGTGCATCAAATAATTTCTGCTATTAAAACAGCACTAGAGAGTACTCCTCCTGAACTTTCTTCTGACATAGTCGATAAAGGAATAGTTTTATCTGGCGGCGGTGGGTTGTTACGCAATTTAGGTAAAGTCATCAGTGAAACAACAAAACTACCAGTACATGTTGCAGATGATCCACTTTGTTGCGTTGCCCTGGGCAGTGGTAAGGTGCTCGAAAATATGGATTATTTTAGCCATGTTTTATTTAAGCAAGATTAAGTATGGCAACTGTTTTGGAGGTAGTTTATCGAATCTTTTCGATGAATTGTACAATATAAATTAGATTACAATATCAAGCACACAACTATTATAGCTGTCATTCAAGTAGCTTACAGGATAGATTAAACACAAAAAAAACTACTTGACAAGCTTCGCTAGCCTTCTTACCACAAAACTGGAGCTATTTTATATAATTTTCCAGTCGCGCAGATTAAAATGACAAGAAGATCTTTTATTTGGTGTACTATGTTACCGTAAGTCTTTAATAAAATTTTTAGCCTTCTTGCCTATAAAAGTTGAAGCTCGCTTGTAAAGCGTTTAAGATATCACCCAACGTCAAATTTTTAAAATGAAGAGTTAGTAACTAGCTACTTTGGACTTTTTTGCCTTTTTTTTATTTAGTAAATTTCTTAAATATTTTTAGCTACCGCCACCCCAATTAATAAAATAAAAAATATTTCTCCTGTCTTTGAGAAATTTGTTATATTAGCTGTGGCTACTGGCTTTCATTTTTAATAGCATATTTTTTCTTAAGTAGTTATAAATGGCCATTTTACAATGAATTTTGTCAGTAACCACACTAAGTTTCTTGGTTGCTATGCAACAAAGCCATACCAGTGTCAGTTACTCTGATGACAATAGAAAGTTGCAATCATCCAAGCAGCTAACACTGGGATTTAGACTTTTTTACACTGAATCCTACTATAGGATAAAGAGGTGGCAAATCTCACCTATTTACTACATTTACTTATAAGTCATATGCTAAAAGAATTTGAAATTGAACCTCTGTTGAAAGATAAAGTTCCACACCAAACCAAGGCTGTGGTCGCAATGTCCGGTGGGGTTGATAGCTCCGTTGCTGCAGTGTTGCTACATCACCTTGGATATCAAGTAATTGGTGTGACTCTTCAGCTATATGGTGCCGATGGCAACTCTAATACAAGAAAAAAAGGTGCATGCTGCGCTGGGCAAGATATTTATGATGCTAAGCGCGTAGCTGAAGGTACTGGATTTCCTCATTATATCTTAAATTATGAAGAAATATTCAAAAAGGAAGTGATAGAGAGCTTTGCACAAACCTATATCCAGGGAAAAACTCCTATACCATGCATAAAATGTAACCAAACAGTAAAGTTCCGTGATTTATTACAAGTTACAAGAAATCTTGGTGCAGACGTGCTAATTACAGGACACTACGTGAGAAGATTAGAAAAAAATGGCGAGGTAAAGTTGTGTAGAGGCATGGATAAAAGTAAAGACCAAAGCTATTTTCTGTTTGCCACAACAAAGGAGCAGTTGAAGCTTTTGAGGTTTCCACTTGGTGGGTTCTATAAGTGCAATGTAAGGAAATTAGCAAGGTACTTTAGTTTGCCAATTTCTGAGAAGCCAGATAGTCAAGATATATGCTTTGTTTCCGAAAACTATAGCAAAACAATAGCTAAGCTAGCTCCACAATCTATACAGAAAGGCAAAATTGTGGATGTAAATGGAAAAATACTGGGCGAGCATAATGGTATAGTAAATTTCACAGTAGGACAAAGAAAAGGTTTGGGTATCGCACACAGTGAACCTCTTTATGTTGTGAGAATCAACACAAAAAACAATGAAATAGTAGTAGGCCCGGTTAACGCACTAATGCAAAGGAAAATATTGGTCAAGGAGTTAAATTGGTTAGAACAGCCAAAGAAAGGTATGGAAGTAACTGTGAAGCTCCGATCATTACACTCGGGAAGTTTAGCAAAAATATACCCAGCCAAAGAACAAAATAAAGCTTATGTCATTTTGAATGATGATTATTTTAGCATCAGCCCTGGCCAAGCCTGCGTAGCATACAAAGATGAACAAGTTATCGGCGGTGGATGGATATGTTCTTAACTAAAGATTCATAGTGTTAGAATACTTGCGGTACGATGTTTTCATGGGCTAAAATAAACGCTCTAACATTCCTTACATCTACTTCTTTTGGTTGAACTAAGAAAGGTTGGTTCATAGAAGTAAAAGGGGCGCCTAATGCTTTTAAAAACCTTGCGGGCACATCACCATTTTTCTTATAACCGTTCACGGAGATAAGGGATTTACAAAGTGATTGTAAAAGTGTAAAGACATGAGAAGCTAAGTATGGAGTGGGTATGATAACAGGGCTGCAGAAAAGATTGTGGCGTACAAATCAAAAAACGCTAATCTCAAAGAAGAAATAAAGGCTCTGATTATAGAAAATGATGGCTTAAAAGCAAAAATAATTGAGCTAGAAGATAAACTGGGCTGAACTCAAAAAGTTCATCTCTACCACCATCGCAAGATATATATCGCAAAAAAACAAAAAAGAAAAGTGATAAAAAACCAGGAGGTCAGCCAGGGCATAAGGTATATAAGTGAGATTTGATGGTAGCAAATATAGTAGTAGACTATACAATTTTATCAGGTTTGTGTGTGTGGAAATAAGGTTGTTTTAGAAGATGAAATTGTCCATTAAAAGGTAAGAATTACCAGAAATCAAACTAATCGTAACTGAGTACAGGTTGCAAAGAAACTATTACAGAGCTTGTGATAGGAAGGGTTCAGCTAGTTTAACCATGGGGGTTTCAAGATGTCTTCTAGGGTTCAATGCTAAAACAACAATTAGCAGCCTAAGTGGCTTTTTTATTAACTCGAAAAGAAAAGTACAACAAATTTTAAGCAGTATATTTAACCTCAATATAAGTCTTAGTTTAGTATCAAAGACTGAGCACAGAGTATCAAAAGATGCGCATCTGAATATGAGAAAATGAAGGAAGAATTGAAAGAAACCTGCATATAGATGAAACATAGCACAGAAATCAAGGAGAAAGAGGCTGGGTTGGGTAATAACAACAAAGCGCTCTGACACTTCTAAAGATGACCGAGTCTCGTGGCAAGAAGGTGTTGCAAAGTTTACTGCCAGAATACAATGGCATAGTTGTAAGTAACAATACGCTGTGTACAATTATTTTAGTCTTGAAAATAGATAGATATGTTGGACACATTTGACAAGAGATTTTGAAAGATTTGCGTATAGTAAAAATATTGAAGTGAGCAAAATTGGCCAGGCGCTCAAGTCACTCAACAACAGAGTATTTGTGGTACAAAAGCAAAAAAATAAAATTTGGTAGATGATTTAAGATTTTATCAACTAATGTAAAAATTTTGAAAAAGGGTAGAACATCTTTTGTGTAAAATGACTAGGGTTATAAATGGTACTCAAACTTTGAGGATGGCTGCCAAGATGTTAAGATCTGAGGATATGGAAGTTTTTACGAAAACTTGAAGTGATAGATACAACCAATAACCTTGCAGAACGGTAAATGAGGCGCTATGTAATCTATTGTAAGAACAGCTTTTTCACTTGGTCAGAACGTGGAGAAAGATTCATAAAAGATGTTGTCGATATTTTAACTTCGCGTCTAAATGGCCAAAATTCCTTTCAAAAGTTACAGAATCTAGTAACTGTTACTGCTTAATTCTTTATTCATTTCCACAATTTGTAAACGGTTACTTTTTCTTAAATATTTATAGCTGGAGCAATTTAGGGGCAAACGAAAACGGTGTCACTCCAGCGTGTAACGCTGTAATCCAGACTGAATTCCATGATCAAACCATAGGATGATAAAAATAATTAACTTTTTCCAAATTTAAAATTATTTCGGTTGCTTTTTTTATCTCATCAACAGAAGGCAAGTCTTGTGTACTGAGTGGTAAGCGGACAGTTCTGTGTTCTATAAGTCCAATGCCATGTAGCAGTGCTTTAGTAGGTATTGGATTGCTAGCAATAAATAGAGCTTTACAAGCTTGTTGCCAGACATCTGCGTGAAAGCTCTTGCCATTGAGGCACTGCTTAACATATTCATGCGCTACGTGTGGCCAGGCATTAGAAGCAACAGAAACTAGGCCTGCTGTACCGTAGGCAGCCATGTCATGTATCATATTGTCATCTCCACAAAAAACCTCGACATTTGGTGCAACTTTTTTATACTCAATTAAAGTATCAATGGTTCCACTTGAATCTTTAATAGCCCAAAATCTTTCATGGCTAGATAAGTTGTATACAGTTTCAACATGAAGGCTTACTCCTGCTCTTGACGGAATGTTATAAAACATAGCCGGCACATGAGCTTTTTCAAGTAGCTTTTCGAACCATAAAGTTTGCCCTATAACACCAGGCTTTGTGTAAATGGGAGTTGTCATTAGATAGCCATGAATAGGTATATCCTTGCAAAAGTTAAGCCACTCAAGAGTTTGATATAAATTTACTCCCGGCACACCAATTATAATTTCCATGTTTAATTTCAGCTTACATGCAAATTCAACTAACGTACGTTTTTCAGAATCAGTAAGCGATAGACTTTCACCTGTACTACCTAGCAACACTACGCCATTTTTAGCTTTGGCTTGCATTGTCAGTAAGTGCTGCAAACTGCAATAATCTATACTACTTCCGTTGTAATTAAAGGGAGTGACGCAAGCAGTCCATAAAAATGTAGATGATGATTTCAATTGCAATTATTAAAATGGTATTTCATCATCGATTAGCTCTTCTTTTACCTCACTATCAAAATTTTCATACTGATCTTTTTGCCCTGTTTCGTCTTGCTTGTATTCATTTGATTTGTAGTCAGAGCTTGCTGCGTTATTTCGTGAGTCCAAAAGTGTAAGGGTACCATTAAAATTCTGTAGCACTACTTCTGTTGTATATCTTTCACTACCATTTTGGTCAGTCCACTTTCTAGTTTTCAAAGAGCCTTCAATATAGACTTTACTGCCTTTGCGTACAAAATCTTTTACAACTTTTACTAATCCTTCACTAAAAATTATGATATTATGCCATTCTGTCTTTTCAGAGCGCACACCGGAAAATTTATCAGTCCAGCCTTCAGATGTAGCTATTGAAAAATTCGCCATTTCTTTTCCATTTTGCATAGTTCTAATTTCAGGATTCCTCCCTAAATTACCAACTAATATGACTTTATTTACAGTACCATTTGACATAATTGTGCTTTGAATAAACTCTTTACATTATCTTATGCAAAAATAGTATTGTCAAATTTAATAGAAAGTGCATTACACATTTTACATCTAAATTATCTAGCACTGAAGGTAAAATAAGATATTTTAAATGAGATCCAACTAGATCATCTAAAAGTGATAGACTTCAGGAGGAACGAGATACCGCTACTATGGAGCGAGTAATTGGAAAAGTTTTATGGATCGACAGAAAAAGCTGCTTAGAGAAGAGGTATGTGAGGCTAAGTCTTATTTTTACATGTAACCCTTGTATAATTTTTAGCATTATATAAAGTGGTCGACAGCTACTGAAATGCAAATTGAAATATTGGCATAATATATCATGGGCAGATAAAGTGGATTTTAACCAACATGTGGAAGCTAATGCTTTAAAAGTATTAGATACTACAGTCAATATAAGCAAGCTAGTAAGTTTTTTACAAAGTAACAAGCACATTGTAAAACTTAGTTTAAAATATGTAAGAATTGATGATGAAGATGCAAAAGAGTTAGCTAAGCTAACACATCTTACTGCACTTGATCTAAGTATGAACAGAATTGGTTACAAAAGGAATAGAGGCTTTAGCTAATAGTAATCTCACACATCTTATTTCACTTGATTTACGGTATAACAATATTGGTGACAAGTTAGCTAGTAAAGCTATCCTTACTTCATTGGGAAAAAACGTAATAAAGTAAAGAGAAACAGAAGAGAGGCATACCGGAGCAACTAGATTAAGAGAAGAAAACCATCCAGGTAGTAAGTTGGGTGAGATACAGCTAATATCACGTAACCAGTCACTGAGCCCTTCATGTTCTGACGATAGTGCAGGGTTACTAGACCATTAATCTGGCAGTTTTGCTGCATAGTCACCTGTTATGTAGAGACTGGATATTAAAAAGTAAAAAACGTATGGTAGTGTGCTGCAGGTATGATATGTGTAAACTATGCCTCATAAGTGGCTCAAGCGTTTTATGAAGATAGACTTTTTTCTTGATCAAGTCGTTAATGCGCTTGGAGGGATTTGAACCCGCGTCCTTTGCCTCCGGAGGGCAACGCTCTATCCAGCTGAGCTACAAGCGCACATCTGTTAAATTATTTAATAGATAAGCTATCTAAGTCAAATTTTTGCTTCGGATAAAGTGTAAACATAATACTCTCATGTCCAAAGTATACATTTTTGGAATCATTAGGTTGTTTTTTTGTCATTTTTTGATTTACAGTCCACACAAAAGTTACATAATT
Organism: Wolbachia endosymbiont of Brugia pahangi; assembly: GCF_012030695.1. Taxonomy (NCBI): domain Bacteria; kingdom Pseudomonadati; phylum Pseudomonadota; class Alphaproteobacteria; order Rickettsiales; family Anaplasmataceae; genus Wolbachia; species Wolbachia endosymbiont of Brugia pahangi. The sequence goes on along the minus strand of NZ_CP050521.1, from coordinate 658,329 downwards.
TTCAGTTACTGAATAGACTTTTAGATTCTTAGTGTTCGTAAATAATTTTCTATTTACCCATATTTTCCATGTGTCGGGGGAAAGGTATAAAATTGAATCTAAGCTTACTACCTTACTGTTAAAATTATCTAATATCTCCTCTTTTGCAGCTCTTGAAGATCGTAGGTTAAATTTTTTCATTTCACTGACCATTTTATTGACTGATTCCTTGTCAAAGAAAATGCTTTTTATATCATTGTATTGTGATAAGGCGTCAAAGTCACTTTCCACTGCTTCCTTTATTATATAGTCACGATTTGTGTAGCTTGTCTTTTGATTACTTATAAAAAAACATTCCTTTGCGCGCAGGTTTGCTATATCAATAAAATCATTGATTTCTTGATTGCCAACTTTGAAAATGCTTTCAAGATATTTTTTCTCCATCATCATCCCATACTTAGAATGGTGGCAAACCATCTCATCATTATCTTGTTTTTCTATATATACACATAAATCTTTGCTGCTTAGTCCTAGTATTTTATGCTCGATAAAGTCTTCATTACCAATATATTGTTGACAAGTATATTCTTTACAGATTTCTATACTTTCTATAATATCTTCACAACTGCAATATGTACTAGCGTCGAAGAACAGTAGAGTGAAAATAAAAAACAGCTTTATTTTCATTATTTCATCTACTTAGTATAGTATACCAGTCAAAGACTATGTTAGCTCTTACTGTTTCTATCATATTACCATTTAAAATCTGATTCATAGTTGCAGTATCAATATTTCTCTCTTTGTTCAAGATAAGAGATTTGATCATAACATAACCAGGCAGACTTGGAACGGATTGTAGAAATAAAAAAATGTGCTTATCACTAATTGAACTTAAATTTAGGATTACTTCACTTTTTATCACTTTTGTGTGTTCACTTTTGTTGTATAGTTCAATTTCTTCAGGTATGGAAATTGATATTTCAGGTTCTAATATGCAGTACTTTTTATATAACTTGCCAAGCTCAAAATTTAAATTTGTAATGTATCTGCTGCTGTGTAAATTTGAAGAGGAAATTTTTTGCCATAAATCTAGGTTTTTATCTAAAACAACTTCCTTTTTTTGAACATCAGTAATTTGTAAATTAATAGAGTGTATTTCATTAATAGCACTCTGATTTTTATTATAGACCTTTCTGTTATAAATAACAGCGTACATTAGTAATCCTATTAGTCCAATAGATAATAACAGATATAATATAAGCTGAATTGCAACTCTTCTTTTTAACTGAGAAACGTTCACTAGCTTACATAGCCTCTCCTATTTTAACATTAATAGGTATATTTTCCTCTTCAGTAGCAGGCAAGCTAGAAATACTAATATCATAGGTGCGAAAATTATTGTTCAATTTTTTTTGTAATTCCTTATACTGGTAGGAAACATTTTTACCAGGCTGAAAATTAAACCTTAAAGTTGTGGTAATGTAATTTTTCGCCTCATTATAATTCCACTCAAACGATTGAAGCTCTACATCTGGTACTTTCAATTTTTCTACATATTTAACCTGTGTAAGGGGGGAATATTCCATCTTCAGTAGAATATTATTGATATTAATGAAATCGTAAACTTCATCTATTTTTTTTACGTTGTAGCTCTGGCTTAGCTTTGCTAATTGATTATCTAAAGCTTCCTTTTTTGCTGATAGATTATCGGCAACATTAAAATTTGAATGCAAATTTAGCAAACAAAGAATGTTGATTGTAATTAAAATTGAAGTGAAATATAGAAAAATTCGAGGAGAGTTCAGATGGAAGTAATTTAATAAATAAAATTCTTTAGTTTCTTTTGTGTAAAAAACAGCTATTGGCTTATTCTTAAAACTGTGAAATAAGATTATGGTATCACAGAAGCTATCTTTTTCACTGACAGCTAATTCTGACCCTAATAATCTGCCTAACTCATGTGGGGTTAATATGTTCACGCTATTCTCTGAAAAATTTATAACTGATAAGCTAGTCTTAATATCTTCTTGTACTACCATGCAAAGATCGATTGGGTCGTTTCTTTTGAAACCAAACTTAGTTAAGGACCGAATGGTATTTTGCACTTCCTGATATATTCCACCCGCAATAATTCCTGGTAAATTATCATTGGTAAATGGAACTAAGCGCGTAAATATCATTTTGTTTTCTTTAAAAACTACTTGTCTATAGCCTCCAGTTTTGGTTGCAACTACTATAATTTTCCAATTATTGAGATCATTATAAAAAACCTTTTTTGCTATGTTGTTTATTTCTATAGGAAACATTAATATTCCCTTAAAGTTAGAGCCTATTCCAATAAATACATTTAGCCAATATTCTACTAAACGCTTTGCTTTTGATGAAACAAGAAGGTAATACCAATTTTGGTTGAGTTTGTTTGGCTTTTCAACCAGAAGAACTGAGCTTATATCATTATTGCGAGTGAAGTGTTCCATCTTCGTTTTTGCCGATAGATAGGCGCTAATTCTATTTACTCTTGGAATGAGCTGTAGCGAGTAATTTTGATCTGCATGGTTTAACACCAAGTATAAAGGTGCTTTTTTGTTGGATGAAAGACATGAATTTAAGTCGAACACTGCTTTGTCGTTTTTGTCCTTGACAAAATACCTTTTATTTAAGGTATTATTTTTGAAATACAGCAATATTGTGCCTTCTTCTCCAATAGAAAGCATGAACTTACTTTTGGGTTTTGAACTAAACATGTTAACAAAGCGTATATCTACCTAGAATTCAAAAAAACAATTTATTGAAATTCGTTAGACGTTATCAAGAAATATTGTTATAGATTTCCACGGCAACATCATTTACATTATTATTTTTAATAAATTTATTATCAATGTTAATCTACTCATATAACAAAATTTATTCTACAATTTTGATTGACATAAATTATTAGCACGGTTATTATCAACATTGTATTAATATATGAGGTAGAAAATTAGGCAATTCTAAGGTACTATTTCTATTAAGATATTCAATTACTATTTTTCACTATGTGCATTTAACCTTGTAGCTAAGGTGTTTGCTTATCCTATATTTTTGGCAATTTTTAATGCTACTGGGTGCCAATGCTTTTTAAGGTAATTGCTTCTTTTCCTATAGTAGTTGCATTAAGTTCAGCAGTATATCTTTTCAAGTTAACTGTTTCTGCAATAAATGATAAGAAGAAATAGATCTTAATGCCGTAGACAGCAGTGCAATAGCTTTGGATAATGATGTCAGCACAAAAACGGAAACAATAACTCTTAAGCACTGCTGGTACCAACTCCTCCTCCATTGTCATCTCCTATAGCTGCACCACCTTCACCTCCTCTGCTAGTCGAAGTAAAAATGGACTGTTACCTAGTGGATAGTAAAGTAAAAAGCCCATCCCTCTTGACTAAGGTTTTTAAGAGACACAAGAAGGCAAGAAGAACAAAAAACATCTGAACGCATTAGTAAATAAATGGACTGAAAGGGAAGTAACAAACACTACTTTTATTAACCACTTACTGAAGAATGTTCATCTTCTGTGGTATTTGATGATGAAGCAACTAATTTACTCAAAATCTCATCCCTTGGTCCCATAGTGTAAATAACACCGTCTGACATGAGTATTACTTTATCAGCCAAAGATAATAACGGTAATTTGTGAGTTATGATGATGGTAGTTGTATTTTGCTTCCTTGCAACATTGATTGCGTTAATTAAGCATGCCTCTCCATTACTATCTAAGTTAGCATTTGGTTCATCGAGCACCAAAAGTTTTGTATTCCCATAAAAAGCTCTTGCAAGACCGAGTAGCTGTTTCTGCCCACCAGAGAGCGTCACTCCAAAATTCCCTATCGTTGTATCATACCCATTTGGTAGACTTAGTATTAATTCATGTATTCCTGCGATTTTTGCTGCTTTGATTATTTCTTCAGTGTTTGGATCTGGTCTCATACGAGCAATGTTAGCTTTAACACTGGTGTTAAATAACTCAATATCTTGAGGTAAGTAACCAACATAATTACCAAAAATTTCTCGATTCCAAGTGTATACATCAGCTCCGTCCAGTCTCACTACGCCAGATATGGGTTTCCATACACCAACAGTTAGCTTTGCTATGGTTGACTTGCCAGAGGCACTTGGACCAATGACACCAACTACATCACCTGGTTCTATTACAAATGATACGCCCTTTATTGTTGATTTGTTGCTTCCATAAGGAGTAAAAAATACTCTATCAAATTCCAATTTTCCTGCAGGTTCTGGTAGAGCCATGGTTTGCTCTCTCTTTGGTGACGTTAATATAAGCCTTTGCAGTCTTTCATATGACATCCTTGCCTGATTTAAAAATTTCCAAGTGTGAACTGCTGCATCAAATGGAGCTAATACTCTACCCATTAAAATCGAAGCGGCAATGATACTACCAGCAGTCTTATGAGCTGTAATTGCAAGTAATGCACCTGTTCCAATTACCGATATTTGCAGAGTTGAGCGCAAAAACTTAGTGATACCAGTAATCACGTTAGAACGATTTTGTGCTTTAATTTGCATTGCTCGGTTTTGGTCGTTTCGTTTACACCAATCAGAGACTATGAATTCTGACATACCCATAGCTTCAACTACTTCTGCATTTCTTGTTGCAACATCTATGGCATTGATGTTACGTATAGTTTCTTCATTGGTTTCTTGTAATATGCGTTTGGTGGCAAGCTCATTCCACACTGCCATAGAGACTAATATAATAATTCCGATAGTAGCTATGAACCCTGTGGAAGTATGTATCATAAAGATCACAACAAGGTAAATTAACGACCATGGAGTGTCGAACAGTGAGAATATACTATTTCCTGTAATAAAATTTTTTATCACTCCAAGATCCCGTATTGCTTCACCACTAGAAGTTGAGCTTTGTACTGATGTTAGCCTAATTGACCTTACTATCAGGTCTGGTGTTACAGCTTTATCAATCCAATCACCAATTTTTGCCATGGCTAAATATCGGCAAGTTTCAAGCATTGCAGAGCACGCAAACGCGGATAAGGTGATGATTGTTAGCATAGTTAGTGTTGATACGCTTTCGCTTGATATCACTCGGTCAAGCACTTGAGAGGTGTAAAGTGGCAGAAATAACATTAATAAATTGATTCCTGAACTGAACCAAAAAATAAACCAAAATGCACTTTTACATTTTCCTAAGCAGACATACAGTGTGCTTTGCTTCAATTCTTTTTTTATTGATGGAGTAATTTCCACAATTTCTCTCTTAATCTGATTAATGCACCGTATACAATTTTTATTACAAAAATATTAATAAAGGTAGTTATTTTACTTTAAGTTAATATAATAAAATATTAACATATGTAAATAGAAAATATAAACGACAATAAGAAAGAAATAAAATTGATATTTTCTTCATTACCTAATTCAGAGTTGGAAATTTTTAATAACTTCCCAATTCCCACCTTGGTCTTGGTGCAAAATTGAGGGAGTCTATGTAATCCTTCTGTAATATTTCAATTCCTGTCCACCCAACCATTACTGCATTGTCTGTACATAGATTAATTGGGGGAAAAAGTATGTTTAAATTTATGTGTTTTTTTAATTTTTTTCTTAGGAAATTATTTGCTGCAACTCCACCAGTAACTACAAAGTCATTGATCTTGATATTTAAAGATTCGGCCATAATAACCGCATTTTTGACTCTATCCAATAATATTTCACTAATACACTCTTGAAATGAAGCGCATACATCACACACATCTTGTTCACTCATTTCAAGTTCTTGTACTAAGTTTTTTACTGCAGTTTTGATTCCAGAAAATGAAAAATTACACCCAGGATGTTTTCTCATTGCCCTTGGAAGCTTAAATCTTGTGCCATTGCCTTTTTTAGCTAGCTTTTCAATTAATGGACCTCCTGGATAGCTTAACCCCAACATCCTAGCAACTTTGTCAAATGCTTCACCTAACGAGTCGTCAAGTGTTTCTCCAAGTTTAATATATTTACCTACATTCTGTGCAATTAAAAATTGGCAGTGACCACCTGATATTAGAAGGACTAGAAATGGAAATTTGACTTCATATAGTAACCTAATAACCAACGCATGCGCTTCTAGGTGATTAACGGCAATGAATGGTTTTTGTGTTACATGTGCAATTGCTTTTGCCATCATTGTGCCAACTATTAATCCACCTATGAGTCCTGGTCCTGATGTTGCTGCAGTCGCGTCCAGATTACAAAAATTGAGGTTAGATTTTTCTATAGAGTTTTTTATTAGACTGCTTAGATGCTCCATATGAGCACGTGACGCTATCTCAGGAATCACACCACCACGTTTTTTGTGTTCTGTTTGAGAAAGAATTTCTTGAGCAAGGACTTGCTTTTCACTATTTACAATCGCCACTGCAGTTTCATCGCAGCTTGTTTCAACGGCCAAAATGGTTTTCATTTATATCCAGTTATGTATTACTGAAACTATACTTTAAAACATTGTGAAAGTTAATTGTATTCTGCTGAGTTAATCATCATTTCCAAATATAGAGCTAATCTTTTTGCCTCTAGGAGAAAATTTGTTAATCCAGCTGCTTTGCACTTTGGTTACGTCTTTAAAAGCAGTTTTATTGCTGTATTCCTTGATTTCCTTATCCACTGCGTCCATTATTTGTGGATCTAAGCAGCTTTTTTTCCACTGGTCAGTAGCAAAAAACACTTTGTTAAATCTCGGGTGCGAATTAAGTACTCTTTGCCTTTAAGATAAACCTCTTGCACCTAAGCAAATAGCTCAAAATAGTGCAAATAACTCAGATGTGCGTGATTTTGCAGCTTGATGAGCTTGTATTTCTTTAAAGATAACTTGACCAATAATTTTCTGTACAAAAATATTTGCCTGCTTTAAGTTCCGCTCAATATCTTGATAAACTTTATAGAGAAACTCCTGCTCTAGACTCAAGTTAAGCTCATTTTCAACCATATGTGAAAGTTCATGCACTATAACGTACGGGTTTAACCTTCTTAGTACAAGAACATACCTACTTTACACCACACAGATAGACCTAATTGTCTTACATACCCCTTCCTCGATGTCCACTAATCCCTTTTGATATATTTTTAACGAAAGCCTATTTTGCTTTATTAGCGACAAAGTAAGGTTCAATGTGCTTCCAAACTTCTCAAATTGATAGAGATATTCAATATATTGTACTACATTTTCACTGTTCTCTACCTGAGTTGCCCGTTTTATTAAATTTCTGATTATCATACCTTATATTATTAAGGGAATATTTTTTATATTCAAGAATTGGGGAGGTATAAAATGCTTTCCATTTACTTGGGTAACACCTTTTCTAAAATGCCCATGACTAAACATCAAAGTCATGTACATTATATTGTGCAGATTAGCTATGCAATAGCATTCTCGTCAAGAAGGCCTTTAGTAGGCTCAGGTTCTTTTACTCCACTCAATTTACTTGACACTTTATCAACAGTCCAAGTCAGTGGTGTCATAATTAACGCAGCAGTTCAGATGACAGCTGAAACAATGTAAGAGAGGAGTGAACCAAAGAAATCGGCACATTTTCCACCATATCGTTCAGCTGTGTGCTGCCAATCATTTGAATATTCTACAAGAGATTTCGGGCCTTCTGTTCCTTTGAAATATGAAAAATAATTTTTTTGGCAAGTACATAAGATATGCAACTCCTGTATAGAGTACAAGTAATAAATTTGCAAAGCCAGAATAGCAATCATTGCGTTCCGTGCCCCAAACTACTTTCTCTCTTCTTCCCATAGTTATTTCTGAAGTGTTAAGATCATGCTTTACTCCTACGAGCATGTCCTTAATTGGCCCTAAAACGCTATCGATATAGTAAACGGATTTATAAAAACTATTTTGTGGAACTTTGCTGCTATTATTTTGTTCTACAGCAGGAACAGTTCCTTGTTGAGCATATTGCTTAAAATTGTTATATGTTAATGTAATCAACACATTAATCTCCTAAAAAATTATATAATGAAAAATGTAATTATTATTTACATTACTATATTAGTATAACCTTTTTTTAAGTAATTGCAATGGATGCTCAATATTTTAACTAAATTATATATTGCACAAGAGCACATATTATCCTACTATAGAAGTAGGTCAAAAATGAAGAGTTTAGCATGAATTTTACTTTACCTGAGTTACCATATGATAAAACAGCTTTAGAACCTTACATATCTGCGAAAACCTTAGATTTTCATTATGATAAGCATCATAAGGGATATTTAAATAAGCTCAACGAACTAATTGAGAATACAGATTATCAAAATGTGAAAATTGAGGAATTAATAATGAAAGTTCACGGCAATAGTGACGAAGTTCCTGTGTTCAACAATGCTGCACAAGTTTGGAACCACACTTTTTATTGGAATTCAATGAAAAAAAGTGGTGGTGATAAGCCCAAAGAAGATGGTCTTTTAGCAAAAAAAATTCAAGATGATATTGGTGGCTTTGATAAGTTCCATGAGGAATTTTTCAATCATGGAATAGGCCAGTTTGGTAGTGGATGGGTATGGTTAGTGCTTGAAAGAGGGAAACTCAAGATCACCAAAACTCCAAATGCGGATTTACCATTAATTTATGATCAAGTACCACTACTTACTATGGATGTATGGGAGCATGCCTATTACTTAGATTGTCAAAATCGTAGAATTGACTACATAAAGATCTTTCTTGACCACTTAATTAATTGGGATTTTGCAGAAGAGAATTTAAAGAAGAATACATAGGATAAATGTGCCAGAGGTAACAAAACTAGATAATGGTCTGCGTATAATAACTGAGCAGATGCGTGATATTGATTCTGTAGCTTTGAATATACGAGTTGGTGTTGGCAGTAGAGCTGAAAGTGCAAATCAAAATGGAATATCCCATTTTCTAGAACACATGGCTTTCAAAGGAACAAAGACAAGAACTGCATTTGAAATTGCAAAAGCTTTTGACGATATAGGTGGAGTGTTCAATGCTAGCACCGGTAGAGAGCGCACAAGTTACTATGCAAAAGTTCTCAAGAAAGACGTAAAAATTGGTGTCGATATATTAATAGATATATTAATGAATTCTACATTTCCAAAGGATGAGTTAGAACGTGAAAAGGGTGTTGTAATACAAGAGATTTTTCAAATCAATGATTCACCTAGTGACATCATTTTCGATAAATATTTTGAGGCAGCTTACAAAGATCAACCATTTGGTAGATCGATTTTAGGTACGCAAGATACTGTAAAATCGTTTGCTCAAGGGGACCTAAATAACTACATAAACGAACATTACTTTGGCGAGAATATAATATTTGCTGTTGCTGGCAACGTTGAGCACGAGGAAATTGCTCAGTTAACCAAAGATTTTCTCTCAAAGATTTCTTCTCAAAAACTAAAAGAAAGCCAAAATGCAAACTGCACTGGTGGTGAGTATTTGGAGCACCGTAAATTAGATCAAGTGCACTTGCTAATAGGTTTTCCTAGTGTTTCTTGCCATGATGATAGGTATCATACGTTTCAAGTGCTTGATTCTATACTAGGAAGCGGAATGTCATCACGTCTATTCCAGGAAGTAAGAGAAAAGCAAGGGCTAGCTTACTCTGTCTATTCATTTAATTCCAGTTATACTGATACGGGAATGCTTTCCATTTTTGCTGGCACAGACAGTAGTAACTTAGATAAGCTTTTAAAATCCATAACGACGGAGTTGAAAAAATTATCTACAAATGATCTGAGGGAAGAAGAAGTAAATAGAGTGAAAGAGCGAATTAAATCCCAAATTTTAATGTCGCGTGAAAGTGTCAGTTCTTGTGCTGAAGCTTTGGAACACTACTATGGTAACTATAATAGGTACATCAGCAAAGATGAACTGATAGAAAAAACTAGCGCGGTTACCACCGCTGATGTAAAAAGAGCAGTGGAAGAATTGCTATCTAAGCACGAAAAAACTACTTTAGCTGCAATTGGAGAAATTAAATCATTGCCTGGCTACGATAAAGTGGTTTCTATGCTTAGGGCTTAGTTTGTTCTGTACGTCTTTACCAGATCCTTTGTCAAAGATGTTGCAAAATGGTTGAAAAACCCTTTCCATGAAAAGCTTGCTTTCTTGTTCACAAAATAAGATATCTTTTGTTTAAGACATCAGTCTCACTATTTTGTAAAAATGAAGGCTTTCTGTTGCTTGTATGCCAGGACAAGACAGTTAAAATTCCTTCTATAACTTAGGCAAGCAGCTATAGGAAGTACGGTACCTACTGCAACTGCAAGTTGCATTAACAATAATCAATTAGGGATGTGATGACTGAAATACAGAACGCTATTTGATATTTTTCCTTATTGCTAGCCATGAATACCTCACAAAATAATACTTTCAATATATCAGTATTGTCGTGTATTGTCAAATTTTTAGGAAGATTAAAAAATGTAGCGCATATGTGCAATACGTTAATTCTTGAGTTTATCCTATGCTTTATCAAATTTTATTATTGTACGTACTATTGTAACAAGTCTAGTTATTTTTTCTTTCTATAAGATTCTCTTCTGTGTTTTATCGAAGTAATGATTAATTCACACGCTGCAGCGTCTACCGTATAAATAATACGATAATCACTAACTTGTAATCTTTTGTAGAAAGCATTATTTTCTTTCACCAAACTTGACATGAAATGGTATTGTAATTAATACTTAAGCAGTTCATTTAATTTTATCGTTAACAATTAGGGTTAAATATGTTCATTTCTGAAGTTTTTGCGGCAGATGCAGCTAGTAATGTGTCAAGCATTGGTGCACCTTTTGCTAATTTTATTCCATTGATTTTAATATGTATAGTATTTTATTTCTTTATCGTTCGCCCAAACCACAAGAAACTAAAAGAACATAGAAAGATGATAGATCAAATAAAGCGTGGTGATATAGTTGTTACCTCTGGTGGGATAATGGGTGAGGTTAACAAGGTTGATGAAGCAAATGCACAACTTATAATAGAAATAGCCCCGAAAGTTGAGATAAAAGTCCTAAAGACCGCTATATCCGAAGTTTCAAACAAAGAAACTCAAACCAAATCAATTGAAAAGGGTCAAACCGAGAAGGACAGCAAAAAGAGCCAAAATCAATCAGAGAAAAATAAAAAGGGGAAAGATAGTAAAGGTAAAAATACTTCATAACTCTAAAAAAAGGTTCAATTAGTTGTGTGTGGGATATTTGGTGCAGTAAGTGATGGTGATTCAGTAATACCAACTTTGCTGGCTGGGTTGCGGAAATTGGAGTATAGGGGGTATGACTCTTCAGGTATAGCAATCATAAACAATGAGGGCAAAATAGAAGTTCAAAAATCAGAAGGCAAAGTCGAGAGGTTATGTGAAGTTGTCGGTAACAGCAGGATGTCTAGCAGTACGGTTGGCATAGCACATACTCGCTGGGCTACACATGGAATCCCTGACCTTAAAAATGCTCATTCGTACAAATAATGTTGTTGTTGCTCACAACGGCGTAATCGAGAATTACAATCTGCTAAAAAAGGGTTTAGAAGAAAGGGGAATACCGTTTCATACTGACACCGACACAGAGGTTATACCAAATATGTTAACCCTATATCTTAATGAAGGATTGTCACCTATTGATTCTTTATTTAAGTGTTTAAGCAACCTACACGGCTCATTCGCTTTAGTCCTATTATTTGCGGGATATCCAGATGTTCTATTTGTTGCGAAAAGAAGTTTACCTTTAGCAATAGGCTATAATTATAATACTGTGTTTGCTGCATCTGATTCTAACACTTTAAATACACTGGTGGAAAGAATATCGTACCTCGAGGATAATGACGTTGCAGTAATAAAATCTAGCGGAGTGAGTATATATAACAACGGTGCACAAATAAAACGCAGCATAGAAAACAATAGTTCAAGTAGCTTTCTAATCAGCAAAAACGGTTACTCTAGCTTCATGCTAAAGGAGATTTTTGAGCAGCCCTGTGTATTAAACAAAACAATAAATCAATTTTATAAAAAATATACAGAGGTAATATCTACTAGTAAAAAATTATTTTCCAAACTTAGTTACATTACTATAGTTGGGTGTGGGTCATCTTACTTTGCTGGGCTAATAGCGAAATATTGGTTGGAAAGTGTTGCTCAAGTGCGGGTATACTTGGAAATCTCGTCAGAATTTAGGTATAGCAACATAAGACTAGAAGAAGGGAGCATTGGGTTATTCATCTCACAATCCGGAGAAACTGCCGATACCATGGAAGCATTACGCTATGCGAAATCACAAAAGCAAACAATCATTAGTATAACTAACACGTTTAACAGCGGCATTGAAAAAATCTCAGATGTTGTGTTACATACTCTTGCTGGGCCAGAAATTGGTGTTGCTTCAACAAAAACCTTTTCCACGCAGCTTGCTATTTTAGCATGCTTTACCTTAGAGCTTGCAAAAATAAAAGATACAATAGATGAAAAAAGAACAAAGCAGCTGAGTAATGCTATCAATTCTATTCCAAAATACGTTGAATACGTTTTAAATGTAATAAAAATACAACACATACCAGACATTATATTAGAACACAATAGCATTATTTTAATTGGTAGAGGAAGCTCATATGGAGTTGCAATGGAAGGTGCATTGAAGATAAAAGAACTTTCATACATTAATACTATTGGTATTGCAGCAGGGGAGATGAAGCATGGTTCGATTGCCTTGATAGATTCATCTGTACTTGTTATAGCAATTATTCCATACGACAATTTATTTTTTAAAACATTGTCTAATATACAAGAAGTCATCGCAAGAAAAGGCAAAGTGATTGCTTTTAGTGACAAGCAAGGAGTGCCATTCTTAAGAGAGATTTGTAAAGAAGTAATTCAACTTCCAGACATTGATAATTTTATCTCTCCAATAATTTATAGTGTTGCTATGCAATTTCTTGCCCATTCTGTTGCAATAGAAAAAGGGCTAGATGCCGATTGTCCAAGAAACCTGGCCAAATCTGTTACGGTTGAGTAATCCACTCTTTTATTGTCATGCCAGTGCTTCAACAAACAACTGCACGAAATCATGATTTAAAAAACAGAGAGCTGGAGCGGAAACCCATTTTACAGGCCTTAAGAACCCTTATATGGGGATGTTTTAGACCTAAAATTTATCCTTAATCTTTATTTAAGTGACAAAAGCACATTATTAAACTAGGTGTGTTATGTTTAATTTTTCTTATATAGACACTCCATGTCTTTATAAATTTTTATCTACGTTAGCTGAATCTCGCTTATTAGGTAATGTAATAAGCGCCAAGTTTTTGAGAGAACAGTAAACAACTCACATTGCATTGTTCTTTATTTAAGAATTAGTTCAAAAATCAACTAACCTTCTTTTTTTTATAAAGAAATTATTTGAAAAACTTCTGCATTACCCTTATCGTGACGTTATGGATATTTATAATTCCAAGGTTGACTACTTACCAAGCATATAAGACATTAATGTCAAGTTCCTACAAGAGATATCACTAAGGTTTCTTTTGCTTTTTTTCCTGCTTGATGAGTTCCTTAAGCATTTTAGCTAAGGCAATTTAAAAGTATCCAGCGTTTAAAACTTTTAAAGTACTAATTTGCCCTGTTCTCATTTGGTTTAGGTTGTACAGAAAGTCTAATGCCACAATAAAGAAATTATGTTTCCCACACTGGCACTTAAACTTACAAACACTTTTCATGAGCTATGGGATTGTTTTAAGTTAAGGTCAAACCTATTTCCAGCAAGTTGTTTTCACAAATACAGTGCATTTTAACGTTATAATACTCTAATAACAGGTGGGTCATGTAAATACTAATATCTTTTGTACTTAAATTGTCATCTTCTTTCTTGTTTAACTTTTCTACTAATGATCTGCTCAGGGACTTATGCTCGTTTAGAACTTGCATTGTTAGTAGAGTTTCATGCTTTACTTGGCTCAAAAAAATAGACATTCGTTCAACCTCTGCTACTGCACTGGCTATAGTTATTACCATATTAGAGATTATTTTATTTATCTTTTCAGTTAAACTTACTTTACACTTCGCAAAGTATTCATTCGTTTTCCACGTGAATTTTATTTTTTTTTTAGTAAATAATTTTCAATGTTCAATTTGGTCTGACTAAAGCTACGATTGTCCGCTGAAGAAGAGTATGCTTGTTTCATAACTTTGTGTTTATATATCAAATCATCGGAGCTTTCCTTAAGCAGCAATAATGCTTCCCTATGTGTACTAGCATCTTTCTGGTTGCCTGCTTCAAGCTCTTCTAGGCCAAACATTATTCCATTCATAGAGTTAGCAAAGTCATGAAGCAACCACCCTGATAATAACTCTGTTATTGACAGTATGTTTTTGATGTTCTTGCTCATTGAATAATTATAAATGATTTAAGTTACTCTATATTAGTAAACATATGATAGTCAATTTGAGAGAAAGTTTCGTTGTACTTTTTGTGTCGATTCATTAATATAGTGTTAATAGTCATAGAATTTATAAAATGGTCATGAATACTTACGCCAAATCTGGAGTAGATCTTAAACTGTATAATAAGCTGATGAAAGAAGTTAAACTTGTTGTTGATGAAAATAAAAGAGAAGAAGTAATTAGCGAAGTGGGTTCATTTTCTGCATTATTTGATTTTGCTGCGTTAAGTAAGAAATATGACCATCCTGTACTGGTTTCTTCAACTGATGGGGTAGGCACAAAGCTGTTGATAGCCCAAGAAGTGGATAAACATGATACTATAGGTATAGATTTAGTTGCAATGTGCGTAAATGATTTACTTGCACAGGGAGCAACACCTTTATTTTTCCTCGATTATTTTGCAACAGGTGCTTTGAACAAAGATGTTCTATTGTCTGTAGTTCAGGGTATTACAGAGGGGTGTAAGCAGGCCAAGATAACATTGGTTGGTGGAGAAACCGCAGAGATGCCTGGAATGTATGGTAATAATCACTATGACCTTGCAGGATTTGTGGTTGGAGTGGTTGATAAGAGCAAGATTCTTCCAAATTACGGTGTGATGAAAGCAGGTGATTATATAGTTGGCTTAGAATCAAGTGGAATTCATTCAAATGGGTTTTCTTTGGTGCGTCATATCTTTGAAGATTTAGGCATAAGTTACAATGATCTATCTCCGTGGGATAATCAACTTTGGGGGGAGGTGCTACTCAAGCCAACAAAAATATATGTTGATTCTTTACTGCCTATTATGTCGCAGGTAAAAGGTATTGCACACATCACAGGTGGTGGCTTAATAGATAATGTTCCACGAATTCTTCCAAAAAATTTATTTGCAGATGTAGATATCAGTTCTTTGGAATGGCCAGATATATTTTTGTGGCTGACGAAAGAGGGTAAAGTGGAGAAGAGAGAAATGTTAAGAACATTTAATTGTGGTATTGGTATGATATTGATCATAGATCCTGAAAATATGCAAGGCGTAAAAAATCATTTCCAAAAACTTGGGGAAAAAATTGAGATCATTGGAAAACTTGATGAGAAATACAACCCGTCATTTAATGGAGTAGTATCTTAATTAGCATAACTTTACTGACAATCTTTTCGCGACCTCTAAGTATGCTTCCTTCAAGTTTCCTAAGTTCAAGCGGAAAACGTCTTTATCTAATTTTTTGTGCGTATTTTTATCCCACAGCCTACAGTTGTCAGGGCTGATCTCATCTGCTAAAGTAATCTTTGTATTATCGTTTATTGGTCTGCCAAATTCCAATTTAAGGTCGACTAAATCTATCCCTGCATTTAAAAATAAATCGATTAGAACTGTGTTGATTTTGATGGTTATAGTTTTAATTTCTTCCATTTCTTCGTAAGATAGCCAGCCAAAATATAGCACGTGATTTTCGTTTACCATTGGATCAGCTAGGCCATCGTTTTTATAAAAAAACTCGATTATAGGAAATGCGAGTTTCTCACCTTCTTTTATATTGAAACGCTTACAAAAACTACCAGCTGCGATATTTCTTACTACTATTTCAAGAGGTATAATTTTTAATTTTTTAACTAGCTGTTCTCTTTCGCTTAGAGTTTTTATAAAGTGTGTGTTAATTCCTGCTTTCTCAAGTGTTTCCATAATAAAAGTGCTAATGCGATTGTTAATTGTTCCTTTGCCCTCAATAATTTTATATTTTTCTTTATTGAAAGCTGTAACTTCATCTTTGAAGTATTGTATGACGGTTAATGGATCTTTAGTTTCAATAATGAACTTTGCTTTACCTTCATATATTATTTTGTCTGGCAACATGTGTGATTTAAGTATATATTATAAGCATTATATCAAATCACACTTAAGTTTACTACAAATTTATAAAGATGTTCGATGTTACAATATTAACCATATTTCCAGAAATGTTTCCTGGATTTTTGAACTATTCCCTTGCTGGAAAAGCATTAGAGAAGAAGATATGGAACCTTGAAGTGATGAATATTCGTTTTTTTGCTAAAGATAGGCATTTGACGGTAGACCATATTCCATATGGGGGTGGAGCAGGAATGGTTATGCGCCCTGATGTAGTTGGTGATGCAGTTGATAGTGTACTTTCTACTCATAAAGATACTAAATTTATTTATATGACTCCGTCTGGCACAAAATTTGATCAGAGTATTGCAAGGGAATTGGTAGGATTTCCTCATATAACGATATTATGTGGTCGATTTGAGGGTATTGACCAAAGGGTGATAGATGAATATACTCCTTATGAGTTAAGCATTGGAGATTATATTCTTTCAGGAGGTGAACCAGCTGCGATGGTAGTTCTTGATGTGTGCGTTAGACTTCTTCCTGGTGTGGTAAATAATTCCGGTAGTATTACTGAGGAGAGTTTTAGTTATAGCGGTGGTGTGCTTGAGTATCCTCAGTATACCAGACCTAAGCAGTGGAGAAAACATAGAGTACCTAAAATTTTGTTATCTGGTAATCACAAAAAAATAAGTGATTGGAGACAGAAACAGTCTCAAGTTATAACAAAAAGACGTAGGCCTGAATTATTAGATGGAGAGATAAATGACAAATTTACTTAAAAAGTTCAATGAGCAACAAATGCAAGTATTAGCTAAGGAAGTACCGGAATTTCGTTCTGGTGATGATTTGAAAGTTACTTTTAAAGTAGTTGACAGTACAAGTGAGCGTATACAGATATTTGAAGGTGTATGTATATCAAAAAGAAATCGAGGGTTACATTCTTCTTTTGCGGTTAGAAAAGTAAGTCATGGAGAAAGTATAGTATCTCAATTTTTTATTTACTCTCCTGCATTAGTTTCAGTGCAAGTAACAAGAAGAGGAAAGGTTCGTAGGGCAAAGTTGTACTACCTATGTAAACTATTTGGAAAAGCTGCAAGAATAAAAGAGCGCGCTACTTACAAAAACAATAAGTCTAATTAGGTACAATGGAGAGTCATGTTAATGGTGTCATTCCCAGTGCATGATATACAACTATATAAGCATTTTGATATGATAAGGCGTTACATAGTAAACGATGTCATGAAAGTGGCTGACACTGGAATCCAGCTTTTTATGCAATCCCATCAAAGATATTTATTTAATATAAGATCAACTGCTTTCTATGTTCAACAAATCAGTTTGCTTATTTACAAGCAAACTTTCCTGGATCTTAGTGTCGCGCACTGGGATGATACCACCAACAGTTATGTCTTGTATTTACAAAACTACAATGCAGAAAGTTCACACAGTTGTGGGTTTGACCTAAGATTTGGGAAGAAAGAAGAGACTTCAGTATTAGCTTGCATGACATCATTACACACTTGAGCAACAAAAAGGAACTGAAAGTAAATGAGTATAAAGACAAAATTTCTTAAACTGCTTCAGTCCAGGCGTATGCATGCTCGCATAAAAAGGAAGAATAAAAAAGATAAAGCGTTATATTCCTGTTCTTTTATGACGCTAGTTATTTCACTTAGTTGCCCTGTATGTATATTGCTCAGTATATTGATTAACTCTTATAGCGCCTTAACAGTAACAAAAATTCTATTACCGATTGAAATAAACACTGATTTTGTTTTAGCAGATAATCCTAGCAATTTGCGGTATAAATCTATTAATTCACTAAATGATTCTCTGCGAAAGATATTTAAGGGAACTGATTTTAAGAGTGGTGAAGAGATTTTAAGTCGTAATTCTTACAAAGAGCTAGAGAATTTTGTTCGTAGAAAAGTAAAACATAATGGTGAATATGAAATCTGGTTTACCGCGTCAAGTATAATAAATTCAATAAATAAGGGTAAGTATTTTAACAGTCATTATGTTGAATTGCTTAGTTGGCTAAAAAAACAGGGGAGAGTAGGAAAATTTTTCAATAGATCTCTATTTCTTAAGTCTGACTCTCGTGAACCTGAAAACGCGGGAATCTTAGGAGCATTTATTGGCTCATTAATGACGATAATGGTATGCCTGGCTTTGGCGTTACCAGCGGGGATTATGTCGGGTATCTGTCTTCACGAATTTATGCCTAGAAATAGTATGATAACTAATGTTATAGAGGTTAGCATAAATAATCTTGCTGCAGTGCCTTCAATAATATTTGGTGTAGTAGGCTTGACTCTATATCTTGGCATATTTGAGCTACCCCGTTCTTCGCCACTTGTTGGTGGAATGACTCTTTCATTTATGATGTTACCTAATATTATAATTGCAACAAAAAATGCCTTTGCTAATGTTTCTATTACAATAAAAGATGCAGCTTTTGCTCTTGGAGCGCCTCACATCAGGGTGATATTAGACCACTCTTTACCGATTGCATTGCCAAGGATAATACATGGTACTATGCTTGCAGTTGCAAGAGTTTTAGGTGAGTCTTCTCCTTTGCTTATGATAGGTATGGTAGCATTTATCACTGATACACCCAGGTCCTTTTTTGATCCGGCAACTGTTCTACCTGTACAAATATACATATGGTCAAGTAGTCCTGAAATTGCATTTGTTGAACTTGCTGCTATCGCAATTATAGCCTTGTTGATAGTGTTATTTGCTCTGAATTTAGTAGCAAATTTTGTAAAAAGAAAATTCGAATTTTTTAATTTTTAACTCATGAAAATTATCGTTTTATCTGGTTATGGCTTAAATTGTGAAAAGGAAACTGCATTTGCATTTGTAGAATGTGGTAGAAAACTTGGTGTCAACAATATAGAAGTAAGAATCGTTCACATTAATGAGATCATAAAGAATCCAGGTGAACTGAGGTTGAGTAATATACTTGCAATCCCAGGGGGTTTTTCCTATGGTGATGACACTGGTGCTGGTAATGCTTTTGCTTTGCGCGTTAAGAACAACTTGTTAGATAAGTTTCAAGAGTTTTTATCTCAGGATAAGCTTGTCATAGGAATATGTAACGGTTGTCAGATATTAGCGAAGTTAATCCCAGAGTTTTCTAACCTGGCTTTAATACGTAATGATATAGGTAATTATCAATGCCGTTGGATTAAAGTAAAAGTTAGCCCACAAAGTAGTTCTGTTTGGTTGCAGGATCTGAATGAGTTGTATCTTCCTATTGCTCACGGAGAAGGCAAGTTCTTTATGAATCAAGGTGTTTTAGATCAATTGATTGAAAATAATTCCGTTGCACTACGTTACATTAATGAAAGTGGTGACTACGCCAACTTGCAATTTCCTTATAATCCGAACGGATCTACATATGACCTAGCGGCTTTATCGGATAAAAGTGGTAGAGTGTTGGCTTTAATGCCTCATCCAGAAAGGGGAATATTTTTTACTCAGCAGGATAACTGGCCACTTGAAAAAGAAAAGTGCAAGCGCTTAAAGATTGCTATGCCAAAATATGGAGACGGAATGCTTATATTTGAAAATGCATTAAGATATTTTTGTTGAAATTTGTTGGTAGGGATTTGTAGTCAAAGTTGAACAAATATTTCCTATAAAATCATCGGTAAATCTAAATTATTTTAGCTTAACGTCGTGCATTCATTCTACTGTGACACAGAAGGCTAGTACAATATAGATCAATCCGTAAAGCCAATATTCTGCACATCCATAAAATAACCTTCTTTTTCGTCTTGAACGCTAATAGTAGTGTGGGTGTTGAGAGGTTAAAGGGTCATTTATATATTCGTGGCCTATCTCTTGGACTTTGAACACTGGGAAATTAACACTCTTTGCAGATCTCTCTTTTACGACTTTAACAAGATTGTCGTTACCGAAGTTAATAAAGTTTCTAAAAATTACTGCGTATACTTCATCAAAAATACAAGCTTGTTTTAGGTGATCTAAACTGCCCCCCATTGCATATGAATAAACTCTTGTATCTTTTAGAAATAGAATTTTTCCTTTTGCATTTATTTGCCAAGCTGTTCCTATACTATTTTTAACCAAAATCATGTTTCCACAACGATTTTGGACTCTAATCTACCATTTTTTAGTTTGATGTCATCATTAATTATTTTTAGGTTATTAAACCTAATAGGGCTCTGCTGACTTAGGATTAGCCTTTTTAATTTTTTAACAAAATTTTCAGAAACGAAATTATTTACTATCATTTCCAACATGGACCGTGAAGAATTTGCCAATCGTATTTGACTTGTAAATAAATGTGCAAGGCGGCTATATCGCTGTAGTCTATAAGAGTTTTTTTTGTTTTTATTTTGAACGATTCTTGCTTTTTTATCGTTGAGTAATTTTTCTAGACAGGGAATTAACGAGAAGCTCCTGTTCCTCCTCTGATACACCAAATTATTTCGCTATCGTTAATTAAAACACTAATCAAATCGCTTGCTCTAAATTCATCGGAGTTAGGGTAGAATGGATTATTATTGCTATATATTTTCTCTAAAATATGAAAGTTAAAATCCAAAGCTTCTATATATTCTTTTATAGTAGTTAGATCTGGCTCTTTTCCCTTGGAAGAAGGAGCAATAATATCGACTTGATTGATTGCATAAATACCTGTATTAGCACATAAAGTGAGAATAAAATATAAGAAGTAGATGACAACAGAGTACATTAAAATATCTTATAAAACTCTTTTTTTAGTATATTATCTAATTTAAAGAGTGGAGCTTTAACACCTAGTTCTTTTATTGATGTAACACCGTAACCTTTCAATCCGCAAGGAATAATACCCTTGTAATGGGAAAGATCTGGGGAGACATTAAGCGCTATGCCATGGTAAGTTATCCATTTTCTTAAACGTATGCCAAAAGCTGCTATTTTTTCTTCTACTCCATTGTTATTCACCCAAACACCTATTCTATCTTCTTTGAATTCTCCAAATATGTTAAGGTACTTTAAAACATTTATTATCCAACTACCAAGCTCTCTAATATATAGTTTTATATCACATTTATTTCTTTTTTTAAGATTCAGCATTAGATATATAATGCGTTGCCCTGGTCCATGATATGTGTATTTACCTCCCCTACCTGTTTTATATATAGGAAATAATTTTTCAACAACGTCATCATCTGTTGCACTAATTCCTGCTGTGTATAATGGAGGATGCTGGAGTAGCCATACCAATTCATCAGATGAGTTATTATGGATTTGTTGAATTTTTTTTTCCATGAATTTTACAGCGTAGTTATAATTAATAAGCTGATCAGATATTAGCCACTCTACCATGTTCAATCTCTTCTCTTTTTAGTTTATAGAATAAGCTAAGTATAGTTAAAAATATATATTATCACAATTTTATGGACATTTTTGACTTGATTTGCTGAGATGGGTGTCCTTAAGTAGATGACACTTGCATCCAGAAATTTTTTTACTTATAGAATGACAGAAGTGATTTGTGTTGGGCTATGGGGTTACAATGATAGGTTTTTAAAATCATTTACAGCTTTCTTCATATTTTTAGCTCTAAATATTGCTGATCCAGCGACTAAGATATCTGCACCTGCTTTTATTATATCAGCTGCGTTTGAAAGACTCACTCCGCCATCTACTGAAATTTGTGTTTTAAGGCCGCGCTCTCGTATCATTTTCTTCACAACAGATATCTTGCCCAGTTGTGAATAAATAAACTCCTGTCCTCCAAATCCAGGGTTGACTGTCATAATTAATACAATATCCAACTCATGTATTATATACTCAAATATACCTGGGGAAGTTGAAGGAACAATTGACACTCCAACTTGAACCTTTTTTTTCGCATCGTTTACATTTTTGTATGACTTTATCTTTCTTATCAGCCTTTCAAGGTGTACCTCTGCTTCTGCGTGTATAGTAATGATATCAGCACCAGCATTTATAAAGCTTTCAACATGGTCACCAGGAGACTTAATCATTAAGTGTACATCAAAAAAAAGGTTAGTATATTTACGTATTGTAGAGATAACGCCTGGACCAATTGTAATGTTTGGAACAAAATTTCCATCCATAACGTCTATGTGTATATAATCTACACCTAAGTTGTTAATTCTTTTTACCTCTTCTCCTAATTTTGCGAAATTTGCTGAAAGTATAGAAGGTGCAATTTTGATACCCATGGGCTGTCTTTTTACTAAAAAATAAAAAAATAACTTATTTTTAAAACTCTGTCATCTTGGTACTTAAATCAGAAAAAGTTAGCACCGCATACTAGAATGATAAGGTCTTGCAAGAATTTGCTATAAGCATTGTATTTACATGAAATGCCTTGACTTTATACGTGTTAAGAAGCATTTTATATATGCTGTGCGCCCGTAGCTCAGCTGGATAGAGCAACAGCCTTCTAAGCTGTGGGTCGTAGGTTCGAATCCTACTGGGCGCACTCTTTATGTCAATACTTTTTATAAACCTTCAAATACTCTGGTACTACGTTTTCAATTGATAATGGCCGGATTTTTATTGCTTCAAAATCAGTTGATTTTTCAATTGAGCTACTCATCATAACTCTTACCTGATCTCGAGTAAGCATAGGGCTTATATCCCCGGTTATGGGTTTTAACAATATAGAAATGATCCTTCTTTCTAAGAAGAAGGCTATTAACTTTGCCATTGGAAAAGATACATTGACTAATAAGCATTTTCTGTTGGTAACATTCAGAATAAACCTTAGTAAGCTTTTAAAAGAGTAGATTTTCGGTCCACCTATATTATAAATCTTCTTATCTTGCTTATTAAGATTGATAATGCGGTATACCATCTCAGCTAAATCGGTTACACATATCGGCTGAAATTTAGTTGTACCACTGCCAATTAGCGGCAAGAAAGGAAGAATAGTTGCTAGTCTTGCAAATTTGGTAAAGAAGTTATCTTCTTTGCCAAATACAAGACTCGGCTTAATTATTATTGCTTCTGGGAATGCTGCGGTTACAGCTTTTTCACCTTTCAGTTTACTTTGAGCATATTCTGACAGCTTACTGTTTTCTATTCCCATAGCAGAAAAATGTATCATCATAGATACATTTTTTATTTTTGCAGCTCTTGCTATTTTTTCAGCTATCCCAACATGAACAGCGTAGAAACTGTGCTCTTTTACTTCATATAATATTCCCACTAAGTTTATGACTACATTACATTCCTCTACACTTTCCAGAATTAACTTCTCGTCAAAAAAATCGCCTTTAAATATAGATATTTGTCCTAAATTGCCGCATAACTTTAAACAAGCAGCTTTTTCTTGGTTACGGACAAATACCCTTATTAAATACCCTGCTGTTGCCAAACGTCTTACGATGTGTTTCCCTATAAACCCTGTTCCACCAAAAATAACTACACGTTTTATCACGATTAAAACTTCTAATAACTTAACCTTAAATTAATACAATAGTTTTATTTAATATTCTATTATGAATCCTTGCACTATGAAATCCATTTTCACTCCACGTGAACCCTTGACCAGAACTACATCATTATTTTGAACAATGTTAGCTAAGTTGCTTTTCAATTGATTAGAATCATTAAAATGCGTGCCTTTTATATTGCCTGGTAAAAGCCTATGCAACTTTAACATAAATTTACCAACCGTATAAACTTTATCCACGTCATATTTTACGATAGAATCAAGTAATTTCATATGAAATGTTATGCTTTTGTTACCAAGTTCTAGCATATCGCCAAGTAATGCTACTTTCCTCCGATTAGAATATATACCTAAAGTTCTTATTGCAGCTTTCATTGAAGCAGGACTGGCATTATAGGAGTCATCAATCAAATGTATACACTTTCCATTGTATTTAGCCTTGTGAACACTACCTCTGCCTTTCGTTATATTAAAATTCTCAAGTGCAAGTGGTAATTTTGATAAATCAAGTCCAAGATTTTGTATGACTGCAACAACAGCCAGTACAGAGTATACAAAATGTTTGCCTTGCACACATAAATTACAGTTCAGAATCTGATTATTATTCAGTCTAATTTTTAAATTTAGCCCTTTGTCATTTTTTATTACATTCAACAAGCAAACTGTAGCGCTTTCACTCCTACCAAAGCTTACTACATCTCTATCGACGTGCGATAAGAGATAATCATAATATTTATTGTCTTTGTTTAGGATCAAAGTACCGTTATTTTTCACACCGTACAAAACTTCTAATTTTGCTTGAGCAATATCAAATAGCGACGAAAAATTTTCAACGTGCACAGGTTCGATATTGGTGATAACCGCAATATTTGGGTTACTTATCTTTGATAATTCTTTTATCTCACCAGCTTTATTCATCCCCATTTCAAGAATTAAGTACCGGCAGTTTTCTGGAGCTTTTAGAATCGTTAAAGGTAGCCCTATGTTATTATTCAAATTACCATCATTCACATGAGACACTCCATACTGTGATAGAACAGTATGGAGCATATCTTTTGTGGTGGTTTTTCCTACACTGCCTGTAATTGCAATAACTTCAGCATTAACAAGAACATTTCTGATGTAATACGATGCCATATCATGCAAAGCTTTTAGAGTATCTTGCACAACAATTACAGGAAGATTCCTATATTTGTCTTCGCTCACTACCGCAGCTGCTGCCCCTTTCAAAAAGGCTTCATGTAAAAAATCATGTCCATCAAAATTCTTTCCTTTAAGTGCGATAAATAAGTCACCTTTTTTTATATTTCTTGTGTCTGTTGAAATATTTAAGTTATGGCAACCACTCTTCCCTCTTCCGCCAGTAGCATCAATAATATTATTAGTATTCCATTCGAACATAGTTTAACTTTAAAGCAAGATTAATAATAAAAGTAGCGAAATACCTCACGTTTTAGACAGTATATAAATAATAGTTGCAATCTCTGTAATTTCATCTTATAATAGATATAGGAATTTAAATGTTTTTATCTATAATTTAGAATACACTATAGTATTTAGTGTTAGAATACTTCGGGGGTATATATGGAACAAGATAAAAAAGGAGATATTTCAAGCAAAGAGTCTACTTCTATATTAGGTAAAGCTAAAAATGCAGCTTTGGGAGTGCGAGGGTTTCTCATTGAAGGTGGAAAAATCTTATTTAAGGGTGTAGTTAGGGGTTTATTTGTCTTATTTAAAGGTACAATAATATATCCTTTCCAACTAAAAAGTCAGTTAAAGTCTTGGGATGAAATGTGGCACGATATAAAAAATGGTTGGCGTTATGTTATTGGCAAAATACCTAAAGAATACTACCTGCCTATAAAGACTACACAAGCTAGTGAAGATCTTGGTGTACACATAACAGAACAAGAGAAAGGAAAGGGAAGGGTTATATTTAAAGCATCAAGGACTTTGGTAGGAGACATACCTTATTTGAGCCAGGAGCAATTAGATCAAATAAAAAACAATTTGCCAAGTGTGACTATTTTCAGGAAAAAAAACGAAGCTATAATCGAAGTTGATGTTAAGGAAATTACCAATGGCATTAAAGCTGGTCCTGAATACAAAGGAAAGAGTCCGGAGGAGGTAAAACAACTTATTATTGGCAAAATTTACGATAAAGTGAATGAAAACCTTAAAGGCCTGGCAGAAATTACTGGTGGAGAGTTTAAAGTTCACACAGACCAGAAATTGCTATATGGTATTGCTGAAAAATTGTACCGGGGGTATCGCGAACAGCCATCAGAAGTTGTAAAGCCTATAGAGAAGTCACCAGAATCTAATGAATTTATCACTCAAAGCAATATGACTGATCCTTTGGGAATGTATCATGTAAAAGCTGGAAAAACTACTTCTAAAGGTATAGAATTAGAAGATAAGTTGAGGGAAGCTATTGGTAACGAATCTAATCTACGCTTTGAAGGAGATGTCTCTAACAGTAAAATGGAGAGCCCTTCATCTACACCTGTTCTGAACCCAGGAAGAGAAAAAGGTGGTCGTGCCTCTAAAGCATGAGCAATAAATACTATGATAGCAATAACATCTTTGCTCAAATATTAAGGGGTGAGTTGCCTTGCAAGAAGGTTTATGAGGATGAGGATGTCTTGGCATTTTACGATAAGTATCCTGATGCACCAGTTCACATTTTAGTTGTACCGAAAAGTCAATATATTTCATATGATGATTTTATTTTTAAAGCTTCTGCGGAGGAAATAGTAGGCTTCTTTAAAACTGTAAGAGAGATAACGTATAAATATAACCTAGAAAAAACAGGATATAGATTAGTTACTAACTGCGGTGAAAACGGGGAACAAGTTGTGCCGCACTTTCATATGCATATTTTAGGTGGTAAAAGATTAGGAAAGCATGTAAATTTGTAGTGTTGCTTTCTACAAGTTTTATTAAATGAGTGAATATTTAGCTATAGCAATTTTTATCTGCGTATCAATTATACTATCTCTTGCTTTGGGTGTATTGCCTATGTTTCTTGCAATAAGCAAACCAGATAGTGAAAAACTTTCTACATATGAGTGCGGTTTTAACCCTTTATCAAGAGCAAGAAAAAATTTTGACATTAAGTTTTATTTAGTTTCAATATTATTTATGATATTTGACTTAGAAATTGCTTTTCTTTTTCCTTGGGCTATTTCTTTATCTAAAATAAGCTATTGTGGATTTTGGTCTATGATGATATTTCTTGCAATACTTACTGTAGGCTTTATCTATGAGTGGTGTAAAGGTGCATTAGAATGGGAATAAGTTTATGATAGGTCAAGTTCTATCTAACGATGACTGGAATCGTTATAAGAAAGAAGGGTTTCTTGTTACTAAATTCGGTAATTTAATAGATTATGTAATCAATTGGGCAAGATCTGGCTCATTATGGCCAATGACATTTGGTCTTGCATGTTGTGCAGTAGAAATGATGCACACTGCATCCAGTCGTTATGATCTTGATAGATATGGTATAATGTTTCGTGCGAGTCCAAGACAGGCGGATGTTATGATTGTTGCTGGTACACTAACCAACAAAATGGCAGCAGCCTTGCGTAAGGTTTATGACCAAATGGCAGACCCCAAGTACGTTGTTTCTATGGGAAGTTGTGCAAATGGCGGTGGTTATTATCATTACTCCTACTCGGTAGTTCGTGGTTGTGATAGAATTGTACCAGTTGATATATATGTTCCTGGATGCCCGCCAACTGCAGAGGCATTGCTATATGGAATGCTGTGCCTACAAAATAAAATAAAAAGAACTCAGAATATATAGTATGGATAAAACTGCAAAGTACATACAAAAAAAGACCAAATGTGAATTTATTCAGCAAGGTGATGGTACTATTGTAATATATTCAACTTTAGATAATATTGAGGATCACTTACTCTTTCTACGCGATGATGAAAAATGTAGGTTTGAATTATTAGTTGATATTTTTGGGGTTGATTATCCAGGTAGGGAGAAACGTTTTGAGCTAATGTATAATTTGCTCAGCATTGTGCATAATATTAGGGTACATATAAAACTTCAATTATATGAAGGTGATATGCCTCCAAGCGTAGTAAGGATATTTAACACAGCTTCGTGGTTTGAGCGCGAAGTTTTTGATATGTATGGAATAGAATTCTCTAATCATCCTGATTTGCGTAGGATTCTAACGGATTATGGATTCAAAGGTCATCCAATGTTAAAAGATTTTCCTCTTACTGGTTATGAAGAAGTTAGATATGACATAGAGGCAAAAAAGGTTGTGTATAATCCTATAGATTTACCGCAAGATTTTCGTATGTTTGACAGCCTATCCCCTTGGGAAGGTGAAACCGCAAAAGCAAATACAAAGGAGTAGAAATGACAGTACAAAGAAAAAAAATATCTTTGATTGGTGCAGGAAATATCGGTGGGGCTCTCGCACATATGGTTACATTAAGAGAGCTTGGTGATGTTGTTTTGTTTGACGTTAACGATGGAATACCACAAGGTAAAGCACTCGATATAGCAGAATCATCCCCTATTGGTGGGTTTAGTGTTAATATTACTGGCACAAATAGGTATGGAGATATAAAAAACTCTGATGCAATTATAATAACCGCTGGCATTGCGAGAAAACCGGGAATGAGCAGAGACGATCTCCTTCAAACTAATGCTAAAGTAATGAAGGAGGTTGGAGAAAATATTAGAAAATATTCTCCAAATGCGTTTGTGATAGTGGTTACCAATCCTTTAGATGCCATGGTTTCAGTAGTGCATAAGTTTTCAAACCTCCCAGCCAATATGATTGTTGGAATGGCTGGAGTGCTTGATTCTTCCCGCTTTCGTTATTTTCTTGCAAGAGAACTCAATATTTCTGTTGAGGATGTATCTGCTTTTGTGCTTGGAGGACATGGTGACACTATGGTGCCGCTGATTCGTTGTGCTTCCATCGCTGGCATTCCACTTACCCAAATCATTGATATGGGTCTCATCACACAGGAAAAAGTTGATGAAATAGTCAAGCGCACTCGTAATGGCGGTAAAGAAATAATTGATTTACTTAAGTCTGGGTCTGCATACTATGCTCCTGCATCTTCTAGTATATATATGTTGGAATCATATTTACGTGATGAAAAGCGTATATTACCGTGCGCTACTTATCTTAATGGTGAATATGGTGTAAAAGATTTGTTCATTGGTGTCCCTGTAATTATTGGTAAAAACGGAATTGAAAAGGTTCTGGAGGTTAAAATGGATGATAGTGAACAAGAGATGTTCAACAAATCCGTAAATGCAGTAAAAGAATTGGTAAAATCTTTAAGCTTATAAACAAGTTAATGGTTTTATAGGATTTCTTTAAGCTTAAGTTTTGTAAACAGCCTGAAAAAGTTGTTTGTGGTTACTTCTGCTACCTTATCCGGTGATTCACTCCACAATTCCGCTAGACAATCTACAACATATTTTACCATTGCTGGCTCGTTCTTTTTTCCTCTGTGAGGTTCAGGTGATAGATACGGTGCATCAGTTTCAACTAAAACACGCTCACGTGGTACATCTTGTGCAATTCTTCTGAGTAAGCTTGCATTTTTAAAAGTAATAATTCCAGAAAATGAAATGTATAACCCTAAATCTATAAATTGATGAGCAAGCTCCTTGGAGGAAGTAAAACAATGCATTACTCCATTAAAAGGGCCATTTTTCATTTCTGACTTTAGCATATCGATCACTTCACTGTCAACACCTCTAGTGTGGATGACTAAAGGCAACCCTGTTATTCTTGCTGCTTCTATGTGTGATGCAAAACTTTTTTTCTGATTGCTTTTATTATTAGATTTATAAAAATCTAACCCGGTTTCACCTATACTAACTACCTTTTGATTCTTAATGAGTTCAACCAATTCATCAGCATGTATACACTTGCCGTTCTCTATAGAAGCATCAAGTGGGTGTATACCAATAGAGGAATAGACTTGATTATAGGATGAAGCAATTTTCAATAATTTAGAAACATCATCAGCGTTTACGCATATGTTATGTAAAATTTTTACACCATTTTGCTCTGCTCTTGAAATCACTTCCGGTATTTCATCATCAGAGAAATAAATCAAATGGCAATGAGAATCTACTATCACAAACTTATTGTAAATTTTACTTAATAATAGAGACTTTGATTTGAGAAGAAAACTCTTCTATCACTGTTTTATAAACTTCCTTTTTAAATGGTATGGCACCTGCTACCAAATTATCTACACTCTGCCAACGCCACTCCTTGAATTCTGGATGATCAGTATAGTTGATATTAATATCCTTACCTTCTCCATAAAATTTCATTAAGAACCACCTTTGCTTTTGGCCAGAATATCTTCCATTCCAGCATGTTGGTATAACTTCCTCAGGTAAGTTATAATATATCCAATCCTTATTTTTAGCTATAATCTTTGCTTTATCAGTACCAACTTCCTCTAGCAATTCACGTAGTGCTGCTTGCTCTAGCTTTTCACCATCATCAATTCCCCCTTGTGGCATCTGCCAGTAAGAGTCGCTATCAAAGCGTTTTCCAATGAACACATGTCCTTGTTTGTTAAATAGCATTATGCCAACGCAAGGACGATATTTATCTTTCTGCTCAACCATGAGTACGTCCTGTTATTAATTATTTGTTACAGAAGCTTCAACTAATCTTTTTCTGTCTTTTATCTTGTTAGCGGTTCTTTTTACAACTCCCTTTGTGCTTAATTCTAAGTTATTTAATTTCGAAAGCGCCTTTAGGTACAAATAACCTTTTTCCTTTAATTTTCTTATAGCAAAATCCGGATTGGTAATTTTATTCTCCTGATACCTAATCTGATTGGATATGCTCCACTAGTTCTTTACTCTATTACAGTGTATTACCACAGGAAGAATTTTCAAACCCATTTTTTTACTTAAGTTTACTACTAAGTTGTATAACTTTTGGTCGTGGGGATCACCATCTATCAATTCATTTGTAAATATGTAATGCTTTGATTTTATGTAATACTATTCTAGCATTGCTAACAATTTTCTCTGACTGCAAAAATTTTTCCCGTAAGTCACCTGTAATTTCAGCGTTTCTTAATTTAACGATTTTGAGTATAATATTATTAAACAGGTTATTGCTTACTATAACCGCATCAATGATCTTACATAGTTCTTTTGCAGTAAGTAAGTTTGCTGCTACCTAGAAGGCCGATTAAGTGAATGAAAGTCTTGCTCACAATAAATAAGTATAGAGAAACTGTCTTTCATTATATATAATAAGGATATGTGCTGTACATGCTGTTACACTAAAAGTTCAAACTTCTTGCTTAGCAAATAGTTATATCGAAAATAGTTCATGTTTAGAGATTTTGAGTGTATTATTATAAATAAATTATATAATCTAGAATAATGGCTAATGTATCCAGTGATACAGAATCGATAAAAAGCACAATTATGAGTATAATAGATCAAAATAAAGGTCGTGATATAGTCACTTTTGATGTGCAGAATAAAACCATTATTGCAAAATATATGATTATTGCATCTGGTGATTCAAGCCGACATGTGAAGGCATTAGCTGAACACGTAATGAAAAGTCTCAAGCAATATTATAAAATGGATGTGGAAGGTATGGATGAAGGTAATTGGGTGATTTTGAATTTTCAAGGCATAATGGTTCACATATTCAGGCCGGAAGTAAGGGAGTATTATAAAATAGAAGAACTATGGAATTAACTTTCTTCCACTTGTAAGATTTGTGGATTTAAATTACTTTAATTGATGAAAACAAGTCGTGAAACACAAGTCTGAATTTTTAAATTTCATTCAGGAAAGAGGATACCTATATCAGTGTACAAACATTGAAGGGTTAGACCAACTACTATTGCAGAATAACTACGTAGTTGCATATATTGGGTTTGATTGTACAGCATCAAGTCTTCATGTTGGTAGCTTAATCCAGATTATGATGCTTCGTCACCTGCAGAAATTTGGTTATAAGCCAATAGTTTTACTTGGAGGTAGCACAACAAAGATTGGCGATCCATCTGGTAAAGACAAAGCAAGAAGTGTTTTGCCTATTGAAGATATTAACCAAAATATATCTGGTATAAAAAAAGCACTTAAGAAAATGGTATACTTTAATGATGGAAAGGCTGGTGCAATTATAGTAAATAACGCAGATTGGCTAGATAGTATAAAATACATAGATTTTTTGCGTGATATAGGGGCGCATTTTTCTGTAAATCGCATGCTAAGTTT
This sequence comes from Wolbachia endosymbiont of Brugia pahangi, assembly GCF_012030695.1. Lineage (NCBI taxonomy): Bacteria > Pseudomonadati > Pseudomonadota > Alphaproteobacteria > Rickettsiales > Anaplasmataceae > Wolbachia > Wolbachia endosymbiont of Brugia pahangi. Next base: position 626,335 of record NZ_CP050521.1, on the reverse strand, counting down.
CGATAGTGTAAAAACTAGACTTGATAGGGAACAAAATCTAAGCTTTCTGGAATTTAATTACATGCTATTGCAGGCTTACGATTTTGCTGAATTGAACAAAAAGTATGGCTGCCGTTTGCAGATAGGAGGATCGGACCAGTGGGGAAATATAGTAAACGGAATTGAACTTGGCAAAAAGTTGAATTTACCCGAGTTGTTTGGCCTTACTACGCCTCTTTTGTTGAGTGCTCAAGGAAAAAAAATGGGCAAAACTGAAAGTGGAACTGTGTGGCTTGATGGTGATATGCTAAAGCCTTATGACTACTGGCAGTACTTTCGCAATATCGATGACCAAGAAATTGGGCGTTTTTTGAGATTTTTCACTGATTTGCCAATTGATGAAATTAAAAAACTGGAATCTTTAAAGAATCAAGAAATAAACGAAGCAAAAAAAGCTTTGGCAACAGAGGTAACAAAAATATGTCATGGTGATAAAGAAGCAGAACTTGCACAATCTTCTGCAGTCTCCGTTTTTGAAAATGGAGACAGCTCACTACTTCCTGATTACACTATAACAAAAAAACAAGTTGCAAATGGTATACCCTTAATAGACCTACTGCACGATATAGGTCTTGAACCTTCAAAAGGCGCTGCAAAGCGTTTAATACAGGGCAATGGATGCAAAGTTAATGATCATACTATAAATGATATCAATTACATAATAAATTCTAAAAGCTTTAAAGATCAGTCATTTATAAAACTGTCTGCAGGGAAAAAACGCCACATAAAAGTTATGGTGAGTTAGCTTTTGAAGCGAGAAGGCAAATTTCATACAAATGAGCAATTATGATGTTAATGACTTAAATTCAATATATTTATCTCATCATAAGCCTATATCAAATCTCTTTTTAACTTTGGATATTACTACCTTTTACAAGGCACTAGAATATGCACATGAATTGCCTTAGGGACGTAATCTTGATCGTAGTGATTATCTATCAGTACTCAATGAAAAACGAGAAATGTGTGGTACAAAACATGCACTGATTTATAAGTTAAGCCACGGGGTGAGATCAATATTACACTGCACATGGCAGTTTTTATGATGAGCAAAATAAACATTCCAAAAATTTCTGCAGTTCTAAATGAGTATAACTTGTCACACATTCCAGAAATGGATTGCTATTTTTATTATAGTAGGTCAAATTATTGATATAATTTGTCTAGAAAACAGCGCATTATTAGAACTGGTAGAGGAAGAGAGAATTAAGCCTAGACACCTTGGAAATTATAAAATAGAAAAGCACAAACAATCTACTGGGGACTGGCTGATTAACAACCCAAGCAACCCTACGGTATGGAACAAATTTTCAAAATTTGAGAACTATGCATAAAACAACTGGAAAGATAGTAGAAAGCGAAATCCTATTATATACAACTCCAGATGGAGATATAAAATCAACCTTTTGTACCAGGATGAGAGCATTCAGCTCACGCAAAAAAAATAGCAGAGTTGTTTCCATTTTGGAAGTAACTGCTTCTGATTGTAAGAAGTATCCTACACAATTTTATAACCTAGATGCAATTTTAGCTGTTGGTTATAGAGTAAGTTCTCAAAAGGCAACCGCATTTAGGGTGTGGGCATAAAAATTCTAAAGAGTTCATCATCAAATGGTTTGCATTGGATAACAAACGACTGAAGTATGGTAACAAATTTGATGAAAATTATTTCCGATAAGTTGCTCGAAAAGATCAGAGCAATACAAACTTCAGAACGTAGATTCTATCAAAAATTACAGATATTTATGCTGAATACTCTGCTGATTATGATCCCACTTCAGAAGTAACAAAACAGTTTTGTTCAAAAGTGCAAAATAAATTATATTAGACAGTTCACAGGTTAACTGCAGGAGAGTTGATACATTCCAGAGTTAGTCACAAAAGACCATTCATGGGTCTTACTACATGGAGAAATATCCAGGTGGCGAGATTTTAAAGAGTGACGCAAACGTTGCAAAAAATTATTTGACTGAAGCAGAATTAAGTAAATTAAATCATATTGTTTCAATATATTTGGACTATGCTGAGCTCCAGGTGAGAAGACAGCGCTTAGTGTGAATGCAAGATTGGATTGCCAAGTTAAACTTATTTTTGCTATTTAATGATTATAAGTTGCTTGAAGATGCTAAAAGAGTTGGTGCTGAAGTTGCTAAGTTCTTGCTGAAGAAGAGTTTACAAAAGTACCGGATTATTCAAGATCAGCTGTATAAGTCTGACTTTGATAAACTAATTAAAGCAAGCAAAAACGGAACTGATAACAAGATGAAAGGATGATAAATTCAGATGTACAGCACTATAAAATTATCTACAGGAAAAAAACGTTGTATTAGGGTTGTAAAGGGTTTACTTTTGAAGTAAGAAAAAGGATTTTATCGGTAAACCTTATTTCTCTAGAGAGGAATTTTACTTTAATCACAAAATGGTACATATTGTATCTGTTAGCAATTTTGACGTTAAGTTAAAAGTTGTTGGCTCAGGAGTATATAAAATAACACTAAGGCATGATGGCAACTCTCTTGATGGAGAATGTTTTTGTCCAGCATTCGATTTTGGCCCATGCAAGCACATAGCTGCAACAGACTTCGCTTTGATTCAATATGATTATTAACGAGGATATAAAGCATCCAGAAGATGCCTTGATCGTATTAATAGCAAGATCACTTCGAAAAGTTGCTACTAAAAAGGCAAAGGAGAAACTTATTGAGATGATCCTAAATTTGAGTGTTTATTATCTAGAAATTGTTAGTGAATTGGAGTATAAGGAATATGAGTAAATTTAATCTCTATGATCCTAACACTTGACCTGTGATCCAGGAATTTTTAAACTGAACTCTATACAGTGCTAAAAATGATAGGAAATTTAAGCGGGACAGTAGATGAAGTTTACGGCGATCACATAATCCTGAATGTAAATGATGTTGGCTATATAATATACCTTTCAGCCAAAGCTTTAAATGTATGTTATATAGGAAGTAAAATCAAGTTACTTATCGAAACTTGTGCAAACAACAGAGAAAACACCACGCAGCTATATGGTTTTATAAATAAGGAAGAACAATCATGCTTGCGTTTGCTTGTTAAGGTGAGCGGCGTTAGCTATAAAACTGCAATGTCGATCCTGAGCAAATTAACCCCAGAACAGCTATTTTTAGCAATTATGAATGAAGATAAAATAGCACTCAAGATAAGCGGGCTTGGTCCAAAACTCATAAATCGAATTATCACTGAATTGAGTGGCAAAGTGAGCAAATTAGAAATAAATAACAATAATTTCTATCCAATTAACGAGGATGCCGTTTCAGCATTGATCAATCTTGGATATGAAAAAACGAAAGTTTATGATACCATAAAAAAGTACAAACCGAATCTGGATACTAAGGATATTATTCGCACAGCGCTTAAGGAGCTTTCAAATTATGAAATCGATATCATGCAGTAAAGAATATGCTGAAGATGTACGTAATTTAAACATTAGACCTGAGCAACTTGATGATTTTTTCGGGCAAAAAGACTTAATACAAAATCTAAAAGTGTTTATAAACGCTGCGAAGACGAGAACTGAAGCTTTAGATCATGTTTTACTGCATGGTCCTCCAGGACTTGGCAAAACAACTTTAGCGCAAATTATCTCTAAAGAGTTAAGGGTTAGCTTCCGCGCAACTTCTGGTCCACTATTAAATAAAGCTGGAGATTTAGCTGCAGTGCTCACTACTTTAAATGCAAAAGATGTCTTATTCATTGACGAAATCCACAGATTAAATCGCAGCATTGAAGAAGTTTTATATACTGCTATGGAAGATTTTTGCCTAGACCTATTAGTAGGTGAAGGTCCATCTACCCGTACTTTAAGGATAGATCTACCACCATTTACGTTGGTCGGTGCAACAACACGACTTGGACTACTTTCTGCACCGCTGAGGGATCGTTTTGGTATTCCTTTGCGTCTTGAGTTTTATTCTTTTGAGGAGCTGGTTGACATTATAAAGAGAGGCACAAAAGTTTTTTCTGCAGAAATCGAAGAGGATGCCATACAGGAAATTGCCTGCCGTGCACGTGGCACTCCAAGAATTGCTTTGAGGTTGCTCAGAAGAATAAGGGACTTTGTTGAAGTGAAAGATAATAAAAAAATTACTCACAAAATTGCTGACTCTGCGCTGTCAAAATTGGGCATAGATAAAATGGGATTAAATAAATTAGATGTGGATTATCTAAGATTTTTATTCAATACTTCAGGATCTGTTGGAGTTGATACCATATCTATTGCGCTATCTGAGGACTCTGGCAATATTGAGGAAACAGTAGAACCTTATTTAATCAAAATTAGCTTTGTAAAGCGCACACCAAGAGGACGTGTTTTAACTGATCAGGGGAAGGAATATTTGAGCCTTCAATATTAAATAACTTTTCTACCATAATTAAGTGTTGACTAATTGATATAGTAATTATATGCTGGTGTCATGTGTTAACAATAATGGAGGCATATATGTTAGCTAGTAATAGTACTGAAACTATATTAGTTGCTGATCAAAATATTTACAACAGCTCTGCTAGTAATAATCCAGCTTTGAATACTCAAGACTTATCTGGGTCAACACCGGATAAAGACAAATATGTTACTCTTAATAGTAAGGAAGAATGGGATAAGTTCTTTAAATTACAAAACAACCCTTCTACTAATATTACTAATAAAGTAAGAACAAAACCTCATGTTCGTAAGAATAGTAATGGTATGTATAGATATACTGCTGAGGAGAACAAGTACAATGGTAAGGAGATTATAGGCAAAGTTGCTGAACAAATTAAAGAAGAGATATCTCAAAAAATAAAAAGTGATACTATGAAACTTGTAAAGCTCAAAGAAAGTAAAAATGAAGATAATAGTGTTAAGCCTGCTATAAGAATAGTGCTGAATGATAATGTAAAAGAAATAAACATGGCAGATCTTCTAAGTGGTAGTGTATGCAAAGAATATAACGTAAAAGCAATTACATTTTGCTTTCCTGATAAAAGTAATACAAGAGGAATTCGTTGCCGGATCGATGAACATGGGACAAGGATTTATGAAGTGGCTAATGGGTCATATGAGATGGATTTGAGATGGTATTGTGAAGGCAAGGAATGTAAAATTAAAATCCTCATGAAAGATGACGGCTCTATAAGACTTATCGAGGGTAATGGAATAACTGAAGAGCAGTTAAAAGCGCATAAAGAGATAAGGGTAGGAAGACAATATGAGGCAAAATCTTTACACGAAGCGTTAGCACTACAATTGCCACAGTTACAACAAAAAGGTTCTGAAACAACAGAAATTTTGTCGCGACTGGCAGATGTGAGCACATCGCAAGCACAACAAGTTCTCTCTGCTCAAGTAAGTAAGTAAGAAAAAGCAAAAATAGTATAAGTTGCTTGTAGATGCAAGTGACTTATACTTTTATAATGAACAATGAAATACTACCAAGAAACTTCTACGAGCGGCCAACTTTGGTTGTAGCTGGGGAGTTGTTAGGAAAAATACTAAAATTTTCCAATTTCAGTGGAGTGATAACTGAAGTTGAAGCATATATAGGAATGGATGACCCAGCTTGTCATGCAGCACGAGGTTATACTGATCGAACCTCAGTAATGTTTGGTATACCGGGGTTTTCATATGTGTACTTTATATATGGGATGTACTATTGCTTAAACATTGTAACAGAAACAGAAGGGTTCCCAGCAGCAGTTCTAATACGAGGGTTAAAGCTTATTGAACCGCTTAAAGCAAATTTAAGCGGGCCGGGAATATTGTGCAAAAGATTAAATATTACAAGAGAACATAACAAACTAGATCTCACTATAAGCCACGAGTTTTGTGTTTACGAATCCCACATCAACCTGGATTATGTTTGCACTCCAAGAATTGGGATCAGTAAAGGCAAAGAAAAGTTTTGGCGGTTTAAAATTTTCTAAACCAAGTTCCAGTGACCTTGCTTAGATTACTTACCAATCGGATAATCACCAGTGAAACAGGCATCGCAGTATTGCGGTGCTGTGTTATTACGTTTCTCTCCGTTAACAGCCTGATATAATCCATCAATGCTTAAGAAGGTTAAACTATTTACCCCTATAATTGCTTCTATTTCCCTTACAGACTTACTTGCGGCAATTAGATCCTTGCACTCTGGTGTGTCAATTCCGTAAAAACAAGAATACTTAATTGGTGGACTTGAGATTTTTAGGTGAATTTCTTTTACTCCTGCATCTTTTAGCATAACTATTATGCTTTTTAGTGTACTACCACGTACTATACTATCGTCTATTAAAATTATGTTCTTACCCTTTAAAATGTCTTTATTAGCATTAAATTTTAATTTTATTCTAACTTTACGTACTTCAGCGGTTGGTTGTATAAAAGTTCTTCCAATGTAATGATTACGGATTATTCCGAGTTCTATAGGTAATCCTGAATATTTTGTGTATCCGATGGCTGCAGGTATTCCAGAATCAGGTATTGGTACAACCATATCCACATTGTTTTTCGGTGGACTCTCTTCTGCAAGTGTTCTTCCTATCTCTTTTCTTATATCATATATGGACCTATCTTCTATTATGCTGTCTGGCCTTGAAAAATAAATGTATTCAAAGATACAGAAACTTGACTTTTGCTGAGAAAGAGGAAATGCTGAAGCTAGATTACCATTTTGATCGATAGTAACTAATTCACCTGGTTCTATTTCTCTAATAAACTCTGCATTTACTATATCAAGGGCGCAAGTCTCAGATGCGAGCACGTAAGAACTGTTCAGTTTTCCTAAAACAAGAGGTCTGATTCCTGCTGAATCACGTATTCCAACAACTACTTCTCGGTTGATTGCTACAAAAGAATAAGCGCCTTGTATTTGCTTTAATGCATATATGAAACTCTCTAGAAAGCTATTTTTCGTATTGGCTTCTACCAAACGAGCTACCACCTCTGTATCAATATCTGATTGAAAAACGCGTCCCTGTTTAATCAACTGCTCGCGTATTGGAGAAATATTAATTAAGTTACCATTATGTGCTATGGCAAAATCTCCAAACTTGTTACTTTTGCCAAGGATAGGCTGCACTCCAGATTTATTGCCACTTGTTGAGTATCGAACGTGACCTATTGCATAATTTCCAGGCAAGGATTTTTTTATTTCATCTATATTGTCAAGTACACTACTCACCTGACCTTGAAAATGATAAGAATGCAGCTTATCGTTGTTACTTGTTACTACGCCAAAAGATTCTTGACCCCTGTGCTGCAAAGCATGAAGACCTAGTATAGAGTCAAAGGCAGAATCTTTATTGCAGCTTATACCAAATACTCCGCACTCTTCGTACATTTTATCGAGCATAAAAACTACTGAGTAAAGTTTAATTTTACTTTAGCATGGGTAAAGCACAAGCATTTTATTTACCATCCCCCTTCAAAATCAGTTTTTCTATAAAACTTCAGAAAATTTGAACAGAATAAGCTTCTGTGGTTAGAATAGTACATGAAGAATGTAATGCTAATTGGTGGTGGAGTTGGAAATGCAGTGTTATTTTCAATAGGGAAAGCATGTATTGAAAATAATAATAAGGTTTTGTACTTTGCTGGCTATAGGAAATTAAATGACGTATTTAAACGGACACTAATAGAACATGCATCAAGTGCGGTAGTTTGGGCATGTGAAGAAGGTTTGATAGAAACAAGCAGAGATCAGGACAAATCCTTTCATGGTAATGTAGTTGATGCGATAATCTCTTACCAACAGGAAATATTAAGTGATGCTGCGATTAATTTAAATGTCATAGATAAAATTATCACTATCGGTTCAGATAAAATGATGAAGGCTGTAAATAAAGCGAGAAAAACAATTTTAAAGCCATATCTGAAATCAGGCCACTTAGCAATATCATCGATCAATTCTCCTATGCAATGTATGATGAAGGAAATCTGCGCTCAGTGTGTGCAGCGACATGTAAATATAAAAACAGGAGAAGAGAGTTATGTGTATAGTTGCAATAACCAAGACCAGGCTATGGAGTTTATTGATTTTGATTTTTTAAGTGAGCGCTTGAAACAAAACAATTTACAAGAAAAACTCACTACAAAATGGATAGATTATGCTCAAAGATATTAAACAACAAAAAAAAGAGATAAGAGAGCAATATAGAGCTATAAGAAAAAATATTGATGAGGGTTATTCCAGTTATGCAACGAATTCCCTTATTAATTTCTTTAATCAGAACTTAAGTTACGTTAAAGGCAAAACAGTTGCTGCTTACATTCCAATTGACGGGGAAATAAATGTTATACCTTTGATGTATAATTTGCTCGGTCTAGGTTATAAAGTGGCAGTTTCTGATAAAAATAAGCTACTGAGATTTAAGGAATGGAATAAAACAAGTGAAGACATAATCCCTGATACGATTATCACTCCTGTTGTTGCTTTTGATGATCACCTCAATAGATTGGGTTTTGGTGGTGGTTGGTATGATGCTGTGATAAAAGAGTTACGACCACTTGGGAAAGTATTTATAGGCGTAGCTTACGAAGAACAATATTGTAAAGATTTACTAGTAGAAGAACATGATCAAAAATTGGATATTATAATCACTGAGATGTGTGTTAGGCATAGGGGTATGTACTGTCAAAATTTCCTATAATCCTAAATTAACTCTTCTAAAATATTTAAAATATCAGTTACATAATAAACCTAATCTCTCTTTCCCTTAGAAGTTTGTGAAACAATACCTAAATCCTCAAGTTTCATTGTTGCTCTTTAGGCTATTGTAAATGCAACACCTAAGTTTTCAACTACTTTCTTTATAGTAAAATAAGGGTTTACAGCTAGGTATCTTACAATATCACTAGTAACTCCTTCTGTTTTATGATTTTGCCAATCTGTAATTAGATTGTTAATTCGCTCTGCTCTTGATAATACGTCCAATGATTGCAATGCCACACCATTTGATAAGAAAGCTAATCGTGCCACGTGCCTTTGCTGCTTATATTGTAAAGCTGTTTATAGTACTCACTTCTTGTTGCTTCGAAAGATGCACTTAAATATAACAAAGGCGATGATGATAATTTTCTTTCGATGAGGAGTAATGTTATCAATAGACGTCCAATGTCCCCGTTACCGTCTAAGAATGAATGAATCGCTTAAAATTGATAATGGTATAAAGCTATGTATATGAGTGGGATAGTGTCCTATCGTACAGAAACTTTTCAAAGGAATCCAAACAACCTATAAATTCATTTGATATTGGTAGCACATGTTTTGCTGTGTTTATTATACACCCTAGACTTCCAATCCAATTTTATACCTGGCAAAATTCCCCTGGGGTTGCATAAAAACCTCTTATACCTTGCATAAGTTTTTCATGAATTTCTTTAATCGGCTAAAGCAGCAGTGGAAGAGATTGTGAACGTTTCAATCCATACTGGTGCTAATATATAGTTGTGCACTTCTTGTAGATTATAGGGATTACAATCTACATTAGTGTCTGCTTCTTGAACTAAAATTTCACCCAGAGTTACTTAAGCTCCCTCAATTCTACTTGAAATAACTGCTTCACGTGCTATAAAAAGGTCACATGAGAAGATGAGGATTAGGCAATTTAGCTCCTTTCCTGGATGACATACCCAAAATATGGTCTGCTCTGGAAAGGCTGTTGACTAAGGCATTATCCCATTCAAAATTTGATAGCAAGGGGTTAGATACAAATGCTCGGTAGCCAGCTAATGCATTGATAACTTTACCTGATGTAATTCTTTGATATTCATTCGCCAACCTAGCAGAATGTTTTTATAGTCTATGTTATTTTCAAAAAGTCAAAAATGAAAATAAGGCTTAATTTTATTTGTGTGTATGAAAATAAAAAACCTCTTTATTTTCAATTTTGCCCAAAGATAGAAATAGGCAAGGGTTTCTGTTTTTTTTCTCTGGTTGCTATTTTTACGCTGTGATTCAATTTTGGCAAAAAGATTACATGTATACCTTCCGCAAATGGCAGTTTGGGCTTTTCAAAAAGCCAAAATTCTATATAATTTTAGTTATAAGTTGTGGCTTATAGAAGAGGCTACCACAGATCCATTGCATATGCACAATTTTCTAAAAAAATAGTAGTATTGCCTTTGCATAGTATAAAGTATTCCTATGTAAATTCTATGTTGTCCATATAATAAAGTTGAAGCTATTGCTAACGCAACGTATTTAAAAATGTTATGAACTTCGTAAGAGAAAAAAATACTCCTGTGATGGAGCAATATTTGAACCTAAAAGCTCAATATCAGGATCATCTGTTATTTTATAGGCTGGGAGATTTTTATGAGTTGTTTTTTGATGATGCTATTAAAGCTGCGAAGTTGCTGAATATAGTACTAACTAAGAGAGGTAATTCGTATGGGCAAGAGGTACCAATGTGTGGAGTGCCAGCTCATAGTAGTGAATCTTACCTTCATAAGTTAATAGATTTAGGATTCAAAGTAGCAATCTGCGATCAGTTAGAAACTGCTGATGAAGCAAAAAGGAGGGGCTATAAATCTATAGTAAAACGTGATGTAGTGCGAATTGTAACTCCAGGAACAATTGTTGAAGATTCGCTATTAGAGGATAAAAACAACAATTATCTTGCGTCCATAGTTAAACAAAATGGGGAGTATGCTATTGGCTGGCTTGAATTATCAACAGGAAAATTTTTTCATACCTTAACGAATTTAAAAGCTCTGGATAGTGATTTATTGCGTATATCACCAAAAGAATTACTAATTTCTGATGAACTAGCTGAGGATGAAAAAATCAGATCAATTTTAAAAAATTATAAAATATCGATTACGCAGCATGCACAGAGCTTTTTTGAGTATAATAAATCTAATAGAACGCTGTGCGAATTTTATAAGGTTAGAGAACTTGGGGTTATAGGAAGTTTCAGCAAAGTGGAGATTATGGCGTGTGGTGCACTGCTTGAATATGTAAAAGTAACGCAAAGAGGCTCTGTTCCAAGACTTGAGTTACCAGAACCCTATAAGCAGCAAAATTTCATGCTTGTAGATGCTTCAGCAAGAAGAAATCTTGAGTTATTTTTAACTCAGTTTGGTGAAAAAAAAGGCTCGCTAATCTCAGTTATCGATCACACAGTAACAGCTTCTGGTGGGCGTTTGCTAAAACAAATGCTTGCATCACCGCTCGCTTGTTCTAAGGCAATTAATTTGAGGCTCAGCACCGTTGAATTTTTTGTAAATAACTATGAATCACGCAAGAGAATACGGGAAATACTATCTAACATTCCAGATATTGAGAGGTCTTTGTCACGTTTAATGCTGGAGCGTGGTTCACCAAAAGACATTAATTTATTGAAAGTGGGCCTTGGGAAAACTTTAGAATTATCTGAGTTCTTGTATAAAATTGAATCTGGTAAAAATGAATCTCTCTTACAACAATATGTTATCCCAGTGCTTGACACTGGGATCCAGCCAGCGTTGCACGCTGAAATAACAGTAAAATCAGATGAAAATGAACTTAGCACAATATATAAAAGCCTTGGCAACCATAAAGACCTATTCGAGCTTCTAAACAGTGCTATACTCGATAATAATCTCAATTCCGTGAAAGAAGGAGGATTTATTAATCCAAAATATAATCAAGAGCTATCTGAGTTATCATATGTGTTAAGTAATAGCAACAAGCTAATAACCAGACTTCGTGAATCTTACCGTGATCTGACTGGTATTGCTGCGCTGAAAATATTGCACAACAATATACTAGGTTATTACATTGAAGTGTCAGCGAATCATAAAATAACTTCGGACATATTTATTCACAGGCAAAGCTTAGCAAACAGCATGCGCTATACTACTAATGAATTGAAAGAATTAGAAAATAAAATTCTTACGGCGCGTGATGCTGTAATCAGCTTAGAGATAAAAATCTTTGGTGAACTGTGTAGTGAAATTGCTAAAGAATCTGAAAGGATTGCTCTTACTGCAAATGCTTTGGCAAAACTTGATATCAGAACCGCGTTTGCAGAGCTTGCAGTGCAAAATGATTACACGAAACCCATCATTAACGATAGCAAGGAATTCAATATTTGCAATGGAAGACACCCAGTTGTTGAAGTTAACGATAAGTTCATTGCAAATAGCATCAATTTGTCTGGTATACATCTAATTACTGGCCCTAATATGGCTGGAAAAAGCACTTTCTTGAGGCAAAACGCTCTCATTGCAATTTTAGCTCACATGGGTTCATTTGTGCCAGCAGATAGTGCACATATTGGAGTGATTGATAAGATATTCAGCAGGGTTGGCGCAACGGATAATATAACGGCTGGTTATTCCACCTTCATGGTGGAGATGATTGAAACAGCAACCATAGTCAACCAAGCAACAGACCGTTCCTTGGTAATACTTGATGAAATTGGTAGAGGAACAGGAGTGTATGATGGCTTATCTATTGCTCAGGCGGTAATTGAACATATTCACAATGTAAATAAGTGCCGCGCTATCTTTGCAACTCATTATCATGAGTTAACTAAAGTAAGCAAATACTTGAAAAGTGTCAAGTGTTTTTGTGTGAGAATAAAAGAATGGAAAGAGGAGGTGATCTTTCTACATGAAGTAGTTGAGGGCGTTGCAGATGAGTCATATGGAATACATGTGGCAAAACTTGCTGGTTTTCCTGATTCTATTTTAAATAGAGCAAGTGAAGTGTTTAAAGAACTAAAAGCTTAATTAAGAAAGTCGTTAATTGCAAAATTTAATATAAGTAGTAAAATAGAACTACTTAATAAAAAATATATGTTAATTAATACAACATCAGAGCTGGAAGATATATGTGAAGAGTTAATAGCAAAAAAGCCGAAGTTTATAGCAGCTGACACGGAGTTCATTAGAAATCACTTAACTTACTATCCAAGATTGTCGTTAATTCAGATTTCTTATGGAGAGAAAAGTTTTATTGTAGATGCATTAGCGCCAGAGGTTGATTTATCATTTATTAAGAAAATCATGCTCAATCGGGAAATAACTAAAGTATTTCATAGTTGTCGGCAGGATATAGAATCCTTATTCACTGTGTTTAAGTGTATTCCTGCTCCCATTTTTGATACCCAAGTTGCTGCTATGTTTTGTCATTATTATCACGACTTTATTGGTTACTCAAAAGTAGTAGAGCAATATCAAGGGGTAGTATTAGATAAAATTAAAGCTAAAAATTCAGACTGGTTAAGAAGGCCATTGTCTAAGGATCAGTTAGACTACGCAATAAGTGACGTGGTACACCTATATGACTTACACCAAATATTGTGCGATAGACTTGAAGAAAGTGGTAGAATGGGCTGGTTTCACGAGGAGATGGAATCAGTGGTTGATATAAATAAATATTTACATAGTCCAAAAGATGCATGGAAGAGGATTAAGTTTAATTATGAGGCAAATCCAAAATTGATGATAATTATTAAAGCGGTTAGTGAATGGCAAGAGACCTTAGCACAGCGTTATAATATAAATCGTAATAAGATAGTGAACAATGCCGTAGTAGCTGGTTTTATTGAAAAAAAAGTGGAACACGTTGATGAAATTTTGGATGATCTTAGGAGGAACACAAAAAATATAAGAGAGGAGGATTTATTAGAATTTATAGATGTTTTTAATGAGAATGAGAAAAATTTTGTGCAGCAAGATTATACTCTATCAAATAGTTATGATAGATCTGTATTCGATATGCTCTCAATTATTTTAGAAAGCAAATGTAAAGAAAATAATATATCAAGAAAATTGGTTTCATCAAAAGATGAATTAGTTGGGTCAATGTCTGGGCAGGTAGACAAACTATTTAAGGGATGGAGGTATGATTTTTTTGGCAGGTCAGTTAAGTCATTTTTGAATGCAAATTCAAAGTTTGAAATTTCAGTGGTAAAATCTACAAATAATACAGTCAAAATTCAGAGTGATTTAATAAAAGCAAGTTGTGGATTGAAATCAACTGCTGAGGCTTAACGAGTCTACTATATCTTTTACTTGAGAGAGAACATGTTCTTTACTTGCACTGGTATCAATGGTAAAGTCACTCATCTGCCTTTTTTCTTTGACAGGTAGTTGAATACTGGAAATTAGATCTAGCTTTTCTTTATCTATATTACGTTCACTGAGCCTTTGAGCTTGTGCGGCACTATCTGCATAGATGAAAATAATAAAGTCGCAATATAAATGAAATCTCGTTTCCAGTAAAAGTGGAACGTCTAGAACTAAGAGCTTCCTATTGATCTCTTTATCCTGAGCAATAAAAATTTCTAGTTCATTTTGCACAGCTGAATGGACTAAGGATTGGAATTGCTTCCAATTTTCATCATAATCTAAGAAATATTTGGACAATACTGTTTTATCTATTTCACCATTTACTATCGCTCCAGGGAAATTTTTCTCTGCGTAGTTTATTATGTTTTTGTCCACTCTGTAAAGCTGGTGTACAATAAAATCAGCATCAAACACAGCAGCACCGAATTCTTTAAAGCAATTGGCTATAAAACTCTTCCCTACTCCAATTCCTCCTGTTAGACCTATAATCATATAACAAAAAACACATTATGAAGCTATACCTACAGTAGCTGCTTTTTTTTGTGTGTCTACTTAAAACCCAAATTTGCTGCGTAGTTCTGATAGTATCGAAAGAAAATAAACAGCTATTATTTTTTTAGTAATTAAATAAAATAGAATAAAAGATTACGAGGAAGCTTTGAAAAATAAGATAAAAAAAATGATAATTTCAGGAAAGGAAGTGTGGCCAATCATCGAGGGCGGTAAAGGTATTGCAGTTAGTGATGGGGGATCGAGCGGAGCATTTGCTGCAGCAGATGCTGTTGGAACGTTTTCTGGTGCAAATGCCAAGCTTATTGATGATAACGGTGAGTTAGTGCCATTGGTTTACAAAGGTAAAACAAGAAATGAAAAACATGAAGAATTGATTGAGTATAGTATTGGGGCTGGAGTTAGTCAGGCAAGAATAGCAAATGAAATATCAAAAGGTCGTGGAAGAGTACATATGAATGTGCTTTGGGAGATGGGAGCGGCAGAACGTGTACTTCATGGTATATTAGAAAAAGCAAAGGGCTTAGTCCATGGTATTACCTGTGGTGCTGGTATGCCTTACAGGCTTGGAGAAATTGCAGCCAAATATCAGGTTTATTATTACCCTATTATCTCATCGGTACGTGCTTTTAAAGCATTGTGGAAACGTGCTTATCAAAAAATATCTTCTTTTTTGCTCGGTGGAGTAGTATATGAGGATCCGTGGCTTGCTGGAGGGCATAATGGATTAAGTAATAGTGAGAACCCGGAGTTACCACAAGCTCCATTTGAGAGAGTTGTGGAACTTAGGTCTTTTATGAACGAGATCGGTCTTTCAGAAACACCAATTGTTATGGCGGGGGGAGTGTGGCGTTTAAAAGATTGGGAACATTGGTTTGACAATCTGCAAATCGGACCAATAGCTTTTCAGTTTGGCACTCGTCTGCTTTTAACGAAAGAAAGCCCAATTTCTGCAGAGTGGAAAAAGAAGCTGTTGACTTTGGAAGAAGGTGATGTGTTTTTAAATAAATTCAGTCCAACAGGGTTTTACTCATCTGCAGTAAGAAATAACTTCATACGTGAGTTACAGGAACGGAATTCACGTCAAATAAAATTCTCAGAAAATGCCAGCGAAGAGTTCGATAGTGAATTTGCGATTGGTGCAAGAGGTAGAAATATTTACCTTACTTCAAAAGACAAGGAACTGGCAGATACATGGAATAAAGCAGGATATACAGAAGCAATGAGAACTCCAGATACAACTGTTATTTTTGTAACACCAGACAAATTTGCAGAGATCAGGCGAGATCAAATCAATTGCATGGGGTGTTTAAGCCATTGTTTATTTAGTAATTGGAAAGATCATGGTGACTATTCAACAGGGCGAAAGCCAGATCCGCGGAGTTTTTGTATACAAAAGACACTGCAAAACATTATACATGACGGCAATATTGAAAATGAGCTCATGTTTTCTGGGCACAGTGTTTACAGATTCAAGCAAGATCCGTTTTATGAGAATGGCTACATACCGACAGTAAAAGAGCTGGTGGAAAGAATATTGACAGGATATTAAGTTATGTTTGAGTTGATAAGGAAGCATTGCTTTATTATAGTAAGTATTTATTAATTTAATTTTAGTTTGGAAAAGTGTCTATGCCAGCGAGCAGGAGTGTTTTAGAAGGGTATGCATTGGCCTATTAAAATTTTGGTGGTACAGTAACGTTAAAGGGTTTTTACAATTTTGTGATGTATGAAACGCAACAGATTGAAATGAGGAGAATTTTGAAAGATTATATAAAGGATTTGTGTGCTCGGATTTAAGCAGTGGTGGAACGGGAAAGTGATCAATGTAATGAAGAGAGTAACGGGCAATCTGCTACACATATACATGTATACAATAGAAGTTTAGATTTCTTGGGTTATTTACTATTGCGATGTTGTATCGATTCTTTACTTGTTAGGCGTGGTCACACTATAGTTATCTATGGCAATACCACTAACCAAAGCAGAGAAAATAAGAAAAAAGACTCGGAAGACAGTAGAAAGTTGTTAGCTTTAGGTATAGTAGCTGCAGTAGTGGCTTTCCATGTTAGTATGTGCTTTTGGTACCACAGTAGCAAAAAAGCGGCAAGAAAAGAAGAAAAAATAGATTACCTAGATAACAAACTTAAAATGTTCAGAAATATTGAGTTTATAGTTAGTGCAATTTCTTTAGCGGCTTTAATAGCTTGTGTATTTTGCCCAGTTTTACCAGAATTTGGATTAGTTACCCTTGGCGTTAATTTTCTTGTATGTTTTGTTGGTAGCTTGGCTTTTCATATGAAACATGAAAAGAAGTCAGATAATATTGAGAAGGCTAAGGAAGCTGTAAACAGCTATAATACACCACCTTCTTACTTTCAAAATCCTGATGTTGGGAATTCTTTTCCGAGTGCTTCTCCTTATGGGAGTCAGTACTTTCCTTTTTATTAGTTTTATAATGCTAGTACAATAGGGCAAGGAGCTGATTATAGACAGTGAACTTGCCATAAACCCACAGCTGTATAAACATTGTAGTTTTAAGGCAATCTCGACCAGTAGGGTGTCATGCTAGTACGTAACACTGGTATCTAGAAAGGTTTGCTTGCTAAACTAACTCGGTAATTATAGAAAGTGGCTAATCTTATACTAAATAAATATGTCTGTTCAGTGGTATGATTGAGGAGGAAAGAGAAAAGACTTCAAATGATCGATTTTTCGCCTCAAATTATGTAAAGTGTGAAAATTTAACCACATTACACCTTATTTAGCCCATTTTATTCTAACAATTCGCTTGTTCAACCACTTTTTGCTGCTCTGCTGAGCAGGTACCGTGATTTCGCTTCCATAAATGATTTCCTATTGACCAATTGGAATACCCTTTTATACTTTATTACGCTATTAAGTTAAATATGCCATATGCCAAATGATCTTAAAGGTTTGCTTTCAACTTAACCTTCCCCTAATCAAAATGTAAGTAGCAGTTTTTATACACATACAACAGACGAATTTTATAAAAATCTGGATAAGTTAACACCAGATAATGAGCTATTTATAGGTACTGAGAATATAAATAAATATATCAATATTGACAATAATGAGGCATAGTACAAACACTTTTCTACTGTAGTTGCTAATGAAGAAGAACAATAAGGTATAGGCATAAGTTTAATAATAGATATGAACATAGGCATGAGCATAAGTATGATTCTAAAAATATTATAGATAAAATTGCTGAGCAAATTGCAAACTAGATTAGTAAAAGTATAAAAGATAATACTGTAGAATGTGTTGGATTCAAAGAAAGTAGAAAGAAAGGTAAGATTAACCTCAGTAAGAATTACGCTAAATGACCTTATTATCAGCTGGTGGTTTTTTTATGTTTAAGCGCTCAGCAAGCGCGATTTACAGCACTAGTTGGTAATGTAGACAAAAATGTAAAAAATACGAGGTGTACATAGTACGAAAAACTAAACATAAAACACTAAATACGCTAAGCTTTTTTGTCGTTTAATTTGTACAGAGAGGATAAATAATCAGCTTCAGCACTTGATAAGGGGGTTGGCAAAGTTTGTCAAACGATTCCTTATTTTTAGAGCTATTTGAATGATGTCCTTCTTGTAAGCTTGTGTTCTTATTATTTTCCATAATAGTTAAAAATTAGTAGAAAGTTACTGCAAGTTCATGTATTTATAGGCTATAATAATTGAAGGTATGCGATGTATGGACGATTTTATAAGAATTAAGGGTGCAAGAGAGCATAATCTACAAGGTGTAGATGTCAATATACCAAAAAATAAGCTAGTTGTTGTAACTGGGCTAAGTGGCTCTGGTAAATCTAGCCTTGCGTTTGACACAATTTATGCAGAAGGCCAGCGTAGGTATGTTGAAAGCCTGTCGGCTTACGCACGTCAATTTCTTAACATTCAAGATAAACCAGATGTTGAATCGATTACAGGCCTCTCTCCTGCAATATCTATTAATCAGAAGTCAATTTCAAAAAATCCAAGATCAACAGTTGGAACTGTTACTGAAATTTACGATTACTTGCGCTTAATGTATGCTCGAATAGGAATACCTTATTCACCTGCAACAGGATTACCAATAGCAAAGCAAACTGTATCTCAAATTGTAGATACTATAATGGCGCTGCCTTTGGAAACTAAAATATATATACTTGCTCCCATTGTACGTGGCAGAAAGGGAGAGCATCTTAAAGAGATATTGGAAATAAAAAAGCAAGGCTATGTGAGATTAAAAATAGACGGTGAAGTACATAATATAGATGATTTACCTAAGCTCGATGAAAACAAGAAACACAATATTTTCGTTGTTGCAGACAGGATATTGGTATCAGACAATATAGGGAACCGGCTGCCAAGTAGTATAGAATCAGCATTGAGGCTTGGCCATGGCTTAATGTATGCGGAAATAATGAGCTTGCCTGATAATCATAATTCTGAGTATAAAGATGGTCAAATTTTAACTTTCTCAGAAAATTTTGCATGTCCGGAATCTGGTTTTACTCTTGAGGAATTAGAACCAAGATTATTCTCCTTTAACAGTCCCTACGGTGCATGTTATTCATGTAATGGGCTTGGTAAAAAGCTGGATATTGATATAAAGTTGATAGTGCCAGATGAAACACTTTCAATATCTGAAGGCGCTTTAAGGCCAGTGGGATCAATGTCTCGTCAAGTGCATGCAAGCTATGGATTTCTAAAAAGTGCGATCCTATCACTGGCTGAAACCCGCAAATTTAGCCTTGATATTCCTTGGAAGAACATAGATCAAAAAGTGAAGAATGTAATACTTTTTGGTTCTAAAGAAACGAAGTTTCGAGGTTTGGTAGGTATCTTGGAAAACCAGATAGATTATGATGAAACGCTTATTGAACGATATTGCTCTGTTGCTAACTGTAAGGAATGTGTTGGTTTTAGAATAAGAAAAGAAGCACTAACAGTGAAGATTGATGGTAGACATATAGGTGAGATATCTAGGCTTAGCATCGATGAATTCCTTAAATGGTTTGAGAATTTGCCGAGCAAGCTTACAGAACAACAGAAGCAAATCTCAAATAAAATATTAAATGAAATAATTAAGAGACTAACTTTTTTAAAGAATGTAGGGTTGAATTATCTTACACTTGATCGTGAGTCTAGTACTCTTTCTGGTGGTGAGAGTCAAAGAATCAGGCTTGCTTCACAAATTGGTTCAGGGTTAACAGGTGTTCTATATGTGCTTGACGAACCATCAATAGGCCTTCATCAATGTGATAATGATCGATTAATTGCCACACTTAAAAACCTGAGAGATATGGGAAACACCGTGATCGTTGTTGAGCATGATGAAGATACAATAATGGCTGCTGATTATGCAATTGATATTGGTCCTGGAGCTGGCGTGAATGGAGGGAAAATTGTTGCAGAAGGAACACCAGATCAGGTGCAAAGAAGCTCGAAAAGCATAACAGGGCAATATTTAAGTGGAAAGAAAACAATCTCAATTCCAAAAAGAAGAAAGCGAGCAACTCAGTACATAAAAGTGGTAAACGCATGTGAGAATAACTTAAAAAATATAGATGTTGAGTTTCCTATAGGGAATCTTATTTGTGTAACTGGGATATCAGGGGGGGGGAAATCAAGTTTAGTTGTAGAAACATTATATAAATATTTAGCGCGCAAAATGTATGATTCATCCGCGAAGTATGGCCAATGCGATAAGATAGAAGGCCTTGAATATATAGATAAAATTATAGAAATAGACCAATCGCCAATTGGTAGAACTCCGGCATCGAATCCAGCAACATATGTCGGCATTTTCACTCATGTGAGAAATTGGTTTGCGGGTCTCCCAGAGTCAAAAGCACGAGGTTACAACATAGGCCGATTTTCGTTTAACACCAAGGGAGGAAGGTGCGAAGCGTGTAAAGGTGATGGGCATTTAAGGGTAGAAATGCATTTTTTGCCGGACGTTTATGTAAAATGTGAGCAGTGTAAAGGTCGGCGGTATAACCGAGAAACACTAGAAGTTACTTACAAAGGAAAATCAGTTTCTGATGTGCTTGATATGACAATAGATCAAGCGTGTGATTTTTTTGACAACCTTCCAATGGTGAAAGAAAAATTGGTCTCTTTGCAGGAAGTGGGACTTGGCTATATAAAACTTGGGCAGCCGTCGACAACACTGTCTGGAGGTGAAGCACAACGGATAAAACTATCCAGAGAGCTATCGAAACGGTCTACTGGGAGGACATTATACATTCTTGATGAACCAACGACAGGATTGCATTTTGAGGATGTGAATAATTTACTAAAGATACTCCATAAGTTAGTTGATTTAGGAAATACTGTTATAGTTATCGAGCACAACTTGCACGTTATAAAAACTGCGGATTATATAATAGACATCGGTCCAGAAGGTGGAATGAAAGGCGGGAAAGTAGTTGCCACTGGAACTCCAGAAGAAATAATAGATATACCAGAAAGTATTACTGGTAAATATCTTAAGCCATATCTGTCAAAGTTAATCAAGGTGTAAAGCTATTATAGTAACTAAGGTATGTAGGATGAGGAAATAAATATCTGTGGTAGAGGAACATGGTTTTTTTGTTGGCCTGCCCATATTATGGTGAATACTTGGAAGCTAGTGAGTAATGGTTATATAGTATGAATGGTGGAGGTGAACTAATGAATAAGGAGCGGGCTAATTATGTAGCTGCTTGCCAAGCTTAAAGTTGCCAGCAAATGACAATCGAATTCCGGGAAACTTGCTTTTAAGGAAATAACGAGCACCATCAATTGAAGAGCCATCTAAGAGAAAGAAAGTAGGAACACAAAATAGTGAGGAATATATAGTTTCAGATTGTATTTCCGGTAATAATAATCAGGCTTAGAACTTAATCACTTTTCAGGTGAGAATAGTAATCAACATACTTCCGGTAGTACTTATTCAGGACAGCCAGAAGGCAATAATTGTACAGACAGAAGTTATGGTCAAGAAATGCCAGATAGTACGAGCGAATGCAGTACAAAAATTGAAGGGAGTGTTCGAGGAAATATACTTGATGGTTCTAAGAGCTAGGGCCGGAGGTACGTTAATCAAATAACTAGTTAGTCAGATGAAATGATTAGGTGATAGGTGCTGATTCCAATTTTGAAGATTGGGGCTTGCTGCCAGGTGTTGTACACAATAATTAGATGTGAATGCTTAAGGAATAAGGCTAATTTATGTTATAGGTATAGTAGAACTGTAACAGACTTATAATATTTGAGGTATTAATAGATGTTACTAATAGTAAAAATCTATGCCCTAGCAGTAAAGCACGTGCATTGAGAGATCAGGATATTTACTACAGTGGTGAAAATCAAGATAATAGCAATACAGGTAAGGTAATAGAGGATAAAAGTTTAGGAGTTGTGAAAAACATTATTAGTAGTTTATTATCAAAAGGTGGGAAAATGAAAAGAGATGACTTCTATGGTGGTGAGTTGGGGCATGTAACTTATGATAAAGACTTTGTTAATGGTCTCTCTGTACAATGTGAGAAGGTTAAAAGCGACTTAAAGAATCCAGCATATGAAGATATAGTAAATAAGGATACACAAATTCAAGAAGATGGTTTAGTGGTAGACATAGATAACTGCTATTTTTATATAAAATATCCACAAGATGTCATTATTAAGGTTGTAAAAGTTGAAATAGCCCAAAAGTAGAAGAGTTAAGCTTAAAACACTATATATTTTATGTTGAGGAGAGTATAATAAGAGTTGAAAAAAAACTAAAAGGAGAAAAAAGAAATTAGTCTACGGTGTGGTATTGAAATATTTTTTGTTACCAAAGTAGGAATGATTGGTGTCCATTTATACCCTAACAGTACGGAGATAAAAGATGGAGATGGAAAAGCAGAAAAGGAAATAAAAGTAGAGATCAATGAGAAGAGCAAAGTGTTTCAGAAGTTATAATCAGAAGTCTTAAAAAGAAGTAACCGTTTACAAATTGTGGAAATGAATAAAGAATTAAGCAGTAACAGTTACTAGATTCTGTAACTTTTGAAAGGAATTTTGGCCATTTAGACGCGAAGTTAAAATATCGACAACATCTTTTATGAATCTTTCTCCACGTTCTGACCAAGTGAAAAAGCTGTTCTTACAATAGATTACATAGCGCCTCATTTACCGTTCTGCAAGGTTATTGGTTGTATCTATCACTTCAAGTTTTCGTAAAAACTTCCATATCCTCAGATCTTAACATCTTGGCAGCCATCCTCAAAGTTTGAGTACCATTTATAACCCTAGTCATTTTACACAAAAGATGTTCTACCCTTTTTCAAAATTTTTACATTAGTTGATAAAATCTTAAATCATCTACCAAATTTTATTTTTTTGCTTTTGTACCACAAATACTCTGTTGTTGAGTGACTTGAGCGCCTGGCCAATTTTGCTCACTTCAATATTTTTACTATACGCAAATCTTTCAAAATCTCTTGTCAAATGTGTCCAACATATCTATCTATTTTCAAGACTAAAATAATTGTACACAGCGTATTGTTACTTACAACTATGCCATTGTATTCTGGCAGTAAACTTTGCAACACCTTCTTGCCACGAGACTCGGTCATCTTTAGAAGTGTCAGAGCGCTTTGTTGTTATTACCCAACCCAGCCTCTTTCTCCTTGATTTCTGTGCTATGTTTCATCTATATGCAGGTTTCTTTCAATTCTTCCTTCATTTTCTCATATTCAGATGCGCATCTTTTGATACTCTGTGCTCAGTCTTTGATACTAAACTAAGACTTATATTGAGGTTAAATATACTGCTTAAAATTTGTTGTACTTTTCTTTTCGAGTTAATAAAAAAGCCACTTAGGCTGCTAATTGTTGTTTTAGCATTGAACCCTAGAAGACATCTTGAAACCCCCATGGTTAAACTAGCTGAACCCTTCCTATCACAAGCTCTGTAATAGTTTCTTTGCAACCTGTACTCAGTTACGATTAGTTTGATTTCTGGTAATTCTTACCTTTTAATGGACAATTTCATCTTCTAAAACAACCTTATTTCCACACACACAAACCTGATAAAATTGTATAGTCTACTACTATATTTGCTACCATCAAATCTCACTTATATACCTTATGCCCTGGCTGACCTCCTGGTTTTTTATCACTTTTCTTTTTTGTTTTTTTGCGATATATATCTTGCGATGGTGGTAGAGATGAACTTTTTGAGTTCAGCCCAGTTTATCTTCTAGCTCAATTATTTTTGCTTTTAAGCCATCATTTTCTATAATCAGAGCCTTTATTTCTTCTTTGAGATTAGCGTTTTTTGATTTGTACGCCACAATCTTTTCTGCAGCCCTGTTATCATACCCACTCCATACTTAGCTTCTCATGTCTTTACACTTTTACAATCACTTTGTAAATCCCTTATCTCCGTGAACGGTTACACCTAGTATTGCTAAAACCCTAAACTTCATCCAGTTCTACTAGCAATTTAACAACTTCTGAATGATCAGAGTCATAATGTTTCTTAAAGATAGATAAAGCCTACTCAAGTAACTCCTTTTCTTGTGTTTACCTAAAGCTCCATGAACAATACCTAGGTTTGCAAGTATAATAGCAACTTTAAAATGATCAGTTCCATAATGTTTTTCAAAAATAGGTAAAGCCCGTTCAGGCAACTCCTGTTGTTTTTTGGGGTTACCTAAGCTAAAATATCCATGACTTATCAATATTAACAAATACACAAGATAATCCTTCTCCATTGTCTGTTTTTTAAAAGATTTTCTTCTAGCCAATTATCTATATGTGATAAGAACGTTTCTAAATGCGGCAATAATTGTTGTTTCTAAGTATAATCTTCTAATTTATCCTGTCTTCAGGGAAGCTTTCTTTAATTGAAAAACAGTTTTTATATCTCTTTTAATTTTTCTACTTTCCTCTGACTTTAGCCTAATTGTATCTTGTACTAAACAGCGAATAAAAATACTCTCTCTGTTCATTGGATACTAGCATCGAATATCTCAATAATATACCTAATACTTCTTTTCAAAAGGTTTTTTCAGAATTACTCTCTACAATTCCAGGAAATATTCTTGGCAAATTTTTGAGAATATCATTGTCTAAATATGCACAGGCTACTAACAACTTGCTTACTAGTTTAGGTTCATTACAAATTGCATTCATTGTAATAATTCATTGTAATATTTAAGTAATAAACACAGGCTTATGGCTAGAATCCTTAGGCAGTGTTTTATAAGATAATAAATAAAGCTTCCTTTCTGCATAAATTTCTAAGTAACGTAAGATGGTCATTTTATTTTCTTTGATGTAAGTGCAGGCCTGGGCCAAAGCCAAAGGTAATCTACTTAATTTTTCTGCTTAATGTGCCTATTTTTGGCCTAGCACTTTCTGAAACACGACCTAGAATTTTCTTAACGTATGATTCTGATTTGGAGGAGTAAAAACGTCTACACCTATCTTCCTTATGACCATTCAGTATTACGGAACGTAACTATTATTTTACTGCCTTTTGTAGGCCTTAATTTAGAAATGACTTCATAATTTGGTACATTATCATAAATCAACAACTAGACTTCACGTTTAGAATCTTCTAGCCAGTTTTTCACATAATAAGCTCGCTGTGTAGTAGGAACTTTGTCCTCATCGTTAATAATGTTTAATGTTCTTCCAACTTAACGTACTCACTGGTTAGCTGATTTTTGTCTTTTGTATTAAACTAACATACTCTCTTGTATTCTTTTCATGTTTTTGAATAAAGTTTAGCACTGACTGTGTTTTACCTATTCCACCTAGACTGTACAGAGCAGTTAATATGACAGGCTCATTTTCCGTTTTTAGATGATCTAATATTTTTTCATTGAGGTATTCTCGTTCAATGAAATTTCTACTATCTATTTTAGGTGGAATGTTCCACTGTTCAAATAGACTCTCTCTAGGTTTGAGACTATAAAGATGTTTTATAGCTTCCTTAAAATAATCATCTTTTCTTGTTAGATAAGAAACTTAGCTATCCTATTATTCCCACCATTTTCTATCTTCCCGCGTGCAAAGTAAAAACCATATCAATGTCTTTCTTGTCTGATATTTTGTATATATTCCCTATTTCTTTCTTAATGATATCATCTAATTTTGAGTGGTTAGGTTGATTAACTACAAACCTTATTCTAAGTAGAAAATCTTCTATTTTATTATCAATATCACAACTGAATTATTTTTTCATTTTAGTATGATTTTTTATTTTGTAGCATGTTCCTTTTTGACCTTCATAGATGCTTAAAATATTATTATCTGTTATACTCTTCCAAATACTTCTCTGATATCTCTATGCTATATTACTTTGCTTGACCTTTTTTTAAATTCACGTTGACATTAGTATGAATGACAAGTGTAGTATTACTGTCTTGAAATTCAGTGTTTTACTTAGTCTTAAGTAAGATTCAAAAAAATATTTATTTAATCCGAAATCCTCTTTCTGCCGCTTTCTATCGTTTCTATCAGTAAACAAACCTTTAAAGGTAATATTTTTTGGGGCACTATGTGTTATTGCAGTGCTTAGCTTGAACCAGGACAATTCTCAATTTATTTTCCTAATTTTTATACTCAAAAGAAATATCATCAAGGCTCTAAAACCTCCTATGTTTTATGCTAACCAAAAGTCAATTTCACCACTTAGCCCGTGGAGTAGGTACAGCATTGATAATTTTACTTCATACTTACGACCTTTATCACCTCTTGACATGCCAGCTCTTTTCTTAAATGTAGGATTAACAAGTACTTCAAACTGTTTATTTTCTATGTTGATATCCTACTAAACCTACAAGTAACTCCGTCCTATAAAAAATTAAAGATTACCAGATACCTAAAATAATGCAATAGAATCTTTAGTGTTTTGATAGAAGGCCTTTGAGAATAGGGATTGCTTGTAACTCTTAATTTGAAAAGATTTCTTAGGTCTTGTCGACATTAAGAATAGTGATATAATGGAACCTTTAGTTATGAGGTAAAGAGAATACTATAATATTTAAAGGATGAGGCAATAGAAGAAGATATAAAGACAGTCTGCTAGGTAAGAAAGGGGGTAAAGGAAGAAGTACACAAAAATAACAGGAAATTCATAATTGCGGTAATGTGGATAGGTAGAACAGGAGCAACATGGAGAACATTACCAGCTGGGTTGGAAAATGGTCGAGTATACATAAATGTTTTATAAGATGGGAAAAACTGGTATTTGGCAGATGATTTTCAATACATTAGCTGTTAATAAAGACCGGAATGGCTCATGATAGGCTCAACAGTAATCAGAGCACATCAATATGCTGCTGTTACAGGAAAAAATGTGGAAACTAGTAGATAAGAACAAAAGCTGGGGCGATACAGAGGAGGCTTTTCAAGTAAATTACGCGCTGCTTGTGATGCTCTTGGTAATCTACTGAAGTTTTTCGTTACTGCTGGCCAGGGATCTAATTATTCAAAAGCTTTAGATCTGATAGATGACAGATATATGGAAGCACTTATTGCTGATAGAAGCTACGATGCAAATTACGTGGTTGAGGCAGCGAAAGCTGTGAATGTTGAATCTGTTACTCCATCACGTTCCAATAGAAAATACCAAGAGAATATGATAAAGAGTTATATAAAGAGAGGAATTTAATTGAGAGAATGTTTAACAAAATCAAGCATTTCCGTAGAGTTACCACTCGTTATAACAAACTAGCTATGGCATTTTATCATTTGTTCATCTCACTAGTATATATCTCTAGCTGAAATAAATATCGACACTACCTAAATCTAATATATCATTGCTGCGGGCTACGTTTGGTAATATAATCTCATATTAAATAGACGTTACTTAAGTTTATGTCAGGTTTTACTGTAATTTTAACAACTATTCTTATATTTTTCATTTTTGTATTGTCGTTTTTTTTTAAAAGGACGTTTGGGTCAATAAATAAAAAGATAATAAAATCCTTCAGAAAGATTGTTGAACAAATTAATGCACTAGAGACAAAAATGCAGAGTTTATCCGACGAGGAGCTTGCTGATAAAACCGAGGAATTCAAACGGGAATTGAAAAATGGAAAAACATTAAATGATCTTCTTGTACCTGCATTTGCGGTTGTGCGTGAAGCCTCTCGCAGGTTTCTTAATATGAGACACTTCGACGTTCAACTAATTGGTGGGATGGTCCTTCATAATGGCATGGTATCAGAAATGAAAACAGGAGAGGGAAAGACACTCGTTGCAACCTTAGCTGCATACCTAAATTCCTTAGAAGGAAAAGGCGTGCATGTCGTGACTGTTAACGACTACCTTGCAAAACGAGATACAGAATGGATGAGTAAATTGTATAACTCTCTTGGAGTTTCTGTTGCATTTATCACGAATGATTTGACGGATGAAGAAAGGAAAGAGGCTTATAGTGCAGATATCGTATATTCAACAAACAATGAACTTGCCTTTGATTACTTGCGGGACAATATGAAATTTTCTCGAGAAGATATGGTTCAGAGAGGCTTCAATTATGCGATAGTAGATGAAGTGGATTCCATATTAATTGATGAGGCGCGTACTCCACTTATTATTTCTGGCCCGGTTGAGGAAAACAATCAAATATATAAGCACATAGATAAAATAGTTACTAAATTAGTTGACTCTGATTATGAAGTAGACGAAAAGGGTAGGGCAGTATTCCTCACTGAAGATGGTATTTCACAAGTAGAGGAACTACTCAGGTCATATAATCTCATTTCTGAAAAATCCTCGCTCTATGATGCTGGCAACATGATAATGACTCATTATATAGACCAAGCATTGCGTGCGCATAAGCTGTTCACTGCTGATAAAGATTATATAGTAAAGGATGGCAAGGTGGTAATTATTGATGAGTTTACTGGGCGTATGATGGAAGGCAGGAGATATTCTGATGGTCTTCACCAGGCACTTGAAGCGAAGGAGAATCTTGAAATTCAGTATGAAAACCAAACTTTAGCATCGGTCACGTTTCAGAATTACTTTCGTATGTACAATAAGCTTTCTGGTATGACGGGAACAGCGGCAACAGAGGCAGAAGAGCTTCGCGATATATATAGACTAAATGTAGTGAAAATTCCCACTAACGTGACTGTAAAAAGAATAGATGTTGATGATGAAATTTATGGTACAGAAAAAGAAAAATTTAATGCTGTGTTGAAGTTTATAAAAGAATGCCACAAACGCCTTCAACCGGTCCTCGTTGGTACGGTAAGCATTGAAAACTCTGAAAAACTTTCTGCACTTTTGCGAAATCATTTTCTTAGGCATTCAGTATTGAACGCTCGTTATCACGAACAGGAAGCATACATAATAGCACAAGCTGGAGTACCAGGTAATATTACTATAGCAACTAACATGGCAGGACGTGGAACTGATATTCAGCTTGGCGGAAATGCTGAAATGATAGCAAAAGTGGAGCTGAAAAAGATCAAAAATGCTGATGAAAGAGAAAAAAAGTACCAAGAAATAATCGAAAGAGTAAAAAGAGATAAAGAAATTGCTATGAAAGCTGGCGGTTTATGTGTTATTGGAACCGAAAGGCATGAAAGCAGGAGGATAGATGATCAATTACGTGGCCGTTCTGGACGTCAAGGTGATCCTGGACTTTCTAAGTTCTTTTTATCGCTTGAAGATGATTTAATGAGAATATTTGGCTCTGATAGAATGAGAAGCTTTTTAAAAAGAGTGGGGCTAAAGAACAACGAAGCTATTCATCACCCATGGATCAATAAAGCACTGGAGAAAGCGCAGAAGAAAGTTGAAGCTAGAAACTACGATGTGCGAAAATCCCTACTTAAGTTTGATGATGTAATCAATAACCAACGCAAAGTTATTTTTGAACAGAGAAACCACATTTTAGGCAATGAAATTAATGATCTGTTTGAAGTGTATAGTGAAGTAAATAAGAGTGTGATGGAAAGTATAGTACAAGGTGGTTATTACGAAGATTATGTTGAAGATATAGCCAAAGAATTTCATATAAGGTATGGAATAACACTTGATAAAAAAGACTTGGCGAAGTTTTTGAACAAACAGGAAGCTTTGGATTATATAAATGGCAAGGTAAAAGAATTCTTTACTGAGAAAGAAAAATATTTCAATGGCCAGCAGACTACAGATTTGTGGAATACTATAGTAAAGCAAGTAATGATCATGACACTTGATCATTTATGGAGGGAACACCTTTCAATTCTGGAGAGCTTAAGGCAAAGCATAAGTTTACGCGCTATGGGGCAGAAGGACCCACTGAATGAATTTAAACGCGAGGCTTTCTTGATATTTGAGTGTATGCTTGAAAAGGGGAAGGAGCTTACCATTCATCGTCTAGCGCACTTTAAGTTGGTAGATAACCAAGAAGTAGGTGGTAGGTTGCACCCTACTAGAAAAGACAATCTTCCCAAGGTCTCAAGAAACGATAAATGCCCTTGTAACTCAGGAAAAAAGTACAAACACTGCCACGGTGCGGTTACTGTGGTGAATTAGTAACACCGCTGGTTGTTGCTTCACATATGCTAATCTCTTTTAACGTGTTTGATAGATTTTGTGATTCCTCTTTTGTTTTTTTAGGAAGATCTAGGCTCTTTCTCTAATGACTTCATTAATTTCTTAATTTTATTTGATGCAATAGCTATTCCAATTGCAGCTACAATTAGGAATAATAGTGCTGTAACCACTATAGCTAATAAAGAATTTGCTGTAATTGGTAAAGATAACAGGGAATCTATTTTAGTTATTGGGGCAGCACAACAAGGCCAATTCCAGTTACGGTACTTCCAATAGATAAGCCACCTAGGCACATAACGACTTTTATGGTTCGCTTAATTGCGATTATGTGGACCTTGGGGTGAGTGAGTTTGTTATGAGAGCTGCAATTAACGTTACTACAGAAATGCTATCAACGATCCACCTTTATCAAAAGGTGAAAGACTGATCAAGGTACTTAGAGACCTATTAAGATGCTTACTATAGCTTCTATTATTTCTGCTATTCCCACTATCATTAAATAATTCGAACTAAACACTTTGCTCCTTTTTTATATTTACAGTTTTTTAGGTTTATCTTGTATTCTAAAATTTATATAAGTATTTTGCATGCTATAAACAGTATTTCATCAGTTTATTTTATAGAACTGTTAGTTCTCAGTTTAGTGCTATTTGCGTAAGTTCCAAGTGCAAGTGTCAAGCTAATCAGATTATAGTAGGTAATGCAAAAAGACTAATTAGCGCTCTTTATTATTGGTATCGTCTTCAGTAAAAGCTTCCTCCCATGTGCCTTGGGTTGCTGCACGGCTATATTCTGTTACTCTATTTTCAAAGAAATTCGTATGTTCAACACCATTTAGTATTTCATCAAGCCAAGGAAGAGGGTTGTCATTAATATCATATATGGGCTTCAGGCCCAATTGCATTAACCGTCTGTTTGCTATATAGCGTATGTAATTACGTACTTCTTCTGCAGATAGTCCTTCAACGTCTCCTAGGTCAAAGGCAAGCTTTATGAATTCATCTTCAAGTCCAACGATAGTGCGACATGCAGAATATAGTCCCTCTTTGAACTCATCATTCCAAATTTCATTATTCTCTTTAATAAACGTATTGAATAAATTGATAATTGAGTTGGTATGCAAGGTTTCATCACGTGCTGACCAGGCGATTATTTGTCCCATGCCTTTCATTTTTCCAAAGCGTTGGAAATTGAGCAAAATTGCAAATGATGCAAATAACTGCAATCCTTCGGTGAATGCACCAAATACTGCCAGAGTTTTGGCCACATGCTTTTTATCGTGTTTTTTACTTTCCTCAAATTCTAGCATATATTCATACTTCTTTCTCATAGCATCATATTTTAAAAATGCTTGATATTCACTTTCTGGCATACCAATTGTGTCTAAAAGATAAGAATAAGCTGCAATGTGTATAGTTTCCATGTTGGAAAAGCTTGCGAGCATCATACATATTTCTGTTGGTTTAAATATGTTTGAATAATGCCTCATGTAGCAGTTGTTTACTTCAATGTCTGCTTGAGTGAAGAACCTAAAAATCTGAGTCAGTAAATTTTTTTCCACATTCAAAAGTTTAATTTTCCAATCCTTCACGTCATCAGCAAGCGGAACTTCTTCGGGTATCCAATGTATTCTTTGCTGCTGTAACCAAGCATCATACGCCCAAGGGTAATTAAAAGGTTTATATATTGGATCTGCTTCTAACAATGACATAGAACACCTATTATTTTCTGAAGTAAATAATTATATTAAGCGATATCAAAAATCAGTCAATTTAACTTTTACAAAATTTGACGACAGATAATTTATTAGTGTATTGTAACTTTAAGCTATTTATTAATAGAGATGCGAGTACTAATATTTCTTGTTTTGTTGTTTTTAGTAAGCTGTCACACTATTCACAATCACGGAGCTCCAGGCATTAGTATTGAATTGTGGAACAAGATAAAAGTAGGTGATGATAAAGAAAAAGTGATTCACACTTTAGGATCACCGACATTGATATCTAAATTCGATGAACATATCTGGTACTATATCTCATATAAAATTAAACAGATTAATTTCTTAGGAAAGAGAAAATATAGTAGTAAATCTCTGCAAATTTCATTCGATCAGGATGATAAAGTTACAAGTGTAGAAGAAATTGACGTTTTAGAGAGGTCTTTGGCTGTTGTTGATTGAAAATTTGCTGCTGTGGAGTTTCTTTATAAAAAATGAAATTTTACTGTGCACTACTGATGTTATTCCAGTGTATGACACACAACTGTACGAATATTGTGATTTGATATAGACCAGATAGCTCATAGAAATGCAAAAGTTTGCTTGACAGGTTTAATAGTCTTCTTATCATAGTATTAAAGCTATTTATTTATCTTCATAATCTGTGCAGGTTAATGACAAAAAATTTAGGGTATTAGGTGTATTATATTTAATTTTTTGTACTATGTGTACCTTATGTCTTTGTAAATCTGGGTTTTTACCTATATAAGCATGAAATATGCTTATATAGCGTTTAAAATAGTAGAAAATGTCAAATTGATAAGGGAGTACTTGAATACTAGCTATCTTAGAGTTTTTTGCCTTTTTTCCTGCTTAGATAAGTCTCTTAACATTAGGTTAGATAAAAATAGCCGAATCACAGAGCGTTTAGAATAGAAAACGCCAATATTTGAGGTACATATGGATAACTAGCCAACCACAGGGGTTTCTTTTACCTTCTTTTCTATTTGTTAAATTTCTTAGTATTTGTAGCTGAAGCAATTTAAGAACAAACGAAAATAGTGTCACGCACTAGTATGACAAGAAGAGGGTACTGGAATGACAGGAGAAGGAAGCACTGAGGTAACAAATAAAGAGATACAGAATTACACTCTTCCCCTTTAGACGGTTAAATCACGACATTTATGTAGTCATGTGTCAGCTATTTTCATGACAGGAAGAAAGTGCTGAATTACGTATCCATTCAGCGGAGTAGCTATTTTGTAGCTACCATCATTCAGCTGCTTGTCAGCAAGATCTAGAGATACCGCGAATGAATCGCGGTATGATGAACTATGCCCAGTGCGTGACGCTATAAAAGAAAACAGTGTTACTGCTTCGATGATATGTGTGTTACAAGATTTTACCCGTTTAAAATAAAGTCTAGTATTACTTCATGCCAAATGTGGTAGTATTCAATGGGCAAGTCGGTTATAGGGCTGCATTTATATGCTGCACGCATTGCGTTATCGCTTATTGACCTAAAAAGTGGATTATTTTTATAGGAACTACTGTCTGCTACATCAGCCATGATTATTTCGCCTTGATTGGATAATAATAAGTTAATTTTTATACTAAAATTCTCTTTGTAAGCTATGCTTTCAGGAAAGTTCCAGCATTTTGTAAGCTTGTTTCTTAATAGAGTCAATAAATTTTTGCTATGACTAACTCATTCTTTTTATTGTCGATGCTTTTTTCGCTTTTTATTTCACTTTTTGTTTCTCTAGGCTTTGCAATATCTCTCGATTTTTCATCTACGCTTTTTTTCTTCTTGGAACCTGAGTAGATTCTTCACTTTTGTCAATAGTGACTTCTTCTTGCATTTCAATGATTTGCCTAAGTTGTACTGTTTGTTTCATAGTAGCAGTACTGAGTTGCTCAACTATCTTTTTTTTCTTTGTGGTTGTAGGAACAAATTCTGTTATCGACGTATCATTTGTATGGCCTTTTGCTGAAAGTAATGAAAAAAGCAAAACACAACATAAGGATAGAAAAGGAACATAGTTAGAACAAAGAAAACGCATATGTTGAAATCTACTTTACTGGTTTAAAGCTAATATTGTGCATAAAGTTAATATATTTCAGTTAGTTTGCTGTGAAATACCCTACCACCAAAGCAAACAAAAGACCCTGGTATTGTAAAATTATTATAGCTGATTTAAACTTGCAGTAGCTGCACCTTGCTAGTATGAACTAATCAACTTTAGGAACATGAAGCTACTGTTAGGAAACAGGTTAGGTATAAAGCTTAATATATTTTCTTTTTGCTAGATAAAATAAATGTGCTGCTATAAATAAGCAGATGCTTAATATTGATGCGTAGGAAAATTTAAGAGTTAAGTCTCTGATATATATTAATAGACACTTATCTGCAGAAAATTTGTATAATAGCCCAAAATACGTAACGGTACTATCAATTACTGATACTGTAATTAAGGTGATGAAATTTGTTATATGGAACCCGAACTTGGATTTCAATTTTTCAAAAATGATTATACTTGAGAAGAGGGATACTAAAATTGCAATATATGAAATGAATATCATCAAGCTAAAATTTTGCCATTTAAGAACACAACATAACACTGTATACGTTATTAGGCTGTACATAGCTTTTCTCTTACCATAAAACTCAACTATTGAATTTACAACTAAAGCAGCTCCTATGACTAAGGCAGCACATATTATCAATTTATTTGAACTGTTGAGTAAAGAAAGAATAATAAACAAAAGAATTGATAAAATAAACATAATTACCTACCCAAATGTAACAATATACATTTATTCTAAGTAAATATTACACATAGTGAAAGAATTATTTATCATAATCAAAAATATTTATATTAGTATACCATGATCTTAAGTCTTTTAAATCTACTTTTAAGATATCCCTGATACTTAGAACTTTCTCCTCTGTTACTCTACCAATACATGAATAAACTGTATCTTTAAACAATTCTTCAAACCTCTTCTGGTTTTGTGGTGCGATAGTAACTAAAATTCTACTTTGTGATTCAGAAAACATTATTATTTTGTTTATTGTATCTGTGTTTTGTGTTTTCCCTACTGGCACTAATGGAAAATCAATTTCGGCACCGAGATCTCCTGCAATTAGCGATTTTACTAAAGCAATAGCCAGCCCTCCCAGGTTTAGTGCAATTGCGGAAGCAACGATGCTTTCTTTTATTGCCTGGTTGAAACACTTGTATAACTTTCTGGCGTTCTTTGCATCAACTTTTGGTACATTGTTATTGTCCATTCCACTATATAATTGATATTCAGATCTACCAAGCTCATCATGGGTTATACCAAGCATATATATCAAGTCTCCTGGCATTTTCACGTCAAGCGATACTGCATTTTCAATATTTTCTATAATCCCAATTGCTGAGATGAGTAATGAAGGTGGTGCAGAGATTATCACTTTCTTGCCATTTTCATCATATCCCTTAAAGTCATTAAACATACTATCTTTTCCTGATATGAATGGTGTTTTAAATGCGATTGCATAATCATAGCAAGCTTCTGCAGCTCTCTTTAGTTGCCACAGCCTTTCTGGATTGTAAGCATCACACCAGCAAAAATTGTCGAGCAACGCTAGATGTTCTATATTTCCTCCTGCAGCTACATAATTACGTATAGCAGTGTCAATTGCACATGCTGCCATATGATAAATGTCGATTTCTCCATAACTTGAGCCAAATCCTTGAGATTTCACAACGCCTTTATTTGAAGAAAGAATTGGCCTTAAGACAACAGCTTCGCTGCACACTCTTCCCTTGCCCTGCAATGGTTTCAACACTGACGACCCTTGAACTTCATGGTCATATTGCACCACTATGAACTCTTTGCTGCATATGTTTGGTCTGCTCAGCATTTCTTTTAGTTCGACTTCTTGGCTTAGTGTTATTCCAGCACGTGACGCTAAGGTAGCAGTAGTCTCCTTAAACCATGGTTTTGTTTTTAAGTGCATCTTAGGGTTACCATTATGCAGAAACTCAGTTTCGATATTCATTATTGGTGAGGCAGAGGGGATTCGAACTGTTGACATACCTGTACTATTGAACTCTCCGATTACGCTGACCTCCACGTCATGTTTTTTCATGATTTGCTTAAACATAGGCAGATTTTCTTCTGGCACTGCTAAGGTCATTCTCTCTTGTGATTCTGATATCCATATTTCCCATGGAGCCATACCATCACTTTTGAGTAGAACCTTGCTTAAATCAACCTCAAATCCATCCTTTCCCATTTCACCAATGGACGATGATAGGCCACCTGCTCCGTTGTCTGTTATTGCATTGTAAAGACCGAGGTCTCTTGCTTCTATGACGGCATTGGATAATTTTTTTTGTGTTATGGGATCTCCGATTTGCACGACTGTTGAGGGGCTGTTTCCTGATAATGCCTCTGAAGAAAACGTTGCACCATGAATTCCATCTCTTCCAACTCTTCCACCGATAATTACAATTTTATCGCCATTTTGGGGCTTTTTGATGTGTGAAGGTGCGTTGTTTATATTGCGTGGGATAATTCCTACACTTCCAACAAAGACTAATGGCTTTCCACAAAATCTGTTATCGAAATATACCGATCCAAGTTGTGTTGGAATGCCAGAGCAATTACCAGCAACATTGACGCCGTGAATCACTTCTT
The DNA here is from genome assembly GCF_012030695.1 of Wolbachia endosymbiont of Brugia pahangi. Classification (NCBI taxonomy): domain Bacteria; kingdom Pseudomonadati; phylum Pseudomonadota; class Alphaproteobacteria; order Rickettsiales; family Anaplasmataceae; genus Wolbachia; species Wolbachia endosymbiont of Brugia pahangi. The sequence continues at coordinate 589,756 of NZ_CP050521.1, read as the reverse complement.
TCATGATATATTTTGGTAGTAAAATCTCATCAGTACGCTCCTTGTCCCTATAAAATTTACCTTTTGCTTCTTTGGCAAAGCAAAAATAGTAGGTATTCATTATAGGCTCCGCACCTTTGCCAAAACCCACTATATCACGATTAACTCCAAGCACTCCAGTCATTGCTCCACCAAATGGATCAAGAGCTGAAGGGCTATTGTGAGTTTCAACTTTATCTACAATCAAGTAATTGTCATCAAAGATTATTCCTCCTGCATTATCAGAGAAGACTGACATGCATATGTTGGAGTTTATCTCACGCGTTGCACGCTTAATATAATGCGCATATAAGCCGTCTTTTATTTCATCAATGGGAGAGCAGAAAATGTTGTGCTTGCAGTGTTCAGACCAGGTCTGTGCTAGAGACTCAAGTTCAATATCGTATGGGTTTCTACCGAGTTTGTTGAAATAATCCTTTATGGCTTTCATTGCTGCGAGAGAAAGTCCTAAGGTGCCATTACCATCGATTCCATCTCTACTGATTTTTTCAAGCTCTTGATCACTTACATTGAGGTCAATAGACTTAGCTACGACTTCCGTGCAAAGTGCTTTAGTATGTGAATCTTGTAATTTACAGATAGTTGGTATAGAAGATGGTGTCATTCCAGTGCTTGACACTGAAATCCAGTTTTCATTATACAATTGCTTGGTTGCAGTTAAGTTTTCTGGATCCCAATGTCTGGGCACTAGGATGATATCTTTTAATTTACCATAATGCCTACAATAGCAATTGCCGTTTTCTTTATAAATAAGTGTGCAATACTCAGTGATTGGGTTGAATTCTATGTTGTCTTCAGTTGGCAAATTTCCTTGCCCTAGAATCAATTTTGAACTTCTTGCTTTTATCTCAATTGATATCATTCCAGCGTTTGACGCTGGAATCTGTGCCCTCCCTTTCTGGATCCCAGTGCTTGATACTAGGATGACAGATGGGTCGACATAGCCCTTACTTATTAGGTACTCTCTAACAATTTGCCTTGCTGTGTTACCGATATTATCGGTCATGCCAGGTAAGAAGCTTACTTCTAAGCCCCACTCAGCTTGTGGTTCTATGAAATCATATCGAATTTCTTCGAAGTTTTTACTGTAGGAGTAATAACGGCAGTCCTGTATGGTTTCATTATAAAATAGCTTACAAATTTCTTTATATAGTTTTGATGGTAATTCTTTACTTATGTAGATCGAATAAACGTTGACTAACCATCTGTTACCAACTTGTTCGCATTTATTTAAAACTTCTATTCTGATGTTTGTCATATAATGTTAAAAGATTTTAACGTATAATAACATAAGAAATTGTGAGCACATTTATATTTTGCTATACAATAAAGCATCGTGTTAATTGCTATCTTTCGTGGGAAGAATTTTTACTGTTAGTGTGGATGAATCCTTTTTCGATACGCTGGTCCAGCACATATTTTTTGAATATGAGAAAGAAAAAATTTCCAAGATAAAAATAATACTTCCTTGCAGAAGCGATGTGATAGCAATGCTGAGTGCGTTCAAGAATTATGATTCTAAAAAATGTATAATTTTGCCAGAGATAGTTTCACTAGAGAATATTGATGAGAAAGATTTAATATTAAATCTTGATAGGATTAAATTTATCAAACCAACAAAAAGGATACTACTATTGATTCAATTCATATTGGAATGGAATAAAAAAAATAACGACTATTTTCCCATAGATTTAGCTTATAGCTTGCCATCCTTACTTGATAAGGTTCAATGTATTCAAATAACGGATGATTATCAACTCAATGACCATTCAAAGAAAATAGAGAATTTCATAAACTTGCTCGTTGAAGCTTGGAGTAAAACTTTAAAAAATCTAGGAGTAATGGATATATTAAAATATAAGAGTGACTATATAAACAATATGGTAATCTCTTTGCAGGAAGATCAACATATAATCTTTGTTGGAATTGGAAAGGGTGAAATCTATAAGTTATTGATTAAGGCTATATATGAATTGCCGTTTGGGAAGATAATTTTGCCTAATCTTAATTTGAAAATTAAAGAGAAAGATTGGAAATCGCTTGATAAAAGACACTATCAATACTGCCTAAAAAATCTGCTGGATTATTTAAGTGTAAGCAGAGAGGATATAAGTTTCCTACCAGAAGCACTCCCTCCAGCACATGGTGCTAGAATCTGTGACCAGAGGACTGGGATGACTGCAGAATATCTGGATTACATCTTTGATACCACCGCTGACCTAAGCAAGGTTAGTAATGGGTACATCGAAAATATTGAAGTTATCACTTGTGATTCTAGGGAAGAAGAATCACAAGTGATGTCATTAATTATAGAGAATGAAGGTTATGAAAACGTTTCTTTAGTTGTCTTTGATAAATTGCTTGCAGCTCGCATAACATGTTCCGCATCAGAAAATTACCCTTATGTAACGCTCTTGCTCTATAGTATCGAAGTTTTGACTTCGAATTGGAACAGTGTAGCATTGCTTTCGCTCCTTAAGCATAGGCTAGTGACTTTTGGTTACGCTCAAGAAGAGTACAGTAAAATTTTATCTGAGTTTGAAATAGAGATATTACGTAGCTTTAATACAAGCGGCCTTGATGACATTGTAAAAGTTATTAATATCCATAAAAAGTTAAGATATAAAGAAGATATATTAATCATTATCAATAAGTTAGAAACTATACTTAATCCTTTACTCAATTCTACGAATTGTCCTATTTCTGATGTAGTAACAGCTCATTTGCGGTGTGTTAGTATACTGTCTAGTGTGGATTTTTTAGAATTGAGTAATGAAATGGGTAATTTTACCCATGATTTCTTAAATGCGTGTGAGGGCGTTGCAATTGAATGCTCCTTGGAGTTATATAGCCAGATTCTGACCTTGTTTTTAAGAAAAGAGTTTTTTCTTGCAGTAAGTGACTTAAGTAAATTTAGTTTATATCACAATAAAGTTGTAATACTTGCTGGATTCAATGATATACCGAGTTTTCAAAGTCCATTTTTGAATGCACTGACAAGAAAAAGATTCAGTCTTCCTTCCGTGCGAGAGGAGCAGGGGTATTTTTTGTATAATTTACGCAATTTGTTTTGTGCGAGTAAAGTTTATATTATAAACTTGCTGAGCAATAGAAAGACGATTCTATTGCGTCGTCTGGAAATTCTATTACAGAAGTCAAAATATCCTTATCGCGATTGGCTAAGAGTATTAAATATGCCTGAATATGTTACTCCGTGTATTCAACCTATGCCGAAACCTCAAACTAAAATCAGAGAAGAAAAAATGCAAGTGATGCCTTGTAGTGCGGTAGAGAAACTAATCCGCGATCCTTACTCATTTTACATTGAATATATACTAAACCTTAAGCAATTAAAAGACTTAAATTTCAAGCCGTCGATATTAGAATTTGGCAATATGGTGCACAGCATTCTTGAAAGATATTTACGCAACAGAAAATCGCCAATGAGCATTGCACAGGAGGTGTTCTCAACTAGTAGGTTTAATTTTTCAAATATGTGGTGGGTAAGGCTGCAAGGGATAATTCAATCTTTTGTTGAATTTGATAAGGCTAGAAGCAATCATGTTGAGTTGGAGAAGAGCTTTTCCTATCGCGTTCCTGTGCATAATGCTAAAGCTACTTGGGAGCTGCAAGAAGTTTCTCTGACAGCAAGATGCGATAGAGTTGAGTATCTGCCAAATGGACAAGCGGTAATTATAGACTATAAGCTTGGTTCGCCGCCATCCAATGAGGAAGTTATGTCAGGATTTTTTCCGCAATTAATTTTACAAGCTTTAGCGGTAGAATACACAACCGGAAAAGAAGTTTCAGAACTTGCTTATTGGAAACTTGACTATGATAAAATAAAAGTTATTTCTCTAAAAAATTACAGACAGAAAGTACAGGAATTTCAGAGTGATTTACCGGATTTTTTATCTAATTATTTAAAAAATACTACTCCTTTTATTGCATCTCCATATTTTGATAAATTCTTAAGGTTTAACAGCTATAAACAACTAGAAAGGATAGGAGAGTGGTTATAAAGTTCTCAATGCCCCTTGTCCCAAATTTCTTATCAAATAGCTGGCACTGGTTTGCCCTACAATGGTGTCATGTAAATCTGGTATGACAATTTGTCTGCTCTCCCTCGTCATACTGCGATTCATTTGCGGTATCTCTAGATTACGCTAACAAGCAGCTGTTGTCAGTAAATCTTCAGCTACAAATATTTAAGAAATCCACCAAGTAAGAAAAAGACAAAAGAAGCCCTAGTTAATATCTATTTAAAAACACTAGCGTTTTTTTATGTTTTAAATACTTAATAATCGCGACTTAGTTGTTTTTTATTGCAACTAACCTTTAGTCATAAATGTTTTAGAAATTTACTAGGCAAAAAAAAGGCAAAAGATATATTGTGGTAGATAGTATTTACTCTCTAATCCTGCAAGTTAGCATATTATACTGTCCTAAACGCTTTATAAGCGAGTTTCAACTTATATAGGTAAAAAATTAGAAATATTGTGAAGACATAAGGTACATATAGTGCAAAAAATTAAACATAAGATGCTAACTATATAACACTTTATTATTTTAATCTGCACAGATTGAAGGTAACTTAACACCCCCAGTATCGGGATAAGGGGGCTAGCGAGGTTTGTCAGGTAGTTTTTTGTGTTTCTGTGAGCTACTTGAATTTCTAAAATCACAATATTCATACAGATGTGGGCTAAGTGTCACTAAAATTATTTAAACAATTGTTTAAAGAATTACAAAAATCTAGAAGCTCAGAACATTACTCCTTGTCATTTGTAGAGTACTACATTAATATTTATATGTTAATTCAGAAGATATTTATGAATAATATTGTAATTGTTGGTCTACAATGGGGCGATGAAGGCAAAGGTAAAATAGTAGATTATCTTTCCGAAAATGCGGACACAGTTGTAAGATTCCAGGGAGGAAATAATGCAGGACATACTATAGTAGTAGATGATGAGGTTTATAAGTTAAATTTGCTACCTTCCGCTGTTTTAAGGACAGGCAAAATATCTATAATAGGAAACGGCGTTGCCCTTGATCCATATGCTCTAATTTCAGAAATAGAGTCATTGAGAGTTAAAGGAATGGATATCAATCCTAACAATTTGATGGTATCGGAAAGCTGCCCATTAATACTCAGCGTGCACAAGGAAAAAGAAAAGCTGTTTGAAGATCTAAATGGAAATCACAAAATTGGCACGACAAACAAAGGAATAGGGCCATGTTATGAAGATAAAGTTGGAAGAAGGGCTATACGCCTTTGTGACTTAGAAAACGCAGATGAGCTCAACAAAAGGTTAGATACTCTTTTGAATTACCATAATGCTATCAGGAAAGGCCTAAGCTATCGGGTGATAAAGAAAGAAGAAATGTTAAGGGAAATTGAAGAGATTGCAGAAAAGATCATTCCATATAGAAAACCAGTGTGGAAAATATTGGATGACTTTGTGAAAGAAGGTAAGAAAATAATATTTGAAGGCGCCCAAGGGACATTTTTAGACATTGACCATGGAACGTACCCTTTCGTTACTTCAAGTAATACCATAGCATCACAAGTAATGACAGGCTCAGGATTATCCTCCAATGCTTATGTTATTGGTGTAGCAAAAGCTTACACAACAAGAGTAGGCAATGGCCCATTCCCTACTGAGCAAAGAAATGAAGTAGGAAATAGCTTATTCACTATAGGCAAGGAGCTTGGAACAGTAAGTAATAGAAAAAGACGCTGTGGGTGGTTTGATGCAGTTTTAGTACGCCAGGCAGTACAACTCTCTGGAGTTTCAAGTATTATATTAACTAAATTAGATGTCCTCGATTCTTTTGATAAAATTAAAATATGTACTGGTTATCAGTACAGTGGAAAAATATATGATTATTTACCCGCATCACGTTCAATACAAGAAGAATTAGAACCAATATATGAAGAATTTCCTGGCTGGAAAGAAAATACTCAGGGTGAAAAGTTAGCTGAGAAGTTACCTGTTAACTTGATAAAATATGTAAAAAGAGTAGAAGAATTAATAGGTATACCGATTCATCTGATTTCGGCCGGTCCAAAAAGAGAGGATGTCATTAAACTTAAAGATTTTAAATTTTCTGAGAGCGTTCTTGTATCTTATTGACTGTTACCTAATAAAAAACACTTAATTTACAAAAAGACACTCGCATAACTTTAAATGTGAGTTTATTACACAAAACGGCATTGTATTATGAATGTATGGTAAGGATAAATTCAGCGTATAATGAAAAGCAAAGAAGTTAAATTCAAGTCCAACACTTGCAGTTATTTTCAATACTTCATCATCAAAGTTAGTGTAAAGCAAGGCTTTAATAGCTTGGTTGTTTTTAAAGGGGAAACATATTGTTAGAGTAATGTATAGATAGGAAGTGTGATATGCTGAATGCAATTAATAGTTATTTTAAGAGTTTCTTTAAAGAAAATAAAGCAACAAAAGCAGAAGAAATAAATAATCAGCCTATAGATACTGGACGAGCTGTAGGATTAGAAAAGAATATATCTTTACAGATGTCTGTTCTTTAGTAGACGATTTATATGTATTGCAAGAATCTTGTTTTTCATAATGAGAAAGAACTAGGCGAATACGTCAATTCTATTGTGCTGCCTACATTTACATGTCTTGAAGAAAAGATCAAAAAAGTAAAAGAAAGTTCTTCCAGTAAAAATCTTGCGCTCTAGAGCTTTGCTGCCTAATCATAGAAAATAACAACTTTCATAAAAATTAAATAATTTTGCTAAAAATTTTAGCAGCATACCTGGTTATGTCCATTCTCAATTAAAAAAATAATGACAAGTTTTAGACTATGAAATCTGGGAAACAAAATATGTTTTTTAGGATTTTTAAGAGAAAGAACGAGCTTCGATGTTGTATTGTCGAATTTTTGAAAAAGCTCTAGATGGTGTGTTTATAGCCTAATAACTGATACAGACTTTAAACAAACTCATATGGAAAAAGCAGTGGATGAAGAAGGTGAACCTTTTAGTGAAAACTTTGGAAGAGGTATAAATAAAATTAATACAGGAGGGAAAAAGTATTGCAAATAGGTATTTTGAAGAAAAAGAAGTAGCTTTTCAAGTCTACTGTGAAGAAACTGATAATGCTAGTAGAGCCTTAAACGTTAATCTTATTAACCATAATGGAAATGAGCCAATAAGAATCAGTGATATTTTACAGTAAGAGAAAAATGTTGGCGAGTTGAAGATTTATTGCAATAAAAAGTATGACATACGCGCTCGTTAAGAAGATAAAAAAAGATATTATGAATTTGAAGAAGGTGCGTGCTATGAAATGACAAGCAAGTGGTCCATAAAAGATGAGTCTGGGAGGGTGGTTTTAATTTTTACCATGGTTATGGGTGTGAGTAGTGAAGGCATAACTAAAATAGCAAAGTTTGGTGGTGAGAAACCTAATGGAGAAAATTCTGAACTATCGCTAGAGAAAAATAAAGAATTAATAGAACGAAATGAGGAGTTGTACATTTAAGGTCTTTTTTACGCTGCAGGGAAATTCCTAGGATCTCAATGTGGAAAAAGTTTAATAGATAAGAAGCACAATCCTGCATCATTGCCTGGTATGATACCTACTAGAGGGAATACTAACAGTAACCCTACCACTTTTCTTCTATTGAATAGTAGTACATCAACACCTAATGACAGTGTGGTACAGTAAGCTGCAGCTCAAGTTAATCGACGAGATGAAACTACTTTACAGGATAAAGAATTACCAAATTCAATAAGTGAAGTTATAAAAGATTTGGAGGCATCACTTACGTACCAAATAATAATATAAGCTTGATTATATCAACCAAGTTAATAATAGCTGTAATGGACGTGAGCCAGGGGTATGATAAAAGTAAGCAGTGCAACTTCCGTTGTTGTTAGATGTATATCTGGTGGTTGGAGCTTATACTAAATTCTCCATCTTATATTGAGGGTCAGATGCGATACCATATACTCTATTTGGTGGGGCAATTTTGTTTTCTATACCAAAAGTAATACCTTCAATTATTGCTATAAGTACTTTTTCAAGGTTACAATCTGCCCCGGGAACACGGTGTTCTAGACGGCACTTGCTGCCGAGACAGGGAATCCTTATTGCGGCAGTTCTATTGTTCACGCCCCAACTAATTGTAGTTGGTGTGTGAATATCTGGATATTGAAACCTTAAATATGAATCGTCACTTGGAGCGAAGAATGACATATGTTCTTTCATCATAGCACATAACCCACCAATACCATAAATCAAGTAATCACTGTACTTTTGTTCATTACAGTAAAATAAATTACTGTTGTTTGAATCCACTAAATTAACATGCACATTTAATGCACTGCCTGCTCTATCTAAATAGGGCTTTGCTTTGAAAGAAGTATTCCCGCCAAGTTTTTGTGCTGTTTCAGTAAGTAATTCTTTTGCTAAGTCAAAATGCTTGATTAAGTTATTAGAATCATTATAACAACCACTTTTTATCTCATATTGATGTGTAGAACTCTCTTTCTTGCAGGAAAAACCAAGCAAAGCTATTTTATTTTTAACACTATTAAGAAATAAATGCTCTCTCTCTATTCCTTCAGTATAAAATTCTAATTCAATGCCAAATTTAGTACAACAATTCAAATTATTTAATGTAATCATAGATTTGTTTCAGTAAATTCGCATTAAGTTAGCTATATTTATATGAATACTTTACTTTTTTATCAATAAATTTGATATCTCATTTATACATAATACATTATATTTTTTTTAACATATTGCTAATTCTTGACACGAGCGACGTTTTATTTATTGAAATAAAAATGATCAATTTTAGTGCTTTTATACCCTTTACAACTCATTAAAAATCACCATAATTTTTAGTGTGTATTAAGTAGTATTAGCTTTTCGCAGTAGACTATTGATTATCTTATATTTTTCTAGTATTGCTTTTGTCTTGGTGTAATGTATGAGCTTAATTAATCCTAAGGTTTCTGCTATGTTTTTCGATCAAATTGTTACAGCAACAGATCATAATATTGCTTGGGAAAAAATCCAAAATCTCCTTTATAACCTTTATGGGGAAGCAACATATAACAGTTGGTTAAGTTCACTTAAATTTGTTAGTAGTAGCAATGGGGAAGTTTTGTTATCTGTGCCAACAAGATTTATAAAAGAGTGGATTACAGTTCACTACATGGAAAAAATATTATTATTATGGCAGAATGAAGATAAAAGTATATGTTCTATTGATATTCAAGTAACCGAAGAAAAGAATTCAAGTTCTAGCATCATATCAAAAAATAAAGAGGAAAGTGTTAATAATCTTGGTTCGCCACTAGATCCAAGATTTACCTTTGATAACTTCGTAGTGGGAAAGCCAAATGAATTAGCATTTACAGCCGCAAAGCGTGTAGCAGAGTCCATAGATCCAATACCTGGTAGCAATCCTCTGTTTCTATATGGCGGAGTGGGGCTTGGTAAAACACATTTAATGCATGCTATAGCTTGGCACATAGTTAATTCTCCATCAGCAAAAAGAAAAGTGGTATATTTATCAGCAGAGAAATTCATGTATCAATATATTACAGCACTACGAAGCAAAGACATTATGTTATTTAAAGAACAGTTTAGATCGGTAGATGTACTGATGGTAGATGATGTGCAATTTATCAGTGGTAAAGATAGTACACAAGAAGAATTTTTTCACACTTTTAATGCATTGATAGATCAAAATAAACAATTGGTTATATCAGCTGATAGATCTCCTAGTGATCTTGATGGAGTAGAAGAAAGAATAAAATCACGGCTAGGTTGGGGATTAGTAGCAGACATTAATGAAACAACTTTCGAATTAAGACTTGGTATACTGCAAGCCAAAGTGGAGCAAATGAATATGTATGTTCCACAGGATGTCCTAGAATTCTTAGCAAGGAACATAAGATCTAATATAAGAGAATTAGAAGGGGCATTAAATAAAGTTGCTCATACTTCACTGATTGGAAGGAGTATGACAGTAGAATCGGCTAGTGAAACTCTAATGGACCTTCTTAGATCAAATCATAGGTCAATTACAATAGCAGAAATACAAAAGAAAATAGCTGAGTTTTTTAATATAAAGGTTACAGATATGCATTCCAATAGAAGACTCCGCGGTCTTGTAAGACCAAGGCAAATAGCTATGTACTTTGCTAAGAAATTTACACATAAAAGCCTGCCAGATATTGGAAGGAGCTTTGGTGGCAGAGATCACGCTACTGTTATACATGCAGTGAAACAAATAGAAAATTTCATAAAAACTGACTCAGAATTCGCTGATGAAATCAATCAATTAAGAAAAATGTTTAAGTAGAGTTCTTGAGGTTGTAGCTTCACTCAATTTATCTCAAGCTTAAAGTCTTCAGTTAGCTTTGCAGAATACATTTCCTCATTATTTTGATCATAGAAAGTAAATTCATGATTATCTAAGTTTAATATTGAAAAACCGAAGCCAAAAAAGTTTTTAACTTCATGTGCTAAGTAGTTTTTACCATTTGAGTAACTAAACTCTATGTTTTGGTAAACAGGTTCCTGATCTTGAGCGTGTAATAACGCACCACCATTTCCAACTATAATCTGGTCTGGCACATTGTTCATTAATAAAATCTGAGCTATATGAATATGTCCAGAAACTATGGTAGCGACATTGTTGGGAAATTTATCCCCAAAAGCTTCAATCTGTGTAAGATTGCCATGGCTTTTTAATGTCAGAAATTCCTTTTTTGGAGATCTCCAAAGCGGTCTGTGAGTTAAAAACCACGTAGGCTTATCAGAACTATCTTGTGTTAATTTATCAAATTGTTTCTCAAAAGCATCAATTGTACTTTGAGTTGTAAAAATATCTTCACCAGACGAAGAGTCAAAGATAAAAAACTTCATCGGTCCAATATCTAAAAACCAGCCAGGAACAAAGTTTTCACATTTTTCAGACGAGAAAGGGTGTGAATCTAGGTACCTAAACCATCCTTCATAAGCTCTATCACAATTCTCATGGTTTCCTCTAACAAAAAGAAAGGAGGATTGTAATAAAATGTCTTTCGCAGGCTCAAACCAATCGGCGTACCAAGCTTCTTTATTGTACCCATAAATATTGCCACACTTCTGTGCATTTCTACATTTCGTTTTTCTATAATGATAATCGCCAACGTGGACAATTAAGTCTGGCTCATGAAGAGCAATAGAATCTAAATTTTTTTTAAAAGGCCAGCTATCTACTGAATTACATTCCTGTTGAAATAACGCATTTATTCTGCAGCCTGTATCACCAATAAAAGCAATTCTGCTAATCTTTTCTGGTAATATAGGAACTTGTATACCGTCAATACTAATGTTTTGAGCACCCGTTTCTACTATCATTTCACAAATTGTTTCAGTATGATCACCATTATTAATTGAGCTGCGATTTAACATCTCTACTCCTTTGCCATCAACATAAGCAACAGGACAAGTATTACTGTCTATGATTGCACGTACGCTTAATTTATTGTCTGGAATAACCTGAGACCACGTGTATAATATTTGTGCCTGGATAGAATTAAAGCTGGTTACAAAAGATAAAGCTAAAAAAACAAAGATATTAATATTCATTTGTATAGAAGCTCAAATTAAAAATTAGTGATAAAATCATCTTAAATAATTGAAATTTATGATCACAAAATTCACAAACTGAATTATACAGGCAATTCTTAAATTATTCTAGTATCAGATTGACACTTTAGATGAAAAATTCTAAAATGATTAAGTAATTTAAAATGATTATATAAAAACTAGAATAAAATGCGGTCGTGGTGAAATTGGTAGACACGCAGCGTTGAGGTCGCTGTGGCTCATAAGGCCTTGGAAGTTCAAGTCTTCTCGGCCGCACCATATTTTCGTCGTTGTTTAATGTAGGTGAAATGTTTATAGGAAACCGAAATAAAAATAAAGTAGAAAGGGCCATCAGCGAAATTAGGCGCGGCCTACCAATTATAATATATGATAAAAGTAATTATCTATTGGTTGCTGCTGCCGAGACTTTAGAAAAAGACTTGTTTAATCAGTACGAGCTTATTTCAGGTAAGGTATATGTTATTCTACCTTCAAGTAAGGTAACGTGCATATCTCAAAACGTGGAGCATAGTAGCAAACGCTTATTGATAAACAATTTTGATGAACTATTTCATTTAGTAAACTGTTCAAAAGAAGATCATACGAAGGAATTACAACGTTCAAAGGCAATAGATGAATGCGCTATTACTTTGCTAAAATCTTCAGAATTGTTGCCATACGCATTAGTGGTTGACGTGAACTTCAAAGATGAACATGAAATGCGAGGCTGGTGTGAAAAAAGTGATGTAATTGCACTAGACGTGCTATTTATAAATAACTTTCAACAAAATCAGGATATATATGAAGTATGCAAAACACCATTATTTTTAAAACAGACTCAAAAAGTAAATATCATATCTTATAGGACCTGTAATGGCAGAAAAGAACATTACGCAATTATTATTGGCAATCCAGGTAAAAATAGTGAACCATTAGTAAGAGTTCATTCTTCATGCTATACAGGCGACTTATTAGATAGCTTATCATGCGATTGCAGAAGTCAGTTACATCAAGCAATTCAAATAATGACTGACTCTGGGAATGGTATTATACTATACCTGATGCAAGATGGTAGAGGCATTGGTTTAACTAACAAGTTAAGGGCATATGATATGCAAAGAAAATATAACCTTGATACTGTGGATGCAAATAGAATATTGGGTTTTGAAGATGATGAGAGGAGTTTTGCTGTTGCAGCTGAAATGCTCAAGAAATTAGGCATCAAAAAAATCCAGCTACTTACAAATAATGGTAGAAAGCTATCAGAGTTGAAAAATAATGGTATAGAGGTCACAAGATGTCTACCACTTATTATGGAACGTAACAAGTATAACGATTCGTATATAGAAACAAAATTTAGCAGGTTAGGTCACAGATTAAGAACTTTTTAGCTTTTTTGTTGTAAATACTTTGTTAATTTACTATGTTCGTTAATATAGGTTAAGATTTTTAAGAATATTAAGATGCTAAAATTCTTTAAACGTAAAAAAAGTAATGATTCATTAGATAAGGATATAGATTGGAGTTCAAGTCGCTACAGCACAATTATTGCTCAGAGAAATATTTTACTTCTATTTACACTAATATTATTAGTGGCTATTTTTATAGGCATATTAGCTATATTTAAGATTAGCACTAGCAGCACTATTGAACCGTTCGTTATAGAAATTGAAAAAAAATCAGGAATAGTGCAATTAGTTGACCCTGTCACAGTAAAACAATATTCTGCGGATGAGGTACTAAACAATCATTTTATTGCAGAATACATAAAAGCAAGAGAAGTTTTTGATCCATATAACTACAATTATAACTATTATACAAAAGTGAGATTATTTTCCTCGCCTAATGTATATAATGAATTTAAGAATTACATAAGATTACAAAATATGGATGACCTTTTGAATTTATATTCAGGCTTCGTCAAAAATGATTTTAAGATTCGCTCAACTCAGAAATTAGATGACGATACTTTTCAGGTGAGATTTACTGTAGAATTTATACGAGAAGATGGAAGTTCTATAAGGAAAAACAAGATAGTTATCATGTCATACAGGTATGCACCACTTGAAATGAATGATCAGCAAAGATATGTTAACCCATTAGGGTTTCAAGTTACTTCTTATAGGGTAGATGATGAATATGTATAGAGTATTATTAGTTTTAGCTTTACTGACAAGTAGCAATTTAAATGCATTAATCAACTACAGTAAGCCCATTTCCGTAGACAGTAGAATAAAAACTTTTGTGTACAGCCCTAACGAAGTGTTCACGGTTATTTTTAGTCAAGGTTACTATTCTTATATTGAGTTTGCAGAAGGAGAGAAAGTTAAAAATATTGCTGTTGGCGACGCATCAAGTTGGAGGATTAGTCCTTATGACAACAAATTGCTTATTATGCCATTTGAAGTTAGTAGCCGCACTAATATGATTATTACGACAACTAAAAAAAGGAATTATATTTTTGATTTAATCTCAAGGCCAAACTACGATAAATACCCAGATACTGATGCTGAGAAAGTGAGTCATGATTATTCTGCTGAAAAAGATATATCTTACGTAGTACGTTTTTATTACCCTAAAGAAGAAGATGAATTTGATATTGATTTAGATGAAATATCAGCACCTACTCAAATGCAATATGTTGTAGATAGGCCAGAGAAGATAATACAGGAAAATGATACGAAATACAATTATACATATATCGATGAAGGTGGCAATGCGGATATGATACCGATTGAGTTATTTGATGATGGCTATTTAACCTATTTTAAATTCAGGGATAGTAATAAGATACCTCAGATTTTTGCAAAAGATGGTAAAACTAGACTGCCTTGTAAAAGGTTGTTGTTTGATGGTTATGTTATAATAAAAGGGGTACATAAGAAGTTGTTCATGCGTTATGAAAATGATGAAGTTGAAATCATAAACAGGTCACTTTAGTTGTGGTACGTATAATATGAATAAAGAAGGGCGTAATAATTCAGAAGATGAATCAGAAATAGAAAGCAAGGTAGTAACAGTTGGCTCTAATCAAGGTCACAGAGCATTAATGGTTATTATTTTAGTGATTCTGGTCGTCGGGGTATATTATTTCTATTTTAGACCTTCTCGCAACGAAGAGAATGTAGAAATCATTAAAAAAGAAGAAATAAAGCAAAATATTCAAGAGTTGAAAGGAAAGTTGGAACAAGTTCCAGAAAATACAATAGTTCCTGAAAGGACGATTACTGATTCATTGCCACCTTTACCTCCTCTTACTATGCCACAAGTTATACCAGAAGTAAAGCAGACTAAAAAAGAAGGAGTAGTAAAAAAAGAAGAAAAATCAAAAGAAGCCTCTGTATCCAATATACCCGTCTTGCCAAAGCAAAACTTTCCTTATGGTAGTACTACTAGCAACTTACCTACCTCATTTCCTACGATAGGAAGCGGTGGTTACCCTAAAGATAGGCGTAGCACACAAATGTTAGCAATTTCAGCTAGTGATAACAAAGAAGATAAGACTGCCGATACCATTTTATCCAACACTCCGGCACAGGCAAGCATAGCTACCAGAGTGGGAAAACTCGTGTTTATGATCACTCAAGGCAAAATTATTGATGCTGTTCTTGAAACTGCAATAGATTCTGATCTACAAGGAGTGCTGCGTGCCGTAGTTAGTAGCAACGTTTATGCAGAAACTGGTGATACAGTTTTAATACCCAAAGGTTCAAGATTAATAGGCGGTTATTCATTTGACTCGGATGTTACAAGAGCCCGCATAAACATAAATTGGAATAGGATCATTCTTCCTCATGGAATAGATATTGCTATTTCATCACCTGGTACCGATGAGCTTGGTAGAGCGGGTATAGCTGGAATAGTTGATAACAAAATAACAAGTGCATTATTTTCTTCAATATTGCTTGCAGGTGTCTCAATTGGTTCAGCTGTTATAGGACAAAAGGCCCCTAATCTTATCGATACGTTAACTGCCATAGATGCAATACAATCCATCACTGCAACTGAAATAGATACTTTTCCACTCAAAGGTACTGTTATTAAGGGTCTACAGGACGATAGTACAGCTAAAAGTATAGTCGAGAACGCACTAGGAGAAAAGTGGAAACTGGACCTTGGGGCTATTGGAAGAGTTCGTAATGCTCAAAACGAGCAAGATTTGTTGAGGATATTTAAAAAGGAAATAGCAGAGTCGCTAGGAATTGGGGAAGACAAGGTGAACATAGGCCTAGAAGATGTAAGCCAACTGTTAAGACCTATTCAGAGAAAAAACAAGTCTGTTTATGAAGAAGCAATTGGAAAATCAATCGATGATTTCTCTAAAGATATGCGAGATATAGTCAACAGATCTACAGATAAAAAACCAACTGTTTACGTTGATCAAGGCACCGCATTAAAAGTATTCGTTAACCAAGATATAGTATTTCCTCCACAAACAATATTAAATCAGTGAAATGAACTATGCTGCACTTGACACATATTTAGAGCCATTACAAGGCATATTTCAAGAGGAAGGCGTAAATGAAATATCAATAAATAAGCCAAAGGAAGTCTGGATTGAAAATCGCAGTGAAATAAGGTGTGAAAAACTAGAAATATTCGATCTTAACCATCTAAAATCTCTTGGTAGACTAATTGCTCAAGCTACAGAACAAAAGCTTAGCGAAGAAGCACCATTACTTTCAGCCACACTACCGAATGGTTATCGTATACAGATAGTATTCCCGCCAGCATGTGAGCCTGATAAAGTAGTCATGTCAATTCGTAAACCCTCTGGTCTACAATTAGCATTGGACGATTATGAAAAAATGGGAGCTTTTTCTGAAACTGCTATAGAAGTAATTGATAGTCCAGTGAATCGCCACCTGAATTTGCTGTTAAAGCAAAAGAAAATAAAAGAGTTTTTAGAATATGCTGTAATGAACAAGAAAAATATCATAATTAGTGGTGGAACTTCTACCGGTAAAACCACTTTTACTAATGCTACTTTACGTGCTATTCCGGCTGAAGAAAGAATTATCACTGTTGAGGATGCAAGGGAAATCGTTTTGAATGATCATCCAAACAGAGTGCACCTCATTGCCTCCAAAGGAGGGCAGGGTAGGGCAAAAGTGACCACTCAGGACTTAATAGAAGCGTGCTTACGTTTAAGGCCAGATAGAATAATAGTTGGTGAGCTCCGTGGAGCGGAAGCTTTTAGTTTTCTTAGGGCAATAAATACTGGCCACCCTGGGTCAATATCGACCCTTCATGCGGATAGTCCAACAATGGCCCTCGAGCAAATAAAATTGATGGTCATGCAAGCAAATCTTGGTATTCCTCCAGATCAGATTATACCATATATTAGAAATGTGATTGATATTGTTATCCAGCTAAAAAGAACTAGTGGGGGAAAAAGAAGCATTTCTGAGATATTATTTACTAAATCTTCGAATGAAAATGCTTAAATTTACACATAATTAAGAAAAAGTAGTTTATGAGTCATAGCGGGAATCATCTACGCAATATTTTAATAGGGGGTGTTGTGGCTTTTAGTATACTAGAATTTTGTTTCTATTTATCTGGTATACTGTTTTATCTATTTGTTGATGGTCCAGATGGTTTAGACTTTAAGGCAATTCGCCCCGGATTGACGCCTTTTCCTCAAGCTCTTTGGCCAACAATTTTTGATCATATACAAAATTGTTGGCATCATCCAGAGTTATATAGTCTCGAGCTTAAGATCAAATTAATTATATCTTCTGCATTGCCTGTTGTTGTTTTAATGATTATTTTGTGGAATTTAAGAGAAAGAATAATCGAGTGGCGGCCGTTTAGAAAGAAAGAATCACTCCACGGAGACTCAAAATGGGCGTCAGAAAAAGAAATACGAAAGGCAGGATTAAGAAGTAAAAAGGGGCTATTGCTTGGTAAGGATAAAAGAGGCTACTTCATTGCTGATGGATATCAACACGCGTTGCTATTTGCGCCTACAGGTTCTGGTAAGGGTGTTGGTTTTGTAATTCCTAATTTATTATTTTGGACTGACTCAGTAATTGTACACGACATAAAATTAGAAAATTATGAAATAACAAGTGGTTGGCGAGAACGACAAGGGCAAAAGGTATACGTATGGAACCCAGCGCAGCCAGATGGAATAAGCCACTGCTATAATCCATTAGAATGGATTAGCGAAAAACCTGGACAAATGGTTGATGATGTGCAAAAAATAGCCAACTTGATTATGCCTGAACAAGACTTTTGGCAAAATGAAGCAAGAAGCTTATTTGTTGGAGTAGTATTATACCTACTTGCTGCACCAGAAAAAGTTAAATCTTTTGGTGAAGTTGTGCGCACGATGCGTAGCGATGACGTAGTTTACAATCTTGCTGTTGTTTTGGACACAATGGGCAAAATAATACATCCTGTGGCATATATGAACATTGCTGCTTTTTTGCAGAAAGCTGACAAAGAAAGGTCAGGTGTCGTCTCAACCATGAACTCATCTCTTGAGCTATGGGCAAACCCATTGATTGATACTGCAACTGCATCAAGTGACTTTAATATTCTAGATTTTAAGAGGAAGAAAGTTACAGTTTATGTTGGGTTAACTCCAGACAACTTAAACAGGTTAAAACCTTTAATGCAAGTTTTTTACCAGCAAGCAACTGAGTTCTTGTGTAGAAAATTGCCGTCGGATGATGAGCCTTATGGCGTGTTGTTTTTAATGGATGAGTTTCCTACACTTGGAAAAATGGAGCAATTTCAAACAGGTATTGCATATTTTCGTGGCTATAGAGTTAGATTATTCTTAATTGTTCAAGATACTGAACAACTTAAAGGAATATACGAAGAAGCAGGAATGAACTCCTTTTTATCAAACTCAACTTATAGAATAACTTTTGCAGCTAATAACATTGAGACAGCTAACTTAATATCGCAACTTATAGGAAACAAAACTGTACAACAAGAATCATTGAACAAACCTAAGTTTTTAGACTTGAATCCTGCATCAAGATCGTTGCATATCTCTGAAACGCAAAGAGCATTGTTGTTACCTCAAGAAATTATTATGTTGCCACGTGATGAACAGATAATTTTGATAGAATCGACTTACCCAATTAAATCAAAGAAGATCTTATACTACAGTGATAACACTTTCACAAGAAAACTACTCAAGCAGACTTATGTACCTACACAGGAGCCATATGACCCAAACAAAGTTTTTTCTGGTGCTAACAAAAGTAAGGTTGATAACAAAGGAAACAACGCTACTGAAGGGCCTAACGCTGCTGATTATCTTGTTGAGGCTCAAACTAAAGATGCAGTATACGATGAATCAGAGATCGATGATGAGCTTAAAGAAGAAGAGATCGATGATGAAGATGTTGACGGGTTTGATGATGAGGAAGATTATGGCAAACTTAAAGGCGACGATAAACCTAAAGAAGAAAAATATGATGATGAATTCGATGACGAATTTGAAGATGAAGATGATGGTGATAAACCAAAAAGTAATGGAAAGTAAAGTCAATTTTGTCTTATTCTTTTAGCTCAGAAAACAGGTTATGTAAATCGTTAAGCTTTTCACATTAAGCCATTTTTAATTAATTAGTATTAAATTAGCTAATTTAAATTAGGGAAGTATGATGAGCAATAAAAAAACATTAGCGGTTACAGCATTTACTTTACTGTTGTCACAACAGTCTTTTGCAAGTGAAACAGAAGGATTCTACTTTGGTGGTGGATACCATGGTCAATTTTTTAATAGCATGAGTGAACTACAAGCAAAAGGTGATAAGATATCTGTAAATGATGTGGGTAATTTGAGAACAAAAGGTCAGTTTTTAAGCAAATACCAGCCAAGTTATAACCCTCTTTTTGCTGCAAACATGGCATTTGGTTATGAAAGAAAATTAGGGAACAACAGCTATAGAACTGAATTAGAAGGAATGTATTCTTCTATAAAAGTGGATAATATTGGCTTAGAAGGCAACAGAATAAGTATATCACACTTAAAAGATATTGGTGAAGGCAATAACAAAAAAACTTATGGGTACGGTATTCAAGTCAATAATGACAAAGTTGAGAATGCATCTGTAATGGCTAATGCTTATTACTATTGGAAAAATGATGGTCTCTCTTTTTCACCTTATGTTGGAGCTGGGGTTGGTGCAACAAGGATGAAGATGTTTGAAACAACATCAATAAGGCCTGCATACCAAGTGAAAGCTGGCTTAGGTTACAGCATAAATGAAAGTGTAAATATGCACATCGGGTATAGACATTTTGGTGTTATTGGCAGTAATTTTGACCTTACAACACAAGTATTGAACCAATTAAACAACGATGGTAGCCGTGTAAGCCAGGTATTCAATAAGAATCACCCAGCATCAGATAATCAGACAGGTAGCATAAATATAGGTAGTACATTATTTGCCACACACGGTATAGAAGCTGGTCTTACTTTTCATTTTGCTAGCAAGGTTTAAACATGTTGTTCTTCTAGAGAAGATGATAGCTTTTCTTGGTGTTATTCTAGTGCCCTCTTCTTGTTATCCAGATAACCAACCTGGAATCTAGAAAAAAGGAAATATGAATGCCAGTGTCAAACACTGGCACAGCAAAGTAAGGGATGACAGTACAGGGTGACAGAGATAATACAAGAAAACATTAGCTATGTTCTTTTTATAACAATGCACCTTTTCATTCCTGCTAAATCATACATGTATTCCTGAAAAGCTAGCTCATACGAGGGAACTATTTTGTCAATATCATTTTGATCTTCACCTATTTCCAGTATTGCAAACCCATTTTTCTTAAGGCACCTTTTCAATATTGGAAAAATACTCAAGTAACAGCTTAAGCCGTCAATTCCACCATCAAGAGCAATTTTTGGCTCTTTTTGCACTTCAGCTTGCAGGTCTTTTAATTTGTCTCTTCTAATATATGGAGGATTGCTGATTATAAGATCGAATAAGCCTTTGCACTCTGTCCAAGAACTTGGGAACATTTTAGCTCTGCCAAGTAGATTATGTTTTTCCATGTTCTGACAGGCAACTTTATATGCTTTTAAGCTTTTTTCAAAACCGACACCAACAGCATGTTCATATTCACTAAGTACGGATATCAATAAACAACCTGTGCCTGTACCAAAATCTGCAATTTCCATTTCCTGCTTCTTGTTTGGATAATATTTTAACGCTGCTGAGACTAGTATTTCACTATCTGCTCTTGGGTCCAAAACGTGCCGATTGACTATAAAATTCTTACTCCAGAATTCACGGTTGCCTATTATTTGCGATATTGGGTACCTTTCTGCTCTTTTTTTCGTCAATTTCCAAAATAGCTGTTCTTTTTTTATCGATACTTGATCAGCGTAGTTCATAATTATGAACGATCTTTCTACGTCAAGAACATGCTGCATAATAATTTCGCAGTCCAAATACGGTGATTCAACTTTATGAGATGATAATAGCTTTGATCCCTCTTGAATTAGAGTACCGATTGTTTTCATTATTTCAAAATTTTGCCTTTTTAATCGTATGCAAAGGTTGTAGTTTGAGTCTACTAGAAGAAAAGCATTGCTTTTTTCTCTTGTCACCACCAGTATAGCGCATACAATATGATGATACCCTATGAGAAATATAAAGCCTAGGTTAGAGTAACTGCATCAGATCTCAGTGTCAAACAGGTTACAATCTAGTCACTTCAGTTTTACCATTAATGTGCGAAGTTTCTTCCAGCTCTGTTAAAGGATTTTCCATTTTTCCCAGCTAAGTGTCTAATTTGTTCTGTATGTTCGACAAGCAAATCAAAGCCAAGTCACAATTTTATCAAATTGTTTTGCTTCAGCACATTATACGGCTAATTCCTCGAATTCTTCTATACCACATGAGCTTCTTATTTCTTGCTGCATGCTTTTGAATATCTCTCTTAATTTAGGTTAAATTGTAACAAATTTTCTCCTGATATCCAGCAATTCTCTTAAGTATTGCCTCTCTATTTTTTTATGTCATTAATTATGCTGACTATTGACCCACCTGTTTCCCTTAGGTTTTCTTTCCGTTCTCTTCCTTCAAGTGCATACTTGGATTTACTTTTTGCCTGCGATACCATTTATATAATACTTCTATCTCTACGTCTCTATTATAAACATTTCTTCACTCATCATTTGATAGTATTGCTATAGCATCTTCTCTTTTACCATGCGATTTAGGTACTTTTTTTGAACGAACTAACATGACTTAGTAAAAAGTCCTTTATGAGCTCTTCTTTTTTTACTTTAGATAATTTCTCTAGGGCAAACTGGTATTTTAAAAATTCTAAATGCTAGATACTTTTTTGCTTTAGTTATAAACTCTTAAGAAATTTACCAAACGGGAAAAAAGGCAAGAAAAACTCATTAGCTAGTTATTCACTATCTATTTTATAATGTTGGAGTTTTTAAGTTTAAGTCCCCAGTAGGTGCAATTTACAGCATTAGCTAACAATGTAGACAACAATGTAAAAGACATAAGTACACATAGTGCAAAAAGTTAAACATGAGATGCTAAATACATTAAGTTTTTTTGCATTTTATCTGCATAGACTGAAGATAAATAAGTGTCTTCAATACTATGGTAAGGAGGCTGACGAAGTTTGCCAAGTAAATTTTTTATACTTTGTTCCTATATTAAAACTTTAACTTCTAACTTATTATTAGTAATATTATTTATACAAGTAACTATGATTTATGCCTGAGCTTGGGAATATATTACTACTGTTGTCCTGCTTGTTGTCCTTAACATATCTATTTCTACCGTTCAATTCTTACCGATTCATTACCACTGCCATATTCTTCTGTATATCAGTATCAATGGCTATTTTGATCTACTGCCACATTATAAACGATTTCTCACTCGAAAACGTATATTACCACTCTCATACGACAAAACCTTTGATCTATAAAATCTGTGGCGTTTGGGGAAATAAAGAAGGGTCTATGTTGCTTTGGACCTTAGTGCTTACTTTTTACCTATTTCTAATGGATATTTTTATTGGTGATAACAGTGAATTGAAGAAAGTATCCTTGATCACTCAAGGCTTAATCTGCTTTTGTTTTTCGCTGTTTACTTTACTTAAGTCCGATCCTTTTACTAAAATGCCAAGCATAGAAACAGATGGCCTTGGTTTTCATCCGATATTGCAGGACATAGGCCTTGCCATTCATCCACCAATATTATATTTGGGGTACCTTGGATTTAGCGTTCCCTTTTCGCTCTCTATAGCTGGGTTAATTATAAACATCGAAGGAGACACTTGGGCTAAAATTGTCAGGCCCTGGGTACTTGTTTCTTGGTCGCTACTTACCTTGGGTATTAGCCTTGGCAGTTGGTGGGCATACCGCGAACTTGGGTGGGGTGGATTTTGGTTTTGGGATCCAGTAGAAAACGTTTCTTTAATGCCATGGTTAATTGCAGTAGCACTGACGCATCTGTTACTCGTGGTACGAAATTTCAATATTTTAAGGAACTTTGCCATTTTGCTTACGCTCACAACTTTCATATTGAGTGTAACTGGAACATTTTTAGTCCGCTCTGGAATACTTTCTTCAGTTCACACGTTTGCAGATGATCCAGGATATGGGCTGTATATACTGGCTTTACTTGGTGTAATTACAGCCAGTAGCTTAGCAATATTTGTGGCATTTACGAAAAAGAGCGGATCTCTTACATTACCACCTATCATCCAATTAGCTGATATTGGGATCCAGGGAAAAAGTATGCAGTCACATGCTGGCATGACACCAAAGAATACACCAAAGCAAAACTTTCCTATTTTGTCCCGCTTTACAATGATACTGATGAACAATTTATTATTAATTACTGCCTTTTTCATCGTGTTTATTGGCACTCTATACCCTACAATGCTTAAATATTTAACCGGTGAACTCATTTCAGTTGGAGCACCGTACTACAATTCCTTATTTAATCCTATTGCACTGGCTATTCTAGTGCTTACCATGGTAGGACAATACTGCCGTTGGCAGGGGAATAGCTTGTTACCAATATTCCATGAATATAGACTCTCATTCTGTAGTGCTGCAGCCATCTTACCGTTTATCTTTCATATGGAGCTAATGATTGTGCTATCAATTACAATCTCCATGGCACTATTAGTCTTTGTTTTAGAAGCATATAGCAAAAGAATTCGTTTATTTAAAGTGGCATTTAGTGAATCAATTTCATTAGTAAGAAGAGTTTCCAAGTCTTACTATGCTATGATGTTAGCTCATGCTGGGGTAGCAATTCTAGTACTTGGTATAGCCTATTCAGTCGGTTGGCAAGAAAAAAAAGAAAATTACCTAAAAATAGGAGATAGCATAACAGTCAACAAATTCAAAGTTACTTTACGAAATACTGAATTTATAAAAAAGAAGAATTTCCATGCAGTGAGAGGCACAATGGATATTAGAAATTTGTTGAACAACAAGATACTAGGTGAAGTAACCCCTGAATATAGATTTTATCTTGTGGAGGGTCAGAAAAATATTGAAAGCAGTATTTACCACAATTTATTTTCTGATATTTATATTGTAATTGGCGAGATTGATAAAAATAAAAACAAGATCGCCACTAAAGTACACTACAAACCTGGAATGCCTATAATCTGGTTTGGATCCTTCCTTATCGCTTTTGGTTCGCTCCTTGTTGCTTTGCCCTTATTGAGAAGATTTTGACGGGGCTCCTTTATACTACCACAAAAAAAGCACTTGACAAACCTCGTTAGCCCACTTATCCTGATACTAAAGGTATTAAGTTATCTTCAATCTGTGCAGATTAAAATAATAAAGTATTATATAGTTAGCATCTTATGTTTAATTTTTTGCCATGTAAATGCTGTTGATGTTTCTGGGATTACCATAATTACGGACCGAGGAGTAAGTGTTGATAGTGCTAGTACAGGTGGTCATATACCGCTACACTACGCTTTCCATTATGGCGAGTTGGAGGTTGTAAAATTTCTTGTAACAAATATTTATGCTGAACGTGCTAATGGGTTTAAGGCTTTAAATCTTGCTGCTATGCATGTTCACAAGAATGTTGTAGAGTTTTTCCTCAACCAAGAACTGAATATTAGTGACTATGATAAAGATGATTGAATATCATTGCATTACGCTGTTCAAAGAGGATGCTTAGAAGTTGTGAAATTTCTTGCCAGAAAGGGAAAAAGCATTAACGTTGAAAATGCTTATGGAAGTAAGCCAGTGCATAGGGCCGCTTCCGGTGGGCACAAAAACGTTGTAGAATTTTTCTTAATCAAGGATAAGCATTGATGATATTGGAGAAATAGGTAATACACTATTACGTTTTGCTGCTCAAGAAGATTATCCAGAAAAGTTATAAAGTTTCTTCTAGGTAGAGGTGCTAATGCTAGTATTAAAAACGATTGTGGTGAAAAGCCAATTGATACTGCCAGGAAGGAAAGGTCATTCAAATGTTATGGAATTGCTTACTTGGAACTGTGTCCATACTATCAACATACTCTAAGAAAAAGGGCAAGAAAAGTTTTTACGTAGAATTTTTAATGCAGATGTAAAATAAAGTCTTTATTTACCTTCTCTTGAAGCAAGGAATATTAAAATTAATGTGAGTGTACTGCAATTACTCGTGGCTACCCCTAGGCTTTTATCACAGAGTGACAAGCCATTTTTAAGCAACTTAGAGGCTTCAGCTAAGATTTATGAGCGTATAAGCACGGGGTAAGCAAGTATCTAAAAGAGAAGAAAGAGAAGTTTTTTCCTTTAGCGCAAGTTACTCAATAACTTTGAAAGACAGCTAGATTCTGCTACGAATAATCTACCTTCAGGCTCAATTCTGATGAAGATGTAAGGTTAAAGTGATAGTATAAGGTTTCTTGATTCTGGAAATCTCATATTTAGCTGCGAAAATAGATACTTATTTAAAAAATATCCTGTAACTTTTAATCCTAATTGAAATTCTTGATATGAGTAGCTGTTTTGTAGGTTATTATTATACACGTCATGCAGCATTTGTGGAAAAGGTAATAGTTTATCCGCATAATAATCTCCTACTTTCTTTGACACCGCTCTACCAGTTTTTGGAGAAATAAATTGTAAATTTTCCTTAACACCCGTTACAGCGCATTTAGATAGATCTAACTTAAACCCCAACTGTGCAAGAAGCAAAAGCTCTAAGTTAAGGTAATGGCCTTGCCAAGGCTCACTACCATGCTTAATTACATCGATGAAATACTGAAAGTTATCATATAGCACGGCACAAGGCTCGCTCTCTGGAAGTACTTTTTCTAAGATAGAAGAAAAAGAAGCAATAGTGATGCTTTTTAAGCTATCCTGAAAGAAGTGGTGAAATGGAGATTCTATCAATTCACACTTAAAAAATCCTAGATTTTCAGGTAGCTTAGCACTCCATTCTGCATGTAATAGATTACTCACCTGAAATTTATAACTGCTATCTTTTGTCAACCGAGTTAGTCCTCTGCACTTTCCATGGTTTTTCATGAACAGAGAAAGAATTAAGCTTTTATCACCGTACTTTTTAGCAGCTATAATAATGCCTTCATCTTTCCATCTCATTTTAACTTGACGCGTATGTTTTTAATCTTTAATTCTTATATTTTTTCATTAACATAATATAATTTTGTGCTGATTGTGTAATATATTTAACTTCTTCATCTGAAATCTTTTTAAAGAATTTTGCTGGCCTGCCAGCCCACATTTCCCCACTTTTTATCACTTTTCTATGTGTTACTAGTGAACCAGCAGCTACCATAGCTTCAGATTCTACAATTGCATGATCCATTACAATAGAACCCATACCAATAAGTGCTTTATCATGCACCGTGCATGCGTGTAACATACAAAAATGTCCCACTGTTACCATATCGCCAATAATTGTATCGCCACCAGGATTTCTATCTACATGAATTACTGTGCCATCTTGAATGTTCGTTCCATCACCTATTTTGATTGACCCAACATCTCCCCTGATCACACAATTAAACCAAATGCTCGCCTTTCTTCCTATTTCAACCTTGCCTATAATATGCGAATCTCCTGCAATGAAAGCACTCTCGTCTATTTTTGGCTCACAGTTCTTATATTTTAAAATGTTTGAGCTTACAATTCTATACATTAATATCTGCAGCAGCTATACAAAATCTATTATACCGTACATATAAAAGTTTTACCTTAATTTCATTGAAATGCGCATACAAAATTATACTATTAATTAGTGTATTACACATTTGAAATTATGAATATATTAGACAAATTGGTAATCCTGCTGTTAGTTTCTACGCTTCCTTTTTCTTCATATTCATACCAATTTAGAACTAAAGCAAAGCAAGCAGTAGTTTTAGATTTAGCCTCAGACTTGTTCATTTTTGAGCATAATTCCGACGAAAAGATGTCTCCATCTTCAATGAGCAAGCTAATGACTTTATATGTAGCCTTCGATTATTTAAAAGCTGGAATAATAGACATGAAGGATAAATTTCGAGTAAGTAGAAAAGCGTGGGAAAGAAAAGGCTCTTCTATGTTTTTAAAGGAAGGTCAATCTGTTACAGTGAAAGAATTGCTTGAAGGAGTTACAACGGTCTCGGGTAACGATGCCTGCATAACGTTAGCTGAGGGCATTGCCGGGTCAGAAGAGAATTTCGTGGTTGAAATGAACGAAGTTGCACAAAATTTGAACCTAAGCGACAGTTACTTTGTCAATTCAAGCGGGTGGCCGGATAAAGATCATTTCATGAGTGCAAAAGATTTGGTAGTACTAGCAAAAAGGATTTTTACTGATTTCCCTGAATATTATGATTTATTTTCTAAACAATATCTAACATATAACGATATCATACAAAAAAATAAAAATCTTTTACTTTTTCATGATATTGGAGTTGATGGCTTAAAGACAGGTTATACAAACGCTGGTGGTTACGGCATTGTAGTTTCTGCAAAACGAAACGATAGGAGAATTTTCGCTGTTGTAAATGGCTTAAACACTGAAAAAGAGCGAATAGAAGAAGCAAAAAGACTGATACAATATTCCTTCAATCATTTTAATACTAAGAAAATATTTGCTAAGGATAGTGTAGTTGAGGAAATAAATGTTCTATACGGAAAGGAGAGAAAAGTATCTGCCACAGTTGCAAATGATGTCACCATAACTTATAACCGCAATCTACGTGATAAAATTAAGGTGCGTGTTGAATATAAAGATATGATACCTGCACCTATTAAAAAAGGGCAAGAAGTAGGTAAAATTTTTATAGAAATACCAGGTATAGAGCAGCAAACTATACCACTTTATGCAGTGAATGATGTACAGGAATTAAATTACGTAGAAAAGTTTTTTAGAATATTGTTTTAAGTCTAAATAGCATCTGTGTTGAAAATACCAATTTTAATATTCTTAAGAGAATTCAGAGATAAGATTAATTGAAAGAATTTAAAATTTTCAACTAATGAATAAAATATCACATTTAAAGTGCTAAGCGAAGAATATTTTTTACTACTACCTAAAATGGCTAGCAAGCACTTGAGGAGATAGAAAATATTGGATTGTCTAAAATTATTGAGGAATGTGATGGTGAGGAGGAAATAGAGATTAATGAAAAAGCCTGGAGAAAAGCCCTACTGAGTTAAATGTACTAAGCGTGCCCTCAAAAAAGATATTCCAGCTTTACTCCAGCAAACGTAAGGAAAGTAGTAGTTAAAAATTATCGCATCGTCTACCGCGTAAACACTGCAGAACATAAAGCAACTGTTGTTTCAGTAGGACATAGGCAAGGCATTTATAAATAACCAATATTGAAGTTACAAGAACACTAAAGGGTTATATATTTTTTATACACTCACTCTTCCTGATTCATTCTATAACTTAAATGGCTTTGCTCAGCTCAAAAAATCGAAACTTTTTTGTTCCTCTAATGATTAGAGACTTTAGAAACGGGAAAGTGCAAAGTAAAAATTTGGCTTGACGAGACGAAAGAAGATCAATATATAAAATATATTGATTATTAACTTAACTAGTATGCCAGCAAGAGTAAACGCAATAGCCAATACACAAGAACCATCAAAAGTAAAAAAAGTTTTGCTAGCTCCTGTAAGGTGGCTAGCTGTTGGTCTAATCATAGCATCTGTTATAGTATTTGTTATTTCTCTTCTAGTACTTTTTGTGATTGTTACAATATTGCGTAAACTATATTGCCTTGCAGGAGGCAAATTGCCAGAATGGCTAGAGCAAAGAGCTGCAGCATTTGAAGAAATAATACACGTCCCACAAACAACACATAATACCGACATAAACGATGCAATAAATATTAATATTAAAAAGCTAAAGGAAAACTATGGTGAACCTGATATTGAAGACGGATTTACAAAAGAAATAGAAAATTTTATTAATAAACTAAAGTGTATAACAAATGACACAGAAAAAGCTGCAGATAAATATCAACTTAAAGAAGATGAGAAAAAACATGCACTTGAATGCTTGGAACGTATACAAAATAATCCTGATATACATAGTGGAAGTGGGTTAACATTAAAGCAAGTTTTAAATTTGGTTTGGAAAGCTTGTAATGACAAAGGTAAAAAAAGTGCTGGTTCTAACATAGATATTGATACACGAATGCTCCAGAGAAAATACCAACTAGTTCAGCATCTAATAGAATCGCAAACGGAATACGGGGTGTATGGTGATCATGGTTCAAGTGCATGCTTCACTGGGACTTTCAATAGCATCGTCTCTTCCTTATATATCTTTGAAGAGTTTTCCTTCTTGCAAAGAGTAAATAAGGACAATATAAAACAGGAATTTGAAGATGAGTTGCAAACAAAGGGCGAAGAATTATTTAATCAACTTTCCAATAAAGAGAAAGAAGAAGTTGCAAAAGCTTTAAGTAGTGCTCCTTCTACAAGGTTCTTTTCAGACTATGTAGAGTCGTTTAAAAATCACCCTGCACGTGCAGTTTTAGGCGATAAAGAATGTAATGAATTAGTAAGAGCACATCTTTATAATCTTCAGTACAATGAAGTAATATCAAACTTTTCTAAACAATAAAAGTCATTATTTCACCAACGGTAAGGTAATACCATGTTGGTTCATATACTTTCCTTTTATATCGTCGTATGATTTTTCACACTCACTTTCACCACTTAAAAACACAAATTGGCATGCTCCTTCATTGGCATAAATTTTTGCAGGAAGCGGAGTAGTGTTCGAGAATTCAAGTGTAACATGACCTTTCCATCCAGGTTCCAAGGGAGTAACGTTTACTATAATCCCGCACCTCGCATAAGTTGATTTACCAACACAAATAGCCAGTACATCCCTTGGTATGCGAAAATATTCTACTGTACTTGCAAGTGCGAAGCTATTCGGTGGAATTATGCACACATCTGTTTCCTTATCTATAAAACTGTTCTTAGAAAAGTCCTTAGGATCAACTACAGCTGAATTAACATTAGTAAAAATCTTAAATTTATTATCTACTCTTGCATCATACCCGTAAGATGATAGTCCAAAAGACATGACACCCTTACTGCTTTTATGATCCACAAAGGGCTCTATCATTCCAAAGCTTTCAGCTTTTTCCCTTATCCATTTATCAGACATCACTGCCATAACTGCTCCCTAAAGTTGTATAATACTTACAATAATATAAAATAAAATTTAAATGTAAACTATAGACCTAACAGCTTTTTACGGCTCGACTGTATGACGATTTTCAAATCGTCAGGTACCATTCCAGCATTCCCTCCTGTCACAATCTCAGTGCCCCTTTTTTACCATCCTTGTATCCTTTCTTTGTCATCTAAGTAGCCTCTTTTTTGTCATCCCAGTGTGCAGACACTGGAATCCAAGAAAGTTTGCTTATTCATATAAGCAAACTGATTTGTTGAGCATAGAAAGTAGCTTTTTTTGTAGCTTTGCTTCTATGGCTTAAAAAAACTCGATGCTAGTCAGCTAATCTTCTCTGTCAAATAAAAGCAAGTTGCCTACACGAAAGTAAATAGGCAGTATTTTAAGTCTGCCAAGCAGCATTAAAAACGACAGAGATAGTTTCACTCCTCCGCTAAAAAAAGAATAATTACCTGAATATCCTATTAAGTTACTGAATTCTGGGCCAGAGTTTGTGAGTGTTGTATAGGCTGAGCTAATGCTGGTTATAAAGTCTGTATTACTTAAGTAAGACATCACTACTGATAAAATAGTGAATATTAATATATAAATTGTAAAAAATGTAAAGAAAGAGTGAACCTCATCACTTTCTAGGGTTTTACCATCAAATTTTACTATATCGCTTATAGTCATGGTTTAATAAAAGGCGAAACTGGTTTTCTATAGACCTTAGAAAAACGATCAAACGGAAGATTTTTATGCTACTGGGGCAGAGAGGCTGCGTCTACCAACAAAGGTTAGAAAAAAACTAAGACTAAAATAAAGCCCTAACCTATATAATTACAAGTTGTATAGCCAGTTTATGTAATAAAGAGGTGATGGTAAATGTGCTGCATCTAAATGATAATGATACTTCTAAATCAACATTTTTATATAACCAAGAGCAAGTGAACAAAGATGAAACAATAGCTATTCAATAAAATAGGAAACCTGTTCGTCATGACAAATGTCTAACTGCCTTATGATCTTTAAATAGCTTAGAAAGGGATAGATAATCCAAGATTATAAAAATAATTGTTATGACTTCTAGTAAGGGATCGTTATAGTATCCTATGGAATAGTTATAATTAGCAAATCTACCAGTTAACATAGCAGACATAGTAAAATTAAGCCAATAATATATTGCCGTATAGCATGAATCACTTACACTTTGCGTGTGTTCATAACCTTCTCTTTATAGCATTTTTAAGTATTCAGAATAGAGTAGATTGTTTAGGCTCAGAACTTTAAATATAGGAAAAAACGCAATTCCTATAGTAATTAGGACGAAATTGCCTATCAACATTATTAAATACAGTTGCTCCTGTAGTTGTAATACCAGATATCGTTTCAAACAATGAACCGGCATAGCTGCTCAGATTATCAAGATAAAATAGAGTAGCTCCAAACAGAGAGAAAGCAGTCTAGGTACAGTTGGTAATCGCAAAACTACCAGCATTTCATACAATCTACTTAAATCACCTAATAAAATAAAAATTTTGCGCCAGATGGCAAGTAGTTATAAACCTAGCCAGAAGTTTTTCCATTAGTAACCCAGATACTTATTAGTAATAGCAGGAATAACCATTGTTAAGCTAAGCAGTAATAGGAGTATCTTAACAATAAATGCAATTGAACACAAAGTTTACAGGTGCTGATTGATTTTCTAGAACAAAAGGTATTACACTATATCATGAACTTTTGCTAAAACTCTCTTTATATCTTCATTCGAAAGTGGAATCAGACCGAGCCTAGATAGGTACCCACCTTCAGTACTGATTGAATCTATAACTTCTCTAATGAATTCTCTTAGTCCATCAACTGTATTTAAGTGTTCTTTCTTTATGTAAAGATATAGAGGCCTTGCTAATATATATTTTCCTGATGATATATTTTCATAAGTTGGCTCAATTCCTGCAATCGTGCTCCCTTGTATCTTATCTTGGTTCCTCATTAAAAAGCTGAAACTAAATATTCCTAAGGCATTCTTGTTACTTTTCAATTTTTGTATTACTATGTTCTCATTGATTCCAACTTCTATATACCTTCCATCATCTCTTATATTACTGCATGCTTTCTTTCTTTCTTCTGGATCCTTATAACTTTCTTTAAAAATTCTTGAATTCATGCATGAGTATTGATCAGTCATAACAAAATTAACCAAAGTTTCGTATGTGCCTGTATTCTGATGTGGACCATAAATTTCAATTCCCGTTTTTGGTAAGGTTTGATTTACATCAGACCAAAACTTCTTGTTATTTTTTACTAGCTTACCATTATCTTGAGAATATGCAGATAAAGTTTCAAATAAATCCTTTTTTGTAAAATCAAATTTATGGCTTTGATTCGAATTTGCAACGACAATTCCATCATAGCCAATAATGACCTCTACCACTTCATTAACTTTGTTCCTTTTACATAGCTCTATTTCTGCCTCTTTTACAGGACGAGATGAAGTGGCAATATCTGGTGTATTTTCTCCTATTCCTGAACAAAACATTTTAAATCCCGGCCCGCTTCCTATTGATTCTACAACCGGAGTCTTAAAGGAGAATATACGATTAAAGTCCTCAGCTATAAATGAGATAAAAGGAAAAACGGTTGAAGACCCAACAATTCTAACATATTTCCTCGCATCAGCATTTGACAGAGGGATAAGTACTGTAAATACAAAAATTAAGAGAAAGCTTCTAAACATCATTTTTAATCAAGAACATAAACCTATAGTTATTATAATAAAAAGATCAAACTGAAAAGCCTTAATTTTCTCTTAACGGTTGATAATTCATTGGAAAAAATACTGTAATCCTTTAAAGGGCTAGGTGTGAAAGAAACACGAAAGTTGAAGCAGGATTTTTATAGCGCAATCTTTTTAGCTATTTAATAAAAAGAGTGTAGCTAAACCGAGAAATATAAAAGCTGAAAGAATATCAGTTGTTGCTGATGTTAGAATTGAAGAAGAAACTGCAGGATCAGATTTTAAACGGTGAAGCATTATAGGAATGAAAGTTCCGATAAACGTTGCAATGATTGACATCATAACCATGGAAGCCACAAAAATTATCTCCACTTTGAAACTATGAAATCTTATTGCCAATACCATTAATGAAATAGTAGATAAAATTATCCCATTTATAAGACCTATGAAAAATTCTTTTATCAGTATTCTGTTTGCATTTTGTTCAGTCAAATATTTTGTTGCAATTGCCCTAATGGTTAGCGTTACTGTTTGGGATCCAGCGTTTCCACTCATTGATGTAATTATTGGCATAACTATTGGTAGCACTACAAAACTTTTTATTATATCATCGAAGAAGCCAACTACTACAGAACATATTGTTGCAGCTAAGAGATTAAATAATAACCAAGGTAGCCTTTGAATTATAGTTTTATGTATAGGAGCATTTATATCGGCTTTAGACGACACACCACTTATTTTGAGTACATCTTCTTCTGTTTCTTGTTGAACAACTTTTATTACATCTTCAATCAAGATCACACCAATGATTTTACCACGCTTATTTACTACTGGAGCTGACAATAGAGAATAATCTTTAAATACCCTTGCTACTTCCTCTTGATCTACTCCGGTTTTAATAATCTTTATGTCTTGACTCATTATCTCTTTTATTATTGTTTCTCCTGAGTGAGATATTACCTTGTTCAAATTAACACTACCTATAGGCTCTAATTTTGAGTCAATAATAAAGATCTGATGAAATTTTTCTGGTATTTTTTTATAACTGCGCAAAAATTCTGTTAATTGGTTTATCGTCCAATAATATGGAGCTATAACCATGTCTTTATGTATCAATCTTCCTGCACTTTCTTCTGGGTACGATAATAATTCCTCTACTGATTTTTGAGTTTCGTTGGGCAGGTATTTAAGTATATTTTCTATGGATTTTCTGTCCAAATCTTTCACTATGGCTACTATATCTTCCACATCGAGGAGTGTCAGTAACTTTGCCGCATTTTCTATTCCCAATGTTTCTATGATCTCCACTTGTAAGTCTGGTACTACATGCACTAGAGCATTACTTAATGAATATTGATCGAGGACACTAACTAACTGCTCTCTGTGATCACTGATTGAGGTGGATAAAAAATAGGCTAGCTGAACGCTATCTATTGTTTTTATAATATTATGAATGTTTTCTAATTTCTGATTATTGAGTGACTCTACCAAGCTATCAATAGCCTTTTTATCTAAATCATAGTGGAATTTTGTCTCAACACTCATTATTTTACCTTATTTTCTAACAAACGTATATGCTTGATTCCTTTAAACATTAGAGTATAATAAGATTGTTTTAAATTAACTATTATATGGTTAAATTTCTATTTTGTGTACTGTTATTGCTGTTAATAATAAATATATTAAAATCTAAAGCATAATGAAAACCTATCTAGAGATCCTTGAGTATTTTCAGAACTTAGATAAAAGTATTTCTGTTATCAGGAGGTGTCTTTGACGTAGAAAAACTAAAATTGCGCCTCGAAAAGTTGGAGTCTCAGACTGCGGATGGTAACCTATGGCAAGACAACCAAAAGGCACAAGAAGTTTTAAAAGAATATTCTAAAATTAAGAATGATGTAGAGTCGTTTTCAAAGCTAGAAAGTGATTATAATGATGCTATCAGTTTAATGAAATCCGCTATTGATGAAAACGATGAAGAGTTTTTCTCTGAAGTTGAAAATGAATTAGTAAAACTGGAGAAATTAATCAAGCGTAAAGAAACAGATTTCTTATTTACTGATGAAGCGGATAATAATGATTGCTTCTTAGAAATACACTCAGGAGCTGGTGGAACAGAGAGCAATGATTGGGCTGAAATGTTGATGCGCATGTATATAAGGTGGGCAGAGATTTATCACAATTTTAAAGTTGAAGTTGTAGAAAAGTTAGAAGGAGACTCAATTGGTATAAAATCTGCAATAATAAAAATCATTGGAGAGAAGGCATATGGATGGGCAAAAAGCGAAAGTGGCATTCACAGACTTGTTAGAATATCACCATTTGACGCAAACAGTAAACGTCATACCAGTTTTGTAAGCATAGGAGTGACTCCAGTGATAGAGGATTCAATTGATATTGCTGTGGATGAGGGAACTCTAAAGATTGACACTTACCGCGCTTCAGGGGCAGGCGGCCAGCACGTGAACAAAACTGAAAGTGCGGTGCGTGTTACACACATTCCAACAGGTGTTATAGTTCAGTGCCAAAATAACCGTTCCCAGCATCAGAATAAAAATGAGGCATTGAAATTACTTAAAGGGCGTTTATACCAAATTGAACTGGAAAAAAAAGAGCAGAAAATGGCTGAAGAGTATGGCAAAAAATGCGGCATAGGTTGGGGCAATCAAATCAGGTCATACGTTATGCATCCGTATCAAATGGTAAAGGATTTAAGGACCGGATATGAAGTGGGTAACATAAATTCCATCTTCGATGGCAATATAGACTGTTTCATAGTTAATGTGCTCACTAATAAAAATTAGGAATTTCACCTAGATAATGACAAAGTATTATATAGTTAGCATCTTATGTTTAATTTTTTGCACTATATGTACCTTATGTCTTCACAATATTTCTAATTTTTTACCTATATAAGTTGAAACTCGCTTATAAAGCGTTTAGGACAGTATAATATGCTAACTTGCAGGATTAGAGAGTAAATACTATCTACCACAATATATCTTTTGCCTTTTTTTTGCCTAGTAAATTTCTAAAACATTTATGACTAAAGGTTAGTTGCAATAAAAAACAACTAAGTCGCGATTATTAAGTATTTAAAACATAAAAAAACGCTAGTGTTTTTAAATAGATATTAACTAGGGCTTCTTTTGTCTTTTTCTTACTTGGTGGATTTCTTAAATATTTGTAGCTGAAGCAATTCAAGAGCACGCAACGTAATGTCAAGCCTTTAGTTCAAATTATGCAAGAGACCTATTTATAATGGAGATTAAATTATGGAAGTACAGAGTTACAAACGACATAAATCCATAACAGGAGCAGAAGTTGCTGTAGGTATTAGCTCTTGGTTATATTAAATTTCATTGAGAAAGATAGGCATCTTATAAAAGCTTACAACAAAAATTTCATATAGTTATTACTATAGATAGCTATCTTATAAATAAGTAAAAAAAGGTTATGAAAAATAATAGACTATTATAAAATCTTATGGTAAGGTATATATTTATTTATATAAGAGAGCAATATGAGCAACTCTAATGATAGCGATGATAAGAAGCATTCTGATTCTTTAGGCTACAAAGTAGGACAAAGAGTGAAATATTGGAGCGAGGATATACTCAGAAGGATTTAGCAAAAAAGATCGTGGTAAAATACTGGAATAATAATTCAACATGAGAAAGGAAAGCGCAGAATACCAATTGAAAGGTTATATGACATAGCAGAGATATTGTCAGTAAGTATTATGGATCTAATCCCTATACAAAGAGTGCCAAAAGATTGGCTTAAAGACAAAGGAGAAGAAATATTAAATCTAGTAAGAAATTATAAAAAGATTAGTGATCAAAAATTACGTAAGATATTTTATTTGTTAATTAAATCTGCCCAGCTTAGTAAAAAAAGTAGTAGAAAAGTAGAGATAATAGAAATAGCCAAGAATCTGTTTAAAGCAGGAATTTCTGTTAACATTATCTCCCAAATAACTGGCTTATCAACTGATAGAATTGCATGACTTGAAGTGTTTAACTGTAAAGAAACAAAATTGAGTATGATCCAACCACGGAATAAACTAGTGAATCTTTTGAAAAGTATATAAAATTCAAGTTTGAGTAAAGAATATGGCAGTTAGGCTCATTCCAGACAATCTCAATATTAAATTTAGTAAATATAGAAAATTGACTGCATTAATTAGCATTATTCTTGTCATTTTTTCGCTTTTTATTGTCGTGTTACGTGGAGTGAATTTAGGCATAGACTTCACAGGTGGAATTTTGATGGAAATAAAATCTTCAAGCGAAGACCATGCTGTCCTTAATATATTGAAAGAAAATGGTTTTACGATACAGAGTTCAAAGGCTGGTAATAATTTAGTCATGTATTTTAGAGAGGAAGGAAATGAAGGTAAAATTAAGAAGATCAAAAGTGTACTGGAAGAAAAGCTGGGTAGCTCAATAAACTACCGTAAAATAGACTATATTGGCCCACGAATAAGTTCAACACAGATACTTGAAGGAATCTTGTCCATGTTTATTGCAATTGTTGGAATATTTTTTTATGTTTGGTTTAGATTTAATTGGCAATGTGGATTTGGTGGAACAATAGCACTAATTCATGACGTAATTTTAACTGTTGGTTTTGTCAGCCTGACTGGTATTAAATTTAATATTTCATCGGTTGCAGCTCTCCTTACTGTGATTGGTTATTCAATCAATAATTCAGTAGTTATATACGATCGGATTCGAGAATATCAAAAGAGTGGTAAAAATAGGCAGATGAGTGATATAGTAGATGCAAGTATTAATGTTACATTGTTTCGCACTGTCTTAACCTCAGGTACAACCCTTCTTGCTACTATTCCTTTGACATTAATTTGTACAGATACAGTCAGGGACTTTAGCTTGATCATCTTTTTTGGTATTTTAATTGGCACTTGTTCTGCAATATTTATCTCTGCTCCTATATTAACCTGTAAAGTCTTAATAAGTAGAATTGCAGTATAATATCAGCTTATTACCTCTTATAGTAAAATGAAAATATTTTAAAAAACTCATTCCAAGCAGTGAATGAGGCATAGAATGGGTGTTAACGCTGGCTTGTACATCATTAATCAAAAAATTTCCTATTTTAATTTGAGGTATCTGAACCACTCCAGCTCTTATTTGACCTTTTGCAGTTTCATATATTTTAAAATCCTGAATATCTTGCAACTTAATACCAGCATATAATGCATCTTTTTGCGATAGAACAATATCGGTTGCACCGGTATCTAGCAAAAACGTTATGTTATGACCATTAACTTGAGCTTGAATATAAAAGTGTCCATCATATGATTTTGTAAATTCAACACTTCTGCTATCTTGAATTCTTCCTCTATATGGTAGAAAAGTGCTGAGAAATCTGTTTCTTAGTCTGTCCTTTTGTGAATCAATAAACATTGCAGTAATGACTATTATTAGTAGCCAAATAACTAGATTTTTCACCGCGTTCATATCAGACCTTAAATAACCACTATTTGAACAAAAAGTTAATAATACATTTCCTGAAGTCATTTCAACTCATGACGTTGGAATTTAAAAAAAAAGAACATATATCCTAATATCAAGCTAACTGGATGACAGAGAGCAGCCTACTGTTAAAATTTGAAACCATTAAAATAAATTTTAAAGATTAGCGTTAAAAGTTATTATTAAAAATAAGTAAATTTTATTGTTTTGGTACAATATTTAGTATACACTTTAAGGAGATACATTCAGCTTAAGTTTTATGTCAGAAGCAAGAAATCTAATTTTGGCAGCTATTCTTTCTATATTAATTATAGTATCTTGGCGCATTATTTACGATAACTTTCTCAATGCAGAACAAGATCACCCATCAATTGAAAATATTGAACACATAGAATCTTTTAACGATCTTGCTCCTGTAATACACCAAAGCCGTTCCGAAATTATTAATTCTACTCGAGAACAAAGGATTAATTTGACCAATAATATGGTTAAAGGGTCGATTTCTTTAAAAGGTGCGAGGTTTGATGACTTAATTTTAACTAATTACTGCTTAGAACCAGATCCTTCTTCCCCACAAGTAGTGTTGCTGTCACCTGCAGAATCAAAAGATGTATATTTTGCAGAATTTGGGTGGCTCGATCCAAGTGGTAAAACCAAAGTTCCAGATTCCAAGACATTCTGGCAAGCAGAAAAAACTGAACTAACTAACCAAAAGGCAGTCAATTTATTTTGGAACAATGAAAATGGTATTGTATTTAGGATGAAAGTTAGCCTTGATGATAGCTACATGTTTAAAGTTGAGCAAATTGTTGAAAATAACACAAAGGATAATGTAGTTTTGGTTCCTTATGGTAAAATTAACCGTAAGCGTGATAATATTAACGAGTCTTATTGGATATCACATGAGGGGATACTAGGTGCATTTGATAACAAACTAGAGGAGTGGACATATAAAAATGTTGCCAAGAAACATTTAATAAAAGCAAGTACAAGTAAAAAAAACTGGTTTGGTTTTGCCGATAAATACTGGCTTACAGCTATCATACCTGAAAAATTTGATAAAACAAATGTAAGTATTAAGCATACGAATGCTAACAATGTTGATAAATTTCAAGTAGATTTTGTCAAACCTTACAAGAATATACTTCCTGGTACTAGTGCTTCTAATGTAAATTACTTTTTTGCTGGAGCAAAAAAGTTGAATTTACTAGATTACTATAAAAGCACCCTCAACATACCTTTATTTGATAAAGCTGTAGATTTTGGTGTTCTTTATTTTATAACCAAGCCAGTGTTTTTACTGCTTGAATATTTTAACTTCGTTTTAAAGAATTTTGGCTTAGCAATATTGTTGCTAACTTTAGTAATTAAACTTTTGATGCTTCCTTTATCCAATAGATCATATGTTTCAATGTTCAAAATGAAAAGCTTGCAGCCTGAGGTAGCTCGTATAAAAGAGTTATATAAAAATGATAGCTTAAAGCAACATAAGGAAACAATTGCATTGTTTAAAAAAAACAATGTGAACCCAATGTCAAGCATTCTTCCTATACTAGTACAAATACCGGTATTTTTTGCTTTATACAAAGTATTATTTGTTACCATAGAAATGAGACATGCTCCTTTTTGTTTATGGATTAAGGATCTTTCAACCTCTGATCCAACGAATATTTTTACATTATTTGGGTTATTTAATTACAATTTCCCTATTTCTATAGGTATCTTGCCTATAATTTTAGGTATTACCATGATAATTCAGCAGAGGATCGGTGAAAAAGGTCAGACTAACAAGGATGATATTCAAGCAAATGTTATGAAGTTTTTTCCTTACATTTCCATCTTCATTTTCTCTTCTTTTCCTGCAGGTTTGGTAATATATTGGATATTTAGTAATGTCATAACTTTAATTCAGCAATCATTAATAAAGTTGTTTTTAACAAGAAAGTTAGGAATAAATGTCGAAAATACTAATAGTTAATTCAATTTATTATACCGAAATAGCAAATCTCTTGCTTGAAGGTGCAACCGATAAATTAAAAGGCAGCAATGCTAGTTACAATGTAATTGAGGTTCCTGGTGCATTTGAAATACCAGCAGCAATTCTTTTTGCAGTCAAAAGCAAGCACTTTAATTACGATGGTTATTTGGCTCTTGGGTGTGTAATTCGTGGTGAGACGGATCATTATCAATACATTTGTAAAGGAGTAATCAAGGGCTTAAACGAAGTTGTTATGCATAACACAGTACCTCTTGGTATGGGTGTAATCACTGCTGATAGCAAAGACAAAGCTCTAGTAAGGGCTGATAAAGATAAAAAGAACATCGGCGGCCGTACAGCCTCAGCTGTTTTGCATATGATAGATTTATATAATAAATTAAGATAATGGAGGAGGAACCTGTAGAGAAAAAGTGGCGTATAAAAAGAAGTGCAGCAAGATTTCTTGCTGTGCAAGTTGCTTACTCAAATATTTTTATGGGTTACGACAAAAGCACTTTTGAGTTGGAAAAC
This sequence comes from Wolbachia endosymbiont of Brugia pahangi, assembly GCF_012030695.1. Taxonomy (NCBI): domain Bacteria; kingdom Pseudomonadati; phylum Pseudomonadota; class Alphaproteobacteria; order Rickettsiales; family Anaplasmataceae; genus Wolbachia; species Wolbachia endosymbiont of Brugia pahangi. The sequence continues at coordinate 548,714 of NZ_CP050521.1, read as the reverse complement.
TGTGGGCTTAGGAACTATGTAGGTAAGTTAGCAGATATTTTTGAATGCGAAGAATTTGATTATCAATTCTTAGAAAAACTGTTATATAAAGTTATAAGGAGCGGTGGAGAATATGATAAAATAATAGAGTATTATTTACATCCAAGCTGGTCTCTTTTGCGGTTAAACCTTGTAAGCTTATCTATTTTACGTGTTGCAGTATGTGAGTTAGCTAATTGTGATACACCAGCTCCAGTTGTTATTAATGAATATACTAACATTGCATCTGATTTACTTGATAAACCAAGCGAAATTGGTTTCATCAATGGATTATTGGATAAAGCAAAAAGTGCAGTTAAGCTAAATAAAAATTCTTGACAACGTGCCGATGCCTGGGTCACTAGTAACCAAAAGAGAAAAACTTGAGTGATAAAGAATAGTACAAAAGGTCTTCTATATTCTTTAAGATCTATATAGACTGACGCAGATTATTGAATTTTTATTTAATAAATGGTAAAAGACGAAAAATCGAAAACACTTTTTGAAGTGGAAGGAGCGGTAACTGCTTTATTACCCGCAGCAGAATTTAGAGTGAAGTTGGATAACGAGCATGAGATCATTTGTCATGTATCAGGGAAAGTAAGAAGAAGTAAAATACGCATCATTATTGGAGATAGAGTGTTGGTAGAGATGAGCATTTATGATAGAAATGCAAAAAAGGGTAGGATAATCAGAAGGCTTAAAGGTACAAGTGATAGAACAATTTCTAAATAACCTTATTCTTGCTTCATCGTCAGAAAGGCGTATAGCTTTACTAAAACAAATAAATATTGAGCCAGGTTTAATTTTACCAGCGGATATAGATGAAATTCCTTTAAGAAAGGAACTTCCAAAAGATTACTCAATCCGCATGGCAAAAAGCAAAGCTGAGAAAATACAAAGTTCAAATCCAGATTATTTTGTGCTCGGTATTGATACAGTCGTTGCTTGTGGCAGAAGGATCTTGCTCAAAGCTAAAAACATCGAGCAAGCAGAAAAATATATTCGTTTATTATCGGGACGAAGGCATAGAGTATACACCAGTGTGTGTTTATTAACTCCCGATCGGTCCAAACAACATATTAGAACTGTGGTTACAATAGTGAAATTTAAACGCCTAAGTGAACGAGAAATTAAGTACTATTTAGCATCAGAGGAGTGGAAAAATAGGGCAGGGGGGTGTAATATGCAAGGCTTGGCTGGAATGTTCGTATTATTTCTACGTGGCTCCTATTCTTCTATTATAGGTTTACCACTACATGAAACCTATTGTTTGCTAAGTAATTACTTTAACCTCAATTTATATTGATATACCTTTACCTTTTTCTTGTTGTTGCTTAACATGTTTAGTCCAAAGTAATTTTCTGTTTTTGTTGCCTATTTTGTTGCCTAATGTGATTCTATTTCGATCATAATTATCAGTGTGTTTTGCTGAAGCACCTTCTACTACTTTTTCTATTACCCTAACTTTCAGTTGTGTCTTATCTTTTTCTAGCAATTTATATAGCTCGCTATTTTTATCTATAGTCGGACTAGTGTTAGCATTTTCTCGTTCTATCGCTTTTCTTATATCTGTTGAACTGTCTTTCAGCAGTTCAGCTTCCATTAGGTATTCTTTAGTTTGTGGGCTAATGTAGCGTACTTTAGAGCTGATTTTTTTTAACTCATAGTTCTTTTGACTTAATCTTTGCTCAAGCTCCTTAAACGAGGTTGAGCTGTTTACATTAGTTTTTTCTGGTGTACTAAGATTAGTCTCTTCTGATTGAGTGTGACTATTTTGTTCAGCATCCATATTTCCATCAGTACTAACTGAAGATAGAGGCTTGTTAATAGAGACACTTCCTTCAGCAACTTGTTGCACTGTTTTTTCTGATTCCCTGTCTAGTTTTTTCAACACTTTTTCTAGCTTGCCTACCATTTGGTTGGGTGGATTAGTAAATTGAATACTTTTCGACTCTTTACCAGCTGGTTTACTTGGCACCATACAAGTTTCACTATTATGATCCTTACTATTTTTTCCGTACTCCAGCTGTTTTGTATTCCTCTTATCAGTGCTGGTTGATATAGGTCTGTCACCATCTTCAGAAAGTGCACTAGGTTGTATACCTTTTACGTCTAAATTACCTTTGCTATCGGATTGTGATCTAGAATGTGACTGATCTTGTTGCTGGATTTCAGGTCGTTGTTGATTATCAAGTTTTTGCTCATTTCTATGCAAGTCATCTGGTCTTTTACTTCCAGGTAAAGTGTATACAAACATAGCAAATGTATGGTTGTCATATCGTTTATCTCTTTGCCTGTTGTCTTGTTTATCATCACATAACCAATCTGTATTTTCGTAAATATGCTCTAGGTTGTCATTACAATCACAATTTTCATACTTCTCTCCTCGTTTTGCATTTTCATCATCTGATTGAGGGTTTAAAAGCGTTAGATACCCATCTTTGTTATCGCTCCTATCATCTTCAGGATCAGAAAGCCCATCACCACGCTCACTTTCACTATATAAGAATTCAATTTCTGCTCTTCTCGCAAGAATTGAAGCTACACCATCTTGCGATGTTTGCTTATCTCTCATATTGTCTGACTTCTTAGCATCTTCAGACTTAAATGTACCTTCAACTTTTTTTAATGTTACATCTTGTGTTGGTAGTGCAAGCACAGCGCTTTTTACTTGCAGATCCTCCTCAGTAACTGTTTTTTTTCTTCCAGATGTAGTGTATCTAAACATAACGAACGTAAGATTGTCGTATCGTTCATCCTTTTGCCTATTATCTTGGCTCATAGGCTTGAAAGAAATATTCTCGCCTTGTTCATCGGAAACATTTTTTTTGAGTGAGCTAGTTCTAAGTGGTGAAGGTATAGGAACTTCAAAAAGCGATTGAAGGTTATAAACCTGATCCCCCGGATTTTCTTCTTCACGGCAATTTGCCATTATTACAAGACCTCTTTGCCTGAATAATTTTTCTGCATTTTTGTTATCAATACTATTCCAGCCTAAATTAATCTGTGTAGTATTTTGTTCTTTTTTTAAAAGTTCTAATAGCTTGGGTACGTTCATGCTATTTAACTCATGTAAATCTAAAGTGTTACTTTGTATGTATTTGTTAAATTCCACTTTTTGCCCATTACTTTGATGGTCTAAAGATTTGGTCTTCCCCTGTTCAACGCCTTTTTTAAGTGAACTGACTCTATGTGGTGGCAGTGGAGGATTTTCTTTAGTAGGTGCATGAGAATTTGTAGTACTAGTCATTGCATTCTGAGATCCAATCTCTCGATTCATATCAGTAGTTTGAATGCTTCTACCAAAAATTTTTATTGCGGTTTCAAATGACATATTAATTTCATTCTCTCTTGTTTTCCTGAATTCTATCTCATGTAAGAATAGACCACCTATTTTTACATCCCAATTCGCTTTTGACAGATCTTTTAACTGCTCTTCAGTAATATTACCTCCAATAAGTTTTATGCTATTGGCATTAATATTAATCCTGATAGTACACTTTTTTCCTTCCTTATCATACCAATTCAAAGTCATTTCATATGAACCATCGGTTACTACATAATGCCTTACTTTTCTCTTGTCTTTCCCTTCTCCTTCCTCAGCAACAAAACCGTGCATTCCGCTCTTCTCATCTCTGTGCAACGTTGAAAACCCAGAGATTCCATTCTTCTGACAAAAATCACTGTTTAAAAATTCGCTAATTTTAAACTCTTTCTTATTGTCCTCCAGCTTAATACTTGCGTGGTTACCGTATATTGAAACTCCTTTAACAGCACCCTTAACATCATCATCAATAATATATCTACTTAACACTCTTTCTGCTTCTTTTTCAAGTTCCTGCTGGGCTCTTTCCATCTTGTTGAGCTCTTTTTGCAGAACTTCATATATTTCATCTTTGTTCCAACCAGTACCACGTTCTATTAAAGACTTTACTATATTAAAACCAACCCTAGCATTATAAATAGGATCACCTTCCTTTTTTATTTTATCAAATAAAGGAAAAAATTCTTGTTGTATATTTTCAATGTTCATATTCTTCCTCACTAATAACCCTCTGCCTTTTAGTTTTAGCTAGTATAATTATTATGGAAATTAGTTTAATTTTTATTAAAAGAGGCTGTATTGCCGATGTGATGACATGAACTATCTTAGAACCTGTACATGATCTCATAAATCCCACTAACAAGTAGCAGAATAACGGTTGTCGTTTAGCTATAAGTATTTAAGAAATTTAATAAATAAAAAAAGGCAAAAAAAACCCGTGGTGTTGGTTTTTACCATATAATAATTTAAATTGGCGCTGTAATAATTTGCTGACGCTTAGTTTAAGCACGATTTAGCTAAATGTAGAAAAACTTAAAAGACATGCAACCACAATAATTGATGTAATCGCCAAAAAATACCTTAAGTTTTTTACTGAATTTTATCATTGAACCTTCGCAGATCAAAAATAAGCTGTGAGTCGAAGATATACTTACTGCTAAGATAATTAGGTTGTTGAAATTTATCAAGTAGTTTTTTGCATTTCTGTGAGCTGCTTGAATGACCGGTAGCCGTGCAGGAAGTCTATTGTTTTATGACTCAGCACAGAAAGCAACAAGACGACAAACAATCTAAAAATATAGCAATCTATTTTTGAATAAACTCCATTTGCATTTCTCGTATATTACTTTCTATTTGCTCTATTTGTTCTATTAGTCTTTCCTCTAAGCCAAAATCACCGCCTAGCCTTGCTTCGATTCTTTCTCTTTGTAATACATTTAATTCCCCCCTTAACACTATATTATTCCATACAGTTTTCGCAGATTTTCCATTGTTTAATTGACTGTTTAGTATGCTAGTCTTTTCAAATATAAGCTTTATGGTTCCATCAACGTTAAACTGTTCTAACTCTTGTAATAAAACCTCTTTATTGAGTTCACTTCCATTATTTGCTACATTAATTATATGCTGTTGCAATCTTTTTATCTTCACATTAGTAAATTCAAAATGGGAAAATTGCTCAAAGTATATAGGATGGTTCAAGATTTCAGGAAATTCTAAGGTTATGCGTAAAATTATGGCCTGATTTTGTTCTGCTTCAATTAGCTCTGGAGATTTGTTGTAAAGATATTCACTTTTTGTTGCTCTTGTTTTATTATTAAAAACCTGCTTTTTGAAGCTATTTCTTAGCTCACTAGCTTTATCGTAAAAGTAATCTCTATAATACCTTCTAATACTGCTGTTACCGATAGCATTGACATATTCCATGAACTTGCACTCAAGAATTGAATATTTTTCCGGGGCAAGTTTCTCATAGTTTTGCAAATTGCTACCAATTATGTAATGCCACAAATATTCAGAATGAAGTTTTGTTGAATGGTCAAGCGCGGAGAGTACGGTTTCTTTCTTATGTTCCAGCTCATTACATACATCGTATGGGTCTTTATCGGTTGGCAAAGTCACAAACTTTAACGTGTATCCAGGCTCTAATATTGGCAGAACAAGTTCTGCAACTCTAATTGCAGCATTACGTCCAGCACTATCGCCATCCATACAGATAGAGATTTCTTTAGCAAATTTCCATAGACTTTTTATTTGTTCTGCAGAAATTGCGGTACCCAGTGGAGCAACTATATTGCTAATTCCCGTTTGATGCAGTGCTATCACATCCATATATCCCTCAACAACAAATACATGCTGTTTTTTGTGTATTTCACTTAAAGCAAAGTTTAACCCGTATAAGTTTTCCCTTTTCTTGAATAGTTGACTTTCTGGGCTGTTTAAATATTTTGGCTGTTGTTTAAAGCTCAGCGCGCGTCCGCCAAAACCAATAACTTTTCCTGCGATGTTATATATAGGGAATATCAGCCGGTTACAAAAATAATCACGAGAATTTTTATTTATCAATCCAACATCAATTAAAATTTTGTCCTCAATACCCAAGGAGTTTAAATATTCTTTCAAACCAGAACTTGGTGCATAACCTACCTTAAATTTATCTATGATTTTAGGTGAAATCTTGCGCTGCTTTAGATAAGCTATAATACCTTGATTTTTTTGTACAAACCAACTTGCAGCTAAATTCAGCGTCGAAAACAGTTCGCCGTTTTCTTTAGCTAAATTAAGGGTTTTAGGTAACTCAACGCCTACAACTGATGCCAGCCTTTCCAGTGCTTCTTTAAAACTCAGCCCCTCAGTTTGTGAAATGAAATTGAACACATCACCATGAGCCGAACAACCAAAGCAGTGATACGATCCTTTAGTATTACTCACCAAAAAAGACGGTGTTTTTTCGCTATGAAATGGACAGAATCCAACAAAACTATCTCCTCTTTTTGTTAGCCTGACTTTCTTACCTACTATATCGGATAATAATAATCTTGATTTTATAATATCTATATAATCCATCTTATTGAATTAGTAGTGGTAGGACAAAAATTATACAGAATTTATGCACATCTAGCTCAAAATTTATTTTGAGCTTCAGAGTTTCAAAAAGATTAGAAGCATTGGGTGGCTTGACAGAAAGCTTAAAATGAATTACTCATATTAGATGTCTTTAAGTGATGCAAGATCAATTTCTTATATGTCAGATATAATATCAATCGCTTCAGACCATGCTGGTTATGAATTAAAATCAGAAATAAAGTCTTACCTGGAAACTCTGGGTTACAAAGTGCTAGACCGTGGTTGTACTGCTGAGCAAAAGTGCGTAGATTATCCAGACTATGCTGTTAAAATTGCAGAAGATATAATAAACAAAAAAGCAGATTATGGGATATTAATCTGTGGCACAGGTCTGGGTATGAGTATCGTAGCAAATCGCTTTAAAGGGATCCACGCCGTTTTATGTAATAGTGTTGAGATCACGAAATTAGCCCGCGAACATGGCAATGCAAATGTATTGTGCCTTGGTGCAAGATTTACTGCCAGTGGATTAGCAAAAGATATAGTCAAACAATTCCTCGAAACAGAATTTTCAAAAGAAAGCAGACACAAAAGACGCCTTGATAAACTCAGTAATATAGCCTCTAACGAAGATGAGGTGTCAAAATTTGCTAAAATGGTAGGCGAATGGTGGGATGAGAATGGCAAATTCAAGCCATTACACATGATGAATCCTGTGAGAGTATCTTACATTATCGAGAAGATAAAAGAGTTAAAGAAGTGTGATCTAAAGAAATTATCATTGCTTGATGTTGGGTGTGGTGGTGGTATTTTATCAGAATCAATAGCACGAGTCGGCATTAACGTTTTAGGAATAGATGTATGTGAAGAAAACATAAAAGTGGCACAGTCACATGCGAAAAAAGTAGGGTTAAATATAGAATATACACACACTAGCATTGAAGAGCTAAGCAATAACCAAAAATACGATGTAGTTCTATTGATGGAAGTAGTTGAGCATGTGGATAATTTAGAGCTTTTCATAAAAAAAGCAATAGAATTGCTAAAACCAGAGGGACTGATATTTATATCAACAATAAATAGAACTTTTAAATCCTTCTTTCTTGCAATAATTGGTGCAGAGTACATATTAAACTGGCTGCCGAAAGGTACGCACAATTGGAATAAGTTTCTCAAGCCATCAGAGATTGCAAATCACCTAAGGGAAGGCAATGTAACACTGCAAGACATGGCAGGTATGGAGTATAACATAATAAAGAGCGAATGGAATTTAACTAAAGGTGTGGATGTTAACTATATACTTTGTGGTGTGATGAATAGTTAGATTTTACTCATAAAAGTACCATCTTTATTTCCAAAGTAGTAAAGAAGAATCAACACATCTTTTCTTATTATTGAACACCAATCCAGGAATGCAGTTTACTTCACCTCCAGAAATTTCATGATCACCCTGACCCACGAATTCATACCCAGGAACAATAACACATTTCCATTCTGCACCATTTGTTTCTCATAAAAGCAGCAAGTCTCTTTTCCTGTTATCGTTCTTACAATTTTAGATGCACCAAAAAACACAGCAATAAACATATCAGGCGAGAAAAGTGCAGACCAAGGCATTCTTCCAAATATTGTAAGCAAATTTGCACCAATTGTTACATTGTAAAAAAGTAGTCCACCTATTCCATGAATGTAATTTACTACATTACATATTATATCTATTACCTTATCAGTTGAGCATAAAGATTATATTAAATATACTTAACCACTTTTCACTGTCATAAATCCTTAGAGCTTGCAATGAAATCCGGTAGTCTATTGATTTTTATCACTAGTATAGGTACGATAGAGCTTTAAGTACTAGATAATGGAGCAATTTGAGAATTTTTATATAACCACGCCAATATATTATGTAAACGACAAACCGCACATTGGTCACGCATATACCTCCCTCATCTGTGATGTTACAGCTAGGTTTATGAAGCTAGCTGGAAAAAATGTTAAATTTACTACCGGTACAGACGAACACGGGCAAAAAATCGAAAAAGCAGCTAAAACAAAGGGAATGCATCCAAAAGAATTTACAGATAAAGTGAGCGTTTCATTTAGGAAATTAGCTGAGTTCATAGATTTTCAATATGATGATTTTATTCGCACCACAGAAGAACGTCACGAGAAAGCAGTTGTAGCTTTATGGGATAGGCTTGAAGAGAGGGGACAGATATATCTGGATTCTTACTCAGGTTGGTATTCAGTCAGCGATGAGGCATTTTATCAGGAATCGGAGCTAATAGATGGCAAAGCACCAACAGGTGCTGAGGTTGAATGGGTAAAAGAAGAGAGTTACTTTTTTCGTTTATCAAGTTGGCAAAATAAATTACTAGAACTATACAAAAATCAGCCAAATTTTATCTTTCCTGAAAGCAGAAAAAATGAAGTGATATCGTTTGTAAAATCAGGACTGACTGACCTTTCAATTTCTCGCATTAATTTTAACTGGGGGATAAAAGTTCCAGGAAATGACAAACACATAATCTACGTTTGGGTAGATGCATTAACTAGTTATCTCACATCAATAGGTTTTCCTAACACGGAAAATGAAGAATATAAAAAGTTTTGGGCAGAATCACAGTCTGTCATCCAAGTAGCTGACACTTGGATCCAGAAGGAAATACAGATTCCGGCGTCACGCGCTAGAATGACATCGAATCTAGCTGATAACTCCTTCAATATTCATGTAATTGGCAAAGACATATTACGCTTTCACGCCGTATACTGGCCGGCAATTCTCCTTGCAGCAGACTTGCCACTGCCAAAACAAATTGTAGTTCATGGTTGGTGGTTAAACGAGGGGAAAAAAATATCTAAGTCTCTCGGTAATGTCATAGATCCAATTGGCTTGGCTAAAGAGTTTGGTGTTGATCAGCTGCGCTATTTTCTCCTTCGGGAAGCAAGCTTTGGCCAGGATGGTAATTTCAGTAAGAAGAACATGATCAGCCGAATAAATTCAGAACTTGCAAATAATATAGGTAATTTAGTGCAAAGAACAATTTCATTTTTACATAAACGATGCTTTGGAGTTGTACCAACAGTTGACAAAAGCCTACTTAAAGGTGAGGAAGGCCTTCCAAATTACAGAGCTATATTCAATCAAGTAATGGATCATTTATCAAAGTATGAATTTAACCACATTATACTTCTAATTATCAACATTTCTTCCGAAGCCAATGCTTATATAGATAAAAGCACGCCTTGGATACTAAGCAAAACTGATAGAGAGCGCATGAATCTAGTGATCTACAAACTACTGGAATATATCAGGATAATTGGTATTCTATTACAACCAATTGTCCCGAGGCCAGCAGAGGCGATACTTGACCAATTGCAAATCCCGAAAGAACAACGAGATTTAAAATCTCTGTGCGGCGCGTACGTAAGTTCAGGCATTACATTGCATAAACCTACGCCGGTTTTTTTGAGGATTGAGTAGAGGTCACATAATATGCCCTCTACTTATTTTGCTTTAGGATTTAGTTATGCTAGAGTTAACAACAAATGATTGAGTTACGTTAACATCATCAAATGATGCTGATACGGGAGTAGTAGCATAATTATAAAAAACGTAAGGTAAATAACTCATAGCTAAACAAGGCATAACTTTTGTTGCTTGACCAGCAAGCCAATTAATTGCGCTCACTGCTTGATTAAAATAACCATTAACTTTAGTTCCTTCTTCAGTTTGCTGATTTCTATGCTGGAAACCTCAGTATCTTGACTTTATGCATCAAAATATAAGTAATATTCTAAATCATTTAAATTTTTAGAAGTCGTAAGACCTAAAAAATCCAAACCATTAGCTTGTTTTCCTTGTCTGTCAGAAGGAACTTCATGATTTAGGTAGTTCAAATGACCTCTTCTTTAGATGATTGCTCTTGCTTATCAAAAAGTTCAGTATTCTTTTTAGCAAGACGAGTTTCCTGTTCAGAAATCCTTTCTTTCGAGCCTGCACTAAAACATCTTTCCCAGCAAGTTGAGCATCTTTCTCAGAAATGACTTTGTTTTTACTAATTGCTGCATATAAAAGTGCAATAGTTACAATAAAAAACACAGCACAGCTAACAATAAGCAAGAAGGTCAACACTTAACGCTGCAGCCGAAGCTAAAAAACAACATAAGGAGCTATAGCAAACGTTCCTGATACTAATAAGGTTGAAGTAGCTGAGGTACCAATTATATAATAAGGTACATTATTCTTATTTATGATTACCCAGCAATTGTTTATATCATTGTGACAATTACAAAAGCAACCGTCAAATTAAATTTTACATAACAAGCAGATAAATCTTGAAACGCGATTTAAGATTTCTGTGCAACACGTACATAAGTCCAGGACCACATTACCTAAGCCTACGCCAGTTTTTTTTGAGGATTGATGCTTAAATAACCCTTTTGGTAGACCATTAAGCTCATATCTATACCAACACTGCAATTTGCAGGTAATTTGCACGACACTCACTAGTAGAGATCGCTTTTGTAATTGCAATGTTGGTGTAACCTAAATTGCCTTAGCTAAAATGCTTAAGGAACTCATCAAGCAGGAAAAAAAGCAAAAGAAACCTTAGTGATATCTCTTGTAGGAACTTGACATTAATGTCTTATATGCTTGGTAAGTAGTCAACCTTGGAATTATAAATATCCATAACGTCACGATAAGGGTAATGCAGAAGTTTTTCAAATAATTTCTTTATAAAAAAAAGAAGGTTAGTTGATTTTTGAACTAATTCTTAAATAAAGAACAATGCAATGTGAGTTGTTTACTGTTCTCTCAAAAACTTGGCGCTTATTACATTACCTAATAAGCGAGATTCAGCTAACGTAGATAAAAATTTATAAAGACATGGAGTGTCTATATAAGAAAAATTAAACATAACACACCTAGTTTAATAATGTGCTTTTGTCACTTAAATAAAGATTAAGGATAAATTTTAGGTCTAAAACATCCCCATATAAGGGTTCTTAAGGCCTGTAAAATGGGCTTTACATTTCTGTGAGCTGCTTGAATTCCTGAAATCAAAATGCTCGTGCAATTGTGTACGTGGTGCTGAAATCTAGCTTATGATCAGCCATATGATATAGAAATGAACTTCGTTAATCATGCAAACTTTCACAGAAAATAGGCTTAGGTATTTTCAACTTTTGTTTGTATACTAAGTCAAAATGCTTACCTTCAGCACGTAGATGGATATAATAAAGTTTGTTTTATTACTACCAACAATATTACTAATACTAACTGCTGGTGTTTATCTATCAGTTAGACTGAAATGGTTACAGATATTTAGGTTACCACATGCCCTTTCACTTATTGGAGTTAAGAAAGGGGAAAATAAATTTTCCTCTATAGCTGCCCTATTTACAATCTTAGGAGGAAATTTAGGAGTAGGGAATATTTCAGGAACTGCTGTTGCTCTAAAAACAGGAGGACCAGGTTCTATTTTGTGGATGGCGATAATTGTTATTATCACTTCTGTAATAAAATATGTCACTTGTTACCTGAGTATAAAGAACAGAAAGAAAAAGAATGGACGATTTATAGGTGGCCCTATGGCCTATATGGTTGATGCATTTAACTCTAGAAAAGCTACAGTTGTATTCCTAGTTATTATGATAATGGTTTCGATAATCGTCGGTAACCTTGTTCAGGTAAATTCCCTGTCAATACCACTTGATATGATAAATGTACCTGTGGTCACTGGTGGAATTATTATGACCATAATATTTTTTGTTGTTGCGGCTCTTAGCTTAAAAAAAATCAAAATTTTCATATCAGCTATGATACCGATAATGACAATAAGTTACCTCACACTTTGCGGTATTATATTATTTAAATTTAGTGAAAATATTCTTCCTTCTCTAAAGCTAATAACAAGCAGCTTTTTTACAACTAGTAGCTTTAACTTTGGTTTATCTTTAGGTTTAGTTTTAGAAATGTTAACTATTATTCAAGTAGGAACTTTACGAGGTATTTTTGCAACAGATATAGGGCTTGGTCTCGAAGGAATTGTACACTCTTCAATTATTCCTAAGAAAAATAATAATAAATTTATTATCGAACAGAGTCTAATCACAATAATATCGCCTTTTATAGTTGCATTCATAGTATTTATTACAACAATGGTACTGCTTGTTACAGATTCTTGGGTTACTGGTTTAGAGAGTACTAACATGTGCATATTTGCTTTCAGAAAAGCAATGAATTGGCCTTATATTGACTATTTAATTATGGCCATAATGTTTTGTTTTGCTTTTACTACTATTTTTACCTGGTTTTTTTGCTCGAAGCAGACAATACGTTATGTATCTCAAAATGATAAATACACTAAAATCTGGATTATAATCTTCACTGCGGTTATCCCACTTGGTTCAATAAGTAAGGTTCAGTTGCTATGGGATGTTGCCGATATTTCTATCGCTGCTTTGTTGTTTATCAACATATTAGCTATATTCAAACTGACTTCTCGAGATCCAGAAGTGTTCACTGTGAGCAGCAGGTATCTGAAGTTGAATCAGCCGATTCTCAACAAAAACAAAACTAGAAACTGGCTAGCTATTCTCATATTAAGGGGTTGATTTTCATACTTGTTACTTGTATAGTTCGTGTCGTTATATTAACAATACAACTTTTTTAAAAATTTAATCAGTTTTCATAATGATACTAGCTAAAGCTAAAAAGTGAAAGGTTGTTAGTGAGGAAAAATATGAAAGTTAAGAGCACATAGCAGGAATACAACTATCATGAATTCATTCAAAATTTTTCATTTTTATTCGATTAAAATAAAAAGAGAAAATGACCTAAATTTACAACGTTAGAGCTGGTTTAGGTACAGTAAAGTTTTTAATAAAATATGCCGGCTGGGATTGAGACGAAGATAAAGACAAAAATAAAGCTTATGGCGTTATTCTTCAAGGATACAACAAGATAAAGGGAGATAGATAAGAGCTTTAAGAAAAAGCAAAGAAGAGTGGAGGAAATATATTAAAGATGGTGTTAAAGAAGTTTCAATGTACGGTAATCACGCAAGTATTAAGCTGGAGGACAATAAGAAAGAGTTTAAAATTAGCGAATTTTTAAACAGTGATTTTTGTCAGAAGAATGGAATCTCTGGGTTTTCAACGTTGCACAGAGATGAGAAGAGCGGAATGCACGGTTTTGTTGCTGAGGAAGGAGAAGGGAAAGACAAGAGAAAAGTAAGGCATTATGTAGTAACCGATGGTTCATATGAAATTACTCTAAACTGGCCAGTAAACGGGGAAACACATGTAATTAAGATACGCATTTATCCTGATGGGGAGAAATTGACGGAGATTATTGAGTGACTACAAAAATAAAAAGATAAATGTTGCTGCAACAAAGACGTAAAATTATGGAATTTGTCTTTAGAGGATGCATTAAAAAAAGGAAGAGAGATAAAAAATGAAGTGCGATATCAGGACAGTAATAAGCTGTTATTTGAAGTTGCAACAGAAAGTGATGGTGATAGAGATATTAGCATTTAAGCTACTGATATAAATCGAGAGGTTAATTCTCAGAACATTGGATTATGGCCTAATAGTGAAGACTGGTCAGGTTACGGCAGTCAAGAAGAGAATCCTCAGGACGGAAGAACTTCTCTGCTACTGCTACTTAGCACTATTCACTTCCATCTAAAAAAGACGTTTCCAATGAGCAAGGGGAAAGCACCTCTACCAAGTCTGTGAGCTAAAATCAAGATGATGGACAAAATGAAATAAGTTCTAACACAGTTGATGTAGCGCAAAAACGATTCTTGGAGAACATTCTAGCAAATATAAACGAAGGCAAACAATATAACCCTATACGTAAGTGGTTAAAGGGCAAGATTAAAGGTAGAGAGAAAAATCAAAATCTGTATACGCTCTAGAAAAAAGCTGTCTCCAAAAAAAATGGTCAAGGTAATAGCCTCTCATAGTAATGGACAGGAACCTGAAGGAGAAGAGTTAAATTACCGAAAAACACATGAAGCATTAGAAAGGTGGAAGGAAAAATGGCCAAGTAATTATAAAAGAATTAACAAAGTTAACGCATCATCCTCAACAGAGCAAGGAAAGACTGGAAAAATGGGAGTTCAAACTGATGAAAAAACCGTGAATTATTTGATGAGAAAGACAAATATATCAGAACAGAATTCTCAAATCCAAACCAAATTCCTTCTAATAGATCAGGAAAATCAAGAAGTTAGGCTAGCTTTGTTGCATAGCTACCAGCCACCTAAGTAGCTTACAGAAATGCAAAAAACTACTCAACAAACTTCACCAGCTTCCTTATTGTAACATTGAAGCTAATTATTTATCTTCTCTATACAGATTTAAACGACAAAAGACTCAATGTACTTGATGCCTCATATTTAATTTTTTGCACTATATGCACCGTATATCTTTATAACCTTTCAGGCTTTTACTTAATATAATTGAAATGCACTTGTTAAAGCATTTGACACAGTAAAAAATGCCAATTTAAAAAGATAGGTAGTGAATAATTAGCTAACAGGGTTTTTTACCTTTTTTCTGCTTAGTAATTTTTCTAACGTTTAAATTTAGATCAGCTATGACTTAAAAGGAGCTAGATTGGACGTTTAGAATAAAAAAATGCTAACTATAAAGTTAATATAAATAACTCGCCACCAACGGGTTTTTTGCCTTTTTTTCTATTTAATAAATTTCCTAAATATTTGTAACTACCGTCGTTCCTTAGCGAGATCTAAAGATACTGTGGAGTATGATGAGGAATTGCCATTCCAGTGTGTTGAATCCCAATGTCGGAGCACTGGAATGACAAAAAGAGGGGAGTGGAATAAACAGCAAGGACGCTCACTAACATAGAAAATATAAACTTTCTCAAACTCATTGAGTTATGCTTTCAAAACGGTAGTACGGGATGTGAGTATAATGATTATTAATATATAAAAGTCATAGCGAACAACTTAAAGCGGCAGGCACTGGTGCAGTGAGACGAATAATATTTAGTATGCCTTCACGCTCGACGAAGCCCATATGCGTAAGAGTAATAATTGTGAGCTATTCCCAGCGAAAAGCACTCGCTCGATACTAGGTGCATAATGCAGTCTGATTGGTATAAAAAGCTATTTCTAGAAGTAGAACTATCCATAGAACAAAATACTAAGTATAAATTTCAAACAGTGCGGAGAGAATACAAAATTGCAACGTCTGTTGGGGGAACATTAACTAGCAAGAAGGTGATTTTATTATTGTCAACGACCCACTGAGTTCCGCTCAAGCTTTGAGCGAAACGCTTAGAAAGCGTGCCACAAGCTAGTTTGATCAGACTTTAGTAACTGGCTCAACAATAGAAAAAAGGAATAATTGTACTTGTGATGCATAGGCTACATCAGGAAGATTTAACCTGACACCTTCTCTCCAAACCGAAAAATATGTTGCATTAAATTTGTTTGCCAACAATAGCTAAAAATAAGGAGTCTATCTATTCAATTGAAAAGCCAATGTCTCCTTCTCTTATTCCTGTAATCAGAGTAACTACAAATAATTACAAGAGCTGAATTACAGCATCAAGTGCTAAAATAACGCCATCGTAATATTACCCTCGAGGGAAGAAGATCAGTTGCTATATCTTCTAGATGGAGGAAAAGAAGAGATTGAAACGATAAAAATTGACTTGGGAATTACGCTTTTGCTGTACAATATCAACAAAAACCCTCTGTCGCTTTTAAGTGATATAATTAAACAAGAGTGGGCTGGAAGCGCTATAGAAGTTTTCCTGATGATCTCTTTGCCTATAGCTTAAAGCTAGAATACTGCAGTTTTAATAGGCGACGCTAGCAACTTTAGCGTCCGCACTACCTGGGCAAAGTAGGTAATAAATTCTATTTACTTGATGTATAACGTGCAAAATTTGAATATCCAAAACTCTTAGTTTTGTCCTTAGCAGAAAGATGGATGCCACATGCAATTTTGATTGAAGCAGAAACAAGTGGTCAACAATTAGTACAAGATCTGAAGGTAAGCAGTGATTTAGCCATTGTCGAAATAATGCCACATAATGATAAGCTTACTTGATTTCATTAAATTAGTTCCTACTATAGAGTCTGGCAAGGTTTTTCTACTGCATCAAGCAGTATGGCTAGAAGATTTTGAGTATGAGATTTTAATGTTTCCAGGAATCCGTCATGATGACCAAGTGGACAGCACCATACAATACCTGCAGTGAATAAGAAAAACTAACACCAATACCTTCAGAATCAGGAGTTTTTCCCACAACTTTATTTGAGATATTCATGGTAAAATCAGCACACTTAATACTATTTATTGCATAAATTACCTGTAAATTGTAACGTTTGTACAGTTGCGTGTAAAAGCACTGATATGATTTTAACATAGCTCCAAAGGTCTATAAACTACCGCACAAGTTCAAGTTCCTATTATTATCTTACATTTTTATCATAGCCCTATAAATTATGCATAGTTTCTACTAAATCATTATACCATTTATTGCAAAATTGTATTTTATATCTTAGGATCATATTATACATCTATTTAAGTTTTTATCCTATACGTGAACAACGGCAGCATAGCGCTGTCTTCTATACTTAGTGCTATTACTGATACAATCTTAGGTACACTAAAAAACACAGCAGTAAACACACCTAATGTGAAAAGTACTGGCTACAACATTCTGCCGAATACTGCAAGCAAAGTTGCACCAGTTGTTATCACTGTTATCATTGATCCACCTATACTGTGAGTATAAGAGTACCATTCTACATAGTAGAATGTTCGGGTTCTCAGCATTTATATCAAATGCAAAGGAGAAAAATTAAAAACATAAGTAGAAGAATTTTTTTATTATGTTTTATCTACAATAATTTTTGCTTTGTTTTAGATTATCCCTCACCTTGATTAAATTTGGATAAATTGTGCAAGGAGAACTCTATTGCGTAGCGACTAATAAAAAGAGCAAGGATGGAGGAAAATATTTAAAATGCCGGTGATATTGGACTGATAGTTTAAGAGATCTTCTAAATAAGTTATCTTATTATACACTGTGCAGCATAATGGTGAGGTCTATTACCATCAGTCCTTCAGGTGTTCTTCAGCATATTTGAGTAAGCCGTATATAAGAATTGCGATTGTAGAACATATAACTGTCAGCAGTAAATTTGACAAAACACCATAAGAGAAGAATTTTCCCACTATATATATTCCGGTAGCCCCAAACATCATATTGCAGAATGAGAGAACTGCACTACCAAGCCCTATACCTTCGATCGTTTCTAATGCAGAGGTTACGTTGTTGCTTATTATCAATGCAAGTCCAATATTGTTTGGAACCCAGCACATTATGAGGGTGTATATATTTAATTTATCTATTAAGTAAAGATATATCAGCGAACAGTCAGATATTATTGGTAATACTAAACCTATCATTAACATCCTGCTAACTCCCACCTTCTGTACACATCTTCTGTTAATTAAAGTTCCGATTATGTAAAATATGACTATGATTGATATAAAATAACCAAAGTGTCGCACCTCAATACCCATAGATTCAAATATGAAAGGGTAGTTAACGATATATGCCCAAAGCCACATGAAAGTTAATCCATGAATAGTTGAAAATCCAAGAAAACGGTAATTCCTAAATGTTGATATATATTGCTTAGAGACATCAATGATTATCTTAGTTATGTTAGTCTTATTTTTATTAATATTGAGTGTCTCTTGTAACTTAAAGTAAATAAAGATAAGCATAATAATTGCTGCAAGTGATATAATAAAAAACAAAAATTTCCAGTGATAACCATGTGAAATTATATGACTACTTATCACTGGAGCAATTCCAGGTGAAAGTGCTACTATCATATTTAACTTTGAAACTACCCTTGAGTATTCACTACCCGAGTACATATCCCTTATTGCTGCATATCCAACAACGCCTGCAACCCCAGCTCCTACCCCTTGTATGAAGCGAATGAGTATTAAGAGCACAATATTATCAGCTATATAACACGCAATACTTGCTAAAGTAAAAATTGTCATACCAATCAGCATTACCGGACGTCTACCATAATGATCCGATAATGGACCATAAATTAATCCAGACATCGCAAGTCCAACTAAATTTAAGCTAATTGTAAGTTGTACTACACGGCCTCCTACTTCAAAATAATTGGCAATGCTTGGTAGTGCAACTGAGTACAGGTCAGTTGCCATATCGACAATTGCTACAGAAAATATCATGATAAGAGAGATGACCTTTTGTGAAAGAACTATTACCACTTAATGATTAGCTGAGCTACAGAAGTTTGATTATAATATATTTTTTCTATTAGTACATTAATTTAACTACCTGACTTGAAAGTTCCTCTTGTCATCCAAATAGTCAAAACTAATTCTTCTTTTCTAGGTTCCAGCGTCATGTGTGGCATTTTGGAATTCCATAAAATTGCCATAGTGGTCAAGTTTTTTTTGAGCTTAGCAAAACCATCTAAGTTGAAAAATGACATAGAAAAAGCGGGTATATAAAGATATGTCTAATGTTTATGAAGTATACTCTAGTCTTCTTATTATAAATGATGTGTCTGTATCCTATTGTAATAATAATTACTTCGCATTTTGCAGTGTTTACATGACATATAATACAATAATCATCAACTCTTAACTTTCCACGCCCTTTTTAAGCTATAGTGCAATGGTTCAGCAAGATTTATCTGAATTAATTGTAAAGAATTTTTTACCTGTTTCAATAAAAAATTTTAGGCGTACTGAATTTTATAACAAATGGTACAAAACTAAGTATAGTATTGTAAGACGTGACTAAAAATTAAGAAGGTATTCTAGCGGTTAACACTGAATGTATTTTTATGATAAGGGTTCAACAACTTTACATAATATCTAATAAAAGTTAAGAAGGGCATGAATAAATCACAATTGGTCAAAAAGGTTTTCGACTCTGTGGCGTATCGCTATGACATCATGAATGATATAATAAGCCTAGGAATACACAGACTATGGAAGGATAAGATGGTAAATAGCGTGCATTTTACAAAAAACTCTCAGGTTTTAGATGTCGCTGGGGGAACCGGAGACATAGCAATAAGAATAGTAAGAAGAGAGCCGAGTGTTCAGGTTACAGTATGTGATATAAATCAAAACATGCTGAGTAGAGGACGTAATAAAGCCATAAACTCAAATCAGCTTAATTTTAATTGGGTGTGTGCAAACGCAGAAAGTTTGCCATTTGAAGACTCTGAGTTCGACTGTTGCACAATAGCTTTTGGTATTCGGAACGTTTCCGATCGTAAAAAAGCTTTAAGTGAGATACACAGAGTACTAAAACCCAATGGACAATTTATCTGCTTGGAATTTGCTCCTATGCACTATAAAAATGAGATATTTACCAAACTTTATGACTTATACTCATTCAAAGTAATTCCTAAAATCGGCAACATAGTTGCTAAAGATGAAAGTCCTTATCGGTATTTAGTAAGGAGCATTAGAGAGTTTCCAGTTCAGACTGACTTTAAAATGGAAATTGAAGAGGTGGGCTTTAAGAAAGTTAAATTTCACAATATGAGCTATGGAATAGTGGCATTACATACTGGAACAAAGTAAATAATTAAACTTTGGTATAGAACACTGGATTATTATCTCATCCTTCCGGTAATTTTTTGTTAACTATAAGCTTCATTCTCGTCTATTTGGCAGACCCTGTAATTGCACAGCGTCTTTCTTTACTACAAGATTACTTTATACAGAGCCACATAGTTTATATAGTTTTATCGCTGATTACCTTAGTGACATTTTCTTTTCTCAATACAAAAACCATACTTAATCTCTCATTTGCAAATTTTACTTTAATTTATTATTTTAATAGTAGCCGTGTTAGTACTTGGTATAGAGCCAAAAGGCGCAAAACGATGGTTACATATCGTCAAAATTTCAGTTCAACCTTCTGAGTTTGTAAGACCATTTTTTCTGTTGTTATAGTTACAACATAGTGTGATAGATATTATTTATAAGATCCGGTAGCTGTGTCGATAATAAAACCAGATCACCATAGTAGATTTAATAAAACAACTTTATTAAAACTTTCACCCATCATCATATTTAGTTGTTTTAATCTACCTTTTCACAATCAACAAACTGTAATAAAAAGGCTCACCCCAGGTGGGTCATTTATAACGCATTCAACTTTTTCTATTAAGTCGCCTTCACTACCTACTACCTTCATTCAAATTGCTTATGCAGAATCAGAGAATAGTGTTGTAAAACAACCAGTAAGTAAACCAGTTACAAGTAATATTAATAAGATATTTCTTAATCTAAAAGCCATACAAATATATTAGCAAGATATCCTGCATTATAAAATCAATTTTTTGTTACTCTGTTACTTACCATAGATTAAATCTCTGCATTCCAGCGTTACATGCTGGAATAGCAGCTCTACCCTTCGGTCTTACACCGCAAAAAGCAGCATTTTTATAAAAAAATCATGTCAAAATAGCACTTGTCAGATAAACCGCAATTGCTCCATTCACCAAATTTTTGTGCCACCACCTCCATTTTATAATTAATTGACCTCTCTTTGTTTTTAATTAGGGATATTTAATTATCATTAACCTAAGTGAATTTTTGAACTAGATGCATTTCAGTTTCAGCTACTTGGCTTAATGGACCCTTAAGGCTAGATCTTGTGCAATTAACTTTTAGCTACGAATATTTAAGAAACTTACTAAGTAAAAAAGGCAAAAGAAATCCCGTAGTGCTGGTTTTGACCCTATAATAATTTAAATTGATACTGTAATAATTTGCTGACGCTTAGTTTAAGCGCTATTTGGATGAGTGCAGAAAAACTTAAAAGATATACAACTACTATAATTTGGTGTAACCACCAAAAAAACACCTTAATTTTTTTTTACTAAATTTGACCATTGAACCCATTCGAAAACAAGCTGTGAGTCAGAAATACCTTTACTATTTATGGTAAAGAAGTTGTTAAATTTTGTCAAGTAGTTTCTTACTTTGCCTTCTAAGGCTTTTACTCGTAACAACCACTGTGCCTGCGATCTTATCATGCCAAGTTTGGCAGCGCTTGTTGAAATTTGACCATATGAAGCCTAAAAATAATGGTGCAACCGACAATATAAAGGAAAAAAACCTCTTAGTTGCCTGTCTTATGGTCATTTTTCCAAAAGTTTGCGCATCTACAACTCTGAGCCCAAGCAATAATTTTCCAGGTGTAGCAGTGAACTTTATCCACATATATGCAACATAGCTAAAGAGCATGATGAATTGGACTATTTGACTTAGGATCCATAATTTAATGAACCTATTCTGCACCGCTTTTTCTTCTACAGACAGTGGCACTTGCATTTGATATTTTGCAGCAATTTGGCTGAATGTTGTCTCATTTTTTGAGTTTAAAAGATGATTTAAGGCTCGGCTAAAAAATCCAAAGAATAACAAGAATAAAACGATAATAATAAAATCAAGCAATACCGAGATATAGCGCCTAAGTCCTGTAACATAACATACCCCATTTTCATCATTTTTTACCTTTTGAATAATATTTATAGAAGAGAGAACAGAAAATAAACGACCAAAAAATTTGTGTAACATAATGCACTTTCCAATATTTGAGTGCCCCTGGCCGGACTTGAACCAGCATGCTTTTGCAAGCAGCAGATTTTGAGTCTGCCGTGTCTACCATTCCACCACGGGGGCCTTTTTAAATGGTATAGACAATACAGGATTAGTCAAATTTTTTTGCTCTTACATCTTTCAAATGAATACTAAATATTCTACAATAATCGACAGTTACTCTAAAAACTTAAAATGAATAAACTAGCTAGTCTCATCAATTCAAAAAGTGTAGATAATGAAATATGTAAATTGCCGCATAATTTAGAAGCAGAACAAATGCTTATTGGCGCAATGATTCGTGATAATAGAATCTGTGATGCGGTTGAAGACACAATCACTGCAGAGAATTTCTATGATCCACTGCATCAAAGTATTTTCACACAGATATCTAAAACCAGAAAACACGGTATAGTTGCCAATGAACTGAGCCTTAAAATGTTTTTTGAAAACGACCAAGCGTTTATCGAATGTGGTGGAGTTGAATATCTTGCAAAGCTTGCAGCAAAGGCAAGTATTGCACTCGATATCTATAGTTTGACTAGAATAATCCGCGATACCTACTTAAGAAGGTGCTTAATCAAGCTCGGACAGGAGATAGTTAATGATAGTTACAACTATGACATCGAAAATTCTGCACAGGTGCAAATTGAGCAAGTGATGACTAAGTTATTCAATTTAGCAGTAAAAAGGCTAGGTGAGAAAACATATATAAAGCTTGCAAGTTCAGTTAAAGATGTAGTTAAAAAAATTAGTACGCTAAAAAATAATCCAGAGGCTCTAGGCATTACAACCGGACTTCAAGATCTAAATCAGCTCCTTGGTGGTTTGCAGAAGTCTGATCTATTAATTTTGGCTGCAAGGCCTTCTATGGGTAAGACAGCATTGGCACTAAATATTGCGCTTAATGCTTGTAAGGTCTTGCAAAAAAGAGCGGATGGGCAACACTATGTAGCGTTTTTTTCACTTGAAATGTCAGCAGAACAATTAACTACAAGATTGATCACTATAGACTCAGGAATTAGCTATTATAAAGCATTAACTGGAAGGATTAGTGATTTTGAATTGCATGAATTCATCAATGCTAGTGCGGAATTATCTGAGTTGCCTTTCATCATAGACGATACTCCTGCGCTATCAATCAGCGCTCTTCGTACCAGAATACGTTTGTTATATCAATTATACAACGTAGAAGCAGTATTTATTGATTATTTGCAGTTAATCAGAGGAACAACAAAGAGAAGTAATGAAAATAGAGTGCAAGAGATTTCGGAAGTGACACAAGGCTTAAAGGCAATTGCAAAGGAACTAAATATTCCTGTCGTTGCACTGTCGCAGCTCTCCCGTTCTGTTGAGCAAAGAGACGACAAAAAACCACAACTTGCTGATTTACGTGATTCAGGAAGCATAGAGCAGGATGCAGACATAGTAATGTTCCTCTATAGAGAAGAATATTACGAACTGAGAAGGCAGCCAAGTGAGGGAAGCAATAAACATCGAGAGTGGCAAGAAAAAATGGAGAAAATTAGAAATGTTGCAGAGCTCATTATTGCAAAACAAAGAAATGGGCCAATTGGCAGTGTAAAGCTATATTTTGACTCTAACCAAGGTGCATTTAAAGATTACACGAAAAGGCATAGTTTGTAGCTTTCAGTAATCTTTTGCCAACGTCTATCTTTACTATGACTTCTTGATTTATCAATGAACTGCACAAACATAATGCAAAAACTACTTGACAAACTTTGTCGGTCCCCTTATCATAGTACTGAAGCTATTTGTTTATCTTCAGTCTGTGCAGATAAAATAACAGAAAAACTTAATGTATCTGTGTTTTATTTTTTACACTATGTGCACCTCATATCTTTTACATTGTTGTCTACATTGTCAGCTGGTGCTGCAAATCTTCCTGCTGGGCACTTAAACATTAAAAAATTTCAACATTATAAAATAGATAGTGAATAACTAGCTAACGGGGTTTCTTTTGTCCTTTTTTCTGCTTAGTAAATTTCTTAACGATTATAGTTTAGATTGGTTGCGGTTTAAAAGCAGTCGAGTCGTAGTTATTAAGTGTTTAAAACATAAAAAAATGCCAATGTTTTTAAATAGATATTAACCAGGATTCATTTGCCTTTTTTTTCTCCTAAAAAACTCCTCAATCAACTCTTCTTGTTGAACCAATAATAACCAAATTTCCGTACCCTTTTGATCAAATTTTTTACAACTTTCTCTTTAAATAATGTGTTTCATAGTAGTCTATATTTCTTTTTGCATATTCTTGTCCGTATTTCAACATTTGATAAAAGATACGTGCTAATTTTCTTGCAGTAGCAATAATTGCCTTTGGGGCTCCTAAAAACTTAAATTAAGGAATTTCTTCCTGGTTTGACAGATTTCTTCTGTTTGGTGCTGTTTAGTAAATTTCCTAAATATTGTAACTACAGTCATTCTGCCGCTTGTTAGCGGGATCTAGGGATACCATGAACGAATCCGCGGATGACGAACCGCGCCTAGTGTCACGCGCTGGAATGACACCATCTCTGGTGGACTAAAATTACAATGTTTGTATAGCTATGCGTCATGTACTGGGATGACAATATAAGAAAGATCTAACAAAGGAAAGAGTAGGAAAAAGCCTACCTATTTTGCTCTAGTTAGTTACCCGACTAAAAAACGAAAGAATAGAATGCAAAATTGAACAACATTTTCTATAATTAAATTTTTTAGATGAAGAAATGAAGATTCGCGTAGGAATTAACGGTCTTGGTAGAATAGGAAGAAGTGTATTGCGTGCTATCCATGAAGTAGGAAAATATAATGAACAAATAGAAGTTGTAGCTGTGAATGGATCACTCAGTACTGAGCAGCATGCACATTTGATTAGGTATGATTCTGTTCACGGCAAATTTAATGGTGATATTGGGTTTAATGAGTCCGAAAATTGGATTTCTACAAATGGCAAAAAGTTTTCTTTATACAGAGAACGGAACCCTGAAAATATTCCTTGGGATGTTGATGTAGTACTTGAATGCACTGGTGCATTTAACAAGCGCGCAGAAGCAGCAAAGCATAATACAGGAAAAGTTATTGTCTCTGCTCCAGTTTCAGATGCTGATATAACTATAGTTTATGGTGTGAATAATGATATGCTCAAAAAAGAGCATAAAGTAATATCAGCAGGTTCCTGTACCACAAATTGTCTCGCTCCAGTTGTAAAGGTTCTGCACTCCAATTTAGATATGAAAAGCGGTTTTATGACCACTGTACATGCCTACACGAATGACCAAAATGTTCTCGATGGTAACCATAGAGACTTACGCAGGGCAAGGGCCTGTGGGTTATCTATGGTGCCAACCACAACTGGAGCAGCAAAGACAATAGGTTCTGTCATTCCTGAATTAAAGGGAAAGCTAGACGGCACTGCCATTAGAGTTCCAGTTGCTAACGTTTCTATGGTTGACCTTAAATTCACCACTGACAAGAAAGTAACAGCTAAAGAAATAAACGAAATATTTAAAAACTCAGTAAATGATGTGCTTTCCATATGTAAGGAACCTTTAGTCTCAATAGATTTCGTGCATAACCCTTATAGTGCAATTGTGGATTTAGCTGGCACATATGTTACAGGTGATATCTGTAGAGTTGCAGCTTGGTACGATAATGAATGGGCTTTTTCACTAAGGATGTTGGACATAGCATTATTGTGCTATAATAGAATATGAATAGAAACCCTAACAAATATGCTTCCTTTTATGAACACCTCACAGAACTCAGAAAAAGGGTTATTTTTTGCTTTCTATTTTTTCTCATCGTCTTTGGTCTTTGCTACTATTTTAAAGAAAATATATATTATTTTTTACTTACACCCTTAATAGAAGTTACAAAAAATAGCAACGACTTTTCTCTAATCTATACAGATCTAACAGAAGCATTCTTTGTGTATCTCAGGGTTGCAATAATGAGCGCGTTTTTGTTTTCTTTTCCTGTATTTGCATGGCAATTCTATATGTTTTTAGCACCAGGATTATACAAAAGCGAAAGGGCAGTGTTGTTGCCATATTTAATTGCAACACCGATTTTATTTATAACAGGAGCTGCTGTAGTTTATTACTACATATTCCCTCTAGCCTGGAAGTTTTTTATCGCCTTTGAACACAGTGGTAAATCCTTTGGCATACCGATAGAGTTTATGCCGTCAGTTAGCGAGTATCTAGACCTTGTTCTCCAATTCATGTTTGCATTTGGCACTGCATTTCAAATTCCAGTCATACTTACATTAATGGTTAGGGTTGGATTACTTACTACGCAAAGTTTGTCGAATAAGCGCAGAGTTGCGATAGTAGCAATTTTCATTATTGCTGCGATCTTAACTCCACCTGATGTGTTAAGCCAAGTAGGGCTTGCTGTACCAATGTTAATTCTATACGAGCTATCCATCCTAATGTGTAGATATATTGAGAAGAAAGCAAAGGATTCTAATAGATGAAAAACTCTATCCATTGGCATCTATAAAAATTACATAATATATATTATGGAAAATAAACACAGTTACTTAGCAAGAGAAAATGCAATTTTTGTTCTTTATATATGTAAGTCTCCAAAGTACTCAAATGCATAAAACTATGTATTTCTACTGGATTATCAACTGAGGTATTCAGAATACTGTGAATACCTCAACATATACTTAAATAAGAAAGTTGATGTTTTGGTATTAGTTCAAGAAAATGGTTGAGAAATAAGCAAGAAGATCTTAAAGGAAAAAGATTTTCTTTCCGTATCCGTTCAGCTAAGCAGTGTGAAAGACAATAGATAGAAGATCGTGGAAAGGGTTTTTAGCCCCTTTGCTTCCATGTTTAAGTATAATGGAATTATCCATTCATGGATACTGTCTTTCCTTTTTCTTCCTACTTGTTTTTTAAATTAACTACAGGGTTTATTAGCAGCAGGAGCAGGTACTGGTGATGAGACTCCATCAAGTTTTTATCACTAGGTTTTGATATTGCATATGTAATACCACCAGCAGCAAATCCAACTACCAAAGCAGCAGCTACAGCACACACACTCGCAAGAAATAGGTATTTGCACTGAACAGACACAATAGAATTACATAATAATTAAAATAACAAAGTCATAGGTTCTATTACCTACTAACGTTTGATAGTATAGACTTGTAATGTGGTTTTAATGCATGGACTGGAGCTAACAAGGAGCAAGCAATGAAACTTTGAGAGAAAGTGAGCTTGCATAAATTTTGCTCTTTGGCAATGATGGCATATTGTCCATAGAGCAACACAGCGGCACACAAAGAAGATAAAATATAACTCTAGAGACAAGCTTTTAGTAATAGTGAGGCTTTATAACTATGTGCTCAAGTTAAGAGGTGCTTTCTGCATATTTTCATCTACTTGTACTGCTTTCATTTCATCTATTTTAGTACTAGGTTCTAATATTTTATCCGCAGCACAAGACACTACCCATGCTGCCGCTGCAACTATAACTACTGTTCCTATTATGGGATATGGCCCGAATGCGATTGTTTCAGTTACAAAAAGCGTTGTTGCTGTAGCAGTACCAAATAATATTGTTAAACCAAAAACAACAAAAGACACTTTACTCTGTTGGTCAAGTCGCTTCATCCTCTCTTCAGACCAAAGTGATTTCACACGCCGAATTATATAGTGACTTTTGTTAAAATTGCTCGGGATTTTACTATCATTATTCTTTGACAAAAGATCTGCTCTTTTTCCTATTAAAGTCTTAATTACCCCTTCGCAGCTACATCGAACAGCCATATGTAAAGGATTACGCTTACCTTTATCTATTGCATTAACATTTACTCCTGCTTCTATTAGAGTTTCTGCTGTCTCTGCACCCTTGACCCAATGTAAAGGAGTGCGTTTATCTTTATCTACTACATTAACATTTGCTCCCGCTCCTATTAAAGTTTTTACTGTCTCTGCACCGTCAGCAAAATGTAAAGGAGTTATTCCATATTTATCTGCTGCACGAACATCTGCTCCTGCTTCTACTAGAACTTTTACTATCTCTTTACGACAGAACTGAGTAGCTATATGTGAAGGAGTGCGTTTATCTTCATTTGCTGCATTAACATTTGCTCCTGCTTCTATTAGAGTTTGTACTATCTCTTTACGGCCACATCGAGCAGCAAAGTGTAAGGGAGTGCATTTATCTTTATCTTCTGCATTAACATTTGCCCCTGCTCTTATCAGAGCTCCTATCATCATTTTTCCGATTAGAACTCCTATTTCCCCTTTACAACCAAATTGAACAGCTGTGTACAAAGGAGTCTTTCCATTTTCATCTTCTACATTGACATCTGCTTTTACTTCTAACAGACTATTCACTATACCAATATGACCCTTCTCAACAGCCAAATGTAAAGAAGTATGTTTATCTTTGTCCACTGCATTAACATCAATTCCTTCTACCCCAAATAAAGCATTCACCACATTTTTTAGATTATTGTGAACAGCTAAATGCAATAATCCATATTTTACTGCAAATAAGTGATTTATATCAAAATTAGTTTCCTTCCACTCTTCATATGTACTTGAATCTAGTGCTTTTAACTTCTCTTTTATTTTTGCAATTACGTTATCTTTACTTAAATCTGTTTCCTTATCGATTGCACTTAATATTTCTTTCCACTGTTCATATTCCATTGTCACCCCTTTTTAAATAATGTTTTAATTATCGTAGATTACGGCAAAAAAAGTCAATTCATTTTTTTGAGAGGAAAGCTTGAAACTCTTTCGTTGGTGAATTGTTACGCTACTTGAATGAATGGGAGATAAGCATCATGATAAAATTAGTTAAATTTTTAACTAAATAAAAAAAGCAAAAGAAGCCCTAGTTAATATCTATTTAAAAACACTAGCGTTTTTTTATGTTTTAAATACTTAATAATCGCGACTTAGTTGTTTTTTATTGCAACTAACCTTTAGTCATAAATGTTTTAGAAATTTACTAGGCAAAAAAAAGGCAAAAGATATATTGTGGTAGATAGTATTTACTCTCTAATCCTGCAAGTTAGCATATTATACTGTCCTAAACGCTTTATAAGCGAGTTTCAACTTATATAGGTAAAAAATTAGAAATATTGTGAAGACATAAGGTACATATAGTGCAAAAAATTAAACATAAGATGCTAACTATATAACACTTTATTATTTTAATCTGCACAGATTGAAGGTAACTTAACACCCCCAGTATCGGGATAAGGGGGCTAGCGAGGTTTGTCAGGTAGTTTTTTCGGCTTACCTAAATGATGGCCAGGCAAAAATTATATGGTTTGCAAGAAGCCTATTGTAAATTTCGTTAATGATAATTCTATGACATCGCACTCTGAGTTAGCTAGTAACCACCCTATTTCTGCCACTATTTTTTGCTTTATATAAATATCTATCAGCGCGTACTATAAATTTTTCAATATTATCAAGATCAGATTCTTGCATTTCTACAACCCCAATGCTTACAGTCACATTGTGTGTTGTGTTTTTATCCGAGAGTATAAAAGGTTCTGTAGCAATAATTTCGCGTATCCTTTCTGCAACAATGTATGCATCTGATATATTGGTATCTGGCATTACAACAACAAATTCCTCACCGCCAAACCTAGCTAACAAGTCCGTCACTCTGATATTTTCAGAAATTCTCTTCTGTATCTGCTTTAAAAGTTCATCTCCGGCACTATGTCCAAAATCGTCATTTACTATCTTAAAATAGTCTATATCTAGTATCATAAGAGATAATCTTCTATTTTTTTCTACAGAGTCTTTAATAATGTTTCTTAAGTGTGTATCAAAATATCTTCTGTTGTAACAGTTAGTAAGTGGATCCTTTATAGACATTTCTGCATTGTTGAATAGATTCATTCTCAAAGCATCTTGATATCTCTTGCGTTTCACTTGTAAATTGACTCTTGCTATTAATTCACTTTCATCCAGGGGCACTGTTAAGTAATCATTAGCTCCTACGTCAAGTGCTTTTACTAAGTTGTTTTTATTACAATCTTCAGAAAGGATTAGAATTGGTGTATAGCGTGTTTCTACTTTACTACGAAACTCAGAACATAAGCGTAGGCCGTCAGTTTCTGAAAATTGCATGTCAGAGATAATTAGATCATAGTTATCCTCAATACCAACCTTCAATGCCTCCATTGGATCGTTCAGTATGTTAATTAACTTAAAACGTTGCTTTAGTACATTATGTATCTGCTCTGCTTGAAAGATATCCTCATCTACAACAAGTATATTAGAGTCAAAGATCTGATTAGAATAATCCATAATACTGCTTCCTGCTACCCCACAAATCTCAGCATTAGTTTCTCCTCTTAAACGTAGTTCATCTATAACCATCTTTAGGCGTGTGAGAGACTTAATTCTTGCAGATAAGGCAGTTTCATCTATTGGTTTAGTTAGAAAATCATCTGCGCCGGCGTTAATGCCTTGCACTCTATCGTGAGTGTCATGCAGCGCAGTCACCATAATTATTGGAATATGGGTTGTCAGGGGGGTGCTCTTTAAGTTCTTACAAACTTTAAAGCCGTTTATTTTTGGCATCATGATATCGAGTAATATAATATCAGGCTGTTGCTTTGCCACTAAATCTATAGCTTCTTCACTATCATGAGCTACAATAACCGTGTAGTACTCTGCTTTTAGTCGAGCTTCTAAAAGCTTAACATTAGATGGCACGTCGTCTACTACTAGAATCCTCGCTGTCATTATCTTTAGGTGTATTATCTATATTGTAAGTAGGATAAAATTTACCATCTTTACCAATTATGTAATTTACTTTCTCGGTGTTATACTCTTTATATAACTCTTCAATTCCAGCATCTTTCAATAATCTTCTAGCTTTTGATTTTATGATCGTAAGATACCTATATATATTCTTAATAAGGTCAATGAATACAGGTACCTTATTTTTATCAAGAACAATTATACTAACTAAAACTACAACTAAAATTTCTGAAAGACCTATACTAAACATTTTTCCTATAAGGCAAGTACTTTAATTCTTCTAATTATAAATATTAATTTGCTTAAATCAAGTTTGGAAGCAATCATTTCATCTAAAAAACTGTTGTAACGTTCTATGTAATCCTTATCATTACAAGCCCAGGTTTGAACCTTATTTTCGTAATTATCAGTTGCCCTTATAACTTTGACAGCTAGCTTATAGTGGTAATTGCTTAAATCATCCAATAAATCGTTAATTAAACTACGATCCCAATAAGAAGAATAACTTTTTATCTTAATAGCAATTGTCCTAATCAGATCGAACCTCAGCAGCGATTTTAACTCAAAGTATATTTTACCGGCGTCAAGGATAGACAAGGACGTTTGCTCAGCAATGGATATAACATCTAGTGCGTAAGCAAGAACGCATAGGTCAGCAACTTTTCTTGCTAGATCTTTATTTATATTGAGCTCTACTAAAAAAGAAGATCCATGGTTATAGGTTTTTAATAGATGTTCGTCTAGAACGTCAGTTAAATTCTGGCCTAAAGTTTCAATTGCATCTTTAAATTTTGTAACATCATCTAGCTCTACAAAGCTAAGTTTGCCGAGGTTTTTTACTAACCAAAATGATACTCTACCAATAAATTTCTGTACATTTCTCACTATTTGCAAGTATGAGTCAATATTAATCTTTCCATCCAGTTTATCAATTTCTTGCCATAGGCTATTTAAACCATATAAGTGGTTAACAACAATATACACATTTACCGCTTCATACACTTTAATTCCAGTACTTTCAACTAGATTATTAATGAATATACATCCCATTCTATTCACTACATCATTTACAATACAAGTGGAAATGATTTCTCTGCGAAGTTGGTGTTTTAATATGAAATCCTTGAACTCCGTTACCATCTTTTGTGGAAAGTAATTTAATAAGTAATCGTGGCACAAGAAATCTTTTTCAGGCAAGTCAGAATGTATAATTTCATTTTTTATTGCTGTTCTAGAATAGGACATTAAAACGGAAAGCTGGGGAGAGCTAAAGCCCCCCGCTCCAGTTAACATTCTTGCTATTTCCTCATCTGTTGGAAGAAACTCTACACTTCGGTTTAATAGTCCAGATTTTTCCAAACTGAGTAATAACCTGTGGTGCTGCTCCAACCTCTCTTTAGCTTGCAAACACTCAAAAAGTAATGCTTTTGTTTCAATTCTGTTATGGTTTTCAAGTACCTTAGATGCAACTTCATCCACCATGCTAGCCAGTATTTCATTCCTTTTTTCCAAAGAAATACTACCTCCCTTCATAACTGAGACGAATGCGATTTTGATATTAACTTCAAGGTCAGAACATATTACTCCTGCTGAATTATCAACAAAATCTGCATTAATATATCCGCCTCTTTCAGCATATTCTATTCTTCCAAGCTGCGTGCAACCAAGATTACCACCTTCTATAAACATAGAAGCTCTAATGTTCTCACCATTCACCCTTAATTCATCATTTGCTTTATCACCGACCATATCGTGGCTTTCACTCCTTGCTTTAACAAAAGTACCAATTCCTCCGTTCCATATGAAATCCACTTTTGCTTTCAACAGATATCGAATCAAATCACTCGGAGATAACGTATCTTCCATTATATCAAAGCACTTTTTCATTTCTTGAGAGACATTTACTTGCTTGCTGCTGCGTTCGAATACTCCCCCGCCCTGGGAAATCAGATCTTTGTTATAGTCCATCCAAGTTGAAAATGGTAACTCAAAAAGGCGTTTACGTTCTGCAAAACTCTTTTCTGCACTAGGATTTGGATCAACAAAAATATGCATATGGTTAAATGCACCGATTAAACGTATATTTTTTGAAAGCAGCATACCATTTCCAAATAGGTCACCAGCCATGTCTCCAATTCCAACAACAGCTACATTCTGATAAATGTCCTTATTCATCTTCCAAAAGTGTCTCTGTGCTGCAATCCACGCTCCCCTAGCCGTAATACCCATCTTTTTGTGGTCATAACCTGCTGATCCACCGGATGCAAATGCATCACCAAGCCAAAAATTATACTCATGGGCTATCTGGTTAGCATAGTCAGAAAATGAGGCAGTGCCTTTATCCGCCGCAACTACTAAATATGGGTCATCTTCGTCATATCTAACTACGTTTTCTGGTGGAATTATTTTACCATCAACTATGTTATCAGTAATAGCAAGCATGCCTCTGATAAAATCCCTATAGCACTCAACGCCTTTCTCTCTTAAGATATCTTTATCTCTATACACTTTCTTTATTACAAATCCACCCTTTGCACCGACAGGGACAATGACTGCATTTTTCGTCATCTGAGCCTTCATAAGTCCTAAAACTTCAGTACGAAAATCTTCTGTCCTATCTGACCATCTTAAACCGCCACGTGCTAATTTCCCTCCTCTTAAATGTATTCCCTCAAAGAGGTTTGAATAAACATACAATTCGCGGTATGGACGCGGATCGGGCAGACCATTTATTTTACTTGAATCAAATTTTATAGATAAGCGGGGTTTATCGTCTTGATAGTAACTGGTCCTTAAAATAGCCATTATCAAGTTAAATATTGAGCGCAGAACGTAATCATGTGAAACGTTACTGATCTCTTTTAAGAGTTCCTCGATTTTTTCTCTGAAAATGTCTGTAGTTTCTGCTCTATCAATGTCTATGCTAGGATCAAATCTTACATGAAATAGCTGTATCAAATACTTTACTATTTTTGGATATTCTGAGACTACTTTTTGAATATATTCTGGGTTGTAGTTAAATGACATCTGCTTTAGGTAAGCACTTAGCGCTCTCACTAAAAGCACTTCTTTCCATTCCAGACCAGCAATAATGATTAAGCTGTTGAAATGATCATTTTTAATTTCCATTCTAAACACTTTCGCAAGCGTTATTTCAAATTGTTCTTTCAGAGTAATGTTGTCTATCAATTTGTCGACTCTTGACAACACAAAATGGTGTATCCATATTCCACCATTGATTTCTATATAATAACCATTATGGGATAGAATCTTTGCTCCCAAATTCTTAGTGATTCTTAATATCTTCGACAATTCAAGGCCTCCATTACCCGGAGTGTAAACTTTTAATTGGTAATTGAGATTATCACGAGTAAGCCTTAAATCAACTTCACTAGCTCCTTTCTTCCTCACTATTTCCAATTTTTTCATATCATAATATGCATCGTGAGGTTCAAAACTCTCTTGATAACTTATCGGAAATGCCTTGCAATAAAGGATGAATATATCTTCAACGGTGCTAAGAGTGTTATATAAATTATCTATAAAACGGTCTTCCCATTTTTCCGTAATATTTCTTAATTTGTTTTCGATGCACAAAACTTCATCGTCAAAAACACGAGCATCCTTAACCTTTAGCACTACGTGCAACTTCATTAAATCATATTCATTGATAATGTGATTGTTGTAAATATCTGAACTTGCTGCGTTTATTTCATCCTTTAATATATCGCGTATCTTGAACATTAACCTTGCACTTGCATAACGCATCGGTATCAGCACTATGCAACTAATAAAGTCTCCTACCTTTCTTAAAAATAATTTGACTCTTGGCCTAATTGCAAGAGACATAATTGAAATACAAACCTTAAATAACTCATCTTCATTTGATTGGAATAGCTCACCACAGGAGAATGCTTGTAAAATAGAAATTAAAGCTTTATTGTTGTGGCCACCAGGTAAAAACCCTGCTCTCTTTTCTATTGTTTTAACTTTATCCTTTATTAATGGAATAGTTCGAATGTCTTGAACCTCTGCCACAGAAGTGAATAACCCGAAAAAATGCCGTTCCTTTACTACATCACCTTGCTTATTAGACTCTTTTACACCTATACAATTCATGTATGTACGCCTATGAACTATTGAGGTTAGATCTGATCTTAATATGTATAAAGGATATAAGCCCTTAGAGGCAATCGATGAGTTCTGATACTCTCTGCTTGCTTTCATTAACCCAAGATTTTCTTCATCATTAGGAACAAGCTTTCCATCTTTGTCGGCAATACGTTCTTGATAACCTAAAAATACGAAGTTATTATTTTTCAGCCATACCAGAAAATCTCTACCTGATGTCATTCCAGTGTAGGGTGCTGGTTGGATCTCAGTGTCAACTGCTTGGGCAATGGAAAGAAGATCTTTTGCCTCATCAAGCCTCTTGAGCATCAATGGCCAGTCTTTTACAACATAATTGACTGCCTTTAATGTTTTTTGCAGGGACTTTCTTAGTGTATCAACAAAACTATTACTTATACCTTTAATAATTACATATATCACTGACTCCTTGGTACCATTATTCTCTTCCAAATTACAAATCTCGTTGATAAGGCCACTTTTTCTTTGGATATTAATTACACTATTACTATAGTAACATATGGTTAGGTCGTGCGACTTGATGGTAGCAATAACAGAGTCAACCAAGAAAGGCATATCGTTATTTATTATCTTAATTGTAGTAAAATCGCCTTCTATTCCTGGTACGTCATTTACATTACTTACCATCAATTTGCTTTCTTCTTTTTCTTTTTTGAAAATGAAGTTATATGCATCTTCTACGACGTATAAAAGGAATTTATCATTGATCTTTAAGTCACTATTATAAACAAAATTATAAAAGTATCTGATAAATTCTTTAATTTTTGCCTTTTCTTTCTGGTTTTCTTGATTAACTAGCTTAAATAAAGACTCAGTGTTAACGTTATAATCTACACACATTTTTTTAACGTAAATACACAGTGAACTTAAACCTTTTTAACTAAGATTTCATTATTAAAAGCGTACACTATTAATTTATCACCTTCTGCTACTTCTCCCGATAAAACTAACTTAGCTAGATTATTTTGAATGCATTCTTGTATTACCCTTTTTAGTGGTCTTACCCCATATTCGGGATCGTAGCCAGCTTGTGCTATTAGTTCTTTGGCTTCCTGTGATAAACTTATACTTAGCTTACGCTTAACAATTATTTTTTGTAAATAGAGGAATTGAACATCTATTATTTTATAAATGTCGTCCTTGGTTAAACTATGGAATATAATAATTTCGTCAAGTCTGTTTAAAAATTCAGGACGAAATGCTGATTTAACTATTTGCATCACTTCGCTTTTTACAAAGTCAGCAACTCCTTTAAGCATTATCTCAGCGCCAAGGTTGGAAGTTAAAATTAGTATAGTATTACGGAAATCAATTAATTTGCCATGGCTATCGGTGAGCCTACCTTCATCCAAAATCTGCAGCAATAGATTAAATATATCTGGATTCGCTTTCTCTATTTCATCAAACAAGATTACCTGATATGGCCTTCTTCTTACTGCTTCAGTTAATCTTCCACCTTGCTCATAGCCAACATATCCTGGGGGTGCACCAATTAACTTTGAAACGGAATGTTTTTCCATGTACTCTGACATATCAAAGCGCAGAAGTGCTGATTGATCATCAAACAGAAATTCAGCAAGGGCTTTCGCAAGTTCCGTTTTTCCAACTCCGGTTGGGCCCAAAAATAAGAATGAACCAAAAGGTCGATTAGTATCCTGAACACCAGAGCGGGAGCGTCTAACTGCATTACTTATTGCTTCTATTGCATCCTTTTGTCCTATCACCCTTTTTCCTATTTCATTTTCCATGCTAAGGAGTTTTTCCTTTTCACTGTGCATCATATTATCAACTGGAATTCCTGTCCACTTTGAAACAATATTTGCAATATCATCTTCAGTAACTTCTTTTTTTAAGAAGCTATCGGTAACTTTCTCCTGATTCATTAATTCATTTTCAAGATGAGGAATTACACCATACATCAGTTCTCCTGCTTTTTCTAATTTTCCACTGCGCTGAGCTAACTCCAGCTCTTTTCTCGCATTATCCAGTTTTTCAGCTGTTTCTTGTATTCTAGCTATTTTATTCTTTTCCATTTGCCATTTACTGTTTAAGTCAGTAAATTTACTGTTTAGGTTTTCGATTTCTTCATTTATCTTCTTTAGGCGCTGCTTAGAATTTTCATCACGTTCTTTTTTCAGAACTTCTGACTCAATTTTTAGCTGTACAATCTTTCTTTCAAGTTCATCAATAATCTCAGGTTTGCTATCCATTTCAATTCTCACCCTGCTTGCCGCCTCATCAATCAAGTCAATTGCTTTATCAGGTAAAAATCTATCTGTTATATACCTATTGGATAACATTGCGGCAGCGATTATTGCACCATCTGTGATTCTGATACCATGATGTACTTCATACCTTTCCTTCAAACCTCTTAGTATAGAGACGGTATCAGTTTCAGTTGGTTGAGAAATAAACACAGGTTGGAAACGCCTTGCAAGTGCAGGATCTTTTTCTATATGTTCACGATACTCATCTAAAGTTGTGGCTCCTATGCAGCGAATTTCTCCGCGTGCAAGAGCAGGCTTCAACAGATTTGAAGCATCCATTGCACCACTTGTTGCTCCTGCTCCAACTAAAGTATGAAGCTCATCTATGAACAAGATAATTTTTCCCTCTGCTTTTGCAAGCTCATTGATAACAGCTTTTAGTCTTTCCTCGAACTCTCCTCTAAATTTTGTCCCAGCAATTAATGCACCAAGATCTAAGGCTAAAACTTTTGCGTCATGTAAACCAAGTGGCACGTCATTTGCAACAATTCTATTTGCAAGCCCTTCAACTATCGCGGTTTTTCCAACACCAGGTTCACCTATCAGCACTGGGTTATTCTTTGTTCGCCTCAGTGATACTTGCATGGTTCTTCTGATCTCTTCATCACGACCAATCACGGGATCAAGCTTGCCTTGCATAGCAAGCTCCGTAACATCTTTTGTATATTTCTTCGCTGCGTTTAAATTTTCCTCACTGTTAGGCGAATCTGCACTGCTACCTTTTCTCATTTCTGTAATAACTGAATTTAATTTTTGTGGTGTGACGCCGTTCTCTGCCAGAATTCTACCTACAGTATCATTTTTTTGTGCAGTCAATCCCTGCAGTAAACGCTCAACGGTGACAAATGAATCTTTGTTCCTTCTAGCCATACCAATTGAATCTTCAAAGACTTTTGCTACTTCTCTTGAGAGTTGAAGGCTACTGCTTCCTGGACCTTTGACTATTGGAAACTTTTTTATTGCATTATTCACAGCTTCAGAAATACTTTGCGCATTTCCACCACAAGCGCCTATTAAATCTTGGACTAAACCTGATTCATCCTCAAGCATCACTTTTAGTAAATGCTCAGGCATAAAAACCTGATGCCCAGTTCCCAATGCTTTCATTTGGGCACTTTGAATTAGGCTTTTTGCTTTTTCGGTAAATTTATTTAAGTCCATAATAAAGTTTAACGCATATTTCCTGGTATATATAGCAATTATTTTCTTAATTTAAAACTAGAAATTGTTCACTATCAGGTAAAAATCTATGATCGTTGTTCTTGACAATACAACTAATACTTTATACCTGTATGTATAATTACCATTTTTTACCATAAAGACCCAAAAGCTGCAAAAACTTAAGGTTAATATGCTGTAACCAAGACTCGTCAAGTATTTTTTATGTTGAAATTTGCCTGGTTATTTTTTTGCTTGATATTGACTGCGTAGAAGCCATACACGCTGCAAGCACTCAATAAGTGTCATGGTTTTCTACATACATTAAAACATGGTTATTCAAGAGCCTTATTGATATTTTGCAATATTTGTGGTAGAATAATATTCTAAGGTTTAGAATAAAAACTTATGACTGAAGCTCAAGGTACAAATATTGCAGAGTGGCAAGCTCAACAACACCACCAAGAGCACCAAGGAGAAAAGAGCGGTTTTGGTCTTGGTCACAGTGACTCTATTGCAACAATTGTAGATGGAATGAAGTGGTTGTTCAACTTTCATGAGGGGGCAATTCCTGCTTACAGCAACGTGTTTGAAAGTTTGGTAAGTGGTAATCTTGCAACGTTGTTTGGAAAGTCAGGCAATATGTTTGGCATAAAATTTTTTGAGAGTCTTGCAGAATATTTTTCAGGTGGAGATGAAGAAGATATGCCATCAGAAGGAATGGATATGGCTCATGGTGAAGATGGACCTCATCAAGATGATTTTCCACATGCTAGTGATCAGATTGCTAATGATGCTGATGGCTTACACAACATGCATAATGCAGGTAATCACTATGGTCAGTCTTTTTCACCTAGTCCTTCACCATCTGTTGGTGACGACCATGGATATGAACTTGGTGGTTAAATGAATTTAATCTTAGAAATTGCTGAATAACTGTAAATAGTTGAGAAGGGACACTTCTCCTTTCCTTAATTTGTTATAATTAACGCGAGTTTGTTTTAGTGAAAAAGATTTCAGTTTTAGGATCGACAGGAAGTATTGGGAAAAAGACTGTAGATTTACTATTAAAGAGAAAAGAAGAATATCAAGTAGAAGCACTCAGTACCTGTTCGAATTTTGCTCTACTGGCATGCCAAGCAA
This sequence comes from Wolbachia endosymbiont of Brugia pahangi, assembly GCF_012030695.1. Taxonomy (NCBI): domain Bacteria; kingdom Pseudomonadati; phylum Pseudomonadota; class Alphaproteobacteria; order Rickettsiales; family Anaplasmataceae; genus Wolbachia; species Wolbachia endosymbiont of Brugia pahangi. The sequence goes on along the minus strand of NZ_CP050521.1, from coordinate 509,136 downwards.
AACTGCTAAATGCAAGGTATGTTGCTATCTCTAATAAAAGGTTTTATAAAGATTTAAAAGAAAGTCTACTTGGTACGGGCATCAAAGTAGAAGTTGGTACTGAGGGTCTAATGAATGTTGCTTCTCTGCCCGTTGATCTCTCAGTTGTTGCAGTAGTTGGTATTGCAGGTCTTGAGCCAGTAATGCACGTCATAGAAAGTGGTACTAAAGTCATTGCACTAGCAAACAAAGAAAGTATTGTTTGTGGTGGAAAACTATTACTTAAGAAAACCGAAGAAAAAAACGTACAGATAGTTCCTATTGACTCTGAACACAATGCAATTTTTCAAGTTTTGCAGAATGGCAATAAATGTGTAGAAAAGATTATACTCACTGCTTCTGGTGGGTCATTCTTGAATTATAGCCTTGAGCAATTAAGAAACGTTACAGTAGGTCAAGCACTCAGTCATCCTACTTGGAACATGGGAAAGAAAATCTCAGTTGATAGTGCAACTATGATGAACAAAGCGCTGGAGATAATAGAAGCACATAATTTATTTAATATTAGCCCAAACAGAATTGAAGCAATAGTGCATCCCGAATCGATAATACATGGAATTGTAATTTATAAGGATGGTTTTAATTTTGCTGTACTTGCAGAGGCTGATATGGCAATTCCCATTTCATATGCTCTGTCTTGGCCAGAAAGGTCAGCTTTAAGTTATAAATTAGATTTAACAAAGCAGAAATTGACCTTTCAAGAACCGGACCATAAGCGCTTTCCTGCGCTAAAGCTTAGTATGGAAGTGTTAAATTCCTCCTCTCCACACACAAATAGCATAGTACTTAATGCTGCAAATGAGGTAGCTGTTGATAAATTTTTAAAATCACGAATTGACTTTTTGGAGATAATAAAAGTAGTAAAGTTAACAGTAGAGAATTTTGATAGTTACACTGACATTAACTCATTATCCGATATAATAAACATTGATCTTGAAAGCCGTGCTATTGCAAAAGAAATTATCAAAAATAAAGTTCTTGTGTATAGCTAAAGTAATTGGACTTGCCAAAATGCGTTTGCAGTTAGAATTCTTAAACTGTCATGGTAGCTGATAGAAGCGAAAATTTACTTAACAAACTACGCCAGTCCCCTTGTCGTAACATCAAAGCTATTTATTTAGCTTCAGTCTGTGCAGATAAAATAACAAAAAACTCGATGTACTTAGCGTTTCATGTTTAATTTTTGCACTATATGCACTGTATGTCTTTATAAATTTTTAAGGTTTTTACCTAATATAAGCTGAAGTGCGCTTGTTAAAGCATTTGAAACAGTAAAAAATGCCAATTTATAAAGTTAATATAAATAACTAGTTACTAACGGGCTTTCTTGCCTTTTTTTACTTAGTAAATTTCTTAAAATTTATAGCTGAAGCAATTTAGGAGCAAACGAAAATAGTGTCACACACTAGCATGATAAGAAGTGGGTATGGACAACAGGAGAAGGAAACTGGGATAACAGAAATAAGGTATCATACCAATGCGTTTTCCTGTTCAGCTACTTGGATGATGGAAATGGTAGATTTTAATGATCCAGGATATACTCTTTTGTTAAAGGAGATCGAGCATTTTCAAATATCTCTTGAACACTTCCGGATTCAACAATTTTGCCATTACAAAAGAAAATTATGCTGTCAGATAACTTTTTAGCTTGTTTCATTGAATGAGTTACCATAATTATGGTGAATCTTAATTTCAGCTCTTGTATGAGATTTTCGATTGCATTAGTTGCCATTGGATCAAGTGCAGAGCATGGTTCATCCATTAGCAAAATAGTTGGCTTCACTGCAATAGCACGGGAAATGCATAGCCTTTGTTGTTGGCCACCAGATAAATCTAGTGCGCTGTCTTGCAATCTGTCTTTTAACTCTTCCCATAAACCAACCTTAGTTAAACTGTTCTCCACTATTTCATCTAATTTTTGTTTATTTTTTACCATGCCGTGTAATTTTGGCCCATAAGCAACATTGTCATATATTGATTTTGGAAAAGGATTTGGCTTTTGAAATACCATACCAACTTTTGCTCTAAGTAGCACAACATCCACGTTGCGTGAATATATATCACCTAGTCCGTCAATATCTAGTTTACCGGCAACTTTGCACCCCGGTACATAGTCATTCATACGATTAAAACAACGCAAAAATGTCGATTTACCGCACCCGGATGGCCCGATAAAAGCAGTAACTTTTTTCTTGCAAATATCCAAATTTATATCAAATAAAGCTTGCTTAGAGCCATACCAGAGACTTAAATTTTTAACAAAAGCGTGTGTATTATTCATATCACGTCCTGCATTGAATAGAGCCCTGGAGTTTCTCTTTTATTTTCGTATAGCCATATTGCTGCTCGAACAGCCCCTCTAGCAAATGTTGTGCGATCAATTGCTTTGTGATTTAACTCTATTCGTTCATCGGAATTGATAAACATTACACTATGGTCTCCTACCACTCCACCTCCACGAGATACTGCAAAACCTATCTTCCCCTTTTCTCTTATGTTTGAACTATTATGTGAATGTTGGTAGGGTTGAAAATCCACTTTTAGAGCGTTGGCAATTGCTTTGCCAAATTCCATAGCTGTTCCAGATGGTGAATCTTTTTTTAAGTTATGATGCATCTCCCAAATTTCAACGTCATATTCATTATCCAAAAACTCAGCAGCTTTTTTTACCAATTTCAGCAGCACATTAACTCCAACACTCATGTTTGCCGACCATAATATCGGAATTTTAGCGGCATACTTTTTTAAATTGATACTTTCTATTCCAGTTGTACCACTAACCAGAGGTGTTTTAAATTTCATAGCCGCCTTAAGGCAGGCTAACATACATTCCTTGGTTGTAAAATCTATTACAACGTCAGATGACTCAAATACATCACTAATAGAACTTGTAACTTTGATTCCTAAATTGGAACTGTGGTATACAGCTGACCCAATATCTGAATCTATATACTTACTGCCTAAACGGGCAACAGCACCTGCTATTTCGACTTGGGTATTTGTAATTAATTCATTGAGTATCCTTTTGCCCATCCTACCTGAGCAGCCTATTACTCCAACCTTGATTTTCATAAAGCTTATATTAGGCTTTTTTTAAAGCTTTGTCATTTTTATAAGATATAAAATTTTCTTATTGAGCTAAATACCAAGTTGCTCTGCCTTCTTTTTTTCTATGCTGAGGTGATGTGATTACTCTTTACAAGACTGGATACATGCTTCTTTAAGGTCCTTCCGATTTGCTTTAGTAATATTTTCTAAATCCTGCATTGTAAGACGTTCATGTTTGCTAAGTAAAGCCAATATTTAAGCTGAAAGTGACAGTAAGCAGAAATTTAACATTTTTTTATGTTGACACCTTTTGCTCGAGGTGAGATTTTTGCTTTTGTAGTGACCTTAAGAAAAACATAAGCCATGGGTTAAAGTCATAGCTACCAGCCTTTAAAGATTGTTGAGTACGACGCAAAGCTAAGTAATAACTCTCCTTACTACTTTCAATTATACTCTCAAGAGAACTATAAGGTACGTAGGTATATCCTAACTTTAGAAACAAGAAAGTTGTAAGAGTACATGACAATCTGCTATTTTCATCTTGAAAAGGATGGATAGCTAAAAAAGTAACTATAAAGATGACTCTCTCTAATTAATAGAGGTTGTAATGGTTTCTCTTCTAATTGCTGGCTAGTCCAATAAGTAAGTTCTTGCGTTTGTATCACTGTTTAAATGGAGAAGCTATTTCAAAAATTATGCCTAAGCTCTTTCCAGATTCATTAAACGTTTTAACATGATTGGAAAATTTCTTACATTCTCCCATGTACCTCTGATCTTTAATGTGAAAATTGTAAAAGCCAAATATGAAACTGTTTTTATAATGCTCTCTGTAAATGGCATATTTTCAAAATTTTGAAATACTTTTCCTCACACATACGCATATCCGGCTATTTTCGTTCATCTCGAGAACGGAATGAGTGTGTATCAAGTTTGGATAGTAGTTGCTCAACCTCATGGTCTGATAGCTTTACCCCTCCAATACAAGCAGAAGAACCAATGCTTTCGATCGTTGCAATTTTCTTGAACATTTGTAAACATTCTGGAGCTAAATTACCAAATAGTTGCCATGCTCCTTTAAATTCATCAATTTCAGTAATTAGTTTCAGCATTTCAGGTATTATTACACTTTTGAAATGTCAAACTATTCGTATTTTTATCTAATTGCATTCGATTGTATCCGAAAATATCCTATTAGTAATAGCATAAAACGCAGAGAGCACACTGAAGTTGATGGGTACAAAAGCTATTTTGTGTCAAAATATAATGTTTTGATGAAATTATAAGAAAAACTATAACTAAATTAGCTTGGGTTCACTGACAACCATCATTCTGCTATTTGTTAGTAGAATCTATGATGAGATACCACGAATGAATTGCAGTATGACGAGGGAAACCTTACTTATTTTAGCTATAGGTTCCAATGTCAGCCATTTGCAGTGCATGTTGAAAAATCATTCTATGATCTAAATCAGTTTTTTTACAGGTAATTTCTAAGCTTATTAAGCTTTCTAGGATCTTCTTGAGTTCTGAAAGTTGAAAAATTTTCAGGTGGGACTTAAAGCTTTGCAATTGTTTAAAAAATAACGGAGGATTTAGCTGATCAATCGCAACCTGTTCATTCATTCCACCTTGTATTGACAGCAAGACCTTCTCAAGGCGTAGGAAATAATTTGATATAATACGGATTAGTCCTATTGGTGAGAAATTTTCTTGTAATATCAATGTATCGGAAATTTTGATGAAATTTGCCATATCTTTGTTTGCTATAGCAGAACACAAATTATCAGGTGTAACATAATCATTGCTAAAAGTTGAAAGACACAGCTCTATATCAGCTGGTTTGAGATCTTTTCTCTCTCCTAGATATAAAACTAATTTCTCAAGTTCTGAATGTATAGGTAGATTACTATAATTGAAGTAGGACTGTAAGTGGTAAATTATCTCATTTGTATATTTTATATCGTTTCGTTTCAAGTAGCTTGATATAATATCGTAAAGGTTACTACCACTATTCTTGTAACAAGCAATTACGCCGAAAGTTTTTGAGCTTTCTATGTAACTTTTAATTGTGGAATTATATGAAAGATCAGTTGCTATCATTATTACATAATGACCGCCTGCATTGTAATCCAATACATTTTTTAACTCTTTGGATATATTCCCAGTTACATTTATTAGCTTAATTAGTTTCTTACTAGTAAACATCGAAATGTTTGCCAACTCAGAAAATAATAGACCAGGTGACTTATTCACCATTGCGAAATCCATCATCTGAACTGAATACTCACTCAGACTGGCAACTATTTCTTGCGTAAAAAAATCAACTTTGCTATTATCATTCCCATGAATTAACACACCACTTAAAATATCTGGTTTCTCTAGGAATTTTTTGACCTTAGACGGTGTGACCTTCATGTACTCTATATAATATCATTGTCATGTGTATGAGTGACTAATTCATTTTGCTGTATGTAAGCTAAAGATTCTGAATCTTCTTGTACAGCACTATGTGTGTCACACTCCGTATTCTGTGTGTCATTTGATACATCTATTTCCCTGAGAATATACTTGCGGTAAAACTTTTTCATAGGTTGAGATACATACTTTGAAAAAAAACCTTCCTCAGCCATATTGTTTACTCCATAAAATTAAAAATTTATCACTACCATACTAAGGATAATATAGCAAAAACTATTTAATCCTAAAGTAGCCGTATCATATAACTAATGCATTACAAAATCATCAATACTTGAAAATGAAATTAAGCCAATCTATTTAACATTAACCTTATAAAATAAGCAATAATTAAATATGTAGTTGCAGTAAGTATAATTGCAGGTCCTGTCAATAAGTCAAAACTTGCAGATAATATAAGTCCTGATATTCCAGAGATCAAAGAAAAAACTGTTGCAACGATAATCATCTGCATTGGAGTTTTTGAGATAAGCCTTGAAGATGCTGCTGGTATCAACAAGAACGCAGCAATGAGTAGTATTCCTATTAGTTGGGCAGACACTGCTATAAATATGGCAAGAGTAATTAAAAATTCTAGCCTAACCAAATTTACATTAACTTTTTCAACTATTGCTAAATCTTGGTTAATTGAGATTATTAGCCAGTAACGCCATCTAAATATTAATATCAGGACGACTACTATTGAGGTTAAAGAAATTAATACTATATCACTCTGTTCCAGTGTTAATATGTTGCCAAATAGTGAACTAATAATGCTACTATTGCTTGATGGAAGAAAGGACATAAGTATTAAACTTGATGATAAAACTACATTAGTAACGATGTTCAATATTGTATCAACAGAATATAACCTATTAAAATTAAGGGAAAGTAGTATAGCAAATACAATTGCAATAAGCATTATGCTTATTGATGGGCTAATCTTAAAGATTAAAGCCAATGCAATGCCAAGCAATGAAGAATGAGATAAACTATCACCCAGATATGATAATCTTTGCCATATCATAAATGACCCTAAAGCACCTGTTACTAAGCTAATTATTACTATCGCAATTAGGCTATTGATGAAGAAGTCCTGTGTAAATATTTCAAACATGCTATATTATCTTTAGATAAGTAACAACAAACCTGTCTTCAGATATCAAAACATTATGGGTCCTGCATGCTGCGTCAGTTGTCATAAATTCAAAATTTAAACCTTTTTGTTCTATAAGGTAGGACTTCACTGAAGAATTTGGTATATTGCGTGTTTTACCAGTACCTATTAACAAAATTTCTATTTCCTCTGTTAAAAAAGATTTAAAATGTTCCTTGCTATTTATACCACTTTCTTTTAACTTAATCACCTTTTCAGGAAAAATTATAATTGAGCTATGATACTCTTGATCATTCACCAAAAATTTTCCTTCGCTGTAGCCATTTATAAAGTTTTTACTCTTAGAAACTAAAGGAGTTATATCCATAAATCAAACTATTAATTGAGCGTCACATACCCACCATTCTGGCTGCTTTTCTCTGATATTAACTGCAGCGGTTTTTGCATTTTCTTCACTATCAAATATTCCAAAGCATGTTACACCACTACCTGACATACGAGAAAGTATGGAACCTTCTTGTGACTCTAATGCTAATATCACATCTCTAATTTCAGGGACAAGACTTATTGCTATTTCTTGAAGATCGTTTTCTGTCTCTTTAAGGAGTTTTAACAAATCTTTCTCAGTGTCATCTCTCCATTCAATTGGCTTGGAAAAGTTCCCTCCATATTTAGAAAATACTTCTGGTGTACTCAAGAACTTTTTTTTCGGTTTTGCAAGTACTATATTTGTAGGCAGGGAGAATTTATTAATATAACATAATTCTTCACCAATACCTCTGACCAAAACTGGCTTACTATCTATACTTGCAGGAACATCAGCACCAACGCTTAAAGCTATTTCGTTTAGGATTGGTCTATCAATTTTCCATAATTTTCCTAGCGTACGTATCACAGCTCCAGCATCTGAAGAACCACTACCTAGGCCTGCAGAAGTTGGTATGTTTTTTACAACCTTTACAGTGACTTTAGTACGTACAGGAGCGTGCCTAAGTAATAGATTAACTGCTCTCATTACGGTATTGTATTTGTTACTTATTTTGAGCTCAGAATTTACAAATTCGACTATAGGATTGTCATACCTGAAATCCTTTTCACCTACTTTTATTTCCAAGAAGTTGGAAAGATTAGCGAAGACAAATAAGCCTTCGATCAAATGATACCCTGTTTCTTTTTTTTCTACAACATGCAAAAAAAGGTTAATCTTTGCAGGAGCCTTTACACAAAAACTTTTCATTTATATATCTTCACTAACACCTTATAATATTATACGTATAATGCTATTTTAGTCAACTTTTTACAGTTTTCATACTTCTGATGAAACCAGATATCATAAATCCTAATTTTTCTGTATGGGTGAATGCATCCGCTGGTACAGGCAAAACGAAAATCTTAATAGATAGAGTATTAAGACTTTTATTAGAAAATAAAAGGAATATTTTCTGCTTAACATTTACCAATGCTGCAGCAAATGAGATGGAAAGTCGCATTCATAATATACTCAGTAAGTGGGCAGTTTGTTCAGATAACGAACTAATCGCATCTTTAGAACAGCTAGACCTCTCTTTACTGTTGCTTCAGCACCACTATCCGCCATCTCATCCTTTCCTATCATCCCAGTGCTTGACACTGAGATCTAGATGGCCGCAGACAAAAAATAGTGAAGTATTTAATCATTATTTAATCCAAGCGAGGAGGCTTTTCTCTGAACTGGAAAATCTTGATTTAACTATACAGACTGTACATGCCTTTTGTTATAAGTTAATTTCTAGCTTTCCTGCAGAAGCTGGCATTGTTCCAAATTGTACGCTGAGCGAATGTAAGGAATTACACTCCATTGTATTTGATAAATTACTTCATAATGAAGCTGTGCAAGATAGTATAAAATTTATTGCAGCTGAAGTTGATGAAAATAAGTTACGCGATTTGCTTTATACTTTGTGCATAAAAAGATCTGTGTCAGCAAACAATCTAGAATATGTCAAAGGTAAACTGAGTGCTCCAGATGAAATTCATGGTTTACAGAGTGAAGCGACTGAGCAAATAGAAAGATTAGCCGAAATATTAAGTAAAGGCAGTAAACGAGATCGGAATTATAGCAAGATGCTTGATCTTACATCTTCCTCTTTCATCCAAGTAGCTGATACTAGGATTCAAAAATTAGATTCCAGCGCCACACGCTGGAATGACATCAGTATAGAAAACTTAGTCAAAGTGTTTTTAAAGTCAGAATCGTGCGAGAAAAAAAGCATATCATCCATTATAACGAAGAGTACTTTGGAGAAATTTCCAGGTGCAGAGCAAGTAATAGAAAATATTCAGAATGCAGTATTTACTCATGTAAGAGATATAAACTCTTATCAAATATTCAAAAGAACCAGTAGTTTGCTGGATATATTTAAAGTATATATTGATTTATACAATAGTGAAAAGTTGAAGAATGCACTGCTTGACTATAATGATATAATCGATTTAGCAACAAATCTTCTCAGCAATCCAGATTATAAAAATTGGGTATTGTTTAACTTAGATCAAAAAATAGATCACATTCTTGTTGATGAGGCACAAGATAATAGCATCAGTCAATGGAAAATTATAGCAAATCTCTGCGATGAATTTTTTATCTGTAATGATGAAAAACGAACCTTGTTTGTTGTTGGTGATGTAAAACAATCCATTTACAGATTTCAGGGGGCAAATCCTCACCTATTCAACTGCATGCAACAATACTTTCATACAAAATCTGGTGGCAAAGATTGGATATCATGTCAGCTTGAAAAGTCATTTCGCTCAACTCCGGAAACTTTAACACTTGTAGATAGGTTATTTAACAACTTCCGTGAAGAGATATCTTTTGTTGATAGTGAAATAAAACATATTCCATATAGAGAAAACGATCAGGGATACGTTGAAATCTGGCCGTTGTTGCCAAGATGTAAAGAGGAAAAACAGCAAGCTTTACAAATTCATTTGATGCATAGGAAAGATTATATAATAACAGATCGATTGCTTGCCCAGGCAATAGCTCACAAAATTCACAGCTGGTTAAATGAGGGACGAATTTTAGTCGCTAAAAATCGCCATATAGAACCAAGAGACATTATGATTCTGGTACGACAGCGAAATATGCTAGTTGATTACGTAATAAGTGAACTTAAAAAAGCAAATATACCAGTTGTAGGACGGGACTATTTTAGAATTATGGACTACATAGCTGTGCAAGACTTGATAGCTTTGACTGAATTTTTACTTCTTCCAACAAATGATTTGGCTCTTGCAAATGCTTTAAAATCGCCACTATTTAATTTCACTGAAGATGATTTATTTAATATTGCATATGATCGTAAAGAACAGTCGTTATGGGAAAGACTCCAGAATTATTCTGAAGATATCTATAGTAAGTTAAACGATCTCATTAACTTATCTCACATAGAATCACCTCTTACGTTATTCACACATATACTTCGTACAGGTAAGAAGAAATTCGCTGCAAGGCTAGGTCTTGAATGCTTTGAGGTCCTAGATGAATTTATGAACCTTGTGTTACAATTTGAAAACCCATCTCTTCAAGCGTTTGTTCAGTGGATAAAGGAAAATAACCCAGAGATTAAAAATGATATGCAATCAGAACGCAATGCTGTGCGAATAATGACAATTCATAAATCAAAAGGTCTGCAAGCTCCCATAGTATTTTTGGTTGATACGAATACAGTACCAAAAAACAGTGAAAGCATTGTTCTTGATGCGATGGGAGCACCATTTTTGTGTGGAAAAAACAACAACGCTTATTGTGACCAAGTGAAAAGGGAAAAAAAACTGGAGGATTATAACGAGTATCTGCGTTTGTTATACGTGGCACTCACGCGTGCTGAGGATGAGTTATACATTTTAGGTAAAGAGCCAGTACAAAAGGGCTCTTGGTATGATATAATCACTAAATATGGAGAGCCGTATGAGAAGAAATACATGGAGTTACACCAAATATTTAAAGAAAAAGTTGAGGTATTATGTGTAAATGCAAACTATCCTTACATTTATAAAAAACGTGATTATTTTAACGTTCCTGCTGTTTTGCCTCCACCGAATTTATCAATTTTGTTCCAGCACTCTTCTTCACCATCCCAGTATCCTCTCCTATCACCCCAGTGCTTTGATACTGGGATCCATTCTTTTTCTCCACTAGATCCCAGTGTCACGCACTGGGATGACAAAAAAAGGAACACCTTGATGACAGATGGCTACACAAGAGGCTTGATAATTCATAGCATACTGCAGTATATGCCTAAGATAGAGAAAGACAGGAGAAAAAATTGGATAGGAAAATATCTTGATAATATAAACATCAGGAAAAATAAGGATGAAATTTACAGAAAAATATTAGCCTTTAATGAAAAATATGATTATCTGTTTGACTTAGATGGTAAGTCAGAAATTACACTGAGTGGAACAATCAATGGCAAACCGGTATTAGTACGATTGGATAAGCTATGCATAACGCAGGATAAAGCAATTATAATTGACTATAAATCACACCGTAACGTTTCTGTTTCCTCATTAAATGAAATAAAAAAACAGATGTTGATCTATAAAACCTTAGTACAAGAGATATGTCCAAACAAGCAGGTAGAGTGCATGGTTATTTGGGTGGAAGATTTAACCATTCAATCTGACTTTTGATGGAACTTGATTGCAAGAGAATGTGATTGAAGCCTTGCCAGTTGGTGTATGTGCTACGAGCATTATTAATTTTCCTTTTTTAAAGCTACTAGTTATATATTTAATGTCTATGAAGTATTTTCCTAGCCCTTCTCATAAATATTATCTCTGCACCTAATGTAACCATGGTTACTTCATATCCTAAGGTGTTTACATAATATATATGCGGTAATCACCAACTCTTAATCTTCTCCATCCTTTGAGGCTGCAGTGTAAAGCTTTACCAAGATTAGTAGGACCAACTATAGGCCGCTCATTTATTGCATCTACAACCCTTAATCACTGTTTTCAGAAGATCTAGAAGATCTTTCTTAAGAATATTGTCTAAGAAGATAATAGTGTATTTCAATCTACTTCCTTGCTTTTAGTCTTTTTTGCACTTCCAATATCATATTCATCAGCAACCACAGATAATAAAATACCTTCCTCTTCATGCTTAACTGCTTCTCTGAGTAATTTATCTGCTAATTCTTGAGCAGACTACTTGGTAAGTTCAGATAGTTCAGTAAGGTGCTGTAAAATTTCTTTGCTGAAAGCTATATTAGTACTTGAATCTGCTATAAATTTTACCAAAATCTACTACTATAGTTAGTATATAGCATTTTTTTTAATTTTTTAATAATAAAAGTTACTGAGTATGTGAAGAGGGTTTTAAGTACCTGTGTTAATAAATTATTAAAAATTTAGTATACCATATAATTGGTTTGTCATTCATGATGAATAGCTAGTTGCTGCTGTATCTCACATAAATTTCGCTAACACGTAACAGCTCTGTCTGCTACTTTCATGACAGGCAAGAAGTTCCATAACGAAGTAGATTGAATTTTTAGCCATTCAGAAAAAAGGCAAAAGAAACCCCGGTCATTATTCATTATTGGCGTTTTTAAGTCTTAAACGCTACAATTTAGCTGCTTTTCAAAACAACTAATTGGGGCTTAAATATTTAAGAAACTTGCCAAGCAGAAAAAAAAGACAAGAAACCCCTGCAGTAGCTAATCACTAACTCTTTATTTTAAAAATTTGGCGTTGGGTAATGCCTTAAACACTTTATAAGCGCGTTTCAGCTTGTATAACTAAAAACCTAGAATTTTATAAAGACATACAGTGCATATAGTGCGAAAAATTAGACAACAATACACCAAATACAAAACTTTCTTGTCATTTTAATCTACACAAGATTGGAAAGCCATATAAAATAGCTCCACTACCACTGTAAGAGAGCTGGCAAAGTTTGTCAAGTAATTTTACAGCCATCTACTTCATTTTATGTTATTTGAAGAGTTTACACTACTGATAGCGAAATGACGATAATTAAGCTACTGTAGCTATAAAAGTTTTTCACAATAACCTATTTTCCTTGAAATTAAAGTAGCTACTGAATGTAACAACACATGTGGTCTATTAGTTCTATTCTTACGCTTTTGCAAGCTTCTGCTAGCTACCAGTGAGGGATATATTGCTACTTGAAGGTTGTGTATCTCCACTTGAATGGTTATGGGATATTACTATGGATGTTGAACCAATCAAAAGAACACGCTTGATAATATCTTTGACATAGAGAGGAGTTTGATCTATTGTACTAATGTTCTGCAGGTCTTCCGCTATTAGGTGGTATTTTTTATTCGTGTAAATGACATGAAAGTTTTTCTCATTTAGGCTTCCTATACTTATTCTTAAGTAATCAAGCAGTTTTTTCTAATTATTGACTATAGGCAGATCCTTTTTAAACTGCCAAAATTTTCTATCAAACTCTTTGCTACCTGCTTTACGTCAATTCTACTGTATGTTGAGTACAAAATGTACTCTAAAACTTCATAGTAGTCAAGTAGTGATTGTTATTATCTAAAACAATTTTCTCTCTCAGGCGCTTTTTGCGCCCCTTTTTATAATCTTTGACCATTAATAAATCGCTCATTGCGTATCTCTTATAATAAGAAATTAGATCTATAAGTAAAATATTTAATAAATTTCTTCCAGCGCACAATGCTGGCTACTTGAATGACAGGTGCGTATAAGAACTTGACTTATGTGCTTTATGTTCCTAGAATTTTTATTTTCAACCCTATTTATAATGTTAATAATGGTATTAAGTGTATTTCAAATAATATTGGTTATTATATTAGTAATTTTAGTACTCTTGCAGCCACCAGGAAGTAGCTCACTAAGCGGTTTTAGCAATTCGCAGCAAGGATTCAATTCAATAATTCCAGTAAAATCTTCTGCGAATCCGCTCAACAAAATAACAGCCATAGTTGCTGGGTTGTTTATTATGAATACATTACTATTGTCAGGATTGTGTTCAAAAGATGTACATAAAAAATCGATAGCAGAGAAAATTATATTGGAAAAACAACAAGAAAATGAATCTACTTCTGTTCCCTTTGAGAATTGATGAAAGAAGCTAAATTTATTTTTGTAACAGGTGGGGTTGTTTCATCACTTGGCAAAGGTTTAGTCGCTTCAAGTGTAGGTACACTTCTTCAAGCTCACGGCTTTAAAGTTCGCATTAGAAAACTTGATCCATATCTAAATATTGATCCTGGAACAATGAGCCCAACCCAGCATGGAGAGGTATTTGTTACCGAAGATGGTGCCGAAACTGATTTGGATCTTGGGCATTATGAGCGTTTTACTGGAATTAAAGCAACTAAAGACGACAATATAACAACTGGTAAGATGTATCATGAGTTATTGAAAAAGGAAAGACGTGGTGATTACCTGGGCAAAACTGTACAAGTCATTCCTCATGTAACGGATTTAATCAAGTCATTTATTTTTAATGGTACGGAAGGCTTAGATTTTGTGATATGTGAAATTGGCGGGACTGTAGGTGATATCGAAAGTCAACCATTTTTGGAAGCCATACGCCAAATTAGCTATAAACTCGGAAAACAAAGAGTTATTCTTATTCACTTAACCTTGGTGCCATATCTTGCTGTAGCGCAAGAATTAAAGACAAAACCAACACAGCATTCAGTTCGAGAGCTAAATTTTGCAGGGCTGCAGCCAGATATTATATTATGTCGTAGTGAAAAAGAAATTTCTGATAATCAGAGAGGGAAAATAGCCAATCTTTGTAATGTTTCTTTATCTAATGTAATATCCGCTCCTGATGTAAGTCATATATATGAGCTACCTGTCTTATATAATCAATGTGGACTTGGTACACAAGTTTTGGAACATTTTCATTTAAGTAAACCAAAACCAAGTCTGATTGGGTGGAATCAAATAGTGCATTCTATGAGGCACCCAATGCAGGAAGTTACTGTATCTATAGTAGGGAAATACACTGAATTTCCTGATACGTATAAGTCACTAGTTGAGGCATTAAGTCATAGTGCAATTAGTAATAGAATCGAAGTAAAGATAAATTGGGTTAACTCAAGAGAGAAGAGCGGAAAACCTATAAATGAAAAGTTTATGGGGGATAAACTAAGGAATTCTCATGCAATTCTTGTTCCAGGGGGTTTTGGTGACGATGGAATAGAAGGTAAAATGTTAGCGATAAGTTACGCTCGCACAAATAATATCCCATTTTTTGGAATATGCCTTGGTATGCAGCTTGCGGTTATTGAATTTGCTCGCAACGTTATTAAGTTTGAAGATGTACATTCTGAAGAGTTTTATACTTGTAAACACCCAATCATTAAGCTAGCTGGTGATAAAAACGTTGATCTTGGTGGAACCATGAGACTTGGGGCATACAAATGTAATATAAGTCCAAATTCTAAAATGGCGGGTGCATATAGCGATACTATTATTTCAGAAAGACACAGGCATAGATACATAATTAATTTAGATTATAAAGATGATTTAGAAAAGAATGGACTGATATGCAGTGGCATGTCAGAAGATGGAACATATATAGAAGCAGTGGAGTTAGAAAACCATCCATGGTTTATTGGTGTTCAATTTCACCCAGAGTTCCAATCTAAGCCATTTTCTCCTCATCCTCTCTTTGTATCATTCATTAAGGCAGTAGTTAATAAAGTTAAAAAAACAGAAGGTTAACAAGGGAAAGTGTTTAAGTATCAATATATGGAGTTTGCCGTAGAGCAAGCTAAGCTTGCCAAAAAAAATGATGAGATTCCCATAGGAGCTGTGATAGTTAGTGGAGACAATATCATTTCTTTTGCACATAATATATCCAATGATCCAACTGCACATGCAGAGATGTTAGTGATCAGACAAGCATGCGAATTGCTTTCAACGTCAGTACTTTGTAATGCTGACATGTACGTAACATTAGAGCCATGTCCGATGTGTGCTCAAGCTATTTCCTTTGCAAGAATTAAACGATTGTACTTTGGAGCCTATAATTCGAAAGGTGGAGGAATTGAAAATGGTGCTAAAATATTTCAATTTTGCAGCCACGTACCTGAAGTTTATGGTGGGGTATTAGAAACAGAGTGCTCTTTTTTGTTAAAAGATTTTTTTGAGAAATTGAGGGACTCTACCAATTATTATTAGATTTCTTGTATAACCATACACCTAATAGCATTCTGTCATTCTGCCCGCGTTAGGTTAATTGATGAGCGTCTTCTAATCCTGCAATCCTTTCAATTTCACTAATGGAAAGACCAGTAAACTTGACAATAGTGTTGGTGTCAACATTATCAGCCAGCATTGCCTTTGCCACTTCAATTTTTCCTTCTTCTATACCTTCCAAGTTTCTGTTCAAGGATAGCTTCCTCTTTGTACAGATCCATTATTCTTTCTTCATACGCTGTTTAGGTCCTTTTCATCCCAGTGAAACTTGTTTAACTCATCATATGCTTAATTTATTATTAATACTTCTCCTGCTATCTTCTTTAAATTTTTATCCATTGTTTCTTCTGCATACTTAAATAAAGAAACACCAGCGTTCTACTATGCTTGTTAATTGGTCTACTTTACCTTTAGGAAATTTAGATAGTTCAATGAATACGAATTGAAAATCTTGTAAATCATGCTCATTAGTTTCATCGTCTCTTATGGTATGGCTAGATATATAATTGGACTCATCGGGAAATAAAGTACAATTTGATATTGTAATAAAGAAAATCTTTTGTAAATTATGATATCCACCAGATTGCCTTGAGAAGCTTTGGCAACGTAATATTGAGTACGTTTTTCAAAGTCCTTGTCACGAGTGAGCTCCATTTCAACCACAAACTTATTACCAACAGAATCCTTGCAGAGAACACCAACCATGCTTTGTTTCTCAGAAGCAAATTTAGAATTCATAATGACGCTGATGAATTCTATTTCTTGCATAGTATTAACTTCAGTATACCCTAAAACATCGCTCAAAAATGGACAAGAATATTCTTATTTATTCCGTGCCAAAGATCTTCTTGAAAGTCAGGTCCAACTTTATTAAGGAATTTAGAAAGTACTATAATAAATTAACTTAAATAGTATTAATAGTAATACACTATTTTTTCCAAATATTCAACTATATTTTTTAACTTACAATTTTAAGCTTAACTTAACGTGTGTGGCTTATACCGGGATTTTTACCAATCAAAATTTTTATCTTGTGATTTTATTTGCAGTATTGCTATCAAACTGATCAATAAGCAGAAGATTATATAAAGCCCAGCGACAAAATTTATTTGAGGGAACGTTATAGTAAGCCAAGTGCATATCATGGGGGTAAATCCACCATGCAAGGCAAAAGAAATATTGCGTGATAAACTCACTCCACTAAATCTAACATTGGGGGGGAAAAGTTCAGATGCAACTATTCCTATAGGATTGATACCCCTTTCTATTATAGAGAGAGCCATTACACTCAACATAATTATAAGGTAACTTTTATAGTAATATGCAATAGATAACATAGGACAACACAGTATTATCGTAATTATTATAAATAAGATTGCAATGCGCTCTTTCCCTACTCTATCAGCTAACATTCCGAGCGCTATTGAAGATATCGGTATTAATATACTGGTTATAATCAACACAATTTCATTGACATATGTTGTTACATACATCTCAACTTGCACTATTTCTTTTGCAATTGTTCGAAGAAATATGGTAAATCCAACAGCAACATTAACAGGTACGGATATTAAAACGGCAAGTATCAGAGCTCTCTTATAGCGCTTTACAAGCTCTATTATTGGTAAATTAGGCAAATTTCTTTGTTCTCGATTTTTTTCATATGCCGGAGTTTCTCCTAATGTGTATATACTATATGCACTCATTAATCCCCAAATGGCTGAAAAAGTAAACGGCATTCTCCAGCCCCATGCGTTAAAATCAGTGATTTTTTTGCATATGATCACTATCATTACAAAAAGCAGGACACCAATGGAGCGACCAAAACTTATTATCCCAAAAAACATTCCTAGTTTTTTCTTATTGGATAAATGCTCTATGAGATAAACAGAACTTCCTCCTTGTTCTGCGCCTAGTGCAATTCCTTGTGTTACATGGATTGCAAAAAGCAATATAGTAGAGGTTATACCTACTCGACTATAGCCTGGAATAAATGCAACGAGACTAGACGGGATTGATATTAGCAAAATAGCAATTGTTAATGCCATCTTCCTTCCATATCTATCGCCAATGTGACCAAATACAGATGCGCCAAGTGGCCTTACCATAGCACCCAGCCCTGCAATTCCAAACAATTGCAGTATGTTGTAGTAGACATCTTTTGCAGAACAAAACTCTCTACTGATTATGTTAACCAGATCAATAAAGAGCATGTGATCATACCATATTGCGATTCTACAGAGAATTGTTGATATCAACACCCTTGTTTGTTGATTGCACACTAAATTTAATTTGTAAATGTTTGCTTACTTCATTGTGACTGTTTTTTAGTATTTAGTAAAGCTACAACCTGAGCGTATGGATTTGACTTTTTTATTATGGTATATGATAATCAAGATATTATTAAGTTTAGTGGTGAAACTACTATCGATATAGCTATTTAACAGCAGTTATAGCTATAACAAAAATAGCGGTAGCCAGTGCTTTAGCTAGTATGTATAGGTATTCCCTTTATGCTGTTTAAAGGAGTTAAAGAACTCTTAGATTCAAGACGATTGTGTTACAGATGAAGCACTACAACTCTAAAGTGGAAGAAGCAAAAGGAGAAAAAAACTGATAGAGATAGGCTGGAAGCAACAGTTTTATACAGTTGCCATTTCAAGTAACTTTTTTTCGAAGAAATTTATTGTCATTCCAGTACTCCTTTCTTATCGTTCAAGTAGCCTCCTTCTTATGTCATTCCAGCGCAGACGTTGGCGCAATTCATCTGCGGTATCTCTAGACCCCGCTAACAAGTAGCAAGAAATTTATTAAATAGAAAAAAGGTAAAAGACATTCCCTGGCAGATAGTGTTTACTCTCTAATCCTACAAATTGGCGCACTATACTGTCTTAAATGCTTTATAAAGCACGTTCTAGCTTATATAGATAAAAACCAGAGATGTTGTAAAGACATAAGAGTACATATAGTACAAAAAATTAAACATAAGACGCTAACTACGTGATACTTTGTCATTTAATCTGCATAGATTGAAGATAACTGAATACTTTCAGTACTATGGAAATTAGCAAGGTTTATCAAGTAATTTTTTGTACTTCTGTGAGCTATCTAGCTTATCAAATCACAAATGTTCATAAGTTGTTTGTGTGACGTTGGGATGGCTTTGTTGCTTCCATAGTTTCTATTTTGTAATTAAAAATGCTTCCCTCTTTTAGAGTACTGTATATAATAAGGTTGTTTCGCAGTATATTGCAAGTTACTTCAAATAAAATCCCCAATAGCATAATCTACAATGAGGCTTTATGGATAAGAAATTTCTCTGTTCATCCCATTGTTAATAAAAAATATAGGAGAAAACGGCGTATTTTCTGGTTATGTGAGTGTCTTTAATGTAGTCGATAAATAAGTGACCTAATCTTGTTTGGAGCATTTAAAGAGAATTTGAACAAAAATGAGATAAAGCTTCTCTGGCAGCACAATCTTGGTGAGCCCATAGGCAATATTATAAAATTTGTAAAAATGATGTTGGGTTGTATATAACTGTGCGTTTACTTCTAGGTATTCAAAAATCAGAAGAGGCTTACTTAATACTTAAGACTGGGGTAATTAATAATGGACTTTCGATTGGTTATATCATAAGATATAACATTGACCATGAGAGCAGAGCTCTGGTGTTAAAACAAGTGGAACTACAGGAAGTCAGTTTGGTCACCTTTCTTGCAAATTTAGCCAGGTAGTTGACGTAAAAAGTCAGGGTAATGGACAAGAAATGTTGGTAGGAGCAATAAAAAAAGGCAAATGATGTGCTTACAAATATGCATATTTCTATTTAAGGTTTGTTAAATGGGTAGAACTTTGTCTACTTAACATTAAAAACGTTCAGGTCAAGTTTAACATCTGCATTAATGCTTATTTAATTTTTACACTAATATATAATTTAGTTACTATTTCTGGTGATTGTTAGTAAAATTTAGCTTGAAGAAAGTTTTTAGAATTGAAAAAAGGTGAGGTAATTTTATGCTTGGCACAAGTAATGAAATTAATATTAAAAGGGAGGAAAAAGGATATAGCTGATCTACCGTGTTTGCTTATTTATACCTAAAAAACGATTGGGCAGATATTGCCAAAGAGATGGAATAAATGAGCAGAAAATATTCTATATTATAATAAAGCTACTGCAAATAATGGAGTTTAAGCTGATAAGCCTACAACAGTAAATGCAGGTGTTCAAGTTAATTTGATACTTCAAAGTGAAGTAATGAGTAAAGATGAAGGGGTTAAAACTGAAGAAAGTAACGAATTTACTGGTGGAATCTATTTTTGCAGTACCGAGGGTAGTGGGCTAATTGATGATGACTATTCTAATATAGGAGAAGTGAGTACAGAGAAAAATGGAGCATTAGAAGAACAGCTAGGGGATATGAGTCAGGAACTAGAACTCGAACACGTTTGCAAAATGTTTCCTTAAAAGAGGAAAATAGAGAATTGTAGTCTATAATTGAAAAGTTTAAAAAGGGTTATAAGGAATTGACAGAAGCTGCAGACAAACGAGAAGAGGAACTAATTGAATACAACACAGAACTTGTAAACAGAACAAGAAAGCTTTTGGTAGAGTGGAGGAAAAAGACAGGAAATAAAGTAATTTAACAAGGTTAAATGAAGAATTAGAACAGGATAAGAAAACAATAAAGGGTAAAGTTGATGAACAACAAACAGTAAACTATATATGATCAAGAAAAAGGGTCGGAGAGCAAGATGCTTTGATTAAATCACTTGCTGATGAAAATGAGGCTGTTAAGAAGGGTAATGAAGTCTACAAATACAAATAACGGAACTTGAAGATGGAGTTAGTGGGTTAGAAGGTAAAATTAGTAACTTAGGTTATAATAAAGAAGCTCTATCAATCAAATGTGAATATACTGACTGTTCAATTGCAAAGTACTCAAGAACCTAAACAGTAATTGGAGGAAGGAAATAGAGATTTAAATAATCAACTAAGCTATGTAAAGGAAGAGAATCAAAAGATATTAGCCAAGAAGCTAACTTGAATAAAGAAAATGAAAGATTAGCGTAATATGAACGCAGATTAATCAATCAAGTAAAAACATTGGAGGAAGAAAAGAGTAATTTCGAGCAACAAAAGTGACAGAGTTACGATAGACTATAAGCAAGAATGCTGAATTAGAAAGTAAAGTAAGTGAATTGCAAAAAGAAAAAGCTCAGCATGAAAAGCAGTTAAAAGCTATGGAAGAAGCATGCAAAACGTGTGAGGAAAGTCAGCGTGAGTTAGAACGCGAATTGGAGAATTTAGAAAGTCAATTAAGTGCTGTTGAAAAAGAGAAAGAGGACTTAGAAAATGAGTCTGCTGAGTTGCAAAAACAAGTACAGACTTTAAAGGAAGATAAAAAAAATGTGCAAAAAAGATTGACTAAAATGTCTAGCCAAAAGGGTGTAGATCTGGCAAAAAGTAAAAAAGATATTAGCAAGTTTGAAACTGCTTCGTCTAATCAAAAAAAAGAATGGGAGACAGATTCAAAGAAAAAAGCTGAGGAAATAGAAAGGTTGAAACATTAAAGAAGAAATCAGATGAGGAATTACAAGAAGCCAGAGGAAAACTTGCTGAGCAAGAAAGGTTGCTTAAATACCTGGAAGCAGAAAAAAGCAAGAGATATTGCAGTATCATCTATTGCAGCACATACAGAGGCACTTCATGAGAATTTGATATTAAAAGATCAACAGATTGAAAGTTCACCAACTAAAGATGCACAACGAGATGGGAAGTAAAAGGGAAAGATACACAAGGACAAACAGAAGTTCAAAAGCCAGTATAGGAGATGTGGATAAAGTATCTATCACGAAATCAGTTACTGATCCGTTTAACTTACTAAAAAAGCCTTTGCAGGGTCTTGGACGTTTCTTGTCTGATCGAAATATGGATTTAAAAAAGAATTTCCCTGAATTGAGAGAAAAGAATTTTCTTCTCAACTTCTTGAGAGAAACTGTAAAATTCCTCTCAAATAAACAAGACAATAAACTTCAAGATAATGAATTACTTAATTTGTTTAAAAAATTTAAAAAATTTAATAAGGGAAGTTATAGAAGGTAAGGTTAAAGAAGTAGTGATTGACAAGGGTAATAAGTATTATCAGGTTAGCAAAAACACAGATAAAGAGTTACTTGATGGTATCATGTGCAAGAGTAAATTAAAAACCAAATTGCTGCACTCTGTTAAGTAATATATAAAGAGATTAAGATTAAATATAAAAGACATAGCAATAATAGCTGATTCTAGCATGAATAAGTTTTATAACGAAAGAAGTAATAGTAAAAATCCATCAATCCTGCTTAAAGAGATTGTTGTAAAAGAGTTAGCAAATGCTAGGGTGAAAATCTTTTTAGAGAAAGTTAGAGAGATAAATTTGCTACCAAACAACGTGCCTAGCTCTTCTATGAGTCATACTAGTATATTTGTGCTATCACCGAGTAATGTAAGAGTTGTAGGACATGGATAATAAAAATTGTGACAGGCAAAAATTAGAGTAAACTTTTAGCATAAAGCATCAGCTCCTTTTTTGTTAAAGTGTAGGAACTATCTTCCCAATGTTGTCTTAGTAATTTCAAGTTCCTACCTAGATTTTTTCCTGGCTGGTAACCTATATTTATCAAATCATCGCCAGATAAAGGAAATTTCTGGATGTTAAGCGCCTGAGCAAGTGAAATGCACTCATCAACATTTGCTCCGGACTCAACACCACAAACTTTTACTAAATCGCAATATAATTCCTTGCCAAGTAAAGATATATATTTCCTTTGCTCTTTTTCTGTAAGCTCTGTTTTGATATTATTGGATAGTAAAAATAATAGCTTTTTCTTTTGCTTGTTTGAAAGGCGTAAAAACTTACTTACGTATTCTCCAAGGCTCAACCTGTCATTTTTTTCGGTAGTCCTAAGAAGTAACGCTAATTTTACTAGTGCATCAGTGCCAAAAAGAAATGCCGAAGACAGAATTTCGCATTTTACCTCTTTTGGAATAATTTTTTGTAAAACATCAGATTTTTGCATACTCTTAAGTGTTGGAACCGGAGCATCATACTCCAGCAATTTAAACATTTCATCTCTTATTCTCTCTCCAGAGAGGTTATAAATCTTGTGTGCGTGCTTTTTGCATACATTCAATATTTTATCACTCATATCTCCAATGCATATTTTTGCATGAAAACGAAACGCCCTTAAAATGCGCAGATAGTCTTCTTTAATTCTATCTTCAGCGTTGCCTATAAAATTTAATCTTCGTGCTTTCAAGTCCTGAGTACCACCAAAGTAGTCATATATATGGCCGTACTTGTTTGCGTATAGAGCGTTGAATGTAAAGTCGCGTCTCGAAGCATCAGCTCGCCAATTATCGGTAAATTCTACTTTTGCATGTCTACCATCACACTTAACATCATGCCTTAGCGTTGTGATCTCAAAGGGCCTTTGATTTAAAACTGCAGTGATAGTTCCATGTTTTAAGCCGGTTGGAATAGCTTTTATATTATGAAATTTTAGTGCTTCAATTACTTGACTGGGCAGTAAATTGGTGGCTAAGTCAATGTCGTGAACTTTACGCTGCAGAATTGAATCTCTCACGCACCCACCAACAAGCCTCACCTCACCACCAAATTTCTCTATGGCATCAATAATTAAACTAGTTTTATGATCAACTTGCATTTGGGTTGTGTGTATTGTACTCATATTACTGAGATTTTGCAAAAAAGCCCTATATAAAAACATATAGAGTTAACAAGATTTTACAGACTGCTGCTGATGAAATGTTTTTTCTATCCTTGTTTCTTTCATACCATATCTTGGTAAGCCAAAGGATTTTGTTCTTCAGAGCGTTTCATGCACTGCTCTACCCGTTTTATAGCATCACTAATTTCTCCATTAAACTTTCTGCTAATGACTTATCAAACGCTTCTTTCAACCCCTGCTCTCTGACGGCTACCCCTTGAAAAGTTGTAATATTCTGAGATCTCATCTAGCTGAAGTTTTTTTGCTAATAGAAAATCTTCTTACTCTTGCTTTGCTAAACTTTTACTTCTGTCAAGCAATGGTTCAAAATGAGCATCACCTTTGTTTATTATGTGCATGGTAGATTGATTATTATAGTTTAGACTACCTGTTTACGTACTACCTGAAGAACTGATAAGGCTATGTGTGCGACCTATGTCACCAAGACCTCACATATTTTCTAGCGATTTACTCGCTTCAATCTGAGTTAATTTTTTAAAGCCCTTTAGCAAGTGTTCCATAGAATTTAGAGCCCATTATTACTTGTTTAACATTTGCATTAAACCCATCCTCATCCTGAAATATCCATCTTTGCAAAAACTTAAAATATAACCGATTTTTGATTCAAAGGTGCAACTTCATGCCATACTTTCCACAAAGTATTCTACCTTCAACTTCAGGATCATCCCATCTACTATTATCCAAGATATTTTTTACATAGTTATCTGCAATTTCAATGCGAATATTATCACTACTATCGTAGCTGCTTGCAATTGCACTTTGAAACCATTCTGCAGATTTTTTTGCGCAAATTCTTTATAGTCTTTTCACAACTGCTCTACAGTAACTTTTGATTCCCTTCTGCTGTCTTAAGCTTTGTTTGAATGAGGTTAAAAAACAATTTCCATTACCAATTGCTTGCCCTACATGGAAATTATCAGTGTAGGGGCTACTACTTGAAAGAGTTATTTCCTGCCCTGAGCTCTTGAACCTTTTCGCACTTTCAATGTCTTGAAAATCACTTAGTAGTTTCCGGTTTTTGAGCTGTAGTCATAGTTTCTCACCTTAATTATATATTACTATATCAGTAAAGTTGTTAATAAATAACTAATTAAGTATAGCAAAAATTCTTAAATCATGTAACAATTGTGGTTTTATATGGTAAATATGAGCTTTAACTGCGGCATAGTTGGGTTACCGAACATAGGGAAATCAACTTTATTTAACGCACTTACACAATCAAGTGCAGCTGAAGCTGCAAATTACCCCTTTTGTACAATCGAACCAAATATTGGCAAGGTGCCAATAAGAGATCAGCGTTTGAGACAAATCGCAGCAATTGCCGGTTCAGAAAAGGTAATCTACAATCAGCTAGAAGTCGTGGATATTGCAGGTCTGGTAAAGGGTGCGAGTAAGGGTGAAGGGCTCGGTAATAAGTTTTTGAGTCATATCAGAGAAGTTGATGCCATCGTTCATCTGCTTAGGTGCTTTATGGACGACGGTGTTAACCATGTGCATAATGAAATAGATCCAATATCAGATGCTGAGGTAGTGGAAATGGAATTAATTTTGGCTGATATTGATAGCATAGAAAAGAGGCTACCTCAATTAGAAAAGAAAGCAAAGCAGGGTAATAAGGAGCTAAAGAGGCAACTTGATTTGATGCAGGAGGTTTTAGCTACTTTAAAACTCGGTAAACCTGCAAGAAGTTTAGAATGTAGTGATAGAAATGAAATGAAATCACTTCAATTGCTGACGGCAAAGCCTGTTATGTACGTCTGCAATGTTGAAGATACAAATATTATAACGGGTAATAAACTATCTCAAAAGGTGAAAAAAATAGCAGAAGAGAACAAAAATAAATTTTATTGCATCTCAGCAAAACTTGAGTCAGATATTGCAAATCTTGAAAGTGAGGAGGAAAAACAGAGTTTTTTATCAGAATTTGGCCTGCAAGAGTCGGGACTTGATGGAGTAGCGCGTATTATGTATGAAGTGCTAAGTATGATAACCTTTTTTACTGTTGGCCTCAAAGAAGCACGAGCGTGGCCAATAAAAATAGGGTCAACGGCTGATAAAGCAGCTGGTGTAATTCACAATGATTTTGAAAAAGGTTTTATAAAAGCAGAAACGATAAGTTTTGCAGATTATGTAAAATATAGAAGCGAATCGGCTTGCAAAGACGCAGGCAAGATTCGCTTCGAAGGCAAGGATTATATTGTACAAGACGGTGATATAATGCACTTTAGGTTTAATGTGTAGCAGCCCCTTGCTGAAGGGAAGAAACTCCTTTTTCTACAGTTATTTTCTCATCAATGATAGAGTTAGATATACCGATGATGATATTCTCATATGGCTGTGTGTCCTTCTTTTTCTCATACAGTGTTTATTAAACTAGACATTCTCTAAAACTTCACGTAAAGCTTTACCTTTTATAGACACAGCCTAGTTTTGCTCAGCTAGTTCTAAAATGTCCTTTAGTCAATATTTTTACCGTCGATGGATAACTTCCTAATACTAGTTTGATCAGGATTTATATTTAAAACAGCAAAATAGTTAAGGCCTTTTCCAGACTTATCTTTTGCACCCTAACTAATTTCAATGTTACATATTGCAAGTTCTACGAAAGAGTAGTTTTTCTCCTGTTTCTCATTCTTCACAATTATTAGTATTCTTTTACTATTGCTGTATATTTTTACTCTTTACAAATATTACCGATTATGTCCTGAATATACTACGTGATATTTATTAAAGAAAGCAGCTAAATCACTATTTAAAAATTCTTTTGCATCATACTCTCCTTTATTAACTCTATCCAAATATATATTCATCTTCTCTATAAACTTCTCTTTAGCTTGAACATTACCACCAGCGTGGCAATAAAAAGGGAAACATTCTTATTTCTTCCATAGTATTTTGCTATTTTGTTAAATGGATTTGCCTCTTTACCTTCATCATAATTCATGTCATACGAAGGATAATTAAATGGTCGACTTGAGAAATCTAAATTGTCAAAACCTGATAGTATGCTTTATATCTCAGGATTATTATCAAATTTACGCTTGTCTTAAGAAACCACTTGTATGATCAGTTTCTCTTGTAAAGCAATATTGACATCTGTATTTTCCACAGAAGATTTAAATCCCTTGAACCATTCAAATAATCCCATATCATACCTCTTTCGATTTTACTAAAATTAGTATATCTTAATGTTAGTGCATTGTAAATGCTAAAATTTATGTGTGTTAAAACTAAGGAAATTAGCATAAATTTTGTATTGTTTGCAACTTTATCACCTTATTATGCAACATTATTAAAGAACTAGTTGAGCAGATGTTATGACCAAATTTAACCCCATCTACAAGCTCTCCGCTTGTTACTCCAGTTGCAATGAACACTGACTCACCTTTTACCATATCTTTTATAGAGTAGATTTTTTCTAGGTCATCAATATTCAAAATTTTTGCTCTTTCTTTTGACTGATGTGTGTCAAATATTAATCTTCCCTCCATTTGTCCGCCTATTGAACTTAACGCTGCAGCTGCAAGCACTCCTTCTGGTGCTCCTCCTATGCCAATATATATATCGTGGCTGCCATTAATTAATGAAACTATAGCAGCAATATCACCATCATCTATCAATTTAACTCTTGCTCCTAACTTCCTGATTTTTAATATTAAATTATTGTGCCTCTCACGTTTAAGTATAGTTACTGTAAGATCATTTACTTCACATTTTTTTGCTTGGGCTAGATTGTCAAAATTTTTTTCAACACTATTTTTTAGTGAAACTACACCTATTGGAAGATCTTTTCCTATCGCTATTTTTTCCATATAGATATCTGGTGCATGTAAAAAGTCACCTTTTTTCGCTGCAGCAAGAACGGACATTGCACCTTGTTTATAGTGAGCACAAATTGTAGTACCTTCAAGTGGGTCAACAGCAATATCGATCTCAGGACCGTTTCCAGTGCCAACCTTCTCTCCAACATATAGCATCGGTGCTTTATCTCTCTCACCCTCACCAATTACAATTGTGCCATTTATTTCCATCGAATTTAGTACCGTCCGCATTGCATCAACTGCAACCTGATCAGCCTTTTTTTCATCACCTAAGCCCACCAACTTATATGCGGCAAGTGCTGCAGCTTCAGTTACTTTAATTAATTTATATGTTAGATTTTCTATCATTTACTCGAGAACTAAGTATTCAGTATATATCATGCCATTTGAGATTGCAAGATGTCTTGACTAATTGTAAGGAGGCCATTCATTAGAAGATCTACTAACTAAAACATGCAACTGAAAATGATAAACTCACGTATTAAAAATCTTCTCCTTAACAACAGACTTACTCTCCTCTCAACAAGAGCAAATAACTGCAGCGTTAACCAAGGAAGAGGAGCAAAACATATCTGATATTGCAGGGAATAAAGCGGAAACTAACTTGGCAGATCCTGATGACTCCAGAGATGCTCAATTTACCATGCTATACGATAAGATAAAGTTCATAGCCAAAAGCCCTGAAATAGAGGCTTAAAAGTTTTATGGAGAACTAAAAAAAAGGAGAAGTAACAGATGAAAAAATTTTTGACTCACTTGTAGATTCCATCAGTTTAAAAAGGCAAGATATTTTAAGCGATTATGGTATCTTTCTAAGAGTTATTGAATTATTTGTACAGTTAGGCATTCAAGTTAAGAGAAGCCCTGGCAGTAGAACTATGGTTGGACATGACTGTAACAAATGAACAGCCTGGAGTTGTAAAGATATTTTTAGAAAGTGGTAAATTTGATGAAGAGGAAAAATTGTATGCTTTGAATGATGCTACTGTTCAGGGAAATGTTCAAGAGTTTAAGGTATTTTAAGATTATATAGATCATGCGAAAATACTAGAGTCCTTCGATATAGTTCCTTGCAATGAAAAAATTGACATTATGAAGGTGCTTTTAGATAACAAAAGATTTATAAGGGAGAAAAGATTAATGCTCTGGGTAATACTTTTATAGATGATAGTCTACCAAAGGTTAGGCTACTTTTAAAGTATATGATAAATATATTAGAACTAATATAAAAATCTTCTAGAAATAATTACAGAAAGTAAATTCTCGCTTAAGAAAGAGCTTAAAATAGACTCTGAATTTAAAGTTGACTTCGACAATTCTTGATCACACTCTAAATACCTCTCAAACTGTGTAATAATTGTACTGCTTAGATCAGCAATAAACAAAAGGAGAAGCAAAACACATCTGATGCAGAAGAAAATGGGGCAGAATCCAGCAGTAGTAATAAAGATAGTGTAAAAACTATTGTGCTGAGTGGCGATTTTATTAGATAATTATAAACTCTATAGCATGGGACCTTAGCTCTGAAAGCTTACAACTGAAATTAAGTAAGTAAAGAATTAGTCTTCAAAGTAAGTGTGAGTAAGGTGCTGTGTTAGGAAATGGATTATTGGATCATGCAATTAAACACAATCAAAAGCATTCAAAAGTTATAAAGTTTCTCTTAGAAGATGGGGTGACCACCATTAATGCAATCGGCCAAGAAGGAAGATATTATGTTAGTAAATTGAGGAGAACAAGTCTATATTATGCTCTGTTGTTCCTGATATTAATGACAGTAATACTGAAATTCTAAGCACGCTACTGCAAAATATTAATGCAGAGCAATTAAAACTAAATCTTAAAAGTGAGTTGTACGTATTATACCAACAATTGAGGGATGATGCATTTTGTACTGCTACTTCGGAACGTAATTCTATAGCGGCAATGGTGCTAGTACGGAATGATTAAGTAAGAAAGTAATTGCATCGCATGAATCAGCAGTAAATGGGGGTGGGATGCCTGTAATAACAGAAACTGATCAGGCTACTATACCGCTGAATATAGAAGAAAATAAACCGTAACCCAGTGAAAATGCTGATAATAAACCAGTGTCTCCTATATCAATAAAAGAAACAAATGCTGACCAATTACCAAATGAAAAAGGAACTAGATATAAAGAAAATAAGGAGTATTTTTATACCTCACTAAAGAATGATGCTATTGGAGTTGTGATTACAGGATTATTCATCACTGCTGCTGTGATGGTTCCATCTGTAGTTGGTGCGGTAATTTGCGGTATTGTAGCTGTTTTAGTTGTGATAACTACTATACTACATGCAATAATTTCTACATTATCAAGTTATAGAGAGATGGAAGAAAATAAAGTTGAGCACGTAAATTCACAAGCTATAAAAATATAGAATATCATCCAATGTTCTTCCTCTTGTCATCGCAATGTCAAGCATATAGCTGTACGAACAGTAACCGTTTACAAATTGTGGAAATGAATAAAGAATTAAGCAGTAACAGTTACTAGATTCTGTAACTTTTGAAAGGAATTTTGGCCATTTAGACGCGAAGTTAAAATATCGACAACATCTTTTATGAATCTTTCTCCACGTTCTGACCAAGTGAAAAAGCTGTTCTTACAATAGATTACATAGCGCCTCATTTACCGTTCTGCAAGGTTATTGGTTGTATCTATCACTTCAAGTTTTCGTAAAAACTTCCATATCCTCAGATCTTAACATCTTGGCAGCCATCCTCAAAGTTTGAGTACCATTTATAACCCTAGTCATTTTACACAAAAGATGTTCTACCCTTTTTCAAAATTTTTACATTAGTTGATAAAATCTTAAATCATCTACCAAATTTTATTTTTTTGCTTTTGTACCACAAATACTCTGTTGTTGAGTGACTTGAGCGCCTGGCCAATTTTGCTCACTTCAATATTTTTACTATACGCAAATCTTTCAAAATCTCTTGTCAAATGTGTCCAACATATCTATCTATTTTCAAGACTAAAATAATTGTACACAGCGTATTGTTACTTACAACTATGCCATTGTATTCTGGCAGTAAACTTTGCAACACCTTCTTGCCACGAGACTCGGTCATCTTTAGAAGTGTCAGAGCGCTTTGTTGTTATTACCCAACCCAGCCTCTTTCTCCTTGATTTCTGTGCTATGTTTCATCTATATGCAGGTTTCTTTCAATTCTTCCTTCATTTTCTCATATTCAGATGCGCATCTTTTGATACTCTGTGCTCAGTCTTTGATACTAAACTAAGACTTATATTGAGGTTAAATATACTGCTTAAAATTTGTTGTACTTTTCTTTTCGAGTTAATAAAAAAGCCACTTAGGCTGCTAATTGTTGTTTTAGCATTGAACCCTAGAAGACATCTTGAAACCCCCATGGTTAAACTAGCTGAACCCTTCCTATCACAAGCTCTGTAATAGTTTCTTTGCAACCTGTACTCAGTTACGATTAGTTTGATTTCTGGTAATTCTTACCTTTTAATGGACAATTTCATCTTCTAAAACAACCTTATTTCCACACACACAAACCTGATAAAATTGTATAGTCTACTACTATATTTGCTACCATCAAATCTCACTTATATACCTTATGCCCTGGCTGACCTCCTGGTTTTTTATCACTTTTCTTTTTTGTTTTTTTGCGATATATATCTTGCGATGGTGGTAGAGATGAACTTTTTGAGTTCAGCCCAGTTTATCTTCTAG
The DNA here is from genome assembly GCF_012030695.1 of Wolbachia endosymbiont of Brugia pahangi. NCBI lineage: Bacteria > Pseudomonadati > Pseudomonadota > Alphaproteobacteria > Rickettsiales > Anaplasmataceae > Wolbachia > Wolbachia endosymbiont of Brugia pahangi. The sequence continues at coordinate 477,931 of NZ_CP050521.1, read as the reverse complement.
CTCAATTATTTTTGCTTTTAAGCCATCATTTTCTATAATCAGAGCCTTTATTTCTTCTTTGAGATTAGCGTTTTTTGATTTGTACGCCACAATCTTTTCTGCAGCCCTGTTATCATACCCACTCCATACTTAGCTTCTCATGTCTTTACACTTTTACAATCACTTTGTAAATCCCTTATCTCCGTGAACGGTTATAAGAAATTTAATAAGTAGAAAAAAGGTAAAAAAATCCGCATAGTAGATAGTTATTTACTTTCTAATCCTGAAAATTGGTGTTCTATACTGCCTTAAACGCTTGATAAGTACAACACATAATATTAGGTACAATAAACCAACTCTACTACAAAAAAAATCTAGAAAGAATATAGGAAAAATACCATAAAAATTAAATATACACCTAGACTTTGAATTACAAAACAACTTTATTATTTATAATAAAGAGGCTGGTAAGATTTGTCAAGTGTTTTTTTTGCATTTTTGGTATACATTTATTCTGAAATATTGCAATTCGTGCAGTACGCCCTGGAATGGTACGTACCATTTGCTATTGTTTTCCGCTTATCCAAGCACACTTAGATTTCTGAGCCGCCACAAGCTTTGCAATTGGTACTCTATAAGGTGAACATGAGATGTAACTTACCCCTGACTTGATAAGAAACTCTATGGATCTTGGATCTGCTCCGTGCTCTCCACATACACCAAGTTTAATTTCTTTTCGGGTTTTTTTTCCTCTTTCAATAGCTATTTTAATTAACTCCCCTACCCCTTCGACATCTAGTACTTCAAATGGATCGTTTTCAAATATATTATTTTCTTTATAAGAATTGAGGAAATTAACTGAATCATCTCTTGAGAGCCCCATAGTTGTTTGCGTTAAATCATTAGTGCCAAAACTAAAAAACTCTGCATGTTTTGCTAACTTATCAGCAATCAGTGCTGCCCGTGGTAGCTCTATCATCGTTCCAATTGAATAGTTCACATCGAAATTTTTAGCCTCTTTTTTTAATAACTCGCATATCAAGATAAACTCTTTTTCGCTCATGATAAAAGGAATCATAATTTCTGGCTTAACTTCTGCCTTTTTTTCCTTCTTTAACTCGTCCACGGCACTGAGTATTGCCCTGGTTTGCATGCTATATATTTCAGGATGAGAGATGGCAAGCCTGCAGCCTCGGTGGCCAAGCATTGGGTTTTTTTCTGATAACTGTACTATTTTGTTTTTTACTGATTCAACTGACTTATTCAGTGATTTAGCAATCTTTTCTATAGTAGATTGATTATCGGGTAAAAACTCATGTAGAGGTGGATCAAGCAAACGTATAGTAACCTCCCTGCCCCCCATAATGGAAAATATCTCTTTGAAATCGGACTTTTGCATTTCCTCTAACTTGCTTAATGCACTTGCTCTTTCGGTTTTGTCGTCAGCTATTATCAATCTTTGAATGAACTCAATCCTGTTACTAGCAAAAAACATATGCTCTGTACGGCATAAACCTATGCCTTCAGCACCGAATTCTTTAGCAATTTTTGCATCTTTTGGAGTATCAGCATTCGCTCTCACTTTAATCATTTTAGTTTCATCTATCCAGTTAATTATCGTTTTGAATTCTTGCGATAACTCAGGTAAAATTGTGGGAAGGATGCCGAGCATAACTTCACCTGTTCCTCCATTGATGGTTATTGGTTCCCCTTTATTTACTGTTGTATCTCCTACAGAAAAGAAATTTCCGTTTTTATCGATATGAAGTCCATTTACACTGCAAATGCATGGTTTACCCATCCCGCGGGTTACAACGGCAGCATGCGAAGTCATTCCTCCTCGTGCTGTTATTATACCACTTGCAGCATTCATTCCGTTGATATCTTCAGAGCTCGTTTCTAGCCTTACTAAAATTATTTTTTTGCCCTGTTCTGCAGCTTTTTCCGCATCACTTGCGCTGAAAACTACACATCCTGAAGCAACACCTGGAGAAGCTGGCAGTCCCTTCCCTATTACTTTTTGATCGCCTCTAGCTTCGAGAACTGGATGTAATAAATTATCAAAAATTTTTGGATCGATTTTTAGTATTCCTTCTTCTTTTGTAATTGTTCCTTCGTTTACCATATCAACTGTTATACGAACAGTAGCTTCAGCTGTACGCTTACCAGATCTAGTTTGTAGAATCCATAACTTGCCGCCCTGCACAGTAAATTCGATATCTTGCATGTCTTTATAGTGCACCTCAAGTTTTTTACATACCTCACATAATTCTTGATAAACGCTTGACATTAACTTTTCCATGGTGTTTTCTTGCTTCCCATTAATCGGTATAGGAGTATAGACACCAGAAACCACATCTTCACCTTGAGCATTGACCAAGAATTCACCAAAACATTTTTTTTCTCCAGTTGAAGGATTGCGTGTAAATATCACACCAGTTGCGGAATTATTATTCAGATTACCAAAAACCATCGCTTGTACATTAACTGCAGTTCCAAGGTTTTCAGGAATATTATGTATTTTTCTATAGGAAACAGCTCTTTCATTTTGCCAAGAAGCGAACACTGCATTTACTGAGCTTAGCAGCTGCTCTTCAATGTCCTGCGGAAAATGTTTCTCTGTTTTTTCATGCACTATCTTTTTGAAATCGCAAACAATCCTCTTTAAAACATCAACATTAAGATCAGCTAAACTTTTTGCTCCATTTTTTTGTCGTTCATTATCAATAATGCTTTGAAATAGTTGGTGGTCGAGTTGTAATACAACATTGGAATACATCATGATGAAACGGCAGTAGCTATCGTAAGCAAAACGTTCTCCGCTTTTTTTTGCAAGACCAATGACGGTTGTATCATTTAAGCCAGCGTTTAAAATTGTATCGAGCATGCCCGGCATTGAATTAACACTACCGGAACGTATTGAAACCAATAAGGGATTATTTGAATCTCCAAATTTGCAACCAATATCATTTTCGAGTATTGTCATGTATTCTTTGATTGTGCTACATAGGTCGTCAGATAGTCCATTACCTTGGTAATAACTTTTACAAGCAGAAGTGGAAATTGTAAAACCAGGTGGAACGGGAATACCAATGTTACACATTTCTGCTAGATTTGCTCCCTTCCCTCCTAGCAGACTTTTCATTTCTGCATTCCCTTCACATTTGTCCTGACTAAAGTAGTATATTAACTTTTCTTCCATTGTTTCTGGTTTTTCTTGACAAACATATTTCACATAAACAGTATCCACTAAAATGGCTTCACAACAATCATAATAACTATGATTATTATCAATACCGTGACCATCTCATTTAAAACGCGAAAATAAACGTGATTCTTTTCATTTGAACCCATTGCAAACTTCTTCCTGTGCATTGCAAGTAGCCCATGAATACCAAACATAAAAAACAATGCTAGTGCTTTTACATGAAACCACCCTTCGCGGTACGCTTCCCTAATAATCATTAATGCAATCCCAAAACTGAGTGAAAAAAGCATTGCAGGGTTTATGATGTATCTTAAAAATCTCCTTTCCATTGTTTGAAGTAAGCTGTCATTTTCTGATCCTGGCTTTACAGTTGCGTGGTAAACATACAGCCTAGGCAAATAAAGCATACCTGCCATCCACATAATGACGGAAATAATATGAAAAGCCTCGAGCCAGTGGTAATAATCCATGTAGATATTGTTACAAGATATTAAAAATTTCTGATATTATCTCAGTTTAACGAAAAAGAAATCAAGATGAAAGCAGAAAATTTCACTAAAGAGCAGGTAATTGAATTTTACAGAAAAATGCTACTCATACGCAGATTTGAGGAAAAGGCAGGGCAATTATATGGAATGGGACTAATAGGTGGATTTTGTCATCTATCAATAGGACAAGAAGCAGTTGCAGTTGGGACTTACGCTGCATCAAGACATGGTGATGCTTTTGTCACAAGTTATAGGGACCATGGTTTAATGCTTGCATGTGACTCCAATCCAGATGTTGTGATGGCAGAGCTGACCGGTAAAGAAACTGGGTGTTCAAAAGGTAAAGGTGGCTCAATGCATATATTTGATGTTGAAAAGCAATTCTTTGGTGGACATGGAATAGTGGGTGCACAAGTTCCAATTGGCACAGGAATAGCATTTGCTAACAGATATAAGAAAAAAGATAATGTGGTATTCACGTATTTTGGTGATGGTGCTGCAAATCAAGGGCAAGTGTATGAATCATTTAATATGGCATCTTTATGGAAGTTACCTGTGGTTTACATCATAGAAAATAACGAATATGCGATGGGGACCTCCGTGCAAAGGTCAACTTTAGTAACTGAGCTATATAAGAGAGGGGAGAGTTTTGGTATTCCTGGGAAGCAAGTTAATGGAATGGATTTCTTTTCTGTTTATGCGGCTACAAGCGAAGCAGCTGAGTATGCGCGTAGCGGAAAAGGACCTATTTTACTTGAAATGGAGACATATCGATATCGCGGCCATTCGATGTCAGATCCTGCTACTTATCGTTCGAAAGAAGAAGTTGAAGATATGAAGCAAAATCATGATCCTATAAGCACTTTAAAGAAGTGCATTATAGATAATAAAATTGCTTCAGAGGAAGAATGTAAAGCAATTGACAAGGAAATACGTGATTTAGTGAAAAAGTCAGAAAGTTTTTCCAAAAATAGTGAAGAGCCAAACATTGATGAGCTATATACTGACGTTTACAAGTCTGCCAGCCGTTCATTGTAGATTAAACATAAAATTCTTTGATAAACTTCGCCAGCTCCCATAACACTGAAGTTAGTTATTTATCTTCTCTGTACAGATTAAACGAAAAAAACTTAACATATCTGGCGTCTCATGTTTAATTTTTTGCATTGTGTGCACCTCATGTCTTTTATATTATTGTCTGCATTATTAGCTAGTGCTGTAAATCATGCTTGCTGAGCGCTAAAAACATTAAAAAAACGCCAACTGATAAAATGATAATGGATAACCAGCTGCCACGGGGATTTTTTTGCCTTTTTTTACTTAGTAAATTTCTTAAATATTTACAGCTAAAGGTTAGTCGCAATTTAAAAAGCAGCTAATCATTAAGCGTTTGGAATAAAAAACGCTAATATTGAAAGTACATAGTAAATAACTAGCCACCACAGGACTTCTTTTGCCTTTTTTTAAGCCACTGCTTTGCAAGCTAGCATTTGTTACTCAAAAGGAAGTGTGTAGTGCTTCAATGGACTTTTTGATGTGCTCAGGGAGAGGGGCAGTAATAGTGATTTTTTTATTATTTGGTAGTTTTAAAGATAAAGAATATGAGTGGAGATGGATTTTACTCGCTATGCCATCAACAAAAGCTTTTTTACCACCATATTTACCGTCACCAAGAATAGGACAGTTTATATAGGCTAAATGTGTGCGCAACTGATGAGTTCTGCCGGTAATTGGCTGTAATTTTAAATAAGCAACCGATCTGGTGTCATTCCGGCACATGATACTGGAATCCAGTTTTTTGATTGAAAATGTTGTATAGTGTGCTTGTTTATGATCAGTTTTGCTGGATACCAGTATCGGGGCACTGAGATGACAAAGGAGAGCACTGGGGTAACAGGAAGAAAGGCTGCTTAGATGACACACTCTTGATAGACTTAAATTACAATGTTCGTACAGCTGTGTATCAGCTACTTGAATAATAGGGCGTTGCACGAGAGGTTTATTGAGTTTAAATTTTGCTATAATCGAAAAACGCGTAGTGGCATCCTGGGGTGAATTTTTGTCAATGACCACTTTCTCTTGGCCTGAAACATATTTCTTCACCAATGGGTAGTCTATTACTCCTCTATTCTTACTTGGTATGCCAGAGGTTAATGCTAAGTAAGTTTTTTTTACTCTCCGTCCTTTAAATTCCTCCATAAGGTATCTGGCAACATTAGCATTACGTGCAAATATTATTGCTCCACTTGTGTCTCTATCTAGTCTATGGACAATTTTAAATGTTTCTCCCTCTCTGACTTGATCAAGCAAATCACTAATACTAATCTTTACTTTTATGCCACCTTGAACAATTACTCCTGCAGGTTTGTTAATGGCTAATATATATTCGTCCTCATATAATATGTTGCTTCTTAACAGCTCTACCAACTTTTCATTATGTTTACAGTCAGAATTAGCGTTTTCAATATAATCTAAGTATTTTATCGTTATAATTTGTCCAGAGTTTACTCTATCACTAGATTTAGCTTTGCAGTCATTAACTTTGATCAGTCCTCTCCTTAAAGACTTCTCAATTACGGATTGCTTTAAATTGGGAAAGATTCTTCTGATGTACCTGTCTAGTCTAACGTTATTATCTTTTACTGATATGGTTTTTATATTCTCCATTTACTCTATTTGGATAAACACCAGTGTCAGTTATTTGCATGACATAAGAAAGTATAGCACAAAATATACTCTACGAAATCACTTGTTAGGATGTCATTTCAGTAAGCAGAGCTGGAGCTTAGTAGGATCTATTGTCAAGAACTACATGTACCATCTAGCAAACAGATTGAATATAGAGTTCAAAACTCTGCTGTCGGTTTCCTGCATGATTAGCGAAACCCAAATATTAGTGCTTGCTTAAAAGCCCACTTAACTAGTTACACTTTCTAAGTTTTAAGTACAGTAAAATGACAGCTTTTTTTTCTCTAGTTATTTTTTATGTTGTATCTTTGAAGTGGTACTTATTTTTCCTTTATCGGAATTAGCAATCCACTTCATCAAGTTTCACCAGTAATCTACTTGTTACCAGCACTTTTTTTCTGCCATCTCCCTAGCATAAATAAGATTCAGCGCAACTTCAATTACTGTTATCGAGGGCATGGGTAATAAAAACGCTCTTACTATGTGTTTAACTTTTCTGTTTTCCAGAGCACTTTCTGCAATTACTCAATCAATTAGTAGCGCAGATACTGTTGCTAACTTAATTCTTAACTTTCTTCTAGCAAAATTACTACTGCCTGGAATATTTTTAGCCTACGCTTTTATTTCAACTGCAATTAGCAGATCTATGGAAGTTATTGCATTAATGGTACCAATAGCTGTTAACTTAGCGAAAAATGGAGCTTTTGATCTTGAAATAGGAACTGCGGCTGTGGTAGGTGATGCTGTACTTAGTGACAACCTTTCAATTATATCTGATACTACTATTGCATCTATTTCTTCACAAGGAGCTTTGGTAAGAGAAAAACTTAAAGCAAATTTAAAAGTTGCGTTTATTTCAAGCATTATAACACTTATCTACCAGCAGTTACCTCACATAGTATAGAATTTGTTCTTACATCTAATTTAGATTATTTATCAATAGCAAAAGTTATTCCCTATGTTTCTCTAATAATTATGGGTTTGTTTAAAGAGAGCACTCTAGCGACAACAACTGTAAACATAATTATTGCTGGTGTACTAGGAACAACTTTTTCTGACTATACTGTAATTTAATATTCTAATGACATACAAGGTAGTTTTAAAAAAGTAAACAAAATAACAATAGTTTGTAGCAGGTACAGCATCTATGTTTACTATTTTAGTTGCTAATAACACCATAGATATTTCACTAAGTGATAATATTACAAAAAGACTTGCACAGAAGCATAATATTGTACCGTAATGAGTGTATACTTACTGGATATTTTTACTCTACTATAAAAGACATCTTACCTTATGGTTCTCAACTATTGCTGGCAGGCAGTATAGCTTCCGTGCCACCTATTTCTTTATTAACCCAAGGTGTATATCGCTTTATTTTAGCAGTAGTTACAATAGGTAAAATAATCATCAACAGCAGGAAAGAGAGACGTTACACGGTTGCAGCTTAATACACAAGTGGGTTAGAGTTTTTTTTATATTTTTTTATTTACTTCATCTCTTCCAAAGGCTCTATGTTAAACATGGAAAGTCCAGAAGCGATGACGTGTACTAAGGCTTGTACGAGAAACATTCTTGCAGCGGTGAGGTTTGGGTTGTCCTCCAGTATGAATCGCATATTTAAATCACTCTTGCCATAACCCCATAAAATGTGAAATGCTTCTGCAACTTCAAGCAAATAGAAAGTGATTCTGTGCGGCTCAAAAAGCCTTGCTGCAGTTTCTACTACATCTGGCCACTTTGCCAAGGTTTTTATGAGGAAGAGCTCTCCATTAGTCTTTAGGAGTGAAGGATTCGCTTTTGGGAGCTCTTTTGGAGCGTTGCGCATCAATGAATGAGCACGAACGTGCGCATATTGCACATAAAAAATAGGATTGTCTTTTGATTGCTCTTTAACTTTAGTAAAATCAAAGTCAAGAACCATGTCATTCTTGCGCGTTAGCATTATAAAACGAGTAATATCCCTACCGACTTCTTCTACTACATTCCTTACTGTTAGGAAGTCTCCTGATCTTTTAGACATCCTAACGGGTTTTCCATTCTCAAAAAAATTCACAACGTTATGAAGTTTTACCTCTATTTTTGCTTGATTATCACTCAGCGCAGAGATAACCGCTTTTAACCTTTTGATGTAGCCACCATGATCACTACCGAGTGCTACTATCATATTGTTGAAACCACGTGATATCTTATCGAAATGGTAAGCAATATCTGAGGCAAAATAAGTCCAACTGCCGTCCTCTTTTTTCAGTGCACGGTCAACATCATCACCAAACTCTGTAGAACGAAATAACATCTCTTTTCTGGAAGTCCAGTTTTCACTCTCTTTACTTTTTGGTTTTTCTAGGTATCCTTCATATACTAAGCCCTTATCAGACAACAGCTTTATGCTTTTCTCGATCTTACCACTTTTTTGTAGCTCATACTCTGAAGTAAAGACATCATGACTTACTCCAAGCAAGTTCATGCCTTCCTTTATTAGTTCTAAGATAGAGCTTAAAGTGTATTCTCTAATTACTCGATTATCTTGCTTTTCTAGAAGCTCTCTGCCGTATTTTTTGGCTAGCTCCTCTCCTATTGGCTTTAAATATTCACCAGGGTATAAGCCTTTTTCAATGCTAATTTTTTCTCCTAGGGCTTCTTTATATCGTAAATACACAGACCGAACTAGCGTATCTATCTGTGCTCCGGCATCATTAATGTAGTACTCTTTAGTGACCCTATAACCAACTTTTTTTAGTAAATTTGTTAGAACATCACCAAACACTGCACCTCTTGCATGACCAATATGCAGTGGGCCAGTTGGATTTGCAGATACAAATTCAACATTGATAGCCTGGTTATTTCCAATGTTAAGAGTGCCAAACTCCGTCTTTAGCTCGTTTATTTGCTCTAAAATCCCATGCCATACTTCTATTTTTAAGTGCATATTAATGAAACCAGGGCCAGCTATTTCTACTCTTGCAATCTCATCAAACAGTGCAAATTCTTTGGCTAAAACCTCTGCAATTTCCACAGGTTTCTTCTTTTCGTGCTTTGCGAGCACCATAGCAATATTTGTGTAAATATCACCATGTGCTCTATTGCTTGGAGGCTCCACAATAAAATTTGTTACACTTGATACCCCTTGCTTCAACTTATCTAATTTGCTCAAAATCAAGGAGGAAATCCGTTTAAAAATATTCATCGATTGGAAAAACTATGAAAACCTCCAACAATATAGCGAATAAACAAGACTAATGAAAGGGTTATGTTGTGTAACTTATACAAGAACTGCTAAGAGGAAAAAGTCTACCAATAATGCCGTATTTTCTCAGACAACGGTACAGGACAACTTGTAAAGTATAAAGCACATATATTTGCAAAATGTCCTCTCTTTATCTTCGTTCACACAGTTTATCAAAATTAAACAGCTCTTTATTTGCAGTTAATAATAATCAAAATGTTGAACCTAGATCAGACATCAGTACTGGTTTATTTAAATTAAAAAATTCTGTATATCCTCCAACTTTTACTATGGGTAGCCACCTTTCCAACAATAAGATATTACCACTATATTGCCAGAATCATGGGCATGATAACATGCAGTATTATAATATAATAATATGGATCACGACAATGCTTAAAGCATAAGTTATGAGGTTTCCTCTTCGCTGCTTTCTTCTATTGTAGTCTCTAAATTCTCATCATTTTCTGGCATAAAAATCTTCTATATAATTAAAACTTTATCTCAAATTAACAGTACTAGTAGGAAAGGCAAGAAAGACTATAATCAAATGAGCTATAAAGGTTATAAGTTGATAGACAGGTGTACATAGTGCACATCCCTTCTTTTTCTTATATTCTATTTATCATATTAAGTCAACGCTGTTTGTAATCATAATATGATATTGCTCACTTCTAATTCTCTACGCACTTTTCACGTCTTTTATTACCTTCGCTTACAATTACCTGCAACAATTTGTTATCCTAAAAGTGCATCTGCACTAGAACCAAATGCTGCAGCATCTAGACCATCAGATACTCCTTCAGTTCTGCAACTTCTATTATCCTAGTTCCTATTTTTCTACTTTCACCTCGAGTTTAATATGTTGGTATATTTAGCACTACTGTGTACCAAAGTCGTGAGCATGACACCATGCTATATCACGATGATTACTGTGATATGGGTTACAATAATGTTTGAAATATGGGTTATGATCACCTTAGAATGGAATATGATGATGTTTGGAAGATGTGTGTAAATTATGATGCGGTAATTGCCTGCAGGGAAAATTTTTTCGTGGTCATGTAATCCCTATCAAAGTAAGGTCTATTGTCAAATCTATCAAATATGTATAATGGTTTACAATTTGAGAAATAAGGTTTATCTATACCATGGGAATAAGCATCGTATAGTTGTAAAACTGAATAACAAGTCATAAAAATCCTTAAAAAATGACTATTAGATTATTATAGGATAAAATAATTAATAATTTTATAACATGAAGACTAAATTAGCATATCTGAGATCATTAATTTGCAATACGTTTTAAAATACGATATTGACAGTGATGCAGCTAAGCAATATATGCTTAGCAAAGTCGCTTCATAGCTAGAAGATTTGTTTATGCCGCATTAACAATTGTAGGCAAACCAGCCGTTGCATAAGTAGCAGATATTGGAGTTCAGAGGTTTTGTTGCAAAAAAATGATAAGACTTCAAAGAGAAATTGTAAGTATGGTTAGATTAATTGTGCTGCTAAAATGAGTTGTGGGTGAAGTTGTCATGTAGATAGCTCTTGCTTATGAAATTTCTTTAAATTAAGAGAAATATAGGATTAGTGAACATTATTCAAATAATGTCCATATGCTCTTAGAAAGGCTTAGGGCACGTATATGCTAAAGCAGCATTATATGTGTGGTAAGTTGTTTAAAACAATCTTTTAGTAAAGAGGTCATAATACATCACAAGGATTGTGATATATGTCATGTAAATTATGACATGAGTTAATAGCATAAGGTGTGTACGTAGGCGTACAAGATGTATGCATTGGAAAAAACTGGTAATGGTAAGTAAGAAGTCATACATTATTGTCTTAGTAAAAAAGCATGGGTATAAATTATAATAGTCTTTAAAAAAATAATATTAAGTTATTATAAGTTAAAATAGTTAATAGTTCAATAACTTTATTCTAAATTTAGAATATCTATCCAATTGACAACAGTATGATTTGAATTTTTTTTGATTTGTATGGTACTTTAATAGGTCACGCCTACTATATTTTCGTTAGTTTCGCATACAATCCACCTTTACTCATTAAAAAGTCATGAGTTCCTACTTCTTCTACTTTCCCATGATTGACTACTATAACCTTGTCAGTTTTGAGTGCGGTTGATAACCTATGTGTAATCATGATTGTTGTTCTGTTTTGCATTAATTTACTCAGTGCCTTTTGTACAAGGTTTTCACTTTTATAATCAAGAGCAGAAGTTGCTTCATCCAGTATCAAAATCTGGGGGTTTTTTAGTATGGCCCTTGCTATTATAATGCGTTGCTTTTGTCCTTCGGAAAGTTTTAATCCTCTTTTTCCTACAAATGTGTCAAATTTATCAGGTAGCTTTTCAATAAACTCCATCGCATAAGCACTAATAGCTGCTTGCCTCACTTCCTCATATTCAGCACCTGGTTTACCATACAGTATATTTTCCATTATTGAACACGAAAATATAATATGATCTTGTGGCACCAAACCAAACAATGATCTAAGGTTACTTAAAGCAATTGATTTAACGTTATACCCATCGATAGTAATACTGCCTTTGCTTGGATCATGAAAACGGAGCAGGAGCTTTAAAATGGTGCTCTTACCACTGCCAGATGGGCCAATGATTGATACCGCTTGGCCTGTCTCTATAGAAAATGATACATTATCTAGCGCTGGCTTATCAGGTTGAGATTCATAAAAAAATGTTACGCCATTAAAGGAAATTCCTTTTTTAACACCACAAATTTTTATAGGATTATCGACATCCATTATAGAGCTTTTCATATTTTTAAATTCAAACAAACGCTCTACTATTCCAAAGCCTCGCTGTAGATCACTGATGTTATCACTCAAATTGTTTACAGTTCCTGCTGCAAGTGCTGAGTAAAACACGAATGAAGATAGTTCTCCAACAGTTATATTATTACTTAAGACTTCTTTAATACCGAAAAACAGCAAAATTACTAGTGAGCCTATCACACACGCGATAACCAAGGTTACTAAAATAGCGCGCAAGAATACTAATTTTACATATGATTTTGACACTGAATCTAGATGCTCCTTAAAACGGATTTTTTCGTTTTCTTCCAATACAAATGATTTTATAGTTACTATAGACCTGAAATTTTCTTCACTAAATGATGCAAGCTCACTTAGCTTATTCTGAGCAAAGCGTGCATAATTGCGCACTTTCTTCCCAAGTGAAGTCATGATAATAAGTAGCATTGGTATTATTGCAGCAGCATATGTAGTTAAATGTAGGTTTGTATATAGTAGCATGGCAACACTACCAATCAAAATTATAAAATTTCGTAATATGGTTAGTAAGCTGCTATTCATTATTGATTGCAGCACAGAGGTATCAGTAATTAGTGCTGAGATGACATCTTGAACACTTGTATTCTCAAAGAAACTTGGTTGCAAATCAGTAATATTTCCATATAAGTCATATCTTATTCTTGCAATAACTTTCTCGCTGCCAATCCCAATGAAATACAATCTAATAAATGCAGTGAGAGAAATGGCTAAAACTATAAATATAGTAACTAATAGCTTAGTGGTAAAGTTGTGCTCTGCACCAGAATCAATTATGTTACTCAAGCCTCTGCCAAAAAGGAGAATCGTTAAAGCTGAAGATAAAACTGCAATAAAAGCTATGATGAAATAATGCAGATTAGGTTTTATGTAATAAAATAATTGCCTGATATTAGATCGCATCTTATTTTGAAGTTTCTGAAGTTAAGTATATGGATTTTGGTTTCAGGAGAAAGAGGAAAGGTATAGTATAAAGGAACTAGTCTGTAGCGTGTCTTTTAAAAAGAAATACGCTCACGAAGATTTAATATGATAGTCTGGTTTCTACTAAAGACAGCATTATGCCAAGTGCAATGCTCGAAGATAAAAAAGAAGAGCCGCCATAGCTAAGTAGCGGCAAAGTTATGCTAGTGGTTAGAACAATGTTCAACGTTACCCCTATGTTTATTATAAATTGTGTAATAAGTTGAATTGAGATATCCAAAACTACCAGCAGATTAAATAGTTCATTTCCTTTATATGCAAAGTAAAGCAAGCGAGTAGAAATGATGCCGAATAACATCAATGTGGCTAAATACATAGTCAAATCAAACTCCTCTGCTAAAACAGAGAATACAAAATCTGCGTGACAATCAGGGAGAAAGATCCTTACGTTGCCTTCATCTCAGGACCAACACCAGTTAACTGACCTTTTTTGAATGCTTCCAATGACTTTATAACTTGAAAATTATCGTGCTGTGCAAATGAGGAGAAAGCTGCGAATCCTTTGCTTTATATGTGGAAAACATAAGTAGGATGTTGTAATTCCAGTTGTGACTATTCCTGCTATACATGAAAAGTATAAAAGTGGTACACATGCAATAAATATTTGACTAATAAAAGAATACACTAAAAGCACAGACATACTGAAACCAGGTTGCAAAAGTACAACGTGAAGACTAGCATGAATATTATAATTGACATGTATACTTTAAACTTTATTTTACTGGCAAAGATACTAACCATGGAGAAATCTAGTTCATAGTGAAAAAATGCTTAAACGCAATGGCCCGAAAAAATTAAAGTCTATAGTAGAAAGTTATGCATTGAAATGCATAAAGAATAGAATAAGCAGAAATGAAATACGTCTTATTTTAAACTGGAAGAATATAGTTGGAACAGAAATAGCAGAATGTACAAAACCGAAAAAGATCTCATATGCACAAAATATAAATTCAGGTGTATTGCATCTGGTGGTAATAAATGGTAGTAAAGCATTGGAAATTCAGCATATGGTCTCTCTTATGATAGAGAAAATCACGATATTTTTTGGCTACAAAGCAGTATATGGTATAAAAATTAAGCAAGAGAGTATTGACTATTTCACTATATAAGGTAACCTAAATACATAGAATAACTTGGTATATCAAAGTGAGTAGAGTTTGCGAATTAACAAATAGAAAGAAATCTTTTGGTAATAAGGTATCACATTCAAATCGTAAAGCAAAACGCATCTTTCTTTTAAATTTACATAATGTTACATTGATAAGTAATATATTGAATAAAAAATTTAAGTTTCGTGTAGCAATAAGGACTTTAAGGACTATAGATTATAAAGGTAATCTTGACGCTTTTTTGCTCAATACAAGAACAGTTAAACTAAGCAAAAAAGCACAAAAAATAAAAAGAAAGTTGAAGAAAGTTTTAGCAAAACAAGAGGTAGAATTAGGCATCTCAGATGCATAGCAAGCCTCCATGGCTCAGAGCAAAAGCTCCGACTGGTGAAATATTCAATGAGACCTTAAATACTGTTAAACTGCATGGTCTACATACAGTGTGCGAAGAGGCTGCATGTCCAAATATTGGTGAATGTTGGAACAAACGTCATGCTACTGTGATGATTCTTGGTTCTGTTTGTACTCGTGCTTGTGCATTTTGCAACGTTGCAACTGGTATCCCTAATAAGTTAGATCCTCACGAACCAGAAAATTTAGCAAAAGCAATAAAAAAGTTAAACTTAAAATATGTTGTCATTACCTCCGTCGACCGTGATGATTTACCAGATGGCGGAGCAAGTCAGTTTATAAAGTGTATAGAAGAAATTAGAAAAATAACTCCAGAAACAACAGTAGAAATTTTAACTCCTGATTTTTTAAATAAGAAAGGAGCGTTTGAAGCAATCGCTGTTGCGTCACCTGATGTCTATAACCACAATATTGAAATGGTGCCAAGATTATATGCAAGAATAAGACCGCGTGCTCGTTATTTTCATTCACTATATTTGTTGAAAATGGTGAAGCAAATTAATCCTAAACTCCTCACAAAGTCAGGGCTCATGGTTGGTCTTGGAGAAACGAAAGAAGAAGTACTTCAAGTTATGGACGATTTACGAAGTGCTGAAGTTGACTTTATCACAATCGGTCAATATCTTCAACCAACTCCAAAGCATGCAAAAATTGATAGGTATGTTACCCCAGAAGAATTTGAACATTATAAATATATTGCTTATTCTAAAGGTTTCTTAGTGGTTGCATCTAGTCCACTAACTAGATCATCATACCATGCTGAAGAGGATTTTAATAGGCTCAAGGCTTGTCGTTAATACTAGATTTCTTCAAGATCTGAAACACGATTGTGTAAATCATATGTAGTTAAGTTAAGCAAGGTTGAAGAATTGAGAGATAAGCTTCAAGTTAAAGCGGCAGATTTAAGCTAGTAAGGCTAGTAGATTATAGGTCTTTAAAAGTTGTTTTTTTACTTTTTTATGAATCCTGAGCGCAAGATGCACTTGTTTCACTTACCACTTTTAGCGGTTTATCACCTAAACTATGTTCCACTTTTGTCTCACATTACGTTTTGGTAAGCTACCAGACACGAGTCTAATTGCAAATTCAAATCTAGCACTAATTGGAAAAGAGGTGGTAGGATTCCAAAGTGCTGAACTTGCAGATAAAAATAAATATAAGATGAGTAACCTAATTAGAGGGCAAGAAGGTACCGAAGAATATGAGTATACTGCAGGTGAGAAACTCACCCTGCTTGATGATTCAATAGTACCTTTTTTGAAGCTACCAAGGGGAAAAGAATTTTACCTTAAAGCAGTTACTTATGGTGATTCATTGTGCAATACGTGGGCAAAGGCATTTCTATAGTAATTAAAATTTAACAAATATATATTTAAATTAGTATTAATGATAGAGGTATGACATATTAAAGAAAATATTTAGTAAGTTAAAAGGTAAAGTGAGGAAGTATTAGTATACTAATCTAAGGCCTACAGAAGAAACGCTCAATTTTGGTTATAAACACATAAGGACCTAGATATTGATTTTAACAGCGAATATAAATTTGCTCATAATCCTATTATTAATGGAAAGATAATAACTAACAACTTTATTAAAAATCTATATTCAAAATATGAAAATCTAACTCCTATATAACCAATACTACTTACTTGAACGGACATGCTTTCAAATTTGTCTTTGTGATTCTTATAGTACATTTTTTCTCACTATCTGAAATAGCTATAATATTGCTTGGTGTAAGCCACACATATTTTAGCAGTACATTTGCCTTGGCAGTTCATCATATTTGACGTCAATTGGATAGCCAAAATAGAGAATTATCCTGAAATTCTTGCCATTTTTGATCTTGCAGAGAAGTAGCTTTCCCTTTGGTTACACCGAGCTAAACTTCTTCTTCATACCACCTTTCAAACTGTTGGTAATAGCTTCGTTAGCCTTGGTCATAGCGCGATCAAATACTCCCAACAACCTCTTTAATAAGCTTGGAGTTAGCGAAGAGATAAAATTAACAAATATATTACTATTTTTATCATCTCCGCTTGCTTTGTAGTCTATCGAAATAATTCCCCTACTTTTCCCGCCAGTTAGAAGTTTCCCAACTATAGGAATTTTTAACAGAGACTTATTAATCGAATATGCCGGTATTACTTGTCCTTCAACTTGAAATTTATAACCTCTAATATCAAGCTTGCCACTAGTGCTAATACCTAACTCCGCTCCTTCAAGCCAAGATTCTTCAATTTCAACAGTACCATCTTTATGTGAAAAAGGCGCGTTATACTTATAAAAGTATACACCTTCATTCTTTATAGTATTCACAATCCCAGGAAGCGAAGACATCGATAATAAAGTAGTGAGTAGTGGAGCATCTTTAATATAGAAATTACCAATAGATAGCATACCATAATGTTCTCCACTTTCCCTCTGAGGAGATAGGTAAAAAGATAATTTACCATTTTTGACTGATTTACTAATGCCTAAAGAACGCAAAAGCATGCCTGAATTATCCGCATGTATTTCCAGTCCTATTTCACTGTACTCTGCTAGTATATTACTGTTATCTTCTAGAAACTGCCCTGTAAATTGACTTCCATTGCAATTACCTTTAGTGCAGCTTATATTTAAGATAGCATCTTTTATAACAATGCCTTCCTTCATAATTACATTGTCAACATTCATACTAACTTTCACATTATTGCTTAATCCACTATCATTTTTGCCAAGTAAATCTAAAACATCACTTAAGTTAATTTTCTCACCACAAACGTTTATGATATTTTTTCCCTTACTTGACTTAATTTCTATACTAAGATCATTATTAGGCAACTTAAAGCTACTAGTATTTAAATACAAATCCCCATTTTCTACTCTTCCGCTAAATTTTATATCTAAATCGCTCCCTATAACATCTAACCTGTCTATTAACAACTTATTGGCCCCTTTTAACTTCACAGAGAACAAAATTTTATTGTGATCCTCAAAACGATTTTTCCACCCTAAATAACTTGAACGCAATTCAAACTCTGATAAATCTACATTACCATTAACATATCCAGTCTTATCTTGATTTATCACTGATTCTATATTCGCATTGAAGTAACCACTATTGAAATTAAGTATTTGAGCAGGTAAATCTCCGGTCAAATTCCAGGTAAAACTTTCATTTTTGTTGCTACTTTTTAGGTCAAATAGCAGCTGTGTATTATTTACTATACCACTACCATTCAGATCTATAAAGTCACTGCCAAAATCAAGCTTAATATCATACCTACCAAGATTTGCATCATAGATAACTAGATTGTCAATTTCAGAATGAAATTTGGCAGAAAAGTTCACTTCTTTATCATCGGCGTTTATATTAAAGACGCGAAAATTGAATACAGATTTTGCTGCTCCCCCTATTTTGTTCTTTTCAACCTTAATCACATCATCCAGCTTAAATTTTATAGGCTCATACAATCCATAAGCATCACTTACAGCTTGGCCATTAATGGTTAAAACTGAATCTTCCCTGTCAAGAGAATTCATTTCAATATTACAACCATTAATAGTAAAATTCTGAAACTTAGCGCTATTTACAGTAATTTTGAGACTGTCATTCTTAAGAACCAAGTCACCGCTTAATTCCCTTACTTGCTCAAAATCTTCATCAAATTTTACGCTGCCATTTTCTATATCAGCAACTACAATGACGTCTGACAGATCATTATTAATCAAATTGTTAATTTTGCCATTAAAACTTACAATTACATTTAAAATGTTTCCATCAATGTTATCACAATACCAGCTTTTAAATTCACTATTTATTATGTAATCTGGTACGTAAGTGCATAAATCCTTTGCAGCAAATTTACTAATATTAACTCTAAACAAAGCATGATTTGCACTAAAGTTCATCTTGCCCATTAAAGAGAGATACGTACCATTTAGATTAAAATGAAAGTTTTTTACACCAATGACCCCATCACTATATGTTAAATTTATATTCACATTAGTTATGGCTAAGTTTTTATTCACACGATTTTCTGTATTTAAAATATATACATTCCCATCTATAATCTCATTCTTTCCACTAATTCTCATCGAGAAGTTTCCCTTAAACCCTATATTTTTGCCTAAATTGTAATTTTTAATTAACGTGGAAAACTCACTAAATAGTTTCAATTTTAGGTTATAAAATATCCCATACACATTTAGCAAACCGTTGCGATTTTTTATCGTAATAGACAAATCATCCAAAAACCCCTTTTCATCTTTTGTATGAACACGAATATCTAAAACATTAAAATCTTCCCTTTTCCCTATATATAATTCATCAATAAATAATTCACCTTCCGTGCTTTTATTGATCGCAATGTTAGTAATTTCAATCCTCGAACCTGTATTTAAGTCAAAAAAGAATTCCCTTACTGCTTTTAAAGAATTTTTCAAATCAAAATCAACCACTTTAAAACCAGCTTTTTCCTGATTGACATACGCACACACACTATCAGCTAGAACTTGAGAAATTTTTACATTAGCTCTAAACAGGGAGCTTAATTTGAAATGTACAAAAAGATTAGGAGCTTCTATAATAAAACCAGAATTTACTATTTTCAAATTTGTAATAACCAAATAGGGGTCCTTGCCGTCTTTCTGCAAAATAACTGAAGTACTCCCAATATCAACATCTGAGTTGGCAAATGTTTTCGATATTTTACTCTTTACATAAAAATTGATATAACTAATATTGATTTCTAAAGGACTTTCACCTTTAAAAAAAATAAAGAAGTAGAATATCAACAATAAAGCTATAGAAAATGATATAATAATCTTTTTAAGCATCGATTATCGCTTTTCTTGCTAAATTATTAGCCTCCTCATTATGTTTATCACCATTGTGAGCTTTAACCCACTTCCAATTAATTTTGTGTTGTGAAGCAATATTATCCAATTCTTTCCACAACTCTATATTTTTTACTGATCTTTTACTACTTGTCTTCCAGCCATTTACTTTCCACTTACTTACCCACTCTGTTATACCAGATTTAACATAGAGGCTATCCGTATACAAATTAATATTACAAGAAAATTTTAACGCCTTTAGTCCATTGATCACTGCTGTTAACTCCATCTTATTGCTTGTAGTATTTTCTTCTCTACCATAAACATCTTTTCTATAATCTTGAAATAATATAATAGCCGCCCATCCCCCTGTGCCAGGATTACCAGAACATGCTCCATCCATGTATATTGTTACTTCCTTTCTATTCACCTTTAACCATAACAAATTAATAAAGTATATAATTGCTCCTATGAAAGTACAATTTTAATGAAACCTATAGATGCACAGGCAGTTTAAGCTGCACCTTTAAATTTTATTATAGAAACAAAGAAAAGTGCTACAATGAGCGTTATTAGAAGAAAAAGTAAAAAATAGTTTTTATATTTCTGCTGTTCTTTCATAGTTAAAACAAATCAATAGAACACAAAATAATACTAGCAAACAGAAAAAATAGATAAGAGATTGAGTAAGAAAACATTCTTTTCTGTGAGCTGTGATCCTTCAACTTCATAATAGACACAGCATGCCAAATAAAAATGCAACCTCCAAAGATTGCCATACCTAAATAAAATAGAGCCCTTTTCAAGAATAGAGCTGGAAGTAAGCTAGTTAACACCAGCAACACACTATAAACTAATATATATTTTCTTGTTTTCTCTGGGCCGTAAACAATATTGAACATTGGAACTGATGCTTTCTCATAGTCTTCAGACTTATTCAAAGACAAGGCCCAAAAGTGTGGTGGAGTCCACATAAAAATTATTAAGAATAGAACAAAACCCCTCCAACTCACAGAATCAGTCACAACTGCCCAGCCAATTACTGGAGGAAAAGCACCTGATGCACCACCGATAACGATATTCTGCGGAGTACGCCTTTTGAGCCAAATCGTATATATGAAAATGTAAAATAATATGCCAATTGCAAGCAAAATAGCAGAAATATAGTTTACTGCTATTGCCATAATAAATACTGATAATACCCCAATGGTTACACCAAATTCAAGTGCACTTTCCGCAGAAACCCTACCAGAGGGTATAGGACGAGCTTTTGTCCTCTTCATGAGCAGATCTATGTCCCTATCATACCACATATTTATAGCACCTGCAGATCCTGAGCCAAGAGCAATACATATAAGGGATATTAGTGCCAGAAAAGGGTGAATACTACCTGGAGCAGCAACCATTCCAGCAACTGCAGTAAATACTACAAGGTACATTATCCTTGGCTTCAGCAAACGCCAAAAATCCAGTACTGTCGATTCAACGTTTAACAAAGTATTTGCGTGCATTCTATTTTATCACTGGTGGTTTTTCGAAAGCATGAAAAGGCGGTGGTGAAGATATTGTCCACTCCAAAGTATCACCTCCCCAAGGACTATTTCCAACTTCCTTACCCCATTTGAAGAGGTGTATAACTATAAACACGAAAAACATAACTGAAGTAAAGGACATGTATGAACCAATTGAGGATATGTAATTCCAAGGTATGAACGCATCAGGATAATCAGGTATACGTCTTGGCATGCCAGCTAACCCCAGAAAATGCTGAGGTAAAAAAGTGATATTGGTACCAATAAAAGTAAGCCAAAAGTGTATTTTCCCCAGGCATTCATTATATTGTTTACCTGACATTTTGCCTATCCAATAATAAAAGCCAGCAAAAGCTCCGAATAAAGCAGCCAGCGACATGACATAATGAAAATGAGCAACAACATAATAGGTATCGTGCAAAAGCTTATCTATTCCACCATGAGACAGAATTATTCCGGTTATACCGCCACCAACAAACATGAAAATAAAACCCAGTGCAAAAAGCATAGGTGTTTTAAACTCAATTGCTCCACCCCACATAGTTGCAATCCAGCTAAAGACTTTCACGCCAGTTATAACACCGATAAAAATTGTAGTGGTGCTAAAAAATATAGCAGCATCTTCACTAAGCCCAACAGTGAACATATGATGAGCCCAAACCATGAAGCCAAATATTGTTATACCTATCATAACATAAACCATTCCCATATAACCAAATACAGGCCTATGAGAAAAAGTTGACACAACCTGGCTTATGATGCCAAATGCAGGAAAAATAATTATGTAAACTTCAGGATGACCAAAAAACCAAAATAGATGCTGAAATAACACAGGATCACCACCACCAGCAGGATCAAAAAAGGAAGTACCAATATTGCGATCAGTAAGCAGCATAGTGATAGCACCAGCAAGCACTGGTAAGGCGACAATTAGCATGAATGACGTTAACAAGATAGACCAAACAAACAATGGCATCTTAGTTAATGACATTCCTTTTGTACGCATGTTAAATATAGTAACTATAAAGTTGATCGCTCCAACAACCGACGACACACCAGCAACATGAAGTGCAAATATAGCAAGGTCAACTCCTGCACTTGGATGGGACATGACTTGTGATAAAGGTGGGTATAAAGTCCAACCTGTTCCAGGACCCTCACCAACAAACACTGAAAGGATAAGCAAAATAAAAGATGATACTAATAACCAAAAACTTAAATTATTCATACGAGGAAATGCCATATCTGGTGCACCAATCATAAGAGGCACAAACCAATTACCAAATCCACCTATTAGAGCTGGCATTATCATAAAAAACACCATTATCAACGCATGTCCTGTAACCATTACGTTATATAATTGGTAGTTGTTGTTGAATATATTAATGTGCATTAGCTGAGTGCGAATAACTACAGATAATAATCCACCAATGATTCCAGATAATATGGAAAAAATGATATACAGAGTTCCTATGTCTTTATGATTAGTAGAAAATAGCCAACGTCTTATACCTTTTGGTATGTCACTCATAATCTGTACCACAAATTTAACTTACTAATTTTTTATTTTCAATCCACTTATTAAAATCTTCCTTGCTTACTGCTTCAATAACAATTGGCATAAATCCATGACCTTGACCGCACAATTCATAGCATTGCCCATAATAAACACCAGGTTTTTTGACGTTAAACCATGCTTCATTAAGCCTACCTGGTATTGCATCGATTTTTATGCCGAAAGCTGGTACTCCCCAGCTGTGTATCACATCTCCTGCCGTCACTTGCAAACGAACGTTAGTATTAACTGGCAAAACTACGTTATTATCAACAGAAAATAGCTTCAAATCTCCTTTGACAAAATCATCTTTTTCCTTAATATAGCTATCAAACGACACACCTTGATATTCCGGATATCGATAGCTCCAATACCATTGATGACCAATAACTTTTAGTGTTATGTCAGCCTTCGGTATTTTTTCCTGTAGCTTAAGTAATTTAGCATTCTCAAAAGCCAATATACCAACAATAATCGTTGGTATAACAAACCAAACAATTTCTAAAAGAATACTATGATGAGTTTTACTTATATTTGTTACTTTGCTTTTACGAAAGCGAAACATTACATAAGCTAGTAATGCCCATACAAAAAGCATTATTGTAACCATCACACTCATCACAAACAAATGTGACTTAACTATAACCTCCATTATCTCAGTTGCAGGGGCAGGAAACCCAAATTGCCAAGAAGTAGGAGCAGAGGCAACTGATATGCCTGAATAAAACATTATCAACAGTGCTAATAACTTCACCATATTTGTTTACTGTAAAACTAAGTGACATACTGTATAATAGTATATATAAACTTACTATGCAAACAGAGATTAGTGATGGCTAATAATTTTTTAGCATTCAATAGCTATAATAACACAATACTAATTTGAGGAAAAAAGCATTTACATGAATCTATTTTAGGTTAAAATATTATAATATTTTAAATTAAGTATTTACTTTAAGTAAATTCTATAATAAGTTTAATAGTGTCTGTTACTGCTAATAACCCTCTAGCCTCACACCTAAAAGCAGTAACAGACACTATTAAACTTTATAGAAAATAATCATAGAACGTACTATATATCAATACAAAATTTTCTTATTCAGCATTGTTTCTATTATTTTAAAGAGTTGAAACACTGAAACTTTAAGCAAATGCGTTGCAGCTTTGTTTCAGTAGTAATTTAAACACATTCAGGACATTTCTTTATTTTGTAGGACATGTATAGTTTCTGATCATGATTTTTGTATAATCATGCAAATTTAGATTTTCTGAGCGCTGTATTTTTTTAAGACAACAAGCAAGGGTGTATAACCATGTGGATCTTAGCTTGTAATATTGCTCCACTCCTTTCCTTATGAACATATTAATAGCATCTTTATTTCCTCCAATAGCAACTGTGTTAAAGCTAAAGCAATATCTTCTTCTGTACTTGCCTTTATATACTTCTTAAATATATTATTTTCTTCATGAAGCGCAGCAAAAAATAGTGTTAACAGCTAAGTAATTTCCTACATCACCACGATCTGGAATGCAAACTATGAAATCCTAAAAATTACGACAAATACGCACCTATTTCTTCAAATTTCTTAGCGTAAGAACATACTCCATAATATTTTTTTATTAACTCAAAGCTACCCTTCTAGGTCACTATCACTTATTAGTATAATTACCTTTTCTTTAATTGAATACGTGGCAATTATGTAGCGCTGGGTTCACTATAAATATACAGTGCTACATATTGTTGATATTAGACTTCTTACATAACCTAAACTAAAGGGTAGCTGCAGTATTTATGCCCTTTTTAGGTTTTTTTATTCTGAATGCTATCTACTTTTTTGCAACTAGTCCTTAGCCATAAATATTTAAGAAATTCACTAAATAGCACCGAACAGAAGCAATCTGTCAAATCAGGAAGAAATTCCTTAATTTAAGTTTTTAGTAATTTTTTAGTATAGTTGATAGTAAAAGTGCATTAGATGCATATCATAGAAGATAAAAAAACAACTAGGAACCCCAAAGGCAATTGCTGCTACTGTAAGAAAGTTACTAGGCAGAAAAAAAAGGCAAAAGATATTCCGTGTAGATAGCGTTTACTCTCTAATCCTGCAAATTGGCATATTATACTATCTTAAACGCTTTATAAGCGAGTTTCAGCCTATATAGGTAAAAAATCTAAAAATGTTGTGAAGACATAAGGTACATGTAGTGCAAAAAATTAAACATAAGACGCCAACTACATAATACTTTGTCATTTAATCTGCACAGATTGAAGATAGCTGAACATCTTTAGGGCTATGGGGACTGGCAAGGCTTGTTAAGTAATTTCTTCGTTTCTATATGTCAACGTGCTGTCAAAAGTTCAGAAGTTTACTATGAAAAAAAGTCCTCTCAGCTTTAATGAATTAGCTACCTTTCTATAAAAGACCTATCGACTGTTGCAATTATAGGCATAAATAAGAACGATAAGAGAGTACGGGATTGAGTAACTATATACACCTCAGCTGGCATACCAGGATACAGGTACACATTTTTAAACTGGACAAGCTCTGACTTTGGTATCACTACACGCACTGAATAATAACGTCCTAATCTTGGATCGTCGAGAGCATCAGGAGAAATGTGGCTTACTATACCATTAATTAAGCTTAAACGACGTGAACTGTAAGCACTTAACCGAACTTTAACCTTCAGCCCTTTTAAACCGTCAATAGAGACTATATTACTATCTTTTTTTTGTGCAGAAATTATCTCCTCTATATTTCTAGTCTGGATTTTGGCGTCTATTATTAAGTCATCATTTGATGGCACTATACTCATAATCGGAACACCAGACTGTATTACACCACCTTCTGTATGGTACCTTATATCTGTGACTATTCCATCTTGAGGCGATCTAATTACTGTACGCGCTAATGCATCTTCTGCAACCATTAGTCTTTCTTTCAAATCAGCAATAGATGTGTCAACTTCTTTAAGTTCAGTATTTGCTCTTTCCTGAGAATCATTTTTTACATTTATAATTTCTAATTCGTTCTCTCCAATTTTTTGCTGCACTTGAGATATTGCAGCACGGTAATAACCGACTTTACCTTCAATTTCGGCAAACTGTTTTTCTAAAGCTAAAATGTGCGGTTTGCCTATGTGACCATTGATAAGAAGCTTTCTTTTTGTTTCCAGTTCCTCAGCTATTAAATTATATTGTTTGAATACTGCACCCAACTGAGAATTTAGTCCCACTAACTCATTATGCAACTGCTTTATACGTTGTTGCAGTATGTCAGTTTTCCCTAATATACTCTTGCGCTGAGAGTTTAACAATTTTATCTGATTTTTCATCACTTTATTTGCAAGTTCATCATTGGATAATTTTTTAACTTCATCAGGAAATTCAACTGTGTCAAAATCTCCCCTAATCGCAATAAGTCTTGCTTCAGTTACCAAAAGTGATAAGAGTTTTTCTTTGATTATGCTTAAATTTGCCCTCTCATTAACATCACTTAACAAAACTAAAGGCTCACCTTTTTTAACTACCTGGCCCTCTTTGACCAAAATTTTGCTTATTATTCCCCCACCTAAGTGTTGAATTACCTTCCTATTTGAAGATACAATCACCTCTCCACTTGCATGCACTGCCCCATCAATTGGAGCTACAGCCGACCAAATACCGCCTATTCCAAAAAAGATGAGTATCACTGCTAAACCAAAAAATAGAGGCCCCCATGTTACCCTCAGGACCTCATTTACATTATTACCCTCACGCTTTAAAATAAAATTTACCATTGCATCAATTAATGCAAATGTTTTATCTAAAAATTTTGGATACTTCTTTTTTTTATTTTTTGTTCCTTGCATGCTTACGTTATCACTATGGCCAAGTAGACCTGTAAAAAAACAGCACTAAAATTTTTTAACTTACTTATCATATACTACTGCAAACTTGCGTTAACGCAAGATAACACATAAAAACAAAGGATCCATGACTTAAGTACTTAATTTAGGCCGTGTAACATCAGAATAAACCATTTAGTAACAATTCCTGTGTTGTATTTTGATCAACTTAAGCTTTTGCGGATATCTAAGCTGCTAAATTTATGCAGAGATCTATTGCCAATCAGTCAATATTCTGTTAGTAGTCAGGAAAATAAAATTACCATGTTTAGATTAGAAGGCAGAAAATTCCTAGTTACCGGTGCATCAGGTGGAATAGGGCAGGCAATTGTAAAAACTATGCATAAAGCTGGAGCAATTCTATGCGTTTCTGGTACAAAAAAAGAAACCCTAGAAGGAGTTGCTAAACTATATGAAAAAAATATTTATATACTTCCTTGTAATTTATTAAATACTGAGGAAGTAAACCAGCTAATAAATAGAGCAAGTAAGTTGATGGGAGGCTTAGATGGGCTTGTATGTAATGCAGGCGTTACACAGGATAGTTTATTACTGAGAATGACAGATGAAGCATGGCAAAAAGTGGTTGATATTAACTTAAGTTCTACATTTAAACTCAACAGAGAAGCATATAAGAAACTAACTAAAAATAATTGGGGAAGAATTATAAATATTTCCTCAATAATAGGGCTGACAGGAAATGCTGGGCAAGCAAATTATGCAGCGTCTAAGGCTGGCATCATAGCTATGAGCAAATCTATAGCAAAAGAAGTTGCAAGCCGCAATATAACAGTAAATTGCATTGCTCCTGGGTTTATGGACACTAAGATGACTAAAATTTTAACTGAAGAACAAAAGAAAAAAATATTAGATAATATTCCAATGAAAAGAATGGGAACAGGAGAAGAAATAGCAGCAGGAGTTCTGTTTTTAGCAAGTGATGAGGCAAAATACATCACAGGACATGTGCTTAATATTAATGGTGGTTTATTTATGTAGTAACACCTTATGTATAGACAAGCCATAAATTTTACTTTAAAATAAATATATGTAAACTAAAATTGTCTTTATTAAGCTAGTTTATTATTTGAAGGGAAAAAAATGAACTCTATAACAAAAAAATTTTTTAGTGTTTTATGTGTAGTATTGCTTTTCTCTTTCTCAGGCTATGCAGTTACCACTGGCTCTGGTGTAGATGATACAACTGCCCAAGTAATATGTAATATTATTGGGTATGTTTGGGGGATAGGTGGTCCACTCATGACAGTAGTAATAATTGGTGCGTCTTTGCTTGCAATATTTGGCAGAATGCCTTGGCCAGCTCTCTTTGCTTTAGGTATGTTTTGCGGTGTATTTTTTGGTGCTAAGGCAATCATAATGAACATCATGCCTAATGTAAGTGATAATGTAAAAGTCATGTTGGAAAAGTGCGGAACAAAGTAACCTCTAAAAGTAAAGGCGGTTTTTACTATTCATTGAACCGTTTCATATCTTCAATTTGCAACAAGTAGGGGCTATCTTTTGGTAAATTTCTAACAGCTAACTCAGCATACTTTACAAATTGCTTTAAATTACCTTCAATACAAGCCTTCTTTGTTAAAGCAAAATAATGCATTGCTATATTAGCATCGCACTTATATGCAATGCCTAAATGTTTCCAGACAAAAGCATTGTTCGGTTCTACGCTTACAATTTGCTCTAGATGAAAAATTGCTTTCTTTATATCACCATACAATAATAAAGCATGGGATAATGCAAGTTTTACTAAGTAACTGTTTTTCTCAGATAAATACCTGAGTGATTCTTCATACATTTTTACTGCTTCATTTAAATTTCCAGTCTTGTACAGCATTTCTGCTTTTAATTCATATAAGTACGGATCATTGCTTGACTCTTGAATCAGCGAATTAACTTTAGCAATAGCCTTTTTTATCTTTCCTTGCCTGTAGTAAATTACAGCACTCACATACTCAGAATTATCTTCATACTTATTAGATAACACATGGATAGGAGAAAAGAACGAGTCTAGCTTTGCAACCATACGTTTAAACCTTAATAATTTGTCTACAAGAATTGGTTTTACTTCGTTCTTAACCTTATAATTCTGTACAGCAAATATGCGCTTACTACTAAGTGGATGAGTGCGGAAATACCCTTCAGCATTTTCATGTTCAATACCTCTAAAGTAGTCAAAAACCTCTTTCATACCTAAATTATCATAGCCAGATTCATCAAGGTACTTCAAAGCATAGCTATCTGCTACACTCTCTTGCTCTTGAGAATAGTTAAAAAACAGCCTTGAACTTAGCGTCATACCACTAAGCAAAATTGCGCTAGCAATCTGAGGATTAATGATAATAGTAGAAATCAGCCCTACTATATAACTAACTATTGCTATCGATTGAAAGTAACCCACAGCACTACTCATTTGTGATATATGACCAGCAGATATATGAGCAATCTCGTGTGCCAATATGCTAAGCAGAGCGTAAGGTTCGGTCGAATATTGCAAAAGCCCTAAGTGAATAAAAATGCTATTATTATTAATTACGAAAGCATTGATCGAATTATCATTAATTATAAAAACTCTTATCCAGTTATCATCAATACCTGCAGCAGAAAATAAGGGGTGTGCTAGCTCTTTTACCACTGCCTCCACTTCACTATCTCTAATAACACTAATAGAGTAAGCGCTATTGCAATATACAAAAAAGAACAATAGGATAAAAAACTTAGCAACTTTAAACATGAGAATTCTGTACTTGTATAGTTAGCAGGAATCTTATATTTTAACACTTAAATTATACAAATTTATAAACGCTAGCTTAGTTTTTTAATGTAGCGTATAAGTTTATCGATGGTAGTTAACTTAATATTATGTTGTTCAGCAAATTTAAGCAATTCAGGCAAGCGCATCATAGAACCGTCATCATTTACTAATTCACACCCTACAGCTGCGTGATTATAGCCAATTAACTTTGCTATTTCAACACTTGCCTCAGTATGACCATTACGTACTAAAACCCCACCATCGTTTGCAATAATAGGAAAAACATGACCAGGAGTAATAATATCATCTTGAGTACTTTTTCCGTCAATAGCAGTAAGTATCGTATGCGTTCTATCATGAGCAGAAACACCAGTTGCAATACCATAACGTGCATCGATCGATGTAGTGAATGCAGTATGAGGAGTAAGCTTTTCATCTATATTACTTCTTCTCATAAACTCAAGACCAAGCCTACCCATATGAAGCCTTGTCATAGCTAGAAATACAATGCCAGTACCATACCTAACCATAAAAGCCACATGCTCTGGCTTTAGTTTTTCAGCTAAGACGATCAGATCACCTTCATTTTCTCTATTCTCATCATCAACTAAAATAAACAACTTACCAAAACGAGCATCTTCTAACACATCTTCCACAGAAGAAATGCCGGGTAGACTTATTGATGCATACGTGGCCTGTACCATAATTTACTTAAATTCAATCTTAACTATTTTATACAATTTCTCTCCGCTTGGCACTGTCACTTCCACGTATTCACCAACTTTTTTGCCGATTAAAGCACTACCCAAAGGTGAACTAGTAGATATCAACTGTTTTGAAACATCAGCCTCGTACTCACCTACAATTTTATAAATATATTCTACTTCACTATCATCGTCATTTAACATGCTCAATGTTACAGTTGCACCAAACATTACTGAATCACCGGACAAGTTTTTCACTTCTATTATTTCTGCATGTGAAAGCTTGTTTTCTAATTCCATTATACGACCTTCAATAAAACCTAACCTTTCCCGTGCAGCATGATACTCCGCATTTTCGGATAAATCACCTTGATCACGAGCATCAGAAATAGCTTGTATAATGGAAGGTTTTTCTTCCTTTAATTTCTCAAGTTCAGCTTGTATATGTTCAAAACCTTCTCTTGTTATAGGAAACTTTTTAATAATGGATGAAGACATAACACTACCTAAACGCCATTAAATTGAGCAACAAAATTACTCACAATATTGAAAATATCATCTTTTATATCATCACTCATACTGTCTGACAACTTTTTTAAAACTTCAGGGTACGTAGTATGAAAATAATTAATAAGGTCATATTTGAATTTATTGATGTCACTTATTTGTATTCTACTTAACTGATCATACAGGTTAGAAAAAATGTACATCAGAACTACTTGCTCTTCCACTGGCATAGGTAAATGCTGTTTCTGCTTTAATAGCTCAACAAGATATTTACCCTTATTTAAAGACAATTGAACACTAGCATCAAGATCAGAACCAAACTTTGCAAAATCTTCTAATTCTCTATATTGAGCTAAACTTAACTTTATAGAACCAGCAACTTTTTTGACGGATTTCAATTGCGCAGCAGAACCAACCCGTGAAACTGATAAACCTATATTTACCGCAGGGCGAAATCCTTTATGAAACAATTCAGACTCGAGAAAGATTTGTCCATCGGTGATCGAAATCACGTTAGTTGGAACATATGCAGATACATCACCAGCTTGAGTCTCAATAATTGGCAAAGCAGTTAGAGATCCTCGTCCTTTCTCATCAGACATTTTAGCAGCCCTTTCAAGCAAACGGGAATGCACATAGAATATATCTCCAGGATAAGCTTCACGACCAGGAGGACGTCTCAGCAGTAAAGACATTTGCCTATATGCTACAGCATGCTTAGATAAATCATCATATACCACCAAGCAATGCATCCCATTATCACGGAAAAATTCTCCAATAGTGCAACCAGCATAAGGAGCCAAAAACTGCATAGGTGCACAGTCAGATGCACTAGCCACAACTACAGTGGTATATTCTAATGCTCCACTTTCTTTTAGCTTATTTACTACTTTTGCCACAGTTGAAATTTTTTGTCCAATAGCAACATAAACGCAGTAAACTTTCTGATTTTCGTCTACTTCATCATTAATCTTCTTTTGATTAACAATAGTATCAAGCGCAATAGTAGTTTTACCGATTTGTCTATCGCCGATAACTAATTCACGCTGCCCTCTACCTATTGGAATCAGCAAATCTATAATTTTAATTCCTGTTTGCAGGGGCTCATGTACAGATTTACGGTCAACGATACCCGGTGCTTTAGATTCCATATCCATTCTGTTCTTAGATCTAATCTCCCCACTGTTATCTATAGAATGGCCCAATGCATTTACAACTCTTCCCAATAACTCATGCCCTACAGGCACTTGCATAACATCACCACTGCATTTTACAGTATCCCCTTCTTTCACGTCACGGTCATTACCAAGTACTACTATTCCAGCTGTATCATGATCCAAATCAAGCACTATTCCTTCTACACCACTTGTAAAAAATACCTTTTCACCGAATTTTGCTTTTTCAAGCCCATAAACCAATGCAATACCATCAGTCACTGAAATCACTTCACCTATATTTTCCTTTTTTATAGGGTTATCAAATGCCTCAACCTTCTCTCTTATTATATTTACTATCTCAGAAGTATTTATACTATTTTTCATATAAAATTCCTTGTTTTTAATATTTCCACTTTACTTAAATCAACTAACCTATCTAAGTAACTTTTCAACGAAGCATCAATTAAATTAAAACCATACTTGACTATAAAACCACCTAGTATAGAAGGGTCAACCGCATTGTCCACTCTTACTATTTTACCAAGAAAGCTCAAAGATTCAGTAATTATTTTTATATTGGATTCGCTTAAAGTTTCCGCTGACTTTATAGTAATTTCTAATTCATTCTCACTTTCTCTTACAAGAGTTAAGAACTTTTCTAATACAGAGATTAATAAATTAGAGCGCTTATTTGCAAATATAACTGCAATAAATTTCATTAAACTCTCACTCAAGTGTTCATTTACAGAAAATATTACTTCTTTTTTGCGTGCAAAAGAAATCATAGGATGGGATAGGTATATAAAGACATCATGTTGACTTTTAAAAAAAGCTAACAAAAATTCCACTTCTTTTCTTACAACACTTAGCTTATTCTCTGAGACAAGAAACAGCGCTCTAGCGTAAGATGAAACTAAATTATTGTATTGGGTCCTTTTCATACTAAATTATCTATATAAACCTTTCACTCTTCAAGCCAAGCATTTTTTATATAGGCAGGCCCTCTTTGTTAAGGAAAGGAAGCATAAATCATATCTGATTGGATAATCTAAAAAACTAAGCTTCTCACTTAGGAAATATTTAGAGGAGTTTACAATAGATTGATACTGAAGATAAGATATTAATATATCTTCTTCAAGCAGGCTTGCTTTAACTTCTATAAAAATCAGCTCTTTTTTTTTAGATACAATTAAGTCAATTTCACTAAACTTACAACAATAACAGTGTTTTATAACATAATACCATTTCAACTTCAAATATAATAAAATTAATAACTCACCAAAATAACCTACAAAACAGTGCAATCTACTCACCATAAGAAACTATGATAATAATTAACTTTTCGTCGCTACTTCATTTTTCTCTTTATTTTTATCACAAACCTTACCTTTTGCTGTAACATCCCTATTAACTAGTTCTATTACTGCCATTGAAGCACAATCACCCTTTCGAGTACTAAATTTCATTACTCTAGAATAACCACCTTTACAACCTTGATAACGGTTAGCTAAAACATTTAGCAACTTATCAACTACCAATTTATTATTATGAAGGCGCGAAAGTAGTAGCCTTCTACCATGTAAAGTATTCTTATTCTTAGCAATCGTAATAAACTTTTCCACATACGGACGAAGCTCCTTAGCCTTCGGTAAAGTAGTTATAATCTGCTCATGATTAATTAATGAAATAGATAAATTCTTTAACATCGATAATCTATGTTCAGTACAACGAGATAGCTTACGTTTTTTTATTTTATGTTTCATATATCACCTAATCTTCATCAGTATGTTGCCTAGCCAATTCATCTATGTCCTTAGGTGGCCAATCTGGTATATCCATACCCAAAGATAAGCCAAAATTATTTAAAACCGCCTTAATTTCATTTAAAGACTTTCTCCCAAAATTAGCAGTTCTTAACATTTCACTTTCTGTCTTTTGTACAAGATCACCTATATAAGTAATATTTTCATTCTTTAAACAATTATGAGACCTAACAGATAACTCCATTTCATCTACTTTACGCAATAAGATAGGGTCATAACCCAAATCTTTATAACCACTAGGCGAAGAAGCCTGTGATTTTTTATAACTTATATCAGAGCTAATAAAAGGCTGAAGTTGCTCCTGCAATATCCTTGCAGCAGAGTCAACAGCTTGACTCGGAGAAATTGTACCATCAGTTTCAACTGACAATATCAATTTATCCTTATCAGTAACTTGACCAACACGACTATTTTCTACTCTATACGAAACTCTGTTTATAGGACTATATAAAGCATTAACCGGAATAAAACTAATTAGATCCTGCTCATTCATAGGCTTCAAAAATTCATTTTCCTTATATTTAGTTACGGGAAGGTAACCTTTTCCGCTAGCCACATATATAGTCATGTTGAGCTCTACATCCTGTCCCAGTGTACATATCAGCAGATCTTTATTAACAATAGAGCACTGATCATCAGTTTCTATCATCCCAGCTAATACCTGACAAGGCCCTTTAGCACTCAAGCTTAGGCATTTATTAGAAGTGCCATTTAATTTACACCTCAACATACCCATATTCAATACTATATCAGTCACATCTTCTCTTACTCCTTGAATTGAAGTAAATTCATGAGTTATACCATCAATTTTTATCCCATAAACAGCACTACCTATAAGAGAAGACAACATTACACGCCTTAATGCATTACCTAATGTTAAAGCAAAACCACTTTCCAATGGTTCTAGCACTATATCACCCTTTTCACTTGAGTCACTTGATACTACTTTCATTGAATTAGGCTTAGTTAATTTATCTAAACTGTCAAAAACAGAAATACCGTCGTCATAATACATAAAATAACCTTTTCAAATATCTTATACCCTTCTTTTTTTTCTTAACCTACATCCATTATGAGAAATTGCAGTCTTATCTGCAATTGAGGTAACTGTTAACCCGCAGCTCTGAAGTGCTTTAACTGCAGCCTCGGTACCAAAACCAGGGCCACGAATTATTATAGAAACAACCTTCATACCAAATTTCTCTATCGCAGTTTTTGCAGCAACCTCTGAGGCTTTACCCGCAGCATAAGGTGTAGACTTTCTTGAGCCTGAAAAACCATGTGCACCTACGGAAGTTTGGTACAGAGTGTTACCTTGAACATCAGTCACATTTATGAAAGTATTATTAAAAGTTGCACGAATGTGAATAACCCCAGTAACAAACTTCTTTGCGCTTTTACCAACCGTTCTGACCTTTTTCATTAAAACTCACAATAATAAATTTCATTCTTTTCCAGCAATAGGCAAACGAGATCTACCTTTACGAGTTTTAGCATTGGTATGAGTCCTTTGCCCCCTTACAGGTAAACCTTTTCTGTGTCTCACTCCCCTATAGCACCCCATCTCTACTAAAGACTTTATATTCATAGCCACTTCTTTTCTGAGATCACCCTCTATAGAATAATTTTGCCTAATGAAGCTGTTGATTTTTTCTATATCTTTATCTCGCAATTCCGAAACACGTTTACTCTTGTCAATCCCGCAAGCATGGCAAATTATATTTGCAGTAGAAATACCTATACCATATATATAAGTTAATCCAAAAGGAATACATTTCTTTACTGGAACATTTACACCTGCAATACGCGTCACTGATACTCCGATATTTTATTAATAATAATTCTTAATTTATATCATAAAACAACTCAGAGTCAAACTAAACTGCAAGAAATTTTACTTTCAATCTCTTGTTTTACCTGATCAACATTAAGATTAGCGTCAATCATTAATAATTTATCTCTGTAATACTCACGTAGACTCTTTACTTGGACGTGATATTCGCCTATTCTTCTATCAATTGCAGATAAGTCAGAATCATCAATTCTCTTTTCTAGTCTTGCACTTTTACATCTCGTACAAACAAGATTATTATCATCTTTGAAAGAAGATGTACTGTATACACTTTTACAGTCCAGGCACACGAGACGATTTTTTAATCTGTCAATTGCTACCTTATCGTTAAGCTGCAATTCAATTACGATATCCACATCTCTATTATATCTCTCCCGCAAAACCTGAGTTAAGAAATGAGCTTGATTTAGATTTCTTGGAAAACCGTCGAACAAAAAATTATCATCCATCAATGCAAGCTGGTCATATAATAATTCACATATAACTCCATCTTGAATTAAATTACCAGATTCTACAGTATCTTTTATTTTTTTGCCTAATTCACTACCACTAGATATAATATTCCTCAATAAATCCCCTACTGAAATTAACTTTAAGTTATACCTTTCTATTAACAAGCTTGACTGAGTGCCTTTACCGGAACCAGGAGGACCAAAAATTGTAATAATCATCTTAATTTCTTTGTTTTAGACTCATATTTTTTTATCCAGCTATCATATCTATTCGAAAAGATATAGGATTGTATTTGCATAATAGTATCAGTAGTAACATTAACTATAATCAACAAGCTCGTCCCACCAAAAATAAATGGCATATCATAATAATATCTCATAACTTCAGGCACAGTACATATGACCACCAGATATGCGGAACCAATAAAAGTTAATTTAAAAACTATATCTTGAAGGTAATCAGAAGTGTGTTTTCCTGGTCTTCTACCAGGTATAAAACCACCATTTTTTTTAAGAAAATCTGCATTTTCTTCTGGATTAAATATAAAATTAGTATAGAAAAAGTTAAAAAACACTATAAGCGCTAAATAAGCTGCAATATAAACTACTTTGTTTGCCATAAAGTAGTTTAAAATAAAATCAGAAAAAGCATGCCCCTTATAGAAGTTTGCAATTGAAACAGGCGTTAATAAAATCGCATTGGCAAAAATAGTAGGTATTACACCAGATAAATTAATCTTTAACGGGATATAAGTAAAGTCGTCACTATGCAATCTTTTAAACTGCTTTTTAGGATACTGAACAGTGACTTTCCTATAAGAAGATTCTACAAAAATAATTAAAAGTAGCAGTAAAAAAAATAACACAAAAACAAAAAGGATAATAAGCAACGACATGCTACCGTTTTTATTTAATGTTAACAGGAAGGAAAAAGCATTGTGCAACTCTGATATTATACCTGTGAAGATGATTAATGAGATACCATTACCTATACCACTAGCGCTGATTTGCTCACCAAGCCATATTAGAAACATTGTTCCACCCAAAAGGCTGAAAATACCCACTGTACGAAACATAACACCAGGTTCGATTACAACTAATGTTCCTTCCCTGTTCATTCTTTCTAACCCAATCAGAATAGTAACTGATTGAAATATACAAAACACTATGGTCATATAACGTATGTAGGAATTCATCCTTCGACGTCCTAATTCTCCGTCATTTTTAACTTCATTAATTCCTTTAACGGCAGAAGATAATAATTGCATAACTATAGATGCAACTATATATGGCATAACATTCAATACTAAAATGGTCATCCTAGCTAATGCCCCACCCGAAAATAGATTAAATACTCCAAAAATACCAGCACCTTCTTTAGGGAATATATCATTAATTATATCAAGATTAATTCCAGGAATAGGTACATAAGTACCTAAACGATAACAAATTAAAGCTATTAGCGTAAAAAGCATACGCCTTAATAAATCACCTTTATATAATAAAGCAGGATCTAAACTATTAAACGCTGACTTGCTGCCCATTACTTATGATAGTATTTCCACACTACCACCAATTGAAGTTACAGATTTCTTTGCAGCTTCTGACGCAAAGTCAACATGAAATACACATCTCTCATTTAGCTTACCTTTATTAAGAAGCTTAATTTTATCTTTGATAGATTTTATAAAACCTAATTTATGCAGTATCTCCTTATCTATAACAGAGTTTTTTTCTATTTTTTTAGCCTCTATTAAGCGCTGCACATCACCAACATTAATTATAGAACATATGTTTCTACGTATGGGATTAAAACCTCTTTTAGGTAAACGTGTATATATAGACTGTTGTCCACCTTCAAATCCATTTATAGAGGTACCGCTTCTAGCCTTCTGCCCTTTATGTCCCCTACCAGATGTTTTACCTTTACCACAACCAATACCTCTACCTATTAATTTAGGCTTTTTTTTCTTCGATAATTCAGTAAATATAGAGTTTAACTTTATAGCATTATTCATACTTTACCTATTTCCGACTACCTCGCTAATCTTTTTACCCCTTTTGCTCGCCACTTGACGAGGAGATAACATATTATCAAAGGCCTTAAATACTGCACATATAACGTTATGAGGATTATTTGACCTAGTAGATTTAGCTACTACATCTTTTATGCCCAACACCTCAAAAACTGACCTAATCGCTCCCCCAGCAATAATGCCTGTTCCAGCTCTAGCTGCTCTTAAAACTATTTCACCAGAGCAAAATTTAGCCTTAATATCATGGTGCAAAGTTCTACCTTCACGTAAATACACTCTAATCATCGATTTTTTTGCAGCATTTACAGCTTTTATCCTTGCTTCAGCAACTTCTGCATGCTTACCCATTCCACATCCCACTCTACCCTTCTCATCTCCAACAACAACCAAAATTGAAAATGAGAACCTCCTACCACCTTTGGTGACTGTTGTTACTCTCCGTACTGAAACTAAAAGCTCTGACCAATCATTATTATTTTGGAAATTCTTTATAGTCATATTTAAAATATTCTAAAATTTAAATCCAGAGCTTCGTAAGGCTTCAGCAAACTGAGAAACCAACCCTGTATATTTATATGCTCCACGGTCAAATACCAATTTTTGTTCTAACTTCATATTAGATAGGCGTTCAATCATTAAAGAAGAAACCTGCTTTATAGTTTCAGTATTGATCCCCCTTTTACATACATCCTTAATTTTAGCATCCAAAGTAGAAACAGAAGTGAGAGTTACTCCTTTTTCATCATTGATTAACTGAGCATAAAAATGCCTATTAGATTTAAATATGGATATACGTAAACGCTTAACACCACTGTTGAGCTTCTTTCTATTACGTAAATTCCTCTTCTCAGAATTACTTAAAAAATTATACAACCTTCTCATCTTAATTACTTCTTTTTACTCACAACTTTACGCAACATAAACTTGCCTTTTATTACAATACCTTTACCTTTATAGGGGTCATATTTTCTAATTTTGCATATATCAGATGCTATCACATAGACCTTTTGCTTGTCCATACCATTAACCACCAAGTGAGTTGGCTTTATACACTTAATTTCAACATCTTTAGGCACTTTATACTTAATATTATGGCTATAACCAAGATATAGAGTCAAATACTTACCATCACACTCTGCTTTGTATCCAATACCGTT
This sequence comes from Wolbachia endosymbiont of Brugia pahangi, assembly GCF_012030695.1. Taxonomy (NCBI): domain Bacteria; kingdom Pseudomonadati; phylum Pseudomonadota; class Alphaproteobacteria; order Rickettsiales; family Anaplasmataceae; genus Wolbachia; species Wolbachia endosymbiont of Brugia pahangi. Next base: position 438,746 of record NZ_CP050521.1, on the reverse strand, counting down.
AATCTCAAGATCAACAGAAAAACCATTAACTATACCATTAATAATATTATTAATATTACTTCTATAAGTGCCCCATATAGGTTTTATCTCATTGTAACCATCTTTGCCTTGATCAACAGAAAGCACTAACTGGTTATCAGTAACCTGACACACAATATCACTACATAGCCTAAGCTCTTTTTCCGCCTTAGCACTTTTTATTAACACCTTACCATCATTACATTCAACTGAAACACCAGCAGGAATATTGATAGGTGCTGCACCTATACGAGACATAAATTTCTCCTATTACTTAAAATACACGACACAAAATTTCTCCACCAAACTTTAACTTATGTGCATCGTAATCAGTCATCACTCCCTTGGATGTAGATATAATAAAAATACCAAGTCCATTATATGCTTTAGAAATATCCTTGTACTTAGAATAACAACGACACCCTGGCTTCGATACTCTAACTATATCACTAATTACAGGTGATCTCTCATAATACTTTAATTTTACAACGAAAGATGGTATATTACCCACAACCTCTTTTTGGTAATCAAGAATATATCCTTCATCCTTTAAGATCTTTAGTATAGAAGAATTTACCTTAGAGAACAAAACTCTTGTCGTCTTATGCATCGCCAATTGAGCATTACGTATCCTTGCTAAAAAATCGCCAATACTATCAGATAATGCCACAATATACTCCCTATATTATACTTACCAACTAGACTTTGTGATCCCTGGAATTTTCCCAAAAGAACACAAACCACGTAAAACAATTCTACATAAACCAAATTTTCTATATACTCCTCTTGGCCTTCCAGTTAAAGCACATCTATTTCTAATTCTGATTTTAGAAGAATCTCTAGGTAATTCTTTTATTAACTTATTTTGAGCTGCAAACCTCTCGCCAATAGGTATACTCTTATTGTTTATTATAGACTTCAATCTTTCTCTTTTCTCTCCATATTGATCACATAATTTTATTCTACGAAGATTTCTCTGTACTATAGATTTTTTTGCCATATATCTCTTCTCTTAACTAATCAAAAAAGGGAAACTTAAAAGCTAGCAATAACTCTTTCGCTTCTTTATCACTGGCTGTACTTGTTACAATATTGATGTCCATACCTCTAATTTTACTTATTTTATCGTAATCTATTTCCAAAAATGAGATATGTTCTTTTATACCAAAAGAGAAATTACCATTACCATCAAATTGTTTCACACTAAACCCTCTAAAATCTTTTTCTCTCGGTAAAGCAACATATATCAACCTTTCTAAAAATTCATACATTTTATCTCTACGTAAAGTTACTTTACAACCTACTGTAGCACCTTTTCTTATCTTGAAACCAGAAATGGACTTCTTTGCAAATGTCGATACAGGTTTTTGTCCTGCAATTAAATATAGATCATCAAATGGTTCATTTATTGCTTTATTGTCTGTAGCAGCACCTCCAACACCCATATTAATACACACTTTGACAAGCTTAGGTACCTGCATTATATTGCCATAGTTGAACTTATCCTTTAAGGATTTTACTATGCTATCTCTATACAATTCCTTAAACATACCAACCTAGCCTATTACTTCTCCAGAAACTTTTGCAAAACGTACTTTTTTACTATCTATAACTTTAAACCCTACTCTAGTTGGAGCTTTATACTTAGGATCCAATATTGCAATGTTAGATATATCAATAGCTAATTCTTTATTTATTATACCGCCACTACTACCAGCTTTTGGCTTAGCATGTTTCTTGTGCACATTTATTCCAGAAATAACTGCCTTTCTTTTAGCACTACATGTTACAATTTTGATTACTTTACCAATTTTGCCTCTATCTCTACCAGTTAAAACTATAACATCATCACCACTTCTTATTTTTGCACTCATTATAAAACCTCAACAGCTAATGACATTATCTTCATAAAAGAACCAGAAGGCAGCTTCTTTACCGGGCCAAATACTCGAGTACCAAGCGGTTCACCTTGATTATTAACTAAAACTACAGCATTGCTAGAAAAACGAATTACAGAGTTATCAGACTTTCTAATACAGTTTTTCACTCTAACAACAACCGCTCTATATACTTTTCCCTTTTCGACCTTCCCCTTTGGGTTAACAGACTTAGTGGACACAACAATTGTATCACCTATGGATGCAGATTTTCTACCACCCAACAAGCCAATACAGAGCACTTCACGCGCACCAGAATTATCAGCTACTTCTAATAATGTATTTTTTTGAATCATGCAAATACCTTATTCCACTCGAACAATAACCCATTTTTTAGTAGCAGAAATGGGCCTATGCTCTTGTATAAAAACCTTATCCCCTTCTTTACAACTATTATTTTCATCATGCACTGTGTACTCTTTATACCTCTTTATAACTTTCTTGTACAGTTTATCTTTATACACCCGTAATACTGAAACCTTCACAGTTTTATCACATTTAGCTTTAGTTACAACACCACAAAAAACCTTCTTAGGCACTCTTTCCCTCTATTCTTCTTTCATTTAATACAGTTAAAATACGGGCTATACTCTTTCTTATCAAGCTAAAACGAGAAATATTATTACACTGCCCTAACTTTTTTTGAAAAATCAAATTAACAAATTCCTTCCTCAAATTTACAAGAATTTCATGCAACTCTTGTGAGGACTTTGATCTAATATCAGCTATATCCACTGTAACTCCACTTAACTATAATTAGATATAAACTTACACTTTACAGGAAGCTTAGCCATTGCCTTTTCAAGTGCTAACTTTGCTAAATGCATGGGAACGTCGCTGCTAATTTCAAATAATACCCTACCAGGCTTAGCTTTAAACACCCAAAATTCAACACTACCTTTTCCTTTACCCATCCGCACATCTGTTGGTTTTTTACTAATAGGAGTATCAGGAAAAATTCTTATCCATATTTTACCAGAACGTTTCAATGTTCTAGATATCACACGTCTCACAGTCTCAATATGCTTAGACTGAACCCTACCTGCTTCTATAGTTTTTAAGCCATAATCTCCAAAAGACAATGTGCTACCACCCTTTGTATTACCCTTAATTCGCCCTTTAAATACCTTTCTATATTTACTCTTTTTTGGTACAAACATTTCAACACACCTTAATTAACAATATAAACCCAAACTTTAACTCCTATAATACCATATATAGTTTTCGCTTCACAAAAAGCATAATCTATATTAGCACGTAAAGTATGCAAAGGCAAACGACCTTCTTTATACCATTCAGTACGAGCTATCTCAGCTCCACCAAGACGCCCAGAACAACCTACTTTAATACCCCCACCTCCCATTCTTAAACAACTTTGAATGGCCTTTTTCATTGCCCTTCTAAACGAAACCCTTTTTTCTAGCTGTTGTGCGATGCTGCTTGATATTAAAGCCGCATCTATCTCAGGCCTTTTGATTCCCACTACATTTACTTCCACACTATTTTTTACTTTTTCAGCTATTTTTTGTTTTACCTTTTCAATATCCAAGCCTTTTTTACCTATGATCACCCCAGGTCTAGAAGAATGTATCGTCACAGACAATAAATCAACTTTGCGCTCTATAATTATTTTGGAAAGACCAGCATGCTTAAAAGACTCATTTATGTAACTGCGAATAAATAAATCCTGATGCAATTTCTCTTTGTAATCTTTATTAGCATACCAAACAGAATCCCAGGTATTATTATTTATTTTTAACCTGAACCCTATAGGGTTAACCTTTTGTCCCATATTTTTACACTTTCTTCACTAATTTTTTACTCTTACAAATCATACTATTTGCCTTAATTTTATAGTTATATTACTATAATGCTTACTAACTCTATTAGCTCTACCCATAGCTTTTGGACATATTCTACGTAAAGTAAAGGACTTGCCTATTGAAATTTCTTTTATATACAAATTATCGATATCCAATCCATAATTGTATTGAGCATTGGCAATTGCAGAATTTAGTACCTTTCCTATAAGGCCAGCAGCCTTTTTTTCGCAAAATCTTAATTGCACAGTAGCAAAAGAAACTTTTTTATTACGTACCAAATCAGCAACCAAATTTAACTTACGAGGAGTCGACCTTAAAATCCTAGAACTAGCTCCAATTATTGGATCCATGCTTTTCATATCAACTACCTTCTTACCGCCTTTTTATCACCATTATGCCCAGCAAATTTACGAGTAGGTGAAAACTCACCAAACTTGTGGCCTATCATATTCTGATCATTAACACTGACAGGGATGTAATCCTTGCCATTATAAACAGCAAATTTTAAACCCAAACAATTGGGAAGAATTACAGAAGCCCTAGAATGAATTTTTATCACCTTATTAATAGAGCCCTGTTTTAAAGCTCTATTTACCAACCTTAACACAGAAGGATGACAAAAAGGCGGTTTCCATGCAGATCTACTCATAAACTAACCTTTTAATTGCTTTATATACTTATCACTAAACTTATTTTTTTTTCGAGTTTTCTTTCCTTTTGTTGCAACACCCCAAGGAGTAACAGGATGACGCCCACCAGAAGTTTTTCCTTCTCCACCACCATGAGGATGATCTACCGGATTCATAGCAACTCCACGAACAGTAGGCCTAACTCCCAACCACCTACTTCTCCCAGCTTTACCCAATTTTCTGTTTTTACGATCAGGATTAGACACTACACCAATAGTAGCCTTACAAGAAGACAAAACTAACCTAACTTGACCAGACCTTAACCGCAACAAAACATAATTGCCATCACGACCAACAACTTGTGCATAACAACCGGCAGCTCGAGCAATTACAGCACCACTACCTGGCTTCAACTCAACACCGTGAACAAAAGAACCAATAGGTATACCCTTCAACGGCAAACAATTGCCTGGCAATATGTCAATGTCACTTCCTGACATTACAATATCACCGGGCTTTATGCCTTGTGGAGCTAATATATAAGATTTGGTGTCATCACACTTATATGACACCAACGCTAAAAACCCACTTCTATTTGGGTCATATTCTATTTTTTCAACTACACCCTGATCATTTCTATTACGTTTAAAATCTATAATCCTATACTTCTTTTTGTGACCACCACCTTTATGACGAATTGTTATTCTACCATTATTATTTCTTCCACCACTAGACTTTTTACCAAACGCAAGAGACTTTTCTGGCTTACCTCTTGATAAACCTATCTTACTTACTAATACAGTTCCACGAGACGATGGGGTAACAGGATTAAGAAATTTTATACCCATATTAAACACTCATTATATCCAATTTTTGACCATCCATTAAAGAAAAATATACTTTCTTTTTTTTTTTTTCATAACCAACCACACCCTTAAAGCGTCTATACTTAGGCTTAACTCTAACAACGTTTATAGAGGAAACTTTAACATTAAACAAAGACTCTATTGCCGACTTTATTTTATGCTTATTCACATTTACAAAAACATACAAAGAATATTTATTAAATTTCTCCCTCAAAAAAGAAGCCTTTTCTGTGATTATAGGACACTTTACTATATTATTATATTTAATCATAACAACCTACCTTCAAGATATCTTAAAGCATCACTCGTTAACATTATGCATTCATGATTTAATATATCAAAAACATTCAATCCGATAGGCTTGATCAAGTTTACATAGTGCAGATTTCTAGCAGCACGCAGCAAACTATCTTCATAATCGCCGACTATCAAAAAAGAAGAAAATTTAAAATTTTGAATATACTTACACATTTCAGACGTTTTCTTCACATTAATATTTAAATTATTAAGAATAATTACTTGATTATTTAAGTATTTTAGAGATAAAGCAACTTTCAAACCAAATTTACGTACTTTTTTATTAAGAGAATAAGCATGACTTCTAACAATAGGGCCAAAAATAACTCCACCACCTCTAAACTGAGGAGACCGTAAACTTCCTTGTCTTGCCCTACCGGTGCGTTTTTGACTATAAGGCTTAGCTGTTGTACCAGAAACATCACTAATGCCTTTTACTTTATGAGTACCAGCTCTTCTTTTTGCTAATTGCCACCTGACTATATCATGCAAAATACTCAATTTTTGCTCAACAGAAAATATTAAAGGGTTAAGCTGAGTAGTACCCACGTCATTATTAGATAGATTTACTAATTTACATTCCATAACTAACTTACCAAACTACTAGCATTATCGTCACTTACATCTAACAGCAGACCTACCGGAAAAGGAACATCCTTATGTAAAGGCTTTTTAATTGCATCTTTAACAAAAACGTAAGAATTTTTAAATCCAGGAACATTATTACCTTTCACAACAATTGTACTATTTCCATGATCAATGGATAATATTTCCATATTCTGTACAGTTACTCTACTACTACCTAAATGACCAGCCATTCTCTTTCCTTTAAACACTCTACCAGGATCCTGACATTGACCAGTGGAACCTTGTGACCTATGAGCAATAGAAACGCCATGAGATGCCCTGAGCCCACAAAAATTATGTCGCTTCATTACACCAGCAAATCCCTTACCTATGGAATAACTTGTAATATCAAGATATTGACCAACTACAAAATGATTAACACCAACTTTTTTACCACATTCTATTCCTGAAAGGTCGCTTAATCTGCTCTCATACAATTTACATCTATTACTTATTCCCATCTTCTTTAAATATTCTAACTGTGGTTTTGCAATATTTTTAAAATTCCCAATACCTAAAATAACTGAATTATAGCCACACTTATCTTGCCTTCTCACATCAACAATATAAGTTTCGCTGAGATGTAATAAAGTCACAGCTACGCGACTATTATTAGAATATATAGCAGTATGACCAATATTTGTCATTAACAAACCAATTCTCCTTAGCAAACTTATTCTCTTCATTTCTCTTTCCTAAATTTAACTCTCTTGATCTTTAAATAAATTTCTACGCCAGGAGGAGGAGGAGGAAAAAAAGATGAATCTCCAAGCATCTGCATCATAGCAGGAGTAAGACCATGTAAAACAATCAACCGCCCAGAAGTCCTCTGTTCAAATTGCTCACGAGATTTTTTATCAACATGAGGAGATCTATTAAAGTCAAATTTAGAATTCCTTCTTCGTAATGCAACAGGACCTGACAACTCTGCACTAGAATGCTTAAACTTGTCTTTAAATCTACGAACAAACTCTTTAACATACTTCTCTAACTTTAAACAATCAAAAGCTCTACTTATAATATATGCAACTTGCTCTACTTCAGCCACTATACCCACTCCAAAATTTCAGAAACAACACCAGAACCAACAGTTCTACCTCCTTCTCTTATTGCAAAGCGCAATCCCTTATCCATCGCTATCGGTACTTGCAATTCTACCTCTATACTTACATTATCTCCAGGCATTACCATCTCTTTCCCTTCTAGCAATTTTATACTTCCCGTCACATCTGTCGTCCTCAAATAAAATTGTGGCTGGTAATTCGCAAAAAATGGTGTGTGCCTTCCTCCCTCTTCTTTCTTTAATATGTAAACTTCTGCCTTGAACTTCCTGTGCGGCGTTATTGTTCCTGGTTTTGCTAATACTTGTCCCCTCTCTACTTCTTCCCTCTTCGTCCCTCTTAGCAATATCCCCACATTTAACCCTGCACTTCCTTTTTCTAGCAATTTCTTAAACATTTCCACACCAGTGCATGTTGTCTTCTGTGTAGCTTTCAGACCTATTATCTCTATCTCATCACCTATCTTTATCTCCCCTTTTTCTATTCTTCCTGTTACTACCGTTCCACGTCCCGATATCGAAAATACATCTTCAATCGGCAATAGGAACGGTAAATCTACAGATCTTGGTGGCACTTCTACATAATCATCCAACCTCTCCATTAATTTGTCTATTGACTTCTTCCCATATTCACCTTCATCATCCTCCAGCGCTTTCAATGCAGATCCAATTACCACTGGAACTTCATCACCTGGAAACCCATATTTACTCAGCAATTCTCTCACTTCCATTTCTACCAAACCTATCATATCAGGATCGGATACATCAGCTTTATTTATATATACTACAATATACCCAACACCAACTTGCTTCGCGAGTAATATGTGCTCTCTCGTTTGCGGCATAGGCCCATCAACTCCCGATACTACCAATATCGCCGCATCCATCTGCGCTGCACCTACTATCATGTTCTTCACATAGTCAGCGTGCCCAGGACAATCAACATGTGCATAATGTCTCTTCTCCGTTTGATATTCAACATGTGCTGTTGCAATCGTTATTCCTCTTTTCCTCTCTTCTGGTGCCTTATCTATTTGATCATACGCTACAAAATTTCCATAATGCTTTGTTATTGCTGCTGTCAATGTTGTCTTCCCATGGTCCACATGTCCTATCGTTCCTACATTGACATGCGGCTTCCCAAATGCTTCCACTACTTGCGCTGTAGCTTCTACTGCTGTTGTCATAATCGTTACCCTTAATTATACTTTAACTCATTGACCACATACTGTGGTACTTGTTCATAACAAGAAAAATGCATGCTATATTGAGCTCTTCCTTGAGACATAGAACGCAAAACATTTATATAACCAAACATACTTGCAAGAGGCACTAAAGCAAGAATTATAGTGCTATTATTATGTGTCTCCATACTTAAAACCTGTCCCCTCCTACTATTTACATCGCCCATAATATCGCCCATATATTCCTCAGGTGTAATAATCTCAACTTTCATTATAGGCTCTAACATTTTTGGGCCAGCCTTACTTGCCATTTCTTTAAAAGCACCCTTAGCAGCTAGCTCAAAAGCCAAAGGGCTTGAATCAACTTCGTGAAAAGCACCATCAATAAGAGTAGCCTTAAAATCAATAACCGGAAAGCCAGAAACCATACCTCCTTCTTTTATCAATTCCAGACCATTTTGTACACCAGGAATATATTCTTTTGGAATTGCACCACCTACAATTTTACTTTCAAATTGAAATCCAGAACCAGCCTCAAGAGGCTCAAACAAAATCTTTACTTTAGCAAATTGACCAGCACCGCCTGATTGCTTCTTATGCGTGTAATCAATTTCAACAGATTTAGTAATAGTCTCACGATATGCAACTTGAGGAGCGCCAATATTGACATCAACGTTAAATTCACGCTTTACTCTATCAGTAATGATTTCAAGATGTAACTCGCCCATACCTTTTAATATAGTCTGACCATTTTCTGCATTCACTGACATTCTTAAAGAAGGATCTTCTGCAACTAACCTACTTAAAGCAATACCCAACTTCTCCTGATCTGAAGTAGTTCTAGGTTCTACAGCAATTTCAATAACAGGTTCAGGAAATTCCATACGTTCTAACAATATAGGAAAATCAGATGAACATAAAGTATCACCAGTGATTGCTTTCTTCAATCCCACTAAAGCAACTATATCCCCAACTTTAGCTTCATTTATATCTTCCCTATTGTTTGCATGCATAAGTAACATTCTACCAATTCCTTCAGTCTCATTTTTTCCTGCATTTAACACAGTAGATTTAGACTTTAACTTACCGGAATAAATACGAATAAACGTTAAGCTACCCACAAATTTATCTGTCATCACCTTAAATGCAAGAGCAACAAATTTCTCTTTTTCTGAAGGTTTAACCTTAATTTTCTTTTCTAAATCCTTAGGATCGGCCCCAACAACTTCATCAACATCAACAGGAGAAGGTAAAAAATCAACTATACTGTCTAAAAGTGGTTGCACGCCTTTATTTTTAAATGCTGATCCACACAACACAGGAACAAATGCTCCTTTGATAGCTCCACTTCTCACGCATCTTTTCAACAAATCTACTGGCAAGTCGTTAGATTCAAAGTAAGCATTCATTGCTTCATCATCCATTCCAGCAGCAGTATCTAATAAAAGATTTCGATACTCTTGAGCCTTATCAAGTAAATCAGAAGGAATATCTTCATAAGAAAATTTAGCACCTAATGTCTCTTCTTCCCATATAATGGCTTTCATAGAAATTAGATCAACTACACCTTTAAAATCTTTTTCACTCCCTATTGGTAGCTGAATGACTAAAGGTACTGACCCAAGCTTACTCTTTATCATATTAACACATCGATAAAAATCGACTCCTATTCTATCCATCTTGTTAATAAAACAGACACGAGGAACACTATACTTATCAGCTTGACGCCAAACAGTCTCAGATTGAGGTTCAACTCCCGCAACTCCATCAAATACAGCAACTGCACCATCTAAAACTCTTAAAGACCTTTCGACTTCAATAGTAAAGTCAACATGCCCGGGAGTGTCTATTATATTGATTCTATAACCATTCCAAAAACAAGTTGTTGCAGCAGACGTGATTGTAATACCACGTTCTTTTTCTTGCTCCATCCAATCCATAGAAGCTGCACCATCATGCACTTCACCAATTCTATTTTGCTTACCAGTATAAAATAAAATACGCTCTGTTGTGGTAGTCTTACCAGCATCTATATGAGCCATTATACCTATATTTCTGTATTTGGATATATCAATTTCCATATTACCATCAATTAGCTAATGTTAAAAACGAAGATGAGAAAAAGCCTTGTTAGCTTCAGCCATTTTATATTTTTCTTCACACATCTTAAATGCACCGCCGCGTTTATTATATGCATCCAATATTTCAGAGCACAAACACTTAAAAAACCCTTTTCCACTTTTTTTTCGCATAGCAGAAGCTGATTTAACAATCCACCTCAACGCCAAAGAAACAGCTCTATCTTTTTTAACTTCAACAGGCACTTGATAAGTTGCACCACCAATACGACGGGAACGCACTTCTACAGAAGGTGTAACATTCTCCACTGCCGTTTCAAAAATTGACACTCCTCTTTCATTCACCTCTTTTTCAGCTGAAGACAAAGCATTATAGACAATTTTTTCTGCAACGGATTTTTTACCATATTTCATGATTACATTAATGAAACGCATCAGCAAAACACTATCGTAACGCGAATCGGGACTTATTTTTCTCTTCCTTGCTTTATTTCGACGAGCCATAAAACCTTAACTAGATTTTTTTACACCATATTTTGAACGAGCCTTTTTGCGATTTTGTACACCACGCAGATCAAGAGCACCTCTTATTATATGATAACGCACACCTGGTAAATCTTTAACCCGACCACCACGTATTAAAACAACAGAGTGCTCTTGTAAATTATGGCCTTCACCAGGTATATAAGCTGTCACTTCACCATACCCACTAATTCTTACTCTAGCCACTTTACGTAGTGCTGAGTTAGGCTTCCTAGGGGTTGTAGTGTACACTTTAGTGCAAACACCTCTTCTCTGGGGGTTGCTTTTCCCCAAGGCTGGTACCTTCTTCTTACAGGACAATTTCAATCTGCCCTTACGTACCAATTGATTTATCGTAGGCATATGTTAAAAACCCAAGCTCATTAAAATAACTTAAGTTCTAGTTATAAAATAATAAACCTCAATAGTCAATATAAAAATAAACATTACTATTCTAATAATTCGAGCTTACTAAATTCTTAATAACAATAGATTCCTTGTGTAATTATTATTTGAGAAAAAAGCTTAGCGTATGATCAGAAAAAAAGAACCTGCTCAGATAACAGAGTTCTATATAGATCGACCCTGTTGTGAATCTGCATCCTTGCTCCTTTCAACTTGTTCTGCAAAAGATGTCTCCTGCTCACTAGTATACTGAAAGTGGCTTAGGCAATTTCATGCACAACAGCAGTAACTGCAGTCAAGAACGCTTTCACAATAATGCACCTAGTAGACTCCTCCAAACTGCTTCCCTACCATATATACGAGCTTATTTTCATTGTCATCAGCGATTTCCCCCTGCCCTTCTTTTCGGACCCATTCTATGAGCAATAACTGAAGACAACACTTCCCTTAAAAGACTTCATTCGTTTCTTTGCTTTATGAACATCTCCATCGCTTGCTGCCTCATGTCCATGGCTTAAGTGCTTAGCGTTCATTAGCTCCTTTTGTTGCTGAGCAAACATACCACTTAACACTTCTCCCATTATTTGTTTCCTTCGTTTTTCCATGACTCTTTCTCATAGACTCTAATTTATCACGAGTATGCTTTGCAGTTTAATTCTATATCAATAATCTTCAGATGCTGCCTAACTATACAAAGTTTCTATTAGCCTACCTACACTTCGCTTTACTTGCATAGCACTTTTGTAACTATCTAAACTATTGATTCCTTCATCAATTTGATCTAAAATGTCCCTAAAAGTTTTTAAGTAGCCTTAAATATACTGTGCTATATCTTTCTCTTTGTGTTGCTCTTCTTGGTTTAGCTGACTTCATTTTTTAAACCCCTCTCTATCTATAATCTTTATTTTCTCTACTATTATTGTTTCCTTTTCTAAAAGATAATCGCTATTCATAATTTGATTAAAATTTCCACCAACTACTATTGTATATGAAAAGATTAAATTGATGTTAATGGAGGGTATTTACAACTTCAGCTCTAGCTAAAACCATAGTGAAGCTGTCAAAGCAGCGGGGTCATATAACCTCTCATACAGTTCAATAAACATCTGAGCCTAACCTTCTCTCTAGCATTAAAATTAACTTTATAATCATTATTAGAGTTCAATATAGCAGAATTACATGACAATTCATCAGCCAATATGGAGTCTAAAATTCCGTTAATTTTTATTGTAATGTGTCTGCTTCTAGCACAACCTAATACTTTTCCCCAGCTAAAAGAAGAAATATCTTTTATTTTCTCTATGTATTATACAAAGTAAACCTCAAATTTCGTAATATTATTTAACACGACAAAATTATTATCATGACCTTTAATCTTTAGCTGCAACTTGCTCATTATCACCCCCTTTTATAAAAATATCAAAGTTAATTGTCGATGTGAGACTTCATCATGCTGATCTATAGCACAATCACTCTTTAAAATGGTTTCATTATCAAGACCTCTAATACCCTCAAGTATCAAGTTAATAAGTTTTGTAACGGCAAACGCACTACTTATATGATAAGTATATAAGTCGCATAAGAATCTTGCCTTCGTAGCAAAATTGGATAGCGTATGAAGGTTGTTATGATTTACCATGTGCAATCTTAAGTAGGGAATAGTGATCCGCTTAGGCAAGTAATTATAAATTTAGTAACGTGTTTCCTTAAATTAGAGTCCATTTTAGTGCTGTATAAATGCTATTGTACAACTCATTTATAACCTGAATTTTCTCTATAATTGACCCATTTGTCCACGCTTATTTAAAAAACAACCCATGGTTCACGGAATGGGGAATACACCTCCTTCACTTCAGACAAATATCTACTCACCTCCAATTTCACGATTTTTATAAAGAGCAGAAACATGCTGCATAATGCCTAGCTTTATCCGTCCAGGAACACTGTCATAGCCGGCTTCATATACAACATCAACCCTTATTGCATAAGAATAATTGAAAAATTCAACGTAGTCTCCTGCATAACTGAAAAGATATTTAAGTGTTCTCTTCTCTTAACTTTTAGATATTGTGCAGTAGCAGATATTATTACCTTAATAGTATCATAGCTTAAATAGATTCTATGAAGTACATAACCTTCACAATAAAACTTGCCACGTTTGTTTTACTAGCGAATTTTTCATATACCATCCAGCGTAATCGGTTGCTATAAAAATTAGATTTGAAATCAACTTATCATCTTGAGCATTTTCAATGCGCAAAAAAGATTTAACTTCCTTCAAAGTCACTGGAAGAGATCCAGGCTTAGATTTATGCTGCAATATATTCTTGCTGAAATAGACATAATAACCCTCCTTATATGTGTGTATAGCGTAAGTAAGATTTCCCCTGCTAATAGGATCTATGGCTTTGAGATACCATAAGAATGTCGAGAAACTACACCTATTTCAGCTAAACTTCTCGCATTCAATATTAAGTTAAATCTGTATAGCAGCAATTCTAAATGCTTGAAAATTTTGAACTTTTTACTATAAATTCCTTACTGTTGTCCTACTACATTAAGGAGAAACCATATTAAAGCTATTTCTCCCTTTTTGTTAATAAAAATCAAACTTACAGCGTATTCAACTAGGCTAGGTTTCAGCAAATTAACATTTTGAGGATAAATATTATTGAAGATGAAGTTTAACTCCCTAGCAAGCAAATTGCGAAACTTTTGTACGCTATTATATGCGATATTTTTAAGCTTATGCGCAAATTCGTCTTGAGCGACAGCTGTTAATTCTTAATTTCTTCATAAAATTATTTCAGCTCCTTTCTCTTACTCTTAAAAATTTTTGTGAAAGTTTTCATATTTATTTAACTTAACCACTATTGCAGTTATAATGATGATGAAAAACTACCAAAGTAAAAAATTTATACTCCACCTATAACTGTACAAACATCTGATTGGAAGGTAAGCTCTTCTTCCATAATTCGAATAGCTGACACTGATTACGGATATTGTTTTCTACTCATTCTCTCAGAACACGTTATTTACTGAATAACTTGCAAATACTCTTTACTAGATTCCAGCATCAAGCACTATCTTAAGGCTTTAACCTCTTACAACACTCTAACGCACAAATACCCCAATCCCATCAGCGTATAAGTTTGCATGGCTTTTTCCAGTGTTGAGCAGTGCTAGCCCGATGTTGTCTATGCTAGAGCGCAGTTCCCCTACTTCCTCATTATTTTCATTCGTTACTTTGGTGCCAATATTGGGCAGTGCATTATCCCCCTCAACAAGGTAAAGCTTTTTTCTGAATATTTCTTGTCTGCTCATTCGACTTACAACTTCCTGACCTATATAACATCCCTTGTTAAAGCTTATACCGTTTATCTTATCGATTAAATATTGCAGCGGAAACGACAAATTTTGCACCATATCTTTCGCTCCATCTGGAACAAGATTTTGGATTCTCACTCTTTCATATTGAGCAAAATCTCCAACTAGTTCCTTTATTTCATTTTTGTGTATTATCCTCATTTCCAATAACTTATGTCTTGGGTCTTGAAAAATAACCTGTGACTCATTGCTACACTCCGTTGACTTAGTATCAAACAAAACCCCAACCTTATATAGTGCACTAATGTCCTTAATCTTCACTCTTAAATAAGTTTTGAGCAAATCTAGTTTCTCAATTATTTGTTGCAAGTACATGTTTTCACATTCTAAGAGGATACATTTACCATATTCAATGAGAAAAAAATCGTATAGGTATTTTCCCTGAGGACTAAGTAATAAAGAATAAATAGCCTTTTGGCTATTTAACTTATTGATATCATTTGTTATAACACCCTGGAGGAAATCCCTCGTATCTGGGCCGTATAAAACTATTACACCACGGCTTGGCAATGGTATATAACCCATAAAATTTCTACTAATAATGAACCTAAATTTCACTATACAGCATCGAGCACTTCTCGTCTTCTCATATTTTACAAGTTCCAGCCCTTGAAATCTAACTTACAAATGCATATATAGATTTATAGGTTAATTTGTTGATGAGGAAAACGAATGTCAAGTATAAGCTTAAGTGTATTGGATGATAGTGTTCTGATTAAACCTATCAATGAAGAAAAGCAAGGTGGGATTGTACTTCCATCAAGTGCTGAAAAGAAACCTACTAAAGGTGAAGTTATAGCAATCGGTGAAGGTTCACGCAATTCAAGTGGCGAACGCATAGCTTTGACTGTAAAAGCTGGTGATAAAGTGTTTTATCGCCAATGGGCTGGTACAGAAATAGAACACGGTAGTGAAAAGCTTATCGTAATGAAGGAGTCAGATATACTTGCTATTATTAAGTAGCAGTCTTTATTTTTACTAAATTAAAACAAAGCACAATATAGTGCATTACAAATAATTTTATTATAGTTTTCTAAGTTTTTTATTAACAAGAGGTGATAAAAATGACTAATGTAGTAGTGTCAGGTGAACAGTTGCAAGAAGCTTTTCGTGAAGTTGCAGTGATGGTGGACTCAACGGTAGCAATAACTGCTGGACCTAGAGGAAAAACAGTAGGGATTAATAAGCCCTATGGAGCACCAGAAATTACAAAAGATGGTTATAAGGTAATGAAGGGTATTAAGCCTGAAAAACCTTTACATGCTGCAATAACAAGCATCTTTGCTCAAAGTTGTTTTCAATGTAATGATAAAGTTGGTGATGGTACAACAACGTGTTCAATACTAACTAGCAACATGATAATGGAAGCTTTAAAGTCAATTGCCGCTGGAAACGATCGTGTTAGCATCAAAAACGGGATGCAAAAGGCAAAAGATGCAGTATTAGAAGGGATTACATCAATGTCCCGCACAATTCCTTTGGAAAAAATGGATGAAGTAGCACAAGTTGCAATAATTTCTGCAAATGGTGATAAGGATATTGGTAATAGCATTGCTGATGCTGTTAAAAAAGTTGGAAAAGAAGGTGTGATTACCGTTGAAGAAAGTAAGGGCTCAAAAGAGTTAGAAGTTGAGCTTACTACTGGTATGCAATTTGATCGCGGTTATCTTTCTCCATACTTTATCACAAGTAATGAGAAAATGATTGTAGAATTTGATGATCCATATCTCTTAATTACAGAGAAAAAATTGAGTATTATACAGCCATTGCTTCCTATTCTTGAAGCTGTTGTTAAGTCTGGTAAACCTTTGCTTATTATTGCAGAAGATATTGAAGGTGAAGCGTTAAGTACTTTGGTTATCAACAAATTGCGTGGTGGTCTAAAAGTTACTGCAGTGAAAGCTCCAGGTTTTGGAGATAGAAGAAAAGAGATGCTTGAAGATATAGCAGCTTTAACTGGTGCTAAATATGTAATAAAAGACGAACTTGGAATCAAGATGGAAGACCTAACTCTTGAAGATCTTGGTACTGCTAAAAATGTTAAAGTTACTAAAGATAATACTACAATTGTCAGCGGAAGCAGTGACTCTGATAGAGTAAAAGCTAGAGTCGAGCAGATCAAATCTCAAATTGAAACCTCAACTTCTGATTATGATAAAGAAAAGCTAAGGGAGCGTTTAGCAAAGCTATCAGGTGGCGTTGCTGTGCTTAAAGTCGGTGGAGTAACTGAAGTAGAAGTTAAAGAGCGTAGAGATAGAGTTGAGGATGCATTACATGCAACAAGAGCTGCAATTGAAGAAGGTATAGTTCCAGGTGGTGGAGTTGCACTTCTTTATGCTTCGTCTGCTCTCGATAAGCTAAAAGGTGGAAGTGATGAAGAACAGATAGGTATAAATATTATCAAGAAAGTTCTCAGTGCCCCAATCAAGAGATTAGTTAAAAATGCTGGCCTTGAGTCCGCTGTTATAATTGATCATTTGACTAAGCAGAATGATAAAGAGCTTATATATAATGTCGAGGCTATGAATTACGCTAATGCATTTACTGCCGGTGTCATTGATCCAGCAAAGGTAGTACGTATTGCTTTTGAAACAGCGATATCCGTTGCAAGTGTGCTGATTACTACTGAATCTATGATAGTTGATGTACCAAACAAGGAAGAAAACGCTTCATCTTCTATGGGTGCAGGCGGCATGGGTGGAATGAATGGATTCTAAGTAAACGAAACCTTGGAGCAAATTGCTCCAAGGATATCTTTTAGTTCTCAAAATTTCATATTTTACTGTTTATTAAAGATAATACGAATAAATTGTAATACAGTTGCTTTGTACAAAAAGGTACTATTGTATTGCTGTTTATTTTCTATAGTGATTTATTCTTTTCACTCCTTAGTGCTATATTAATAAATTATTAGTATAATGTTGTTAAATATAGTAATAAAAATCTAAATACCTCCTTTACAAAAGGATAGAATTATCTTTATGAAAATAAGTATATATTTAATATTGTTTTTGCTTTTCTCTTGCACTCAACTGTATGCTAACGAAGAAGTTGCAAAATTTGATTTGCTTATTGGTAAGGTAAATGAAGCAAGCCTCACCTTTGAAGGTGCAATAAAGGTTACAATAAAACCAGGCTGGCATATATATTACAAAGATCCTGGAGATTTTGGTCTCCCCACTTCTTTTGATTGCAAGGGTAATACATCAAATATAGATATTCACTGGCCTACTCCAAAAGAGCATAGAGATAATTTAGGAAGAGAGATATTTATCAGTAACGTATATGAGAACATGGTGTTATTTCCCTTTAGGGTGAATATGTTTTCAAGTCAAGAGTATGTTGATCTTAACTTTCATATAAAATATGCGATATGTAAAGATAAGTGCATTCCTAAAAATGCTGAGATAAAAGTCAGACAGCCACTGAAGAATTTTGTAGATTCTGATGTCAATGAACTCATAAATGAGTGGTATAAAAAATAGAGCTCCAGAGAGGTAATCTAGTTAAGCTGCCAAATTTCAGTGCGTACTGTACAAACGTTACAATTTACAGGTAATTTATGCAATAAATAGTATTAAGTGTGCTGATTTTACCATGAATATCTCAAATAAAGTTGTGGGAAAAACTCCTGATTCTGAAGGTATTGGTGTTAGTTTTTCTTATTCACTGCAGGTATTGTATGGTGCTGTCCACTTGGTCATCATGACGGATTCCTGGAAACATTAAAATCTCATACTCAAAATCTTCTAGCCATACTGCTTGATGCAGTAGAAAAACCTTGCCAGACTCTATAGTAGGAACTAATTTAATGAAATCAAGTAAGCTTATCATTATGTGGCATTATTTCGACAATGGCTAAATCACTGCTTACCTTCAGATCTTGTACTAATTGTTGACCACTTGTTTCTGCTTCAATCAAAATTGCATGTGGCATCCATCTTTCTGCTAAGGACAAAACTAAGAGTTTTGGATATTCAAATTTTGCACGTTATACATCAAGTAAATAGAATTTATTACCTACTTTGCCCAGGTAGTGCGGACGCTAAAGTTGCTAGCGTCGCCTATTAAAACTGCAGTATTCTAGCTTTAAGCTATAGGCAAAGAGATCATCAGGAAAACTTCTATAGCGCTTCCAGCCCACTCTTGTTTAATTATATCACTTAAAAGCGACAGAGGGTTTTTGTTGATATTGTACAGCAAAAGCGTAATTCCCAAGTCAATTTTTATCGTTTCAATCTCTTCTTTTCCTCCATCTAGAAGATATAGCAACTGATCTTCTTCCCTCGAGGGTAATATTACGATGGCGTTATTTTAGCACTTGATGCTGTAATTCAGCTCTTGTAATTATTTGTAGTTACTCTGATTACAGGAATAAGAGAAGGAGACATTGGCTTTTCAATTGAATAGATAGACTCCTTATTTTTAGCTATTGTTGGCAAACAAATTTAATGCAACATATTTTTCGGTTTGGAGAGAAGGTGTCAGGTTAAATCTTCCTGATGTAGCCTATGCATCACAAGTACAATTATTCCTTTTTTCTATTGTTGAGCCAGTTACTAAAGTCTGATCAAACTAGCTTGTGGCACGCTTTCTAAGCGTTTCGCTCAAAGCTTGAGCGGAACTCAGTGGGTCGTTGACAATAATAAAATCACCTTCTTGCTAGTTAATGTTCCCCCAACAGACGTTGCAATTTTGTATTCTCTCCGCACTGTTTGAAATTTATACTTAGTATTTTGTTCTATGGATAGTTCTACTTCTAGAAATAGCTTTTTATACCAATCAGACTGCATTATGCACCTAGTATCGAGCGAGTGCTTTTCGCTGGGAATAGCTCACAATTATTACTCTTACGCATATGGGCTTCGTCGAGCGTGAAGGCATACTAAATATTATTCGTCTCACTGCACCAGTGCCTGCCGCTTTAAGTTGTTCGCTATGACTTTTATATATTAATAATCATTATACTCACATCCCGTACTACCGTTTTGAAAGCATAACTCAATGAGTTTGAGAAAGTTTATATTTTCTATGTTAGTGAGCGTCCTTGCTGTTTATTCCACTCCCCTCTTTTTGTCATTCCAGTGCTCCGACATTGGGATTCAACACACTGGAATGGCAATTCCTCATCATACTCCACAGTATCTTTAGATCTCGCTAAGGAACGACGGTAGTTACAAATATTTAGGAAATTTATTAAATAGAAAAAAAGGCAAAAAACCACGTGGTGCGAGTTTTAACCCTATAATAGTTTAAATTGGCGCTGTAATAATTTGTTGACGCTTAGTTTAAACGCGATTTAGCTGAATGTAGAAAAAATTTAAAAGACATACAGCTACGATAACTTGATGTAATAAGCCAAAAAATACCTTAAGTTCTTTACTGAACTTTGTTATTGAACCTGTGCAGGTCAAAAACAAGTTACGAGTCAGAAATACCCTTAATGCCATGGCCATGAGGTTTTTGAAATTTATTAAAGTAGTTTTTTACATTTCTGTGAGCTATTTGGATAATAGAGAAGAGTGTTGAAGTGAAAGAAAGTAATACAACTTTATTAAAAAATTAACTTCAATCCAGCTAAGAGTATGTAACCTGAGTTGTTATTCATTACTTTAGGTTTTCCGGTATTAAATTTCACAATATCGAAATAGTATGAAGTGCCCATAAAAAGAGGATATTCAAGACTCAAAGCATATGAAGTTAATTTGTTTATACCCTTGCCTATAATATCCTGGCCACCATTAAAATATGTTAAGCTCAACTTGCGGGAATCAGAGCGGTAAGCAACACCTGCATTCATGTAATATGTGCTACTTACTTCAGAATCAAGCTTCTTACCAGATTTACCGCTATTACCATATGAAAAAATGCAATCAAGATTGAAAAACTTCAGTTTCAAACCAAAATTCCAGTGCAGTAATTGATTGTGACACTGGAGATTGCTAGGATTTCTGTTGGTACAATCAGCTAAATCTCCCCTTGCAAATTCACCAGTCAAAGTAGTAGTAAAGCTTATATCATCTGATAGGCCATTTTTATAGGAAAGGCCAGAAGCAACCAGATTGTTGTACTGTAAGTTACTTTTTCCTGGAACATAACTGAGCCCCAATTGAAAATTATAAATCTCAGGAGAGATATAGCTTACCACTGGCTGCTTTAACTTTAGTTTAAGTCCACTGTAATTACTATAAATACTGGGCTTTACCCAGAACACCTCATCTTTATCATATCCAGCACCATCATCTTTTTTTTCATTACCAAGCAAGTTTGCATAGTTTGCCCAGTAACCATTTGCCCCTCCAGCAGCTACATAAATCTTTGAAGTGTTAATCAGCATACTTTGGCTAACCAAATTTCTTTTACCATATTCAATTGATCCAAGCCCCTGGTTTTTAATGATAAAATACCATTCCTCCATGTTTAACTTCTCTATGTCTAACGCTTTTAGATTAGAAATATTGGAAACCTCTGCCTTTATATTAAACCCCATTTGAGTATTTGGATAAACACGTTGTAAATAAAAAAGGCGCAGGTATGAATAACTTGAAGTCTTATCTTTAGGCTTAATATTGAAAGAATCTTTGTTGAAGGTATAGCTAAATCTCAAATCCATTTTCCCGTCTAGCTCTGTATAAAATATTTCCTTGTCCAAAATTACTCTAGCACCAGTATTACTTTGTGAAAACAACAATGAAAACAGTATCACTAGGCAGTACCTTAATTTCATGAATAAACTCAAAGTCTTTATAAAAGTCTAAGTTTAAACTCAATATAGGCAAAAGACAACTTTCCAGAAGGCGCCTCCGATTTTTGCACTAAACCTAAACTTTAGGCCAGCTTTTGAGCTACTTTTCCATAAATTACTGATATACTGGGTAATTTCCGCTTTAATAACTGCTTATTAATAGCAAAATGTTATACGATCAATTATTTGAGGTGTGTTGTGTGCATTATAGTTAATCAAGATAAAAAGCACTTTATTTTTATCAGCATATCTGAGTAAATCGTCACTACGGCAATTTTTGTAGAAATGCTCTATAACAACTTTCAGTGCATCATTTATCTCATCACAGTTACTATCAAAACTGAATGATTCCCGTAGCCACATTCATTTAGTGCCGCAGGGTAAAGCTTGATACAACACATAACTCTAAAGTAGAAGACTCATTATCTGGTATATCAAATAAGTCGTGGTTTTTATATTTCTTACCCATTAGATATTCATTAATTTATGAGGCAGGCTTACGTCATGTATCAATAGCTCATAATTAATCTTGTGACTAGTGAACCACATGGTACGAAAAACTTCACTTTTTTCTTTATATCTTCTCCTTTAGCGTCAATTAAGGAAAAAATCTATCACTTTATAGGCAATATATCAAGTAAATCGTGTCTATCTTCGTTATACTCCAAATAATCCTCCACATCATCAGCTGTTCTTGTGTTAATATTAATTAACGGCTTGTTAAGTAAATTCTCCCTTTTCATATTTTAACAAATCCCTTACAGCTTGACTTAGCCTTAAAATTGATAAAGTTCTTTTCTTATTATCCTGATAAACAGATATCACAGCATCATCTTTCCTTCTTGCAGTTATAAAATCTTCCATACTTTTACTCTATACAGAGTATTTATAAGTATAATAAGATTGCATTAAAATTTATTTACCTATAATAGTCTTGATTGGATATAATAGAAGTGGACTAACGTCATATTTTGTTTTATAGCTAGCTACGTTTGATGGTGATAAAGATAAAATAACTTTTGTCGTTCCAGTGTGGCGCCTGAAATCCATGAACTCTTCAGAAAAAAAAATAGGCAAATTTAGCCTACCTCCTTACTTTATAAGTATTACTCCTTTCTTTGTGTGTCTTGTTGAGCTTGTTCAACAACAACTTATCCTAAATAAGTGTTAACTTCAGCACCCTGTTTGTCTAATTTATTTGTCACCTCACTTTCACCTGCTGAGGTGTACTCACCGTCTTTGTTTTTCGCTTCTAGTGAAGCTATACCTAGTAATAAGATATTAACTTCCTGCTGGAAAAGCTGATCATCTATAGTAATACGGTAATCTTATCTTCTAAGCTGAAGTATAAACAATATTCATCATCTATCATGCTTACTTTCTTCATCCTTGTTTTGTTACTTTCTTTTATTTTATTATATACATCTTCTATCATTTGTATCACTACTTTACCATCATTAGTAACAACAATCTTCGGAGCTTTTAACTCAGATATTTTATTGTTTTTGTTGATTGCATATACCATTAAACCTGCGATTGCTAAAAATAATATAACTTAAGCTATTAAAACTGGTAGAGTTACTATAGAAACCAGCCCTATAGTTCCCAGTAAAGTTGGTTTAATAAATGCAACTATTGCTATTAATGTAGTTATAGAAGCTAAGCAGCGCCTACCGTAAGAGTAGTGTTCATTTTTTGCAGAATTAACCATAATGGTTTTTGAGAGTTTTGAAAACCGATATAATTACCTCTTTAATGAATTATTAATATATCTAAAATTATATATAAAAAATTACCTCGGTTCGAAACTTTTAACAAAAATTTTAGCTGATGGGTAACTTTTTCATAAACTATCTACCACTTGAACCAAAACCTCCTGCACTTCTTTCAGTTTCTTCAGTGTATAATCGTTCTGCATCATCCCAAATTACCCGGAACACAGGAGCAATAAGGATTTGTGCAATTCTATCTCCCCTTTTTATTTCATATGGCTGATTACTGAGATTAATTAGGCAAACTTTAATCTCACCGCGATAATCAGAGTCTATAGTGCCAGGAGAATTTAAGACAGTGATTCCATATTTTGCAGCAAGACCAGAACGTGGGCGAATTTGTCCCTCAAAACCATTTGGTATTACAATTACAATTCCAGTTGGAATAAGTAATCTTTCAAGTGGATTTAAAACAATAGAGTTACCCAGTGCAGCATAAAGATCCATACCAGCACTCTGCATAGTTGCATAACACGGAAGAGGCAAATCTTTCCCATGAGACAACTTTTTTATTTCTACTTTAATTTTATTTCTTTGTATCCTACCCACCAAAGCTCAAGTTATAGCATGTAAACTACATCTGCAAAAATGATATGCCACGGCAATCACGTTTAGCTATAAATCATTTACAATTGATACACTAGAATTGCTCTCAGTAAATAAATCAATCATAATATTAGGTATTCTCCCATTAACTATATGAGCAATTCCAGCACATTCTTCTACCATTTTAGCACATGCTATAAGTTTTTCAACAAATCTTTCTCCCTTAATTTTACCACAATTAATCGATGCATTTAAATTTTTAACAGATATCTTCCTACCATCAATTTTATCCATTTCTTCACATACGTCGCTAAAGATTATCATTTTAGATGCAGAAACTGCAACTGCTATTGCACCCGCAGCGCCATCGGCATCAATGTGATATGTTTCTCCATTTTTTCCATGACCGATAGGCGCAATAACTGGTATAAAATCTGATTCTTCAATGAAAAACAATATATCAGGATTGATCTCAGTTGGTATGCCAATAAATCCCATATCTAATATCTTTTCTACATTATTCGATCCATTTTCTCTAAGTGTAGTACTTATTTTTTCGGCTTTTATTAGGTTGCCATCTTTTCCACATAACCCAATAGCTGAACCACCAGCAGAATTTATATGCTGAACAATTTTTTTATTAATTGAACCACATAACACCATTTCAATGATTCTCATAGTATCCTTATCTGTAAGTCTGATATCATTTACAAACTTACTATTGATACCCAAGATTTTTAGTACGGAATCAATTTCATACTCTCCATCATGGACTATAACCGGATTTATACCAAGCTGCTTCAACAAGACAACATTATGCACAAAGGTATTGAACAGTGTTTCATCCGATATTGTTATACCGCCACATTTGATAACAAAGGTTTCGCCTACAAAGTTGGGTATGCTAGACAGCGCTTCAAGTAATATTTTTGCTTTTTGCTCAAATGATACCTCACCCTTTAAAAATTCACTGTTCTTCATTCCCTTATCTTGTAAACTTGAAAAACTCATCTCTCACCTTGGTCATTTCATACTTAACACGGACGCTTATTTGACGAATTGACACACTTTCGTTATTAATCCATTTTCGAGTACTTTCTATAATAGCATCAAGATTCCCTCGATCTACTTTGTCTATTTTTGTTAGCACGACATCAAAGTTAATATTATTATATGTTAACCAATAAATAAAGTCTTTGTCTATTTCTTTTAGTCTTACTTTGCTATCTATCAGTACAAACACTCTTCTCAGGTTTCTTCTATGAATCAAATAGTATTCAACTAAGCCTAAGTACTGTATTGTTTCATCCTTGCTTGCATGAGAACAGCCATACCCTGGTAGGTCAACAAGTCTGAATTTATCATTGTACATAGAATAAAAATTTATTTGTCTAGTGCATCCAGGTTTAGAAGAAACTCTGGCAGCTTTTTTGCTGTTTATCAGTAAGTTAATTAAACTAGATTTTCCTACATTTGATCTGCCAGCAAACGCAATTTCTGGTGCTGATTCATTTGGTAATGACTTTATGTCTGAAGCCCCAAACATAAAATTGCTGTTTAATGTTATCCGCCTTACCATTATATTATATAGAAATACCTAAAGTAGTAGGTATATTATAATGTCATTACTTGATGTAAAAAATTTTTTATTTCAAGTATATATTGCTCACTTAAACAGTTGAAATATTAGACCAGAGCTGTATGGATATAGAAAACAACTTACAAGATTTAAAGAGAAAATTCAACTATATAGAAAGGAAATTAGAAAATCCTACCAATTTAAGTAAAAAAGAATTTATCAACCTTTCAAAAGAATATTCTGAACTCAGGCCGATTATCAAGATAATCAATGAATATGACACGTTAAAAAAGGAAATTTTAGACTTAGAGGAAATAATAAAAGATGAAAATAGTGAATATGATATAAAGGAGCTGGCCAAAGAAGAATTTTTCGAAAAGCAAAAGGTATTATTACCACAAGTAAAAGCTAAATTAAAATTGGCACTACTGCCTAAAGATGAAGATGATTCAAGAAATGCAATACTAGAAATTAGAGCAGGTACAGGAGGAGAAGAAGCAGCATTATTTGCAGCAATGTTATTCCGAATGTACCAAAAATATGCAGAAAGAAGAAATTGGAAATTTGAGCCAATAAGTATTTCCAGCACAGGTATAGGTGGTTATAAGGAAGCTTCTGCACTTATCAATGGAACAGAAGTTTTTGCAAGGCTGAAATTTGAATCAGGAGTACATAGGGTACAGCGAGTGCCAGAAACTGAATCTTCGGGAAGGTTACATACTTCTGCAGCTACTGTTGCAATATTACCTGAAGTTGAGGAGGTTGATTTTAAAATAGAAGAAAAAGATTTACGGATAGATGTTTATAGATCCAGCGGCCCTGGAGGACAATCAGTGAACACAACTGACAGTGCAGTGAGAGTTACTCACTTACCAACAGAAATGGTTGTAATACAGCAAGACGAAAAATCGCAGCACAAAAACAAAGCTAAAGCGCTCAAAGTATTGAGGGCAAGGCTATATGAAATTGAAAGACAAAAAAAAGAAATAGAAAGATCAACAATGAGAAAGAGTCAAATTGGCTCTGGAGATCGTTCTGAACGTATAAGAACTTATAACTTCCCACAATCAAGAATAACAGATCACAGAATCAATCTAACTTCACATCAGCTAGAGCAGATTATAAAAGAAGGCGAGCTAGATGAATTTATTGAGGTATTAATTTCACGTAATGAAGCAGAAAGACTGGCTGGGGAAAGTTAATACATATACACCTACATTAATGTAATGTATTTTTTAAAAGCAACAAATAGATAGTAAAAATAAGTTCTAACACTACCGCAGAAAGAACAAGGAGAGATACACTGATTGCCTGACCATTGTAAACGTAGCTTGTTAAACCGATAAAAATAGCTATGATAAAAGACCTGATAAACGAAACTGCAGAAGAAGCTGTACCTTTGATATCAGGGAAAATATTCAATGATGCATTGAAGATAACTGGCTGGCAAATTGCACAACCAACCACGAAAATAATCATAGACAGTGTTACTAAGCAAGACAAATGGGTCATAGTTAAACTGAATATTACAAGCGATAGAGACCCTATGACAATCATGCCTGTACCAGAAATTACACATCTTATTGCCCCAAGTTTCCGCAAAATTTTGCCAGTAAATAGACTGACAAGTGAGAAACATCCAACTATTGCACCTTGATGCAGCGCGTAAATAGTGCTAGATAAACCAAAAGTTTTCATATATAAAAAAGGTCCACAAGTGATGAATGACATATAAGCAGCAGAAAAAAAGCTTGGTACCAAAGACAACGCCATAAATTTTGAACTCGATAATAACTTTCTATAATCTTTCATCATTTTTTTCAAATTGAAAATATCGCGGTCCTTTTTTGTTTCCGGTAACGCTAAAAGCAGTAAAATCCAAGAGATCAAACAAATTATTGCAACACTTGCATAATTGCCACGCCACCCAATAATTCCATTAATGAAACTACCTAAGACTGGTGCAATTGCCATGACAACTGTGAGAACAGAATTCATGATTCCAATAAATTTTATAGCTTTGTTTCCTTGATAACTATCTGCAATAATTGTAAATACAACTACAGATGTGCTAACACCAATACCTTGAATAAAGCGGGAGATTAAAAGCCAAAAAACTGACGGTGCAAAAACACAACCAATAGCGCCAATTAACAGTAAAGTATTACCTATGATCATAATTTTCCTTCTGCCATAACATTCAGATAACGGACCAAAAAATAGCCCTCCTATACAAAGGCCCAGGAAATTATAAGCAATAGTTAACTGAATTGTACCTTCCAATATATTGAAATAGCGTGCTATATCTGGAAAGCCAGGTACAGAAATATCAATTTCAATAAATTGGGCAATCAGAGATAGAATCAACAGAAAGGGTAGTAACATTTAAAATTTTTAATTAATGGATAAAGGTAGCACATTTAAAGAGCTTAGCAAAGAACATTTTTATTATTACAAAAATGGCCCCCATTTTAAAATACTCTACATATTACAAAAAGAATTTACATTAGATCTCTTGCATAACAAGCCAGCAGCGATATATAAACCTCAGAAACGAAAAAATTACTTGACAAGCCCCGTCAGTCTCTTTAATCATGTGCAGTAAGGTTGTTTTATATAACTTCCTAACCTGGGTGGTTAAAACGGCAAGAAAGTCTTGTATTTGATGTACTGTTATTTAAATTTTTACACTTGTACACCTTATGTCTTTATAAAACTAGGTTTTTACCTATAAAGCGTTTAAGGCTAAAAAACACCAAATATAGAAAATAGATAGTAATTAGGGCTTTTTTTACCTTTTTTCCTATTTAGTAAATTTCTTAAATATTTGTAGCTAAGGATTTATATCAAACCTAAAATATAAGTTTTTAGTTATGAAAAGCAAAGTTTTTATAAGATTGACCTCACAGAAAAGAGGAGGGAAAGTTAGGCTATTTTGAAATAAAATGAAACGCCTGTTTGCAAGGGTTGAGATAGAGGGAACACACAACAAAGTTTAAAGTGGAAGTATAAAAAATTACACATCAACATTTTCTACTCTTTTTCACGAATTTCATGTTAAATAACATGATTGCATATACCTTATAGAAGGTATAAAAGTTTTTATGTTCTGGGTGACAGTTTACTCGATAATAGCACGTTTTGTGGAATCTTAGAAACATTCTCTTTGCAAAAAGCGTAAAATTTGATGACCCTTTTTATCAAGGCAGGTCTTTCAGAGTAATAGTCCTACTGCTGTTGAATACGTAGCGAAATTTAGATTTAGAATAGTTTAAATCTGGACGGAGTTATTTACCCTTTAGCAGGCACCATGGACGGCAAGATCAAAACTACGTAGTTTCGTATGTAGCAGTATCCAAAATTCCCGCCTCCATTTATTCCTATTTCTTCAACAAATTTCGTTTAGCTAACCAACAGTGATATTATGGGTTGCTACCACCTTGGCAATACTAGAGCTGAGGAAATACTGGAGCAGGCAGTTAGTGAAATATGTAATGCACTTAATGTTCTAAACAAACGGGGTGCTTAGTATGTAGTTGTTACAAATGCTTCTGACATTGACTTAATACTAGCTTTTAACAAAAATGGAAAAGCAAAGGTACTAGCTACAAAACTCACAGAGAGTTTCAATGTAAAATTAGCTAACAGTTTAGATGATATGAGGAAAAGTACAGATCTTGAAACAAAAGTATTTGACCTTAACTCTAAAATGAAAAATATGCTTAGCGAATATAAGAGCAAAGGTTTAAATTATCAAGATGTGTGTATATTGAATGTTGCAGATCAATTTAGAGGATTTAAGGAAAACATAAAAATACTTTTAAAGTTGATCCTAAAAGGAAAACTTGACGCTCACTATAATCCTGGTGTAGTAAAGAAACACTAAAGAACTATTTCTTTTTTGACTGTTTCCACTCAACTGCGGAACCTCACCATAAAGTTGGTAATGAAATATACGCTTGATTAAAAGCGATGAATGTGAGTTAATTCACACTAAATAACAAGAGAGTGTGCTCTTGTAACCAGATTGATTGATAAATTGATTTTACTATCATTGCAGCTTATTATGCATAGATAATCTCAGTAAAAATAATGAAGCTAAATGAAATTAGAGAAAGATTTATAAAATTTTTTGTACGTAATAACCACAAGCAGGTTTTTTCTTCTCCTTTAATTCCAGAACATGACCCAACGCTTATGTTCACAAATGCTGGCATGGTGCAGTTTAAAAACATCTTTACCGGTATACAAAAAACTGACATAAAACGTGCTGTCTCGAGTCAAAAGTGTCTGAGAGCAGGCGGTAAACATAACGATCTTGAAAATGTCGGCTATACGACTCGGCACCACACATTTTTTGAAATGCTCGGAAATTTTAGTTTCGGTGATTACTTCAAAGAAACTGCGATAGAATTTGCGTGGAAATTTATCACTGAAGAATTGTCTCTTGATAAAAACAGATTGTCCATAACCATCTACCATACTGATGATAAGTCATACGAAATTTGGCGTAAGGTAAGTGGCTTTTCAAACGATAAAATCATCATGATTGCAACAGATGACAATTTTTGGAGTATGGGCAATATTGGCCCATGTGGGCCATGTTCTGAAATTTTTTACGACTATGCAAAGCCTAATCTACAGAACGATGACAGAATTGTTGAAATCTGGAATCTAGTATTCATGGAATTTAATAAAGATGAGGAAGGCAATTTGCAAAAATTGCCAAAAAAATGCATCGATACTGGTATGGGCCTTGAGAGAGTAGCTGCTGTAATGCAAAACGTCTATGATAACTATGACATTGATCTATTTTCCGCTCTGATAAGTAAATCACAGGAATATTGTGGAGATGTAGAGAATAAAGCAGCACATAAGATCATTGCAGATCACCTTCGTGCAGCTGCATTTCTCATTGCAGAAGGGGTACTCCCTGGAAATGAAGGTAGAAATTATATATTACGCAGATTAATCAGGAGAGCCGTGCGTTACATTCATCAACTTGGATATAATGATCCCCTACTCCATCGCATTTTTCCAGTGCTGATAGATAGCACAAGTTCAGCTTATATGGGAGGTGTCTATCCTGAATTAATCAGAGCTAAAAGCTTAATAGAAACGACATTAAAATCAGAGGAAGAAAACTTTAAAGACACTCTGATAAAAGGTATTAATCTTTTGGAGAAATTCACTACAGATTTGAAACCAGGCGATACTTTATCGGGAGAGTCAGCGTTTAAACTATATGACACTTACGGATTTCCTTTAGATATCACACTCGATATTTTAAAAGAAAGAAAAATAAATTTCGATCAAAAGGGTTTTGATAATGCAATGGAAGAACAGAAAGAAAGAGCACGTGCTAAATGGACCGGATCTGGTGAAAAATCCATTGAGCAAATATGGTTTAATTTGATTGATAAATTTGGCAAAACAGAGTTTGTTGGTTATGAGTTTAGTGAGGTAAAGGATGCGAAAGTACTAGTCATACTTTCCTCTAAAAATGAAGTAATTGATTCTGCAAAAGAGGGAGAGAAGATAACCATTATACTTGATAAAACACCTTTTTATGGCGAATCAGGTGGACAGGTGGGAGATACTGGTAGTTTCATTATCCCTTCTATCACCCCAGTGCTTGATACTAGGATCCAGAAAAAAAATGATAGGTCATGCGATCGTATTACTGAAGGTATAGCTATAGTAGAGAATACCAATAAAGTTAATGACCTATACTTGCACAGATGCATAGTTAAATCTGGCTCAATTTGTAAAGATGACATAGTTACAGCAAGCACTGACAAGGAAAGAAGGCAAAACCTAAGAAGAAATCACTCAGCTACACATCTTCTGCACTTTGCATTAAGAAAAATCTTGGGTGATCATGTCACTCAAAAAGGTTCCCTAATTGCACCAGATAGATTACGATTTGACTTCAGTCATAACACTCAAGTTACTCGCGATCAGCTGTCTTTGATAGAAGATATGGTAAACTCTTTAATCAGAGAAAATCTTTCCGCACTCACAAAAATTCAGAGCATGAATCAGGCAATAGGTGAAGGGGCTATGGCACTGTTCGGTAAAAAATATGGCGATCAAGTTAGAGTTGTAAACATTGGAGATTCAAAAGAGTTATGTGGTGGCACACACGTGGAGCGTACTGGAGAAATTGGTTTATTTAAGATAATAACAGAATGTTCCATTGCATCTGGAGTAAGAAGAATCGAAGCTTTAACCGGTCAAGAAGCAATTGATTATGCACGTGATAATGAAATCAACTTAAGAAAAATTGCAGAACTCGTAAAAGCACCAGTAAATGAAATAACAAGCCGGTTAAGTATTTTAAACCAAGAGCGCAAAGAGTCCGAAACTAAAATAAAAAGCCTCTACAAAAAGCTTGTAAGCGCAGAAAACATAAAAAGCATTGAAATAAATGGAATGAATTTCGTAAGCCACTCTTTTACTGACATTCCAGCAAATATAGTAAGGGAATTCATTTTACAGCAACAAAAACCAAAAACGGTAATAGCTTTTACGGCAATGGAGAAAAATAAAACAGTGTTGATCGTTAAAGTAAGTAAAGATTTAGTCGATAAAATTAGCACGAAAGAACTGGTATCTACTGTAACTGGGGGAGTTTGTGGTGGAAATGCTGAGCTCACTCAAACAGGCTGTGATAGTAGTGATATTTTCACAGCTATTTACAGTTACTTAACAAGATAGTGTATTATGCCCCTGCTGCTGAGCAAAGCTCGTTAACAGAATTCTTATGTTCCTGTGTTACAAGCTCATTCAATTTAGTGCTTACTGTTCTTGCTGTTCCTTGACAGATGTTTTTATCTTTGCTGATTAATGTGAATTCAATATCCTTAAAAAATCTATCCCACATTCCACACAGATGATCTTTTATTTTAGGCCATATATCCTTTTTAAATGTTTCACCATCATCAGAAAATACATCACCTACTAAAGCTCCCATTTCTTCATAACTCAACTCAAAATATTTAAGCAATGTCTCTACTTCCTTATAAGTATCATGTGCCATATCTAATGCTCTTCCTTCTGTACTTTCATTCTTTTTTGTAGCTGACCAGCCCATTTTAATATAGCCTAAACCAACTTTGCAAGAGCCCCAAAACCGTGAAAGTCCACTTTTATTATCCTTTGGTACATTATTTATTATATTTCCTGCCAAATTACCTATCAAAGGAGACAATAAAACTTGACAAAAATGTTTGACATTATCTTTCGTTTTAATCACAGGATATTTGATGCATTTCTCTGCTAAATAATACTCAAGTTCTGCTTTTTCTAATAATTTTTTGATTGCCTCCCCATCAAAGGCTTCATTCCTCTTGAATATATCTAGCAACTCATCTTCTATTATTGCAAATTTTATTTTTTCTCGAGACGTTAGCTCTTCTTTGTAATCATTTTTTGTTTTTTCATTTATTAATAACCATTCTTTACATAACTCCAGTTGTTCTAATGCTTTTAGAATTCTTTCATTCCTTTCTAAGAGCACTTTTATTGATTTTGTACACGGATGCCCTTTTTCCCTACCATTTAGTTTGGTTTTTAAACGCTCATTTTGACCTTTTAGTGCTTGTTCTACTTCTAAATTTTCTTGTTCCTCCTGCTTGCGGGAAGCCTCAATCATTTCTGCCAGATCTGGTTCATATTCTTTCAATATCCTGCATAAATCCAGAACACCTCTCTTTTGTTCTTGAAGTAATCTTTGCATTTCATATTGTTTTATCTCTAAATACGTCTTTTCTACAAAGCCATTTACTTCACCTGAAGTTTTTGCTTTCAGCCCATCAATCTCTTCCTCTAAGGACTGCTTTACCTTATCATCTAATCTACTCAGTAGAGTCCGAATAGCTTTTATTCTTGATTCTATTAACCTTTGCTCAATCTCTTGATCATCGTGTTCTAATTTAAAAAGATCTTCTAATCTCCTTTTTAAGGCACCACCTTTTAAGTTGCTGTTTCTCCAATTCTCATGTATTTCTTCCAATTCTTTACATATATCATTATACCTTTTCAATACTACCTCTTTTAAATATCGAATTTCTTCTTTTGCATTATCTAGAGCTGTCCTTGTTTCTTGAAGATACTTATTCTCAGAAACCTCAATAAATGTTCTTTTACGTACTTCTTTGTTGTACTTCCATTCCGCTTCATACACAGAAAACTCACATTCTTTTAAGTCTTTTGGTACTTCTACCCCTGCATTTTCCAAATCTTCTATTATAATATCTTTTTTACTTGATAACTCTTTACCTTGATTTTTTAATTCTTGCTTTACTAATACTTCTTTCAGCCTTTCCTCTAAGGAAAAACCTTCCTTTCTTATTCCCTCTCCCTGTGCAATCTTGATTGCCTGTATAAAGGCAACTCCGTAAGCATCCTGTATTAAGTGACTTGTCAATTTAGGACCTACACTATTCACTACTTTTAGTCTGAATCCGTTCAACAGTTCCTTCAGCTTATCATAAGTAATATCTTTCTTTTCTATTTTTATCAGCTCCTCCATAGTTCTTGCGAACTCCTGAATTGAAGTCTCGAGCACCTCCTTGATCTCATTACGCAAAGGCACGAGACCATTTCTTAAATGGATATTAGCTGATAATTTCAGTACGGTATTATGTTCTGAATCCCGTATAACAAATGGTTTATCATTTTTATCTTCACACAAATCTCTAAGCAACTGCTCAAATTGTGACGGAAATTTCATTTCCATATTCCATGTAATGTTTGGCCCAGTAACTTCTGTTTCATGAAAAGATATCTCAACATTTTGGTGTTCATTATAATATAACCCCATACTTACTTTAAGAGCAGCAATCAAAGAGTAAGATAATTCTTTATTCAAAAGATAAAAAGTAGCCAAGGCGAGCGTTGCAGGAATAATTAATACTACAAGCACAGCTATATTAACAAGAATTGCTATTGCGGCAAGAACACCACATGCTAATCTTTTTATTGTACTTTCACTTACTTCACTCTTTTTTATTTTATTTTCCTCTGAACTATTCTGTGTTTCATCGTTTATTTTAAACCTGTTATATATAACTAACCCTAATGCAGTAAAAGCGATATAAGGAAGCATTAAAACAGATAGAGCTAAATTCAACACCCGTTTTTCCGGGCAAGCTCTGTTTATCTCCTTAAATATTTCACTTGATACATTACACCAGGAAGTAAAGAAGTCAGAGTCATAACTTTTATAATGAAATATACTCAGTGGAATATCAAACCCAGCTAACAATTTCTTCTTTTCTTCCAAACTAGAAACAGGTTGTTGTTCTCCTAAAGTAACAATAGGCTCTTCTTTATTGTTATTTGAGCTAAAAACTTTTTCACAAACTACAACAGTATTCATATTATATCACTTTACCTCAATTACCTTAAGTATAGCATAAATGCTGACAATTTACAATTGTTAACAATTTAACTCAATACCAACAATTAAATCTTGGTATTCTTTAGAATAAAAATTGTCTCCAATTTCTATATTAATTTCTAAAGATAAGGAAAGAGTCTGCTCTTTTATATACTCACCCCACGTATTTATTGCTCTTTTAATTTTCTCATCTTCGGTTTTGATTATTACTCTGATTCTATCGGATATATGAAAGTCAGCTTGCTTTCTGGCTTCCTGAATAAGCCTTACAACATCTCTTGCAAGCCCCTCTAGAACCAGAGCATCATCTAAGGCAGTATTCAGGATAACAATCCCTTTGTTGTCACCAAACACAGAAGAGTATTCACTGTTCGTCTTTAATAATAGCTCATATTCGTCTTTCTCTATAATGTAGCTTTCTGACTCATTGCCTAAAAATACTTGCTCATTATCAACTTGCTTCCATTTCCCCTCCTTGACATATTGAACTAGTTTCTTGACCTTGTCTGGAATTCTTTTCCCAAGCATAGGGAAGTTTAGTTTCAACTCCAATGATGCAATACCTTCAAGGCTATTTACTAACTTTAGCTCTTTCACGTTTACTTCATCTTTTATCATCTCTTGGTATTCATTCATGCTCGTTTTCATCTCGGCGTTTGACCATTTCTTCTCTTTCTGGGTCCCAGTGTCACGCATTGGGATGACAGGAGAGAATTTTGGAATAACAACAGAAAGTGGCTCACTTTCAAGAAAACTGCAGGAGGACTGATGATAAACGGTCATACTACCAAGTGGCTGTCTGACACGTATATTGAAAGTGTTTCTAATAGATAATGCAGAGTTGCATATTTCTCTTACCAAATCCATCTTGGCAATGAGTTCACTATCATACCTCTCTAACTGTGGAAAATCAGCCAAATGAACAGATATTTCTTTATACTTAAGCCCCTGCCATATAGTCTCTGTTATAAGTGGCAACAAAGGAACCGCGGCTCTTAATATGTAATAAAAAACCGTATATAGAACATTGTAAGCATCAGTTTTATCTTGGTCCAAGTTACTTTTCCAAAAACGCTCACGACTGCGACGAATATACCAATTATTTAGTACTTCAAAAAAATCTATCAGAATTTTACAAGCTTCTTGGGAATTATAGTTGCTCATAGAAGCTTGGATACTTTCCACAGCCTCAAAGCATTTGAAAATCATGTAGGAATCAATAGTACTTTTATAGTCCTTACAAACTTCAGCTTTAATTCCGTCTGCGTTTGCGTACATGGTAAAAAAGTGATAACTATTCCAAATAGGTTTCATTACGTTTTTCAGAACGTCCCGTATTGAGCTTCCTTCTTTATTAAGAAATAAATTGCCACCACAAACAATAGATCCAGAAAGCATAAGAAAACGCAGTGCATCAGAACCATATTTATCAAAAACCTCCATCGGGTCTGCATAATTATTTAAACGTTTGGATAATTTTTGTCCTTTTACATCGAGAACTACACCGTGACATATGCAGTTCTTAAATGGTTCACTGTCAAATAAAGCAGTGGATAACACAAAAAGCGTATAGAACCACCCTCTTGTTTGTGCTATATATTCAGTAATAAAATCTGCGGGGAAGTTACTCTCAAACCACTCTTTATTTTCGAACGGATAGTGAATTTGTGCAAATGGCATCGAGCCAGATTCAAACCAACAGTCAAACACGTCAGGTACACGACGCATAATCGATTTTCCTGTTGGGTCATCAGGATTTGGTCTTGTTAAAGAATCAATAAATGGTCTGTGTAAATCATTCACTTTAACATTAAAATCTCTTTCTAATTCTGCTATTGAACCATATACATCCACCCTTGGATATCTTGCATCATCTGATTTCCATATAGGAATTGGAGTACCCCAAAACCGGTTGCGAGAAATCGACCAATCATGTGCTCTTTCAAGCCACTTTCCAAATTGACCATCTCTTATGTGAGTTGGTATCCAATTAACTCTCTTATTTAGCTCAGTCATTCTCTCCTTGAACTTTGTTACAGCAACGTACCAAGAAGGCATAGCGCGATAAATCAAAGGAGTGTCAGTCCTCCAGCAGTGAGGATAATTGTGTATATATTGTTCAGTTTTGAACCAATTTCCTTGCTCTTTTAACTTCTTTATTATCGCATCATTGGTATCAAAAACATGAATTCCTGTTAAATCTGAAACTTCAGCAGTAAATCTTCCACTGTTATCAATTGGACAAATGGCTGGAATATCATGGCTTTGACATAAGTAAAAATCTTCTTCACCAAACCCAGGAGCAGTGTGTACAACACCAGTACCATCTTCTCCTGTAACATAATCAGCAATGAAAACACGAAATGCATTCTTCGTACCTTTAAAATAATTAAACAGTGGCTTATAAGAAAGACCTGCTAGGTCATCTGCTTTAAGTTTTGTATTGCAGTTTTCATATGGAATATTGTTTTGTTCACAATGACCGATAAATTTTTCCAGGTAGTCTTCAGCAAAGATATATATCTCATTATTTACTAGACTTACTTCATTGTCCTCTGTTACCGTCTCAGTGCCTTCTTCTGTCATCCCAGTTCTTGACAGTGGGATCCAGGTTTCTTTTTCTCTAGATTCCAGTGTCACGTGCTGGAATGACACTGAAGAGTGAACTGACACTGTACAATACTCAATATCTTTTCCTATCGCTAAAGCCAAGTTACTCGGCAACGTCCAAGGAGTTGTAGTCCAGGCAAGTAATTTACATTTTTGTTTAAACTGCTGTGGATTTTCTAAAAGCTCAAATGCAACAGTTACAGCTTTGCTAGTCTTTTTCCTATATGCAGTATCAAGCCTTGTTTCAAAATTAGATAACGGAGTTTCACATGCCCAACTGTATGGAACAACGCGCACCGATTCATATACTAGACCTTTATCATAAAGCTGCTTAAACGCCCATATGACCGACTCCATGAATGACCTATCCATGGTCTTATAGTCATTATGAAAATCTACCCACCTTGCCTGCCTATTTACATACTTTTCCCATTCTGATGAAAATTTCATCACAGAAGTACGGCAATAGTTATTGAATTTTTCAATGCCAAATTTTTCTATCTCAGTTCTGCCAGATATTCCAAGTTCCTTTTCTGCCCCCATCTCAGCTGGCAGCCCATGACAATCCCAACCAAATCTACGTTCAACCTTTTTTTGAAGCATAGTTTGATATCTCGCAAATGCATCCTTTATGAAGCCAGTGAGTAAGTGCCCATAATGTGGAAGTCCATTTGCAAATGGAGGTCCATCGTAAAAGACAAAACAATTATCCTTAGAACGTTTCTCAACTGACTGCTCAAAAATCTTGTTTTCCTGCCAAAATTTTATGATTTCCTTTTCTAATGATGAAAAATCAGGGCTGCTTATTGTATCAGGGTAATGCTTTGGCTTCATGTTCACTATTTAAAACTAAAAAGTATATAACTTTCTGGAAAATCACAAATTCAAAAAAACAAATTCATTCCTGTAGTTCACGCCCTAATAGGCTATTTTGCCAAGCTTCCAATATCCTTACATTCACTATCTTATCTCTACATTTATCTTCAGGATCATCAATGCACACCGATTGCATATACGGGCTTTTACCAATAATTTGGTTTTGGTGTTTACCTTTTTTATTGCTAAATAGAACAGGTATAGTTTTACCTACCATACTCTGGTTAAACTCAAGTTGTTGCTTATTAATCAACTTCTGTAAATGAAGGAGGCGTTCTGTTTTAACCTTTTCTGGTACCTGATCTTTTCTTTCTGCCCCTGGCGTACCTGGCCTTGTGCTGTATTTAAAGCTATAAGCCTGAGCATACCTAACTCTTTCCACTAATTTTATAGTCCCTTCAAAGTCTTTTTCGGTTTCTCCAGGAAAACCAACGATAAAGTCAGAGGAAAATTCGATTTTGGGTTTCAATTTGCGAAATCTTTCTATTATTTCTAAATATTCCTCTGTAGTGTGTTTTCTGTTCATCGCACGCAATATCTTATTCGAACCTGACTGCACAGGCAGGTGAATAAATGGCATAAGTTTTGGTGCCTCCGCATGTGCCAAGTAAAGAGACTCATGCATATCCCTTGGGTGAGAAGTCGTATAGCGAATTCTTTCTAGTTTTTCAATTTTAGCAATATGACTAATTAATTTTCCTAAATCCCACACTTCCCCTTCGTATTCGCCATGATAAGCATTAACGTTCTGACCAAGTAAATTGATTTCTTTTGCCCCATTTGCAACTAATTTCAATGCTTCACGGAATATTTCATTTACTGGACGTGAATATTCAGCTCCGCGAGTATATGGCACCACACAAAATGTGCAAAACTTATCGCAACCCTCTTGTATAGAAAGAAATGCAGAAGATCCTTGGCTATTACCATAGCATTCATCTGATAATCTATCAAACTTCATAACCTTAGGAAAATCAGTGTTTATCACATGACCTTTACTTTTGCTTGCTTTAACTATCAGCTCTGGCAGGGTAGTTATGCTCTGTGGGCCAACAACAATATCAACAAAAGGTGCTCTTCTAAATATTTCTTCTCCCTCTGCTTGTGCAACACATCCCGCTGCCACTATAGTAATTTCTTTATTTTTTCTTGATGAATGAATTTTCCCAAGCTCAGAATAAAGCTTTTCTGCTGCTTTCTCTCTAATATGACAGGTATTAAGTATTACCAAATCAGCTTTTTCTGCATCATTAACAACGTTGAACCCCAAAGGTTTAATTATATTTTCCATTAAAATGGAGTCATAAACGTTCATTTGACAGCCATAAGTTTTGATATATAAGCTTTTCATGCTTTTATTATTTGGCATGTTTTTTTAATCTTTTCACTCTATACGTAAATGTCTAAACACATGCACCGATATCGTTCCAGCACATGGCGCTGGTGTACTTATCACAAGTATGCATAATAGATTTTTATGGAATAATACAAAAAACTCGATTCTAGTGTCAAGCACATAGCTGTACGAATATTGTAATTTTAGTCCACCAAGGTGGTGTCATTCTAGTGTCCCCTTCTTGTCATTTAAGCAGTTGACACTGGAATCTCACTTTTACACATTGGACCACAAATATTAAGAAATTTATCAAGTAAAGAAAAAAGGTAAAAGGACTCCATATAGAAGTTGCTCACTCTCTAATCCTGTAAATTGCCGTACTATGCTGTCTTAAACGTTTTATAGGTGCGTTTCGATTTGTATAGGTAAAAACCTGAAATCTAGGTAAGCTTTATAAGCATGAGGTGTACATAGTGCAAAAGTTAAAAAATAAGAAGCCAGCCCCGTTATACTCTTGTCGTTTAATCTGTACAGGTTGAGGATAAATAAACACCTTCAATCTCATGATAAAGGATTGGCAAGGTTTATCAAGTAGTTTTTCAGCCACATTTCTATAAACTACAAGAGAAGAAATACTAGACTTTATACCTTTTGCACTCAAACTCACATAAATCATGAATTATGCATGTTTCACACGAGGGTTTTTGTGCTTTGCAAACATATCTACCATGTAAAACTAGCCAGTGATGAGCATAGAGTAGGTATTTTTTTGGAACTACATTTAAAAGAGATTTCTCTGTTTTGAACACGTCTTTTTCTTTCACAAGGCCAATTTTATTGCTCACTCTAAAAACATGAGTATCAACTGCCAATGTTGGAATGCCAAGTCCCGAATTTAAAAATACATTAGCACTCTTTCTCCCAACTCCTGGCAAAGACACCAAGTCGTCAAAATTGGCAGGCACTTTACTAGTGTGCCGCTCAACTAATATTCTGCTGAGCTCAATTATGTTTTTTGCTTTGGAATTATATAAACCAATACTGCTTATGTGTTTCTTAAGCTCGCTCTGCCCAAGATTCAGCATCTTTTCTGGCGTATTAGCGATGCTAAATAGCTCTTTTGTAATTTTATTAACACTTACATCAGTTGTACGTGCAGATAGAACTATTGCAACCAGTAATGTAAAATGATTGGTATAACTTAGCTCTATTTTCGGTATAGGATTCGATTGCTTTAATTTCTCAAATATCAATTCTATTTTTTCTGAATCCATGCATAGAGCTAAAAACTTATACTATACTGTAATATCCTACCATATAAATCCAATTGTTCCATGGTTATAGTACTTAGTGTTAACACCAGATACATTATGTTTACTTCATCAAAATTCCCTTTCAGCAAACTTATTTGCCACTTCTGCAAAACACTTCCTAACAAGGGATATAATTATTGACATTAACAGTTTTCATGTACCATACTGCCCTAACAGATCAGTTTCCTTTTGTACTCTATCTTTTGGACCTTCATCCAAGTAAGTCTCTTGTATGCTTTTCAGCATATATTTTACAACCTCTTGAGAAGACAGGAGCTAGCACTTCAATTAATATTGCTAATGCAAGCAGAGAACCAAGTATACCTACACCAACAGTTAATCCATTAGCAATAAAATTTGTTGTAAGTAAATAAACAGAAAAAGCAGCAATAAGATAGGTAAAAAGAGGTTTACTGCCTAGCGCAATATAGTTCATTTTGTTCATAAACCCGTAAGTAGAAATTTCACTATTTCCATACTTAGCCATATAATGGCTCGCTAACTTATAAACAACGTATTCACAAACAATATTAAATGCTACTATCCACCATGACAAGTAACAGCCTACAGTAATGGTAGTTAATAGAGCTAAAGGTAAAGTGCTTTCTTTTCCGATATTTAGTAAAGCATTTTTACGCACTATAAATTCTAACGTCAAGGCCTTTTTATCCTCTTCAACTGAACTTCCACCTTTTTCTAGGGAAACAATACAATTGGATAATTGTATATCTGGCTTTACTTGACATTGATTCAGTTCTTGTGTCAACTTTTTAATTTCCATCTCTTTTTTGAAGATACCTAAACTTGGATCTTGTAAAACTTTTCCATTTAACTTATAAGCTTAATCAAGTTTTTTTAGTTTTCTTCAAACAAAAGGCCTTTACTCTTTAATATAGACATTAATTTTACGTAATTTTTCCAACTGCTTCTTCTTCAGTGATATTCAATTTTTCAAATAATTTCTTTCTATAATGAAATTCACGTACTGTTGAACGCCCATCACCTTCAGCACTAACGTTAACTTTAACACAGGGATTTCCTAACTCTAAAGATTTAATATATTTTTTCAGCTTTTCATAAGCCTGATAAATCTATATAAATCTATTTCCTTCTCCACCTTTATCAGAATGATCTACAAGTATCAATTTCCTATGCTGCTTCTTTAAAATTCTGCTAAGCTCTTCGTAACTCTTATCTACAACTTGCTCAGCCTTTATTTTCAATAAGCTAAACAAATCAGCTTTATCGCGAAACTCCTGATTAGTTAATTTAACTCACTACTATATCCTATACAAACATTACGTGCTCTTAACACAATAAATTAAATATTGCATGGAGCTAAAACTCTCAACAATAACTTAAGAAAAGAACCCTTCTTTCTCATCATACAAATACAACTTATCCATTCTTACCACATCAAAGCTATTTCCTTCAAGTTTGATTAGCAGGTTGTTTACATCAATGTTTGTGATAGTTTTCTTTTCGTTATTTGCAATAAACCTGCAAGTTACTTGGTCACTCAAAGATTTTGAGTCTCCAGGCCAGATCGCCAGCCCTTTTGAGTATATTGCTATAACCTTTGGATTACTTGATTCAAATAATTTCACTATTTGATTAAAATTGCTGGATTTGTCCCAAGCGAGCGTTATGTCGCTACCAACCAGTTTCCTAACTTTATAGTCTTGTTCACAGTTACCTTGTATTTTACTAATTTTACTACTTACACCATTGCTAATTATAAGCTCAGGCAATATTCCAGGTTTCTTTCCTATATTATCTATAACAGCCTCTGCAAACTCTTTCGTACCAACTTTCTGTTTACTCTTCTTCTCTTTATACAAATCAGCAGTGTGTATCCCATCCTCCAAAGTCTTTAGCCATGCATCGTGAACTAATTTTGCAACATCTGCCTGACCTATATAGATCAACATATGCACCGCGGCATTTAAAAGGCCAGAAGGATTAGCTATGTTTTTTCCTGCAATATTAGGAGCAGAACCATGAACTGCTTCAAACATTGCATATTCACTACCTATATTACTACTTCCAGCAAGCCCTACAGAACCTGAGGTTTGTGCTACTATGTCTGACAATATATCGCCATATAGGTTCTCAGTTACTATAACATCGAAATTTTCAGGTTCTGTGGCAACACGTGCCATTCCAATGTCAACTATATAATGTTCTGCCTTTATATCTGGATATTCTTTTGCAATAGAATCAAATGCTGTATGGAAAATGCCATCAGTCATTTTCATTATGTTATCTTTAGTTAGGCAAGTTACTTTCTTTCTATTGTGTCTTTTTGCATAATTAAAAGCGTATCTGCATATTTTCTCTGAGCCAGATCTAGTAATAATTTTAGTGCACTGGTAGGAATTACCAGTAAGCCTATGCTCTATTCCTGTATAAACGTCCTCTTCATTTTCGCGTATCACTACAATATCAAACCTATCGAATTTATTTTCTATAACAGGATGATATGAAGTGCATGGCCTGATGTTTGCATATAACCCTAGACTTTTTCTGAGTGCAACGTTTAAGCTTTTGTGCCCTTTACCTTGTGAAGTTGTTGTCGGAGACTTGAGCAATACCTTTGTTCTTTCAATAGACTCCCAACCACTTGGAGAAATTCCGTAAGACCATTCCTTATTATAAACACGCTCTCCTATTTCAATAACATCTATTGAAATTTTTGCCTCTGCTTCGCGCAGCATCGACAGCACCGCTTCCATAATTTCTGGCCCGATACCGTCACCATATGCAACTGTGATTGGTGTTGACATAACTTCCCTAACTATAAGTGATTTAATATTAGTTCAAATAATAGGGCGGGTCAATATTATATAAATTAGTATATTTATAATTATTTAATAATGTGCTTTCATACTAATTATAGCATCAGAAAACACGGGCAGTGTATGGATACTAAAATAAGTTATGCAAGAACTATAAGACGTATCCTTACATTTGCCATTGATTACATCTTAGCACAGGGAATAGGATTTGTCATTGGATTTACTATTCGATTACCTTAGCGCCTTCTCTATTACTCAATGTGACTGAAATGATTTTAGATAAAGCAGTAATTATACAAGTAATAGGGGTAATATTGGAATTAACATTTTATGTATTTACGATAATAGAATTTGGTGGTACTCCAGAACAATTATTACTTCGCATGCGTGTAAAAGACGAGAATACACTTGAAAAATACTCTAACACAAGCAATAAACAGAACAGCAACTTTTGGAGTGTCGTATTTTATAATCTATCATACACTACTCAATATTTCTAATCTATTCATAGTTGTACCAATCTTAATTATATTATTTGCAATCTTTAGCCAGCGTAAGCAATTTCTTTACGGTAAAATTGCAAAAACAGTAGTAATAGATTATAAACTTAGTTGATATTTTTCTTTAGCTGTCGATATCACGCAAAACCCTTCAATCGTGTTTTGAACTATTGATAAGTCTATTACAATAAAGTATTATAGTCTTGTTAGCTGAACATTACTTAAGTATATGGGAATTTTGTGGACAATTCTGGGGAAGATATTAGGCAAGATTTTTCCTGCTAAAACAGTAAGCTCTTTTCTAGGAATAGGATATTTACCAGGTTGGCAGAACTATTGGTCTTCTTTTTTAAT
The DNA here is from genome assembly GCF_012030695.1 of Wolbachia endosymbiont of Brugia pahangi. NCBI lineage: Bacteria > Pseudomonadati > Pseudomonadota > Alphaproteobacteria > Rickettsiales > Anaplasmataceae > Wolbachia > Wolbachia endosymbiont of Brugia pahangi. The sequence goes on along the minus strand of NZ_CP050521.1, from coordinate 394,078 downwards.
ATTACTTGTTGCCGACATTACATTAATTCTCACATATGGAGGCGATTTTATACTATATAAGATGCCAAGTTCCGGCATAGTCGTGGCTGCTATTTTTATGAAGCTGGCGGTAATTATGTTAATACTGCAATTAGTTGGAATATCTATTTTTCACGCCCAGGACCCTTCAGCAAGCAGTGATGAAAACATAGTAATACAAATAGCGTCAGGACAGGTACTGACTGTTGCACTTTCAATGCCAGCAATAATGTCAATTTATTATACTGTGAGTAACCTCTATGGAAACGTATGCAAGCAGATACTTCAATGTCCGTTTTGGTTTAATGATTTCATGCACTTATTCTTCTTTTTTATAATACCTTATATATTTTTTAACTTTGTAGAAGTGATAAAACCTTGGCCAATAAGTTCAATACAGCTCAGTTATAACAATGCAATATCAATCACATTTGAAGGGATTTTCCATACCTTTTATGCGGTAATTTTGCTATATTTAACTGCATTTATATTCTGCGACCTCATTATGCATAATGCAATTATCCTAAACAAGAGCATAATTCAGTATATGAAAGAAAGTTCAGCGGTTTTAGGCGACTATTTACATAACACTGTTAAAAAAATAAGTATTGAATAGTACTTATTTGTTTATATATTCAGTATAAAAAGTGTGTAGTTTGCGTGAATCTACAAAGCATAATAAAAGAATTACAAGATTTTTGGATTGGTGAAGGATGTACCATACTCCACCCATATACGTCTGAAGTTGGGGCTGGAACATTGCATCCTGCAACAATCATGTCAGCAATTGACGTAAAACCAACAAAAATTGCATATCTACAACCAGTAGTTAGGCCAGCAGATGGACGCTATGGTGACAATCCTAATCGCTTATATCAACATCATCAATACCAGGTTATAATAAAGCCATCTGGTAATAATTTGCAAGATGTCTATTTAAGTAGCTTAAAGGCTCTTGGCATATCCACAGAAAAATATGATATTAAGTTTATCGAAGATGATTGGGAGAATCCAAGTGTTGGCGCATCAGGCCTTGGGTGGGAGGTAACATGCAACGGAATGGAAGTAACACAACTTACTTATATACAGCAAATAGGAAGTATTAATTGCAGAATAATCCCTGGTGAAGTGGCGTATGGGTTGGAACGTTTAGCAATGTGCATACAAGGTGTAAATAATGTTTATGATATAATATGGAATGACAATGGTATAACTTACGGAGATATTTTTAAGCAAAGAGAGTATGAACTTTCTTATCTGGCATTAGACTATTATAATACTGAAGTAGTACAACAGCAATTTGAAGATACAGAAAAACTGTGTAAATTTCTTATCGAAAAAGAGTTACCGGTAGCAGCTTATGACCAATGTGTTAAAACTAGTCATCTGCTTAATCTGCTCGATGCAAGAGGTGTACTTGGCGTAAATGAACGCACAGCATATATTGGTAGAGTGAGAGAGCTGACAAAAAAATGTTGTGAGTTATATATGAGTAAGTAACATATGTCATCACAATTATTGTTTGAATGCCTTTCAGAAGAAATACCATCAAGAATGCAGAACTCAGCTGCAGCTCAAGTTAAGAATTATATCACTAATGCTTTCAATAAAAATAATGTGAAATTTGCATCTATAGAAGTTTTTATAACGGCACGTCGCATCACTCTTTTTGTTGACAATATAAGCATTTCTGGGCTAAAAGGTTCTAACGATGAAATTAAAGGACCAAATGTCAACGCATCAAAAAGTGCCATCGAAGGTTTTTTAAGGAAGAATAAAAAAAGTGAAACAGATCTACTTGTTCGCAAGGTGAATAATGTAGACTTTTACTACCTTAAAAAGGACGTTTACTCATTTAACATCAAAGAATTCCTCAAAAGTCAACTAGAGGAAATGCTCAAAAATTTCTCTTGGCCAAAAAGTATGAGGTGGAGTGAAAGAAAAGAAAGATGGGTTAGGCCAATTAAGAATATTTTATGTACTTTAAATAACGAGATAATACCTATATCTTTTGCAGGGATAACAGTATGCAACATAACATATGGCCATAGGTTTCTCTCAAGTGGCACAGCATTAACTGTTAAAACACCTAAAGACTACTTTGAATTGCTAGAGAAAAACAACGTAATCCTTCAGCCGGGCAAAAGAAAGCAATTTATATTGGATCAGATTAACAAATTTACGAAGGAGCAGAATTTACAACTTGAAAAAAATGATTATTTACTAAATGAACTGACAGGACTTATAGAGTGGCCAATTGTATTATTTGGTGAAGTGAACCAAGAGAAATTATTGGGGTTACCAAAGGAAGTAATTCTTAGCATAATTAATACACAGCAAAAGTACCTTGCTTTGAGCAATGGACAGAAAATTTCACATTTTATTACTGTTGTGAATGTTAACAATGATGAAGTTGTTAAAGGACACGCAAGAATATTGGAAGCGCGTCTTGCTGACGCCCAATTTTTGATATCTCAGGACAAAAAGGAAAATCTGGATTATTATGTCAAAAAATTAGATTCTATATTATTCCATGCTTCTCTTGGTAGTGTTGGAGAAAAAGTAAAGCGCATTATAACTTTATCAAAGTACATAGCAATATATGTTCCACGTGTTTCACTAATTAAAATTGGGCGTGCCGCATATTTAGCAAAAGCTGATCTAGCAACATTGATAGTAAAAGAATTTCCAGAATTGCAAGGAATAATGGGTGGATATTATGCTTCTTATTTCCAAGAAGATAGGGAGATAGTAGAAGCTATAACTGAACATTATAAGCCAATTGGGCCAGAGCAAGAGTGCCCTAAGTCTTCTGCCGCAATTGTTATGTCCATTGCTGATAAGATAGATAGTTTGGTTGGTTTAATTGCAGCAGCAGGTGAAAAGATTTCCGGCTCGTATGATCAGTTTGGTTTACGGAGAATGGCAATAGGTATAATTAGAATGATACTTGAAAATAATTTGCACATTCCGATCAGGCTATTGATAGATAAATCAGTATCTTTATACCCCAAGCTTGTATTTACTAAAGATGTAACGTCAGTTGATCACCCCCATAAGTTAAGTAGAGCAGAACTGGTGCTTAAGTTTTGCTTAGAAAGATTCAGGGTTATTTTAAAAAACAGAGATATAAGGCAAGATATTGTAGATTCAATATTGTGTAAAGATGATATTAATGATCTGCTCACAGCAGAAAGGCAAACTGTTATATTGGATCGTTACCTTAATACGCCTGAAGGCAAGCAGATCCTGAGCACTTATAAAAGGGTCAGTAACATAGTTAACAAAGCAGAAAAAAATGATAATACTGCTTACAGTGCACCCTATAATAAGAAGTTTTTAATTGAAAGCGAAGAAATGGTATTATCAGATTATGCTATAACTGCTTGTAGAAACATTAAACAAGCAATGCAAAGTGGCAACTTTAACGCAGCGCTTGATGAGCTTATCCGTTTTACCCCATTTATTAATCAATTTATGAACAGTGTAAAGATCAACTGCGATTCTGATAAGCTAAGAAGAAATAGATTGTCTTTGCTTGCTAATGTAGCTTCCACGTTTCATTTAGTAGCATATTTTAACCTTATACAAGTTAAACAATGGGCTATGTCATAAATATTCAAGCAATAAAGAAACAAATCGAGTTATCTCCACAATCTTGTGGTGTGTATCAAATGATTGGAGATAAGGACAAAGTTTTATATGTTGGAAAGGCAAAAAACTTAAAATCAAGGTTATCTAACTACCTTCGATACGAAAATCTTTCTGAACGAACTAAATTTATGCTCTCGCAAGTTATTAAGGTTGAAGTACTCGTCACTGAAAATGAAATAGATGCACTACTTCTTGAAGCACGACTAATCAAATCATTGAAGCCACCTTACAATATTATATTCAAGGATGGAAGATCTTATCCTTATATAGTGATTTCCAAGCACAATTACCCAAGAATAGCGCAATATAGAGGAAAATTCAAAAAAGGTGAATTTCACTATTATGGTCCCTTTATATCTGTCGCTGCTGTTAAGCAAACTATGTTGTCATTGCAAAAAACTTTTCTTTTGAGAGTATGTTCAGATCAATATTTTTCCTCAACAAAAAGGCCATGTATTGAATATCAAATTAAGCGCTGCTCAGCACCATGCGTTGGTAAAATTACAAAAGATGATTACTGTCAATCAGTAAAACAAACACGAGACACGTTGCTTGGAAGGAATGAGAAAGTGAAAAAACAGTTATCCTCTACAATGGAAAAGTGTAGCAAAGAAGAGAACTATGAACTTGCTGCTATATATAGAGATCGGTTAAAATTCCTTGAACAAATTCAAATGCAGTCAATGGATTTTTCTTTTGAAAAAGATGCAGATTTTTTCGGCATTGCACGTAAAGAGGATCTGGCGTGTATTGGTGTGTTATCATTCAGAAATAAAGATAACTATGGAAGCACTCCTTACTTTGTCGAAAACTGTAGTGATCATCCAGATGATGAAATTTTATCCACCTTTTTAATCAAATTGTATAATTCAGCTAACATACCTCCAGCACAAATTTATGTTTCTGACTTTGTTACGGGTAAGGAAATTATAGAGCAAGCACTGCATAATGTTACTCACAAACCAATAAAAGCCTTGCATGCAAAAAGTAAAAAAGAACATAATTTGTTAAAATTTGTTTATGATAACTCACAGCGTAGCCTAGAGCAAAAGCTCACTGATTATAAAAACAACCTAGAAAAATTTGAAGAGCTTAGCAAAATTTTCCTGTTACCCAATATTCCAAAACGTGTCGAAGTTTATGATAATAGCCATACATCTGGAAATCAACAAGTTGGTGTCATGGTTGTTGCAGGAAAGGAAGGTTTTTTAAAAAGTGAATACAGAAAATTTACTATCAAAGGAGAAATTTTAGGAGATGACTATGAAATGATGAGGGAAGTGCTAACCAGACGTTTCTCCAACAATATAAAGGACGTGGTTCCTGATTTTCTACTGATTGACGGTGGTCCAGGGCATATTTCCGTAGTGCAGAATGTGTTGAACACATTAAATATAAATGTTCCTTTTGCTTGTATGGCAAAAGGCTCTTACCGCAATGCAGGGAATGAGAGATTTTATATGCCAAACAGAGAGGATTTTACTTTGAAAAATGGTAGCAAAGTCATGCTTTACCTACAATCGCTACGCAACGAAGCTCATCGTTTTGCAATAACCTCGCACAGAAAAAAACGTGATAAGCAGTTTTTTGTTTCACCGTTAAGCAAAATAACCAGCATCGGTGACAAAAGAAAAAATGCGTTGATGTCTCATTTTGGTTCGGTAGAAAACATAAGCAAAGCTTCTCTAGCTGAAATTCAAAATGTAGCTAGAATTAGTAAGGAGTTAGCAGAAGTTATCCTTAAACACGTAGATAATAAAGAATAGATGCAGAGGTGTAGTTAAGATACAAGCGAAAAGACTTTAAATTTTTGCCTCAAACCACATTGCACCTTATTGAGCCCATCTCATTTTAAGAACCTGTTTATAATCTTTTGAGGAGCGAGATAATGAAAGCAACAGTTTTTAGGGTTTATATTGAGTCAAAACTCCTGTGATAACGTTATATATTTTGACTTCATCCATTTTGGGTAAGGTTAGACAAACTTTTTTATTTGAAACGCTATGTTATGGGATCAAGGCTAACCTTAATTCTCTTTAACTAATTTCTTTATTACACTACGTCTGTCTATCCAATGCAATTGGTCAAGCTCTGGCTTAACACTAGGGGAAAACCTCTTTAAGCTGTTTGTAATACACTAGCCAACTCCCGTTGTACTGCTTCCTGATTTTTTATCTTTTCCTTTTGCTTTTTAACTTTCTCCAAATCTTGCTCTCTCTTTTTTATTATCTACTCAAACTCTCCCCTGTTATATATCCCCTTTATTATAACTGTAAGTGAGCCTTTCAATACTTTGACTTAATCTCCTCTCTTCCTACTCAAGATTATGTTTTGTGATATAGCCATCAATGAGTATCTCAATATCTCTATTCAATCTACCTTTCTGTTTTTCAAACGCTTTATCCAGTGGCTTTTTATGCTCTGGAATTCTATGCTAGTACTCCTTTATAATTCTGTTTGGCTCTTTTAATAAGTTTTCCACTTCTTCCCAGATAGGAGTTTCCAATATTTCTGCACGAATTGGCTTACCACTACATCTTCTGATTTCACTATAACAATAATAAAGGTTAGGAGCACTACAACAATAGTAGCTTCTTTATATAACCAATCCTTGAAGTAAAGACGTTCCTTTACCCTTCCGTACTCTTGCTCTTTCCCTATTTCAGCCAGTTGTTCTTGTACTGCATCAAATAATTTTTCTCCAATTATTACATTTGGTATTGTTATATTAATCCAACTTTCTCGGTCATTATGATAGACGGAATAGCTTTTTTTGCGCATTTCCTACTCCACTTCTTTTTTTATTGGACCTAACTTTGTTTTACCAAACGCTGCTTGCCCTTTGTATGTAAGATCCCTCAAGATTCTATTAATTGCACTTGGATGCCAATCTCTTTTGTCCTTTGGTATAATAATACACATCTTTTTCAGTCGTTGTACAGCTTCTCTTAAAGTCGCTCTTCTTGATCTACTCACGCAAACAGTTTGCGCACTATTTCGGCTTCCTCTTAATTAACTTCAAACCTTGCCTCTCCCTCACTATATACTTTATATAACGGTAACCATAAGGAGTATTACTCATTACACGACCTTCTCTTGCTGCATAGATTTTCTCCTCGGAGATTTCGTTCTTTCATCTTCTGCTGCTATTCCCTGCACATCTAGTAAAGTAATTCAGACCCTGGACTATCGTCTATCTGACAGTTCAAAAGAATTACCTTTGCTCCTGCTTTTTAGAACTCTTTAGATAAGAATTTCAGACCTGTACATTTACGTAAAAAATGGCTAGGCAGATGAACGTAAATTTCACAATTTTACTTCTACTACTTTGCCACGTAAACTGTGTAAACCAGGATGCTTTAAATTTGATTCACTATACCATTATCGATAAATTTATATTCATTTAGCAGCTCATACCTATCCCTATCAATTCTACTTTCCAAGTTAGCAAATTAGCTACCTATTATATCCTCTTGTACTTGCCTTTTCAATGAAGCTCTCACATATAAATTTACTACTTTCATTTTACCGTACTTCGTAAAGTTTGCTATTATTAATGGTTTATCTCCATTTTACAAATATATTAACCTTTTATGTCTAATGAGTTAAGCTTACTGTATGCCAATCTCAAGCATACATTTGTACGAACATCTGTTTGCGAGAGCAGTGTGCTAAATATTACAAACAGATTTTACCTAAAACACAAGGTGTCTTTGAAGTAGCAAACATTGAAATCTGAGATACTACTTTAGTAATAAATATTTTAGAAATTTACCAGATAAAAAAAGGCAAAAGAAGCTTCTCTGATGGCTAGTTATTTATATTAACTTTATAAATTGGTGTTTTTTGTTGTCTTAAACGCTTTAACAAGTGTATTTTACACTTATACTAAGTAAAAACCTTGAAAGTTTATAAAGACACGAGGTGCACATAGTACAAAAAATAAAATACAAGACGCCAAGCATGTTAAGTTTTTTACCGTTTAGCCTACACAGACTGAAGACAAATAACAACCCCAGTACTATAGTAAAGGGGTCAGCAGACTTATCAAGTAGTTTTTTTTCATTGGGCTGGGATGCTACTAAAAGTTTGTTATGTTAGGAGAACTTTTTACAGGGTGTATTTACCTCAAATTTTTTGCAACATCAAGTGCTGCATAAGTGAATATTGCACTTGCACCTGCACGTTTAAAACCAACCAAAGACTCATAAATTACTTTGTCATAATCTAGCCAACCATTGTTCGTTGCAGCTTTTATCATTGCATATTCACCACTTACTTGGTAAGCAAAAATCGGAAAATTAAACTCATCACTTGCCATTTTTATTATATCTAAATATGGCATACCCGGCTTTACCATAATAAAATCCGCACCTTCATTTAAATCCATTTCAATTTCACAAATTGCTTCTCTTGCATTTCTGTAATCCATTTGATAGCCACTTTTATCAATAGAATTTGATGATACGCATGAACCAACAATTTGCCTGAATGGTGCATAAAAGCTGGAACAATATTTCACTGCATAAGACAATATTGACACATCCTGAAGGTTATTATCATCTAATACTTTTCTTATCCTTCCTACTCTGCCATCCATCATATCAGAAGACGCAACTATATTACACCCCGCCTTTGCTAAAGCAAGCGCTTGCTTGCACAATATTGATACCGTTTTATCGTTTTCTACATCTATCCGATTGCTTTTTAAGATGCCATCATGACCATGAGTAGTGTATGGATCCAGCGCAACGTCTGCGATAATACCAATACCAGGTACCTTTAATTTTATAGCACGAATTGCCTTGCAGATTAAGTTATCAGAATTGTATGCTTCCTCAGCATTCTCAGATTTTAATTTACTATCAACTACAGGAAAAATTGCAACAGCATTAATTCCTAAATCCTCAGCTTCCTGAGCTATGGAAACCAATCCATCTATTGAGTAACATTTTATGCCAGGTAAGCTAGAAACTAGCTCAGTTGTTTCTTCTCTGTCATGAACAAACAGAGGAAAAATCAAATCATTTACTGATAAAGCGCTTTCACTTATTAAATTACGAACCCATTTGCTTGAGCGCCTGCGTCTTAACCGTGTGTTTGGAAAATTAAACATCATACCCCTTCTAAAACTACCCTAACAGAAGTAAACATCAATGGCATTTTTGCGATTTCTCCTCAAATTTCATTTTTATGAATAAAATATATAGTTTGTCTTTCTTATCAATCAATTCACTTCTATTTCATGCAACTTTTTTATTTTACCAACAGAAAGACCTATTATTTCAGCTATAACACCTATAGATATACCTGCCTTAAGTGAATTTTTCGCTACTGCTATTTTAGCTTTCTTCACACCTTCCTCCCTACCCTTCTCTGCTCCAACTTTGATGCCTCTCTCTTTGCTGATTTTGACACCTTCTTCTCTACCTTTTTCAGTAGCAAGATCAAGTAGTCTGTATTCAAGGATGGCTTTTTCTTTCTGTAGATTCATTACTCTTTCTTCATACGCTATTATATCTTCTTCATTCCAATGAAACTCATCTAACCCATCGTATGCTAGCTTTATTATTAGTACTTTTTTGGCAACCTTTTTTAGATCTGTTTCAGTGGTATCCTCTGCATTCTTAAAAAAGAAGCACCAATGCTCTACTATATTTATTAATTGCTCTACTTTACTCTTAGAAAATTTAGGTAGTTCAATAAAGATAAATTGAAAATCTTTCAAGTAATGGCCATTGGTTTTTGTATCATGTATATTATGAGTAGATATATAATCAACTTTTTCAGAGAGTAAGTTACAATTGGAAATTGCAATAAAGAAAACTTTCTTTAAATCAACAATGTAATTACCAGATTTATCTAATTGCCTTGAGTAAGCCTTAACAGCGTAAGGTTGAACACGTTTTTCAAAGCCTTTGTTTATAGCGAGCTGCATTTCAATTACACGCCTGGTTCCAGTGGCATCCTTGCAGAAAACATCAACTATTATGCTTTGTTTGTTAGAGGCAATTTCAGGATCGATTATAGCGCTTAAGAATTCTACCTCTTGTATAGCATTTATTTCAGTGAATCCTAAAATATTATTGAGAAAGCAAATAATAATCTTCTTATTCTTTTCAGTGCCAAAGATTTTCTTAAATATTAGGTCAAATTTCAGATCAAGAAATTTTGATAAAGCCATGACACAATAACCTTTAAAACTTTAATATTATATACTATGATACAAAATTTATCAAAAATTTTTTAATATAGTAATCAGCACATATATTTATAACCCTCGACCCGGCAGATTTCCAGTAAAGAGTAGTACTCCTGAAATGAGTATTACCCAAAGCACAGATATTGGTAGAAACACTTTCCAACCAAGACGCATTAACTGATCATATCGATAACGAGGTATTGTTGCCCTAGTCCAAACAAATATAAATAGTAGCAAAACTATTTTTAAAACGAACCAAATTAATCCTGGTATTTTATACAGTAAACTAAGCTTTAGTGGAGGATACCATCCTCCTAAAAAGAATATTGTCATCATAGCACTTCCTAAAATCATGTTTGCATATTCCCCTAAGAAAAAGAGAGCAAAAGGCATTGACGAATACTCGACATTATATCCAGAAACAAGTTCTGCCTCGGCTTCTGGTAAATCAAATGGGTGACGGTTAGTTTCTGCAAGTAGAGAAATAAAAAACACTACTCCTATGGGCATCATTAGCAAATCAATCCAAAACGGCATACTGTGTTTTGTAGCTACCATCTCTCCAAGATTCAGCGTACCAGTCGTAATCACAACTGTGGCCACTATTAAGCCCATTGAGACCTCATATGAAATCATCTGGGCAGCTGACCTTATGCTACCCAAAAATGCATAATTGGAATTACTTGACCAGCCTGCAACAATAATGCCATATATCCCTAGAGAGGATATAGCTAACACATAGAGTACTCCAATATTAACATTTGCTATCACTTTAGGAATCACTATCTGCTGTCCGTTTTCCGTAATTACTTCAGCGCCAAATGGTATTACTGCCCAAACAATTAATGCTAAAATAAAAGTAAGCATCGGAGCCATTATGAACAATATGGTATTTGCTCTAAACGGTATTATCGGTTCTTTGACTAGTAGCTTAATAGCATCTGCAAATGGCTGTAATAGTCCAAAAGGTCCAACCACGCTTGGACCATGTCTCAGTTGAATTGCACCAATGACTTTACGCTCAAAGTACACTAAATATGCAACCGAGAACAGTAGCGGTATCATAATAAATAAGATATTAACTAGCGTGTTCATAAAAAGCCTTAGTACAATTTGCCATTATTTTCGAAGCACGACTTATTGAATCTGTCATATAGAAATTACACTCTTTTAGGAAGAAAGGTACACTACTTAATTTTATCTCGTTGCAGGTAATTGATATCCATTTGTTTTTTACCACTTGATCAGTGTTTCTAAATTGTGGGCCAATAGCATCTAACTTTTTTCTCACGTCAAATAAACTATCATATGGTAAGGAAAGACCCAAATATTGGGATAAATTCTTAATAATCGACCAATCCTCCTTTGCTTCACCAGGGGGAGATACAGCTAACTTTGCCCTCTGCACTCGCCCTTCAGTGTTTACATAAGTTGCATATTTCTCTGTATATGCAGCTCCAGGTAAGATAATGTCTGCCACGTGTGCCCCTCTGTCTCCATGATGGCCTTGGTAAATCACAAAAGCATTTTCTAATTTTAATGTGTTAATTTCATCTGCACCGAGAAGATAAACAACTTCTATCTCGCCACTTTCTGCTTGTTCCAGTATTTGGTTAATATTTTTTCCGTCTTTTTTAGGAACGAACCCAATATCTAGTCCACCAACTCTTGCTGCAGCTTTATGCAGCACATTAAAGCCATTCCAGTCATTTCTAACCATGTTAAACTTTTCTGCGATTGCACCAGCTAGAGCTAAAATTGATTCAGAATCATCCCTTGTCAATGCATCTTGACCGATAATGAGCATAGGGTTCTGAGCAGCGCTAAGCAGCTTGCAAAATTTATGATTCCCTTTTGCTATTTCATTTAAAACACCAGGATTATTACCCAACTTTTCAACGTGATATAAGTATTCAATGTCAGGACCGATGCTTGCAATAGGAAAATTACCTTGTAAATATCTTTTTCTTATACGCGCATTAATAATAGGTGCCTCTACTTTGGGATTTGTGTTTATAAGTAGGCATAGATCTACATTTTCTATACCTTCGATAGTGGTATTGAATACATATGACCCACGATTATTTGGTATAAGTTTTGCTCCATCCTGTCTGCAATCTATATTTGATGAACCGAGCTTCTGCATAATTTCTTTCAGTAGAAGCATAGACTCACAATCCGCTAAATCGCCTGCAATGGCAGCTATTTTGTTCGGTTTTGTACTCCTTAGTTTTTTTGCAGCAACAGTTAGTGCTTCGTTCCAATCAGCTGGAACTAACCTATTGTCTCTCTTTATATATGGTTGATCGAGGCGTTGCACTTTGAGTCCATCATAAGCAAAACGAGTTTTATCTGATATCCATTCCTCGTTTACTTCTTCATTGAGTCTTGGCAGTATTCGCATAACTTCTGGACCACGATAATCAACTCTAATACTGCTTCCCACAGCATCAAGTACATCTATAGTTTCACAGTGTGATAGCTCCCATGGACGTGCTGTAAAAGAGTAAGGTTTTGAAGTTAAAGCCCCTACAGGACAAAGATCTATTATATTTCCAGATAATTCAGAGCTAATGTGTTTTTTTATGTAAGTGCTGATTTCCATATTCTCTCCTCTTCCAATTCCTCCAAGTTCGTTTGTACCTGCAACGTCAGACAAGAATCTGATACACCGAGTACAATGAATGCATCGATTCATCGCAGCTTCAATCAGTTGCCCAAAATGTTTTTTTGGTATAGCTCTTTTATGCTCATCAAACCTGCTGCTTCCTTTTCCATAGACCACAGTTATATCTTGCAAATCGCACTCACCACCTTGATCACAAATTGGACAATCAAGCGGATGGTTGATTAGTAAAAACTCGAGCACTCCTTCACGTGCCTTTTTGACTTTAGGGGTGTCAGTGTAAATAACCATACCTTCTGCAACTGGCATTGCACAGGAGGCTACTGGTTTTGGAGGTCCACCTTTCACTTCAACCAGACACATTCTGCAGTTACCTGCAATTGCTAAACGCTCATGGTAACAGAAGCGTGGAATTTCAACGCCCACGGTTTCACAAGCTTGAATTATAGTAAGCCCAGGCTTTACTTCACATTCCTGAGAATTAATAGTAATTTTAACCACAAGTTTAAACCTACTATACAGCTTCCCACTTTATAGGGTTACCGCTCACTTCATCTTCAACTAGATTGCCATTATCATATTGAGCAGATATATAATTCATGCGTGAATCACGGTCTATATATCTGACCGGTTTTACTGGCTTATTTTTATACATTTTTTGTTCTGCTTTTTTACGTTGAGTAGGGTTATTTTTACTAGCTGTTTTCGCTTTTCCGTCTGCTGCCATATGAACTCCTAAAAACTTCTTATTTTATTTTAAGACTTAAGTGTATAGCGTCAATATTAAATAACTTTAAAGTTTTAATGAATAGCTAGAAATGCAAAAAGCTACTTAACAAATCTTGCCAACCACTATAGCACTGAAGTATTCAGTCATCTTTAATCTGTGCAGATTAAATAACAAAGTATCACGTAGTTAGCATCTTATGTTTAATTTTTTGCACTATGTGCACCCTTACTTCTTTACAATATTTCTTAGGTTTTTACCTATATAAGCTGGAACGCGCTTATAAAGCATTTAAGACAGTATAGTACGCCAATTTGCAAGATTAGAGAGTAAACACTATCTGCTCGAGATATCTTTTGCCTTTTTTTCTATTTAATAAATCTCTTAATGTTTGTAGCTACTGTCACCCCGCTACTTGTTAGCAGGACCTAGAGATGCCACAAATGAATTGCGAGATAACGTAGAGGCTGCGATACCCCAGCGCGTGATGCTGGTTTCTCATACTGAAAAACCATAGGATGATAGAAAACGGTAAATAAACTTACTAGATTCCAGTGTCACGCACTGGAATAACAGGAGAAGAAGGTGCTGGTATGACACCATTTGCTATGTACATATTGTAACATTCGTACAATTTTAGCAGATCGTTTTAAAAAGCAAACATTCATCATTCTCCTGCAAAATCCCCCACTGAGAAGTAACGCTACTTTAGCTAAAATATGTTTTAAACTTCTGCTAAAACCCAGGCCATTATTATTAACTTTCGTAAAGGTTACACTCAAACTGCATCTCTGATCGTTTGGCATATCATATTTAATGTTAAGCATTGAAATTTTGCTGTTACCACAAGTATGAACATCGTTATATGATAACTTTATTGTGTAGCACTCTATATGCTTTTGCTTACCGTACACTAAATCACCGGACTCTCCTTCTAATTTTACAAACTTCGTTTTTTTCTGATATTTCTTTATTTTATCAAATCCTTATCCAGTGATATCAAAATAGGCAGCGTATTCCCAACATATTCTTTAGCTAAGAGTTCACTTTGAGGATACATGTTTATCTCCCTGCTATAATGAGAGTCTATAAAATAGTTAGAATAGAACTTATCTCCAGCATGTACGTACTCATTAGTGGCATAATACACACAACCGTAACTGAATTGAACTTTATAGTTCCCTACCTCGTTATTAAAAAAAATCATGAGTGGCAGTGTAACTACCAGAAACATCATTTATGTAACCCACTACTTAACTCTTAAAGTCCTGAACTTACCATACCATACATAATTATACCAATCAACTAAAAAACCCTTTTTAACTATCCTTTAGCAAGTATCTAGGAAGCGTATTTGTAAGATTGCGACTTTCGTATCTCCCAGTTTTTCACATACTGCTGAACTAACTCAGGATAGTTTTTAATAATTAATAAATTCTCAGCATTCCCTTTTTTAGCTGTCTTAGTAAGGTTAAATGATCCTGTGATGACCTTTTGATTATCAACAATTATTACCTTATTATGGGCGATTTTTGGCTTATCGTCAATCCAAACTGGTATTCCATTTGAAAATAATTTATTGATAACACTATATTTTGAGTGAAGTTGTGATTTATCTAAAATGACTTCAACATCAACGCCACGTTCTTTAGCATTAATCAAAGCCCTTGCAATTGTTTCAAGAGTAAACGTATATTCTTGAACTAAGACAGATTCTTTAGATTGGTCTATTTCACTGATTATCAGTACAGCACAGTCTTCTCCAGGTGAAAAGCAAACCTTAGCTCTTGGACAAGGTGAAAGCACACGACCCGTACAGCAATACAGAAAAAAACATACTAACATAAATAAAAGGTATAAAAGCCTCACAACCCACACCTGAATATATGGTGACAAGCTACATCATAGCTTAATCATCTGTCAATCCATATTCCTCCCACTTCTCTGTAACCTTTTTTACTATTTCTTCACTCATTTCAATCTTCTTTCCCCATTCCCGTTTAGTTTCAGGTGGCATTTTGTTTGTTGCATCAAATCCCATTTTACCTCCAAGCCCACTTTCAGGAGAGGCAAAATCTAAATAATCAATTGGGGCATTCTCTATCATGACCGTATCACGTACAGGATCCATTCTCGTCGATATTGCCCACATAACTTCCTTCCAATCACGTATATTTATGTCGTCATCAACAACTATAATAAATTTTGTGTATAAAAACTGCTTGAGAAAAGAAAGTATGCCCATAATAATTCTTTTCGCATGTCCAGGATAAGATTTTTTTACTGACACTACTGCTATTCTATAGGAACAACCCTCTGGCGGCAGATAAAAATCCACTATCTCCGGAAATTGGTTGATAAGAATCGGCACAAAAATTTCGTTGAGTGCTTCACCAAGAATTGATGGTTCATCTGGTGGCTTGCCAGTGAAAGTGCTAAGATAAATCGGGTTCTTGCGCATTGTAATTGCAGTAATATTAAACTCAGGAAACTGCTCAACAGAATTATAGTAACCTGTGTGATCTCCGTATGGCCCTTCATTTCGATAGCTATCTAAACTCACATAGCCTTCCAGAACAATTTCCGCGTGAGCTGGCACTTGAAGTGATATAGTCTTACAATTTACAAGTTCAAGGGGCTTCTTTCGCAGCAGTCCAGCGAATTGGTATTCCGACAATGTTTCTGGCACCGGAGTTACTGCAGCAATAAGTGTTGCAGGATCACTACCGATTACAGCAGCAGCAGGAAACTTTATACTTCGCCCATTCTCTTTCCATCGTTTATGGTGGCTTGCCCCACCACGGTGCGCAAGCCAGCGCATTAGAGTCGTTTTTTTATCCATGACCTGCATACGATATATTCCAAGATTAAAATTATCCTGTTTGTCTTCCGTTGGCCCTTTTGTTATCACAATCGGCCAAGTGATAAGTGGTGCAGGTTCATTTGGCCAGCATGTCTGAATGGGCAGCAAACTGAGATCCACATCATCCCCAGTTAACACCACTTCTTGACATGGAGCTTTGTTCACGATTTTACTTCGCATTGACAACACAACTTTTAGCAGAGGAAACATTTTTATGACATCTTTGAGGTTTTTTGGCGGCTCAGGTGATTGCAAAAATGCCAAAAGTTTACCAAGACCTCTTAGTTCACCAGGGCTTATGTTCAACCCAAAAGCGATTCTCTCAATGGTACCAAATAAATTTACCAAAACCGGAATCATACTTTTGCCATTTTCTGTGACAACATTTTCAAAAATGATAGCTGGTCCTTTGTTTAACGAAACTCTGCGGTGAATTTCTGTCATTTCAAGAATCGTTGAAACCTCTTTCTTAATCCTAATCAAATCCCTTTTTTTCTCTAAGGCTTCAATGAAGTCGCGTAAATTGTTGTACATAACTTAAAACAAATCTTCTAGTGTAATCACTGATATACCATATTTTTTAGATATTGGTTCTCAGAAGCTCTATTTGCAGCAATTAACACCCAGAATATCTGCTTCTTTGGCCTCTTTTTTTCTCTATAAACTGCTTTCTTTCTCTTTAACTGTTCAACAAATTCTTTTGTTACCACATAAAGTTTATCATTATACTTTATTTCACAGAGCATTGTACATCCATCTTCTCGATCAAAAACTAAGTCAATCTGAGCACCATTTCCTTTACTGTTTTTTTCTAGTTGATACTGCCAATCTCCACATATGACTGCTATATACTCTATATTTAATTTTCTTCTAATCTTATTAGCATGTTTAAAACACACCACTTTAAATGTTTGCCCTGTCCATGTTTGCCAGGCTGGCTTCTTTATCGCTAATTCCCAATAGTGAGCATCACTTATTATTGCTCTTTTTATTACTTCCTTAAATAGTTCAATCCATGTTAGATAAATAATATATATTCGTCAATTACTCTATAATATACCCCTCTCTTTCCTTTGTTTAGCGGCAAAAACCACTAATAAATCCTACTTCTTCTAAACTCCTTAATTTAGTGGTTAAGCGACCACCCTCAGCAATTTTAGTTATTTCCGTAAATTCTTTTCTGCTGATTCCTTATTGTTTTTTTGCAATCGCACGAATAATATTTAGATATGTCTCTGGCTCTTCATACAAAGAATGGAATAGAATATCAAATTCATCAAATAATAAACTATCCCTCTGAAAACAGATCACATTAATATTTTGTGCTGCTGATAGTCCTTTGCTTATTTCCTTAAGATAATACGGTATTTCTCCCATAGCTATATAAATCTGTAATATCTGTTGGTGATTAAGGCTGACTCCTAAATATCTTAGGTACTCTTTAGTTTCACATAAGTTAAAAGGTTGCAAAGAGGTATTCTTGCAGTAATACAATTATGCAATTCTCCTTTGGTATAAATTATACTTTCTAACATCCAAGAAGCCGCTGAACCACACACAACCAAAATAAGTCCCTTTCCTGGTATGTCAACTTATATTCCAAAAATATTCTAATTCTTTTAGAAAATCAGATCTTCTTATAGCTAGCCACAGCAATTCATCAAAAAATAAGATAACTTGATCATTTTTACTTGTGTTATTAATAGTAAGTATTAATTGATATAATGCATACATCTAGTTTTCAGGCACAGCCTTTTTGCACCTCTGTAGAAAGCTCTAGACAATGATTCTGCAAAGATTTCAAGCTGCTCACTTAGATTACCTTTGTTAAGGCCTGTCTGCTCAAATATGATTACACAATAATATTGGATAAAAAATCGTTTTATTAAATATGTTTTTCCTACACGATGCCGACCATAAACAGCAATAAATTCAGCAGATTGGAAACGAAGCCTATTTTCTAAAATGGCTATTTCCTTTTTTCTACCAATTATTAGTCCGTTCATATAACTTAACGTCGTGCTTGTTAGCATTATACAGGCGTTTATAAGATAATTGACTTTCTTTACCGCCATATTTACAATCGCTATACGTGGCAGTAAAAGATAGAGCACTTTATAATTGGCCATTCTAACACGCTTTGTCCACCTGATCATCAAGTCCTTTGATGAATTCTATGATTGAGTTCCTCTGCGTAAAGTTTGCACTTGTGGCAAAATTAGCTATAACATACACTTGATATAAATATTTTTATATATTAATATAAAATGTTTTTTTTAGTATAGAAGTAAATGTATATTAAAAATTTTATATTGTAGGTCCTTTAATAAGTTTATGTCTAGAATACCATTTTTATTGATTTTAATAATAGTGATAGCAAGTTTACCAGTAATAAACAATTGGCTTTCATATCACAATCAAACTCTAAACGATGATTATATAGGTGAGAGACTAGATAACTATATAAGTAGAAATTTTGACAAGATTATCAAAATTCTCCGTGAAGAATCAATCAAAAGCAGTTACGCTGCTCGGGATAACGCAACTAAAGGTAAAATTTTACAGTACGAAAATAAAATATTTGACCTCGCTTATCCTTATTTAGGAAATGAAAATAGCAATATTATAGCTGTAGGATTTTTTGACTATTCTTGTGGATATTGTAAAGCCATAAAAGATGACATAAAACAGTTAATCAATGACGGCAAAATTAAGTACATCTTTAGGGATACTCCAATACTTGGTAACAACTCTTTAAAGGCAGCAAAAAGTGCTTTAGCTGTCTATTTTATTGATAAAGGAAAATATTTCGATTTTCACTATGCCATCTTAGATCACAAAGGAGAATTTTCAGATGAAAATATATTGGACATAGTAAAAAGCATAGGAATAAATGAGGATAACTTCAATAATTCTATGAAAAATAATGCAGGCAAAATTGAGCAAATGATAAATGATAGCAAATTTTTAGTCAGGGAACTAGGAGCAGGTGGTACACCTTTTTTAATAATCGGAGACAGTCTGTTTATAGGAGCAACCGATTTGGATGTATTACGCAAAAAAGTAGACGAATTAAGCCACAAACAAAACTAATTGTTATAAAATTTTATTTCTTTACTTGACAACCTAAGCAAGTTTGAGTATAGTAATTATAGATGTGATATACTATATAAGTAATGACACGTAGTATTAGTCTAATGTACTATTTTAGCAGGGTTTTAGGCTATTTTCATGTTACCCATTTAGCTACATAAAGTGCTCTCAAGCTATAACGTTTACATAACTTCTTTAATTAAACTATTTAAATTTTTTTCCACAGAAGAATATATGTCATTTTCAGAAAATATATCCTATGGGTTCACTAAAGGACTGGAATCTTCTACCGACATTGTAATTACCCATAATGGTTATGAACAGCACAACATTTCAATTGACCAAAACCTATGCAAGTGAAAAGACAAGCATATATGCACAATTAAAAGCCAGTACATGGCATAGTAAAAATTTACCTGAACGGTAAAGAAAAGAGCGAATATTCAGTAAATTATTCAACGGGAGAAATAACGTTTATGAAACCACCAGTGAAAGGTATAATAATTATGGCAGGTTTTTGAATTTGATGCGCCTACACACTTTGATACAGATTACTTAAACGCTTCTATTGATAACTACGGCAGCAACAGCTGGAACAATATTCCCTTAGTGGAAGTGAAACATCAGTCATAGAGCATAGACCTACATCATATTACAAGCTTAAAGGCAACTGCTAACCTTATGTTTTGTATCCGCTCAGCTCAGCGGTTTAAGAGAGATACTACTTCTTCTTTAAGTTGTACAATTTCATCTTGAGAAAGATCAATAGTTCGAGATATGATATCAATTGATACACCTGCTTTAAGTAGATTCTTTACTACTTCAATTTTTCCTTCCTCCTACTCTTTTCCTTACCAATTTTTAACCTTAATCTCTAGCATCATCAAGCTTCTGTGCAAGAATAGCTTTTTCATCATGAATACGCTTTATCTCTTGCTCATAAGCTATGAATTCTTTTTCTGACTAATTGAATTTATTTAGTTTTTCATATATTTTCTTGATTATTATATCACTTCCTATTATTCTTTCCAACTCCCTTTTACTGGTTTCCTCTGCATAATCGAAAAAGTAGACCCACTTTTCGACTATACTTTCTAGTTGGTCTTCCTTCGTTTTGGGAAATTTTGGCAATTTAACAAATGTAGAATAAAAATCTTTCAAGTCATGCTCATTAGTCTTTTTATCTCTGATAGTGTGCTTTAATTTATACTCAGACTTATTAGGAAATAGGATACAATCTGCTATAATAATAAAGATCATTTCTTTAAGATCTTGGTATTGGTTGCCTTTATCAGCTTGTCTCGAATAGGCCCTAGCAGCATAGTATTGGGTACGTTTCTCAAAGCCTTTAGTTTTAGCAACTTACATTTTGACAACTACTTGCACCTCATTTTCATCTCTACAAGTACACCAACAATACTTTGCTTTTTAGAGGTAATCTCAGCATCTATTATAGTGCTTAAAGCACTCTATGTTCTTTATTTAACTTTTGCCAGTAAAGACTAGGATATCATTGAGAAAGTGAATGAGAATATCTTTATTTTTTTCAGTATCAAAGATACGTTAAAAGCTACATCATTTTTTGGATCGAGAAATTTAGAAAAAGCCATAATAAATACAATCAAGAGGTGTTAATAATTATATATTACTCTATATAAATTTCAACTCTCTTATGTTTTAAATTGTTGTCTCACGATTCTTTCGAGAAAATAAGATGTGTTAAACGTAGAAAAGCAGCAGGTCTTGTGATGCACTTAAGCCTTTTTGCTTGAATATTGAGGCCAAGTAATACCTCCTCTATTAATGGGTTGACAAAAAACCATCCTCCCATATTTTTTGGCTCTTCTTGACACCATATAATTTCAGCGTTTTCATATTTTTCAAGTTCAATGCTTAGCTTATCAGCAGGAAATGGATAAAATTGCTCCAATCGTACCACTGCTATATCGTTTATTTTTTGTACTTCACATGCCTCAATTATGTCGTAATAAACTTTACCACCGCATATTATAACTTTACGCATTTTGTCATCTAAAACTAAATTCTTCCTATATTCTGGAATTACCGTAAGGAATCCACCTTTAAAGTCAGATAGATTAGAAACTGCTCTTTTATGACGCAATAGCGATTTAGGTGTAAACACTATCAAAGGTTTACGGAAGTCTCGATGAATTTGCCTACGTAAAACATGAAAGTAATTCGCTGGAGTAGAGCAATTAACTACTTGCATATTATCTTCCGCGCAGAGTTGTAAAAACCTCTCTATACGCGCAGAGCTATGCTCAGGTCCCTGACCTTCATAGCCATGAGGCAGCAATAAAACCAAACCACTTGATCGCAACCACTTTGTTTCTGCAGACGCAATAAACTGGTCGATCATAATTTTCGTTTGCTCCTAAATTGCTTCAGCTACAAATATTTAGAAAATTTGCCAAGCAAAAAAAGATAAAAAACCCGGAGTAGCTAGTTACTAACTCTTTATTTTAAAAATTTGACGTTGGTTGATGTCTTAACGCTTTATAAGTATGTCTCAGCTTATATAGGTGAGAACTTAGATTTATAAAGACATAAGGTGCACGTGCAAAAATACAAGACTCTCTTGTCATTTTAACCTGCACAGGTTGGAAATTATATAAAACAGCTCTAATGCCATGATAAGAGAGCTGGTAAAGTGTGTCAAGTAATTTTTTGTATTTCTTATATAAGCTACTTGAATCTTGGTTTATCAAATCACAACATTCGTGCAGCTGTTGTTGATAGCCTACAATGTCAATGTTTAAGTATCTTGTTATCTGCACACTCATCATGTTCAATCTCAACTGTGGAGTGCGCTATTTCAAACCTATCTAGCAGTATTTTTTTTATTTCATACAAAATATCAGTGCGTTGTGTATTTTCCTTTACCTTGGCATGCATAGTAATTATAAAATAATTATCAGAAAGTGACCACGCATGTATATGGTGTACATCTACCACTTCAGGTAGTTCAGATATGATCTTACTTTTTATCTCCTCAGCAGATATACCTTCAGGTGCACCTTCAAGAAGTATATGACAAGAATTCTTTAGGATTTTATAGCCGCTATTTAGGATTATCACACTGACAAATATCGATAAAATTGGATCCACTATTTGCCATCCAGTAAGCATGATAATTATTGATGCAAGTATAGCAGCCACAGAACCTAAAATATCTCCTATAACGTGCAGTACAGCACTCCTTATGTTTATATTATTTTCGCATTTACCATGTAATATGAAAAAGACTACGATATTAGCAACCAGTCCAAGTGTGGCTATTATTAACATAATTTTCCACTCAATATTGATTGGAAAAATAAATCTCTTTACCGACTCAATTATAATGATCACTGCAATGAGGAATAAAGTTAAACCATTAACAAACGCTGCAATTATCTGCAGTCTGTGATATCCATATGACCTTTGCAAATCAGATTTCTTGGCTGAAAATTTATGTGCTATCCAGCTTAAAGCCAAGGCAAAGAGGTCAGTAAGCATATGCCCTGCATCTGATAACAGAGCTAGTGAATGTGAAATTATTCCGCCTGCTATTTCCGTAAACATTGTTATTGCAACTATTATTATGGAATAGATTAAGCGCTTAGACTCTGCTGCTGAATGTTTGCCGTTGTGCACTGCTGTCATGTGAAATCTTTTCATGAACAAAAACGTGGGTAACACTGGGTTCGAACCAGCGACCGCTTGCACGTCAAGCAAGTGCTCTACCAACTGAGCTAATTACCCATCATGGTTTTAGTATAGTGCTTCAGCGGGACAAAAGTCAATTTGCTTTTAAATTTTTGTCCTTGTCACTTTATCCAATATAATGCCAGAATTTAGCTGTAGCTAAATCATAAAGCTTTAGTTATACCCCATATTTTACATATCAAATTAACTACTTATATCTTTTTGTTAAGATGAAAATTATACCAGTATGGAAATTTACTCTTTTTTAGAGAGATCACGTTAAGATTGAAACATACATTTAAAAATCAAACATGAAATGGAGAGTAAAATGTCCAATTATATACAAAATAGCGGAACTAGAGTTATAAGAGACGAATTACAAGCAACAGGTAAGGTCAGAGAAAACGAAGATCAACCTGTTGAAAATATAAAGATCACAAATGACCATGCTTTCTACAAACTCATTTGTGAAAAACTAGTCCAAGGGGATTTTTCGGTGGAGCAGTTTAATTTGCTACACTATGATATCTCTGAGAAGATGATAGAAAAACCTTTTACTATTAAGGAAATAAATGACTTCTGTGAGAAAAATGATATTCCTTTGTTCACGGTAAACGAGTTACTTACTCTTGTGCCAAAAGACGACATAAAGTGTTACGTAGACTATGAAACAGATTCAGTAAGAAATCATGATCACGGATATATTGCTGATCAGATTAATATCAAAGCTTCATATATAAAGGCAGATTTAGTTAACCATCAAAGTTATCAAGATTATATTACGGATTCAGATGCGTATTATGGATTTATATATAAAAAGCTTATTGTATCAGATGCTCTTGAAAAGCTCAAGAGAGGCGAAACTGAGGCACAAATAAGAGAAAGTCTTGGTAATATCAATAGAAAAGAAATCAAGGAGTTGTTAGAAAAGGTTCCTCAAGGGAGCCTCAAAGAATGGCTCAGTGATCCAGCGAATAAAGGATATACAGACGTGGAATATCATGTGTTATACGAAAAAATCTCTGAAGAGCTTGTGCATACTAGTATGAGTATTAATCGGATTAAGGAGATATATGATAAGTATGGTATAGCACCTCCAACAGAGAGTGAATTCGAAAGTCTGAAAAAAGTACAGGGAGAAAAGAGATCTATTGAATATCATGAGCAAAAAACAGGTTTAACATTCCAGGGTAGGATAAATCTAAACGTTACTGATAATAATGCTGATAATGAGTTTAGCCTAAACATTGACCTATTTCAGAACAAAAATTTTGAAGATCTTACCGATCAAAATGGTGATGGTGTTATTAATAATGAAGGTCTCCTAAAATCATTAGAAAACACTGTGAAGACGTTCAATGAAGTCTTTGGAATAAAAAAAGATAATAATCCACTTCTAGTATATGGAAACATTGCTAACTTTAGACTGTTCTTGTTTGAAAGTAAGGAAAGCTACCAAAAATATTTAAGTGGCGATCATGATGCTCATATACCAGGCGGTGGTGTAGCACAATTCTCTGACAATAACTATATTAGTAATATGTATTCTCATGCTGAAAACGCTAGAAGTGATTTTAACGGTGATAAAGAAGGGAATTGCAAGGATTATAACTACGTTATCAAGCACGAACTTGTCCATGCGTTAACGTTCTATTTAACTTCTAAGCTGGATCTTGGCAAAGTTTTAATGGAAGGGTTAGCAGAATACGTAACACACTTAACAGAAGGAGAAAAACCAGCTGATTTTGCAAAACTCGTTGGTGAGGAATATAAGGAACATACCTTAGAGGAGATAATCAAAGGAGCTGTTGATCCTTATCAGACAGGAGCAGCAATTATTGCATATATTGAAGAGACTTATCCAAATTTTATTGATAACCTGCTCTATGCAGCAACAGAAGATAGGAAAACTCTGAATGGTCGTTTTTACTTCAAGGAAATGATGCAAAAGATTTACCAAAGCGAAGAAGACAAAATTCAAAAAGGAGAAGGGTTTTCTAATTGGGTAAAAACCTACTCAAGCGCGGAAAATATTACTATTGAGTCTGGCCATGCTCAACATGAGCAACAAGCAGTAGGTAACGAAAAAGATGAAGCGCAGTCTTATAGTTCAAAAGGACAAGTAAGTGAAGATAGAACTGAAGTCCAGCCTACTGGTTCATTTCTTGGCTTAGAAGTACCTAAGAAACCAGTAATACATGAACAAAATAAAGGGCAAGAAAACATTGTTCTAAAAGACACAATCCTCAAAATAGAAAAAAGTTATGAGCGAGATTCAGAGGGAAAGCATAAGGCAAATGTAATCATAGATTATTATGACATGAAAGCCTTGTATGATAGAGTTGCTGGAGCGAAAAAGCAATCTGTGTTAAAGTTTTGGAATAAATTGGCTGAATCAGAATATAAGGTTGGTGCTTTGTCAGAAGACAAATACTACTTTAAAGATGGTAAGTTTGTAATTCATGATAGTAACGAGAAAAAGCTTGTAGTGTTACCTGAAGATAAAGTATCGATCAAGATAATGAAGGATGGAAACCATTATGATTTAGCTATATCTAATAAGGAGGGTAAGGTAATAAGTAGTATTACTAAAATAGACAACTTAAACTATGAGTTGCTATTAGATATAAGTGATTTCAGCTTGGAAGCACAAGATAGCACTACGTTTTCAGATCAACACAATGAATATGATCTTTACCTAGAGAATGGCTTAGTGAAAATGTTTGATTGTGCGAGCGATCATATTTACCATGATCATAGCTTAATCTAACAAACACATAAAGAGTTGCTGCTTGAATGCAGTAGCTCTTTGATGTATATGAAGTTTACTATGTAATATTAGATATAAATTATTATAAAACCACACACTTTTTTTGATACTAGCAAGGCCTATAATAGTGCAGCACTGCTTTGCGTATTGCCAGTCCAAATTCCACCTGTTGTAAAATAATATGATCTGTTATATCACTGCTAATTTCAATCCCTCTATTTATTGGCCCTGGGTGCATAACAATTGCATTTGATTTTGCACATAACAACTTTTGTGAATCAAGCCCATACAAATAGAAATATTCCCTATTTGAAGGAATAAAACAACCACTATTCATGCGCTCTTTCTGTAATCTCAGAAGCATAATTACATCGGCATCTTTTATACCCTCAATTAATGAATAATAGATTGAATCTACCTCAGGAAAATGTTTGCAAATTAAAGTTGGCGGTGCAACCAAGCATATTTTTGCTCCAAACATTTTTAGCAATCTTATATTTGATCTTGCAACTCTGCTGTGCAAAATATCTCCACATATAACAATTTTGAGATTTTTTATTTGCTTTTTATGACTACTGATTACAAAATAATCTGCAAGAGCCTGAGTTGGGTGTTCACTGCTTCCATCACCTGCATTAATTAGCAAACAACTAACATGCTTAGCCAGCATGTTCACAATGCCGCTGCTTTTTTGCCTAACCACTATATAGTCAGGGTTCATTGCATTTAACGTTTTTATCATATCCGTCAAATCCTCCCCTTTATTAATAGAAGAAGATTTTACTGGCAAGGTTACAACGTTTGCTCCAAGGCTTTTGGCTGCCATTTCAAAAGACGTAAGCGTACGTGTTGAATCTTCAAAGAATAAATTTATTACTGTTTTATTTTCCAAGATACGACCATTTGCAGCCTTATTTTCTAGATATTGTCCAGCCAATTCAATTATATTTCCCACATCATTGACTGTGAAATCTAGAACACTTAGCAAATCCTTTCTATTACTCATAGCTTCTTTTAATATACAATTGCGATTTAATCTATTCTACTTTTTTATTACTTTTTTTCAATAAGCTTCTTGCGCAACAATTGTTTTAGCTCAGCCTATAGATATTGCATTAAAACAAAAACTGGTATTAATCGATAATTAGTACTCTACTTTTATCATAGTCATTATACCAGTAGTGAGTGAGGCTCAAAATGGTCAAAAAAAACTGAAGAAAAAGGTGAACAACTCGATCTAAAAAGCAAAATACTAAACTACCTGCCATGAAAAACAACGCCAACAGAGGAAAAGTAAAAAAGAAAGTATACAACCAGATCGTTTAGAGAAATTTTCGGTCGAAGCTGGCATTATTGCAATAAGAATTAGTGTTATTGCAGTTGGCTTTCTCCTCAGAAGACCAATTGGTGGTGCAGTCGCTATCGGTCTTGTAGTTGTTCGATTCTATATCAAATGGCAAGCTTATTACAAGGAGTAGCAAAAGAATTGAGTGTAGGTTATTATGCACTCAATTGGGTAAAAGATAAAATACTAGATGCAGGAAAATGAGGAGTAGACAAGGTAAGAAATTCTGAAAAAATAATTGAGGAAAAGTCAATATATAACTTTAAAAATCCTGCCTATTCTCCTAACATAAAGTCAAAGAGTGGTGAAAAAGAAGTTGATTATAAAACAAGAATACTGAAAGACAGATTGTAGGTGCTTTTATTAAAAAAGAGGTAGAAAAAGCTTTTTAAACAACATTAAAATTTAAGTAGATGCTATGCTGTAGATTAAATAAAACCACTTAATAAACCTCGCTAGCCCACTCTATTAATCATGATGCTGAAGGTATTCAGTTATCTTCAATCTGTGCAGATTAAAATGACAAAGTATTACATAGTTGGCGTCTTGTGTTTTATTTTTTGCACTATATGTACCTTATGTCTTCATAGCATTTTTAAGTTTTTACCTATATAAGCTGAAACTCGCTTGTAAAGCGTTTAAGACAGTATAATATGCCAATTTGCAGGATTAGAGGGTAACACTATCTACCACTGAATATCTTTTGCTTTTTTTATTTAGTAAATTTTTTAATATTTATAGCTACCGTCATTTTGCTGCTTGTTAGCGGGATCTAGAGATGCCTAGAATGAATTGTAGTATGATAAACTGCGCCCAGCGTCACGCAATGGAATAACACCTTCTTGGTGGATTAAAATCACAGTGTTTATACAGGTGTATTAGAGCATAGAGATACAAAACCCTTTTATGTAAAATTAATCTACAGAATTTATATCTTAAGCCTTATGGTTATTTTTTTACTATGAATGACCTTTTCATGTATAATAATATTTGAAATTGATATTAATTAAATTAAAATATTAGTAAATAATCAACCTAAAGCCTTAATATACTAATATCATATAATTATTTAGTACAACTTATATGATATTAATACTTTGAGATATCAAATTTATGTTGTAATGTTTTACAAAGCTTTTGATAGGTGAGTGTATATGGAAATAATATCATTAAACAATAACTCGTGCAGTGTAGAAATAAAAAAGAAGCTGCTCAGTATAATAACTAAAGTTATAGAAAAAAACACTTGGACTCAAGCTCATGCCGCCGAGAGACTAGGTGTTGATCAGCCAAAGATATCTCAAATTAAAAATGGCAAAACAGATGGTTTTTCTTTAGAACGACTGTTAGGGTTTCTCAAGAAATTCGACCATGAGATAACAATTACGATAACAGAAAGTCAAGCAGTAAAACCTGAAACAGAAAAGGTTAAACGTGAAGTTGGATCTCCATAGGTACAAAGTTGACACTTTGTTTTTTTTGTAGTATAATGTAAAGTTTATTGAGGTAGTATTTTATGGCTGAGTCTGTTATAGAAAAATGTACAGAGCAGGTGAGTAACCGTTTTAAATTAGCCCTACTGGCAAGTCAGAGAACACATGATTTAAATACAGGGGCGAGTAATCCTGTTCAATCAGCTAGATTTAAAGGCCATAAAAACACCATCATTTCTCTGTACGAAATAGCAGAAAGGCAGGTGGATACTCATGAGCTGTTTAGCCTTTTGGTAAGCAGATGCAAGGAGTATATGAAAGGAAATCTGAGTAATACCTACAGCAGTAATACGAGCAAGCTAGAAAAACTACTAAACTTTTCTAATGATCAGTTTAACACAGATGCTGATGTAGATCAAGAAAGTACTGATATTCAGGATGACGAGGTAGAAAATGAAATGAGCAATCAAGATAGTGAGGACATAGATGATGAAGTAGACAATGAAGAGTAAACTAAGTAGAGTCCTATTGGAGTTGTGTAACCTATAAATGATTCATGTTGCTATTTACATGTTACTGCTTTGTATGAGTGCAATGTTGTACCGTATAGCAAAGTTAAGTGACATTTACAATAAGGCTCTAGCGTTTAATCATTTCTCAACACAAGTAATTTTACTCATAACAGCAGTATCGATCATTTTGGATAGTTTTTTTTTGGTTGATATAGCATTGTTGTATGCTAGTGTCAGTTTTATATCAACTATAGCACTAATGAGGTTAATGTTGCTTTGATAATTTATGATAGGGTCTATTTTCATATTTTTAGGTATTTGTTTAGTAACTATTTCAACCATAGGGGTAATTAGATTTACTGATTTCTACACCAGATTACACGCAGCAGGTATTACAGATTCTAGCGGTGCAATGTTATTATTAATTGGTCTCGCTTTGCAGAATGAATTTTCAGTCAATACTGTTAAAATAGTACTATTAATTTTTATAATATGGGTAGCTAACTCAACTAATAGTTATATTTTAGCACGCACTCATTATAAAAGTAAGGAAAAAGCTATTAAAGAAAGTTAAGATGTTAGAAATACTGAATGTAACATTACTTTTACTGCTACTTATAGTTGCTATTTTTATAGTTCTCTCAAATCATCTAGTCACAAGTGGTGTTCTAATGTGTGCATTTAGCTCACTCATCGCACTTATATATCTAATTATGAATGCACCTGATGTTGCAATTACTGAAGCTTCTGTTGGTGCAGGACTCAGTACAGTCTTTACATTTGCTGCACTCTCTTTAATAAAGAACCATAAAGTAGATTTATCTCACAACCCTATAATACTTTTTTTTATGTTATTTCTAGCTATATGTTTATCACACTTTATGACCCAATTACCAGATTTTGGCAGCTATGATGCTCCCATTCACTCACATGTTGCTCCTTACTATATAGAAAATACTAAAAAAGCCGTTGGCATTCCCAATATAGTAACAGCTGTTTTAGCAGGCTTCCGTGGCTATGACACATTTGGAGAAACTATAGTAGTTTTCACCGCCGCACTTTGCATAACATTAATATTAAAAGAAGAAAAAGAAAATGATTAAAGATCCAGTATTAAATGCAGTAACGTTTTTGATGGTACCTCTTATTATTTTATTTGCTTTATATATACAATTTCATGGCGACTATACCCCAGGTGGAGGGTTTCAAGCAGGAATAATCATTGCCTCTGGGATAATATTATACTCAATGCTATTTGGTGTATCCACAACTCTAAAAGCAATACCTTACTCTGCAATTAAATTCACTAGCATGCTAGGCATTTTTATTTATGGGGGAACGGGTATTGCAACAGTTTTACTTGGCCAAAATTTTTTATCTTACAATATATTGTTAGCTAACAACGTTGCAGGTCAAAAATTGGGTATTTTCTTGGTGGAATTGGGTGTAGCACTTACTGTTTATTCCTCCATGTTAATCATATATATAGATTTTGCTCGCAGAAAAAAATAATGACTTTATACAATTATACAATTATTACTATATTAATGACGCTAGGTTTATATACCATCATAAATGACAAAAATTTAATTAAGAAAATGATAGGGGTAAGCATTTTCCAAGCATCTGTTCTGTTATTTTACATATCTCTTGGGTATATAAAAAGCTCCTTACCCCCTATATTAGTTTCAAATTCTCACTTATATAGCAATCCTGTACCACACGTTCTAATGCTCACTGCCATAGTAGTCGGAATTGCAACATTTTCAGTTGGATTATCCATAGCAGTAAGAATAGAAGAAAGATATGGAATAATTGATCAAGACAAGCGTATGTGAGTTAACAATGTCTTAAACTATATGAAGTAATAAGTAGCCACAAGCTAAAAATAAAGTCATAGGCTTACTTATTGTAAGCCTATTTACTAATAAGAAATAGATTTTAAACTATAAGGGTAATGATGTCAACTATTAACAACTCAGAAGATAAGAAAAAAATCATCAGGGATCTTGTAACCAAAAGTATTAAAAAGGGTGGCTTTATCACTTTTGATGATATAAATGATAAACTGTCAGACGAAAATTTATCATCTGACTTTATAGATGATACTATATCTCTATTGCAAGACTCAGGAATCAACATACTTGAAAGTAGCGAAGACGAAGAAGAGGCTCCTTCCAATAGTGATGATAGCAAACTTGATGATGACGACGCACTGTCGAATACCACCACAACCTTAGTACAAAATGACGACCCGGTAAGAGTTTATTTACAAGATATGAGCTCCGTAAAGCTTTTATCAAGAACAGATGAAATTGAGATAGCAAAAAAAATTGAATCTGAAAAGCATAACATGTTGCGTGCAATCATTGAAACATCAGTAACACTAAAGATGATAAAAGCATGGCGCGATGATTTGAGCAGTGGATCTCTCTTACTGAGAGAAATTATAGACCTAGATGCAATTTATAACTCCGATTTTAATGCGATACCCAAAGAAGAGAGTGAAGAAAGTATTGAAGATGATAAGGATTCTGAGAACGTTTCTGAAGGCACCAAAGATGACGAATATTGTGAAGATGATGAGATAGATAGTAAAAAAGGTAACGATGAGAAAGAAAATAGTAATGAAGATATAAATTCAGCAAATTTAAATGTTTCTATTCTTGAAATGGAAAACGACTTATTGCCCAAGGTCATAGTTGCACTAGATGAGATAATTACTTTAGCAGATGAAGCATTGACATTAAGAAAAGATCCCTCTGGTGGATTAAGATATCAAAATTTATATGACCAAATATGGTCTATAGTGCTACAAATTAAGTTAAGTGACACTGCTGTCGCCAAAATCACACAAAAACTTTATAACATAAATAGGTCTATCATGCTTGAGGAAGCTAATCTTATTTCTGAAGCTAAAAAATACAATATTGATAGAGAAAACTTCCTCAAAGTTTATGCTGACGTACTTTTAAGGTACAAGTTAGAAGAAATTAGTTCTTTAAAATCCAGTGAAAACCAATTTTGTTTTACAGGTGAACTAAAAAACAAGTTTGTAAAGTTTATAGACGAAAATTTTGAACATATAGCTAATACCTTGAACAATATTAAGCAACATATACAAGAAGATAATGTGCAAGAGTTTAAAGAGCTAATCAAGAGAACACAAAAACATGAACGAGAAGTCTCTGAAGCAAAGCAGGGAATGATTAAAGCCAATTTGAGGTTAGTAGTTTCCATAGCTAAAAAATATTCAAACAGAGGTCTCGCTCTGCTTGATTTGATACAAGAAGGTAATATTGGTCTTATGAAGGCTGTGGATAAATTTGATTACAAACGTGGATACAAATTTTCAACCTATGGAACTTGGTGGGTAAGGCAATCAATTACTAGAGCAATACCTGAGCAATCTAAGGTAGTCAGAATACCAGTTCACATGGTAGAAATTATTAGCAAGATCAACAGAGCATTGAGAAAGTTAACTCATGAGATGGGAAGAGAGCCTACATTAGAGGAATTAAGTATGGAACTTGGAATGCCGCTGGAAAGAATACGCAAAGTTATGAAAATAGCAAGGGATCCGGTAAGCCTTGACGCTCCAACAGGAAAAGACGATAGTAGTACTTTCGGTGACTGTATAGAAGATAAGCGAGTCTCAAAACCAGAAGATGCTGCAATACTCACTGACTTGCGCTGCATTACGACTAACCTCCTTGCAACTTTAACACCGAAGGAAGAGAGAATTATTAGAATGCGCTTTGGCCTTGGTAAAGATTGCAAGGAACATACCTTAGAAGAAATAGGATGCATTTTTAAGGTAACACGTGAGAGAATTAGGCAAGTCGAATCAAAAGCATTGCGCAAATTAAAACATCCATGCCGTGCTAGAAAGTTGAGAGGGTTCTTTTAGAGAAATGTCAAATAATATAATGCGATCATTTTGGCACGAAGTAAAGAGAAGATGTAAGAGCTGGAAAACAATAGATGGAAGATTTTGAACAGATACATTGTTTACCTACTTTTCCAGTGCCAACTTCCTACACTCTTACAGGTTCCAATTCTAATGGAAAAGTCATATCGCTTATAATATAAAATATTTTTCTTGCAATTTTATCATTACCGCTCATTGTGCTTCTTTCATTTCTGCAGTAAACAAATCAATAATATTGGTACTCTACTTGTATAAGAACTTACCTAAGTAATCCATCTTACCTAAGAAATTTCTTCCTTCTTCTCATTTTTTGTAGTTGCAGCATCGTTTAACAAAACAGAGAACTGATTTAATAGAGTTTCAGGTTTTGCCCCACATTCTAACAATAAACGTGATATTTCTTTATAGTTATTGACGACAGCAAAATATAAAGGAGAAATGTCACTTCTGCTTAAAATATTAGAGTTTGCATGACTATCAAAAAGTAATTTTACTATATAAACCCTATTGTTTAAAACAGCATTATGCAGTGGA
The DNA here is from genome assembly GCF_012030695.1 of Wolbachia endosymbiont of Brugia pahangi. NCBI lineage: Bacteria > Pseudomonadati > Pseudomonadota > Alphaproteobacteria > Rickettsiales > Anaplasmataceae > Wolbachia > Wolbachia endosymbiont of Brugia pahangi. The sequence continues at coordinate 360,662 of NZ_CP050521.1, read as the reverse complement.
GTTGTTAGATTCATCCAGCTTCTGATATTAGGTTCTGCGCCCCCATCTAACAATAACTTTACAATGTTAACATTGCCACCTTTAACAGTGAGATGTAATGCTGAAAGACCATCTTTATCCCTTATATTAACTCGATCTAGTATTTTAGATAAAGAACTACCTTTTATCGCATTAAGTATATGATTGTTTTCATTTACATATAAGGCAACACTTGTTCGAAATTGACTAATTAGTAAAGTTTTTTTTGCGCCAAAACGACAATTTACTGAGCCATGATGACTTGGTCTTATGTTCGTTATAAGCCCATAGCTAGTACTATGATCTAACAATGACTTAAATATTCTAACAGTTCTCTATCTGGGAGTTTAGCAAAAACATCTTATAAGTTTTTATTTTTAAATTCAAAACAGTTCAAGTATTTTGCAAGATAATTAATCTTTAAATATTAAGCGCTACTCTTAATGGACTAACTACCCTAGAGGTGCACATCTTGGCTATAAGATTTGCATCACTATTCAGCAAAAGTTCAGCTATATTTTTCTGACCATATTGTACTATGATAAATAACGATTAAGCCATATAAGGCAGTATAGAGCCTAGTTTTTCGTTAAGTTGACGTTAAAACTCTCCAATATAGCCGTTGTTTACCTTAATGACTTGTTCTGCTAAATCTATAATTTTACCTCACATGTTTTAAAACTATTATCAACTATTAATATCCACTAATTCTGCTTGGCTGCTTACTATACTTATGTTACCATGAAGAGCAGGATTTGGATATGCTTATCCTCTTGTTATGTATCTTAATACCATACTTTCATGTGCACCTTTAGAAGCTAATAGAGTTTAAGTGTAATCTCAATAATGTATGTAAGTCAATAGACCTTTTTCGAAGCTTAAATTGACAATTTATGATCGCAAATTCTTATCAGTATAAGAATGCAAGAAATTACTTGACAAGCTTTACCAGCCTCCTTATTATAGCACTTAAGCTATTTATTTATCTTTGTAATCATGCAGGTTAGTGACAAAAGGCTTAGGGTATTTAGTATCTTATGTTTAATTTTTTGCACTATATGTACCTTGTGTCTTCACAATATTTCTAAGTTTTTACCCATATAAGCTGAAATACGCTTACAAAGTATTTAAGACAGTATAAAATGCCAATTTGCATGATTAGAGAGTAAACACTATTTACTATAGAATATCTTTTCCCTTTTTTTACTTAGTAAATTTCTTAGATATTTGTAGCTGAAGCGTTTAAGGGCAAACAAAATGGTGTTATGCTAACCGTGACGTTGGAATGACTTTGTTAATCACCAGCTATGGTGATTAAAGACAAGAAAGGTGAAGAATATTAGTAACTTGTCATTCTCTTAATTTATAATAAGAATGGTCAGTAAATACCTAATTTGAGTAAAAGAAATTTCACTATCATTCACTTTTAAATAGAATTAAATTTATTAATATAAATAATAAATTACTATTCTCAAAATTGATTAGCTTGATTGCAAAAGAACAAGATTTTCAATATGTTGCTTATAACCTAACTATAGTTAGCCTTTCATAAGTAGCAATGCAACAAAGCCATTCTTTTGCCAGTTAATTCTTGTCTTTCAGGTCAAGTATGACATTACTACACGTGCCGGCTGTCGGACTTGAACTGACAACCTACTGATTACAAGTCAGTTGCTCTACCAATTGAGCTAAGCCGGCATTAAATACGTTAATAATATATAATTACTAATGAATTTCAGTCAACTATTTTTATAATTATCAAAGCATTGCATAATGAAGTAGTATGAAAAAATTTTTATTGAAGCCAAAAAAAAGTCTAGGGCAAAATTTTATCTTATCAAGTGAGATAACAAAAAGAATAGTTGTTTTAGCTGGTAATCTGGAAGATTTTAACGTCATTGAAATTGGCCCTGGATATGGTGCCCTAACAAAGGAGATATTAGCACATAATCCAAAGTCTCTGCTGGCTATAGAAAAGGATAGCAATTTAGTGAAATGTCATGACCAATTGCTTAATGAACACCAGGGAAAGTTTAGAATTGTAGAAGCAGATGCGCTTTATGTTGTAGAAGAGGAGCTAATAGAACGCCCAGTAAAAGTTATTGCAAACTTGCCTTACAATATTTCGTTAGCGTTATTTTTAAAGTGGTTAAATAAAATAAAACTTTTTACAACTTTTACATTAATGTTTCAGAAAGAGGTAGCAGATCGTATTATAGCAAGACCCAATTCTAAAGATTATGGTTCCTTATCAGTGCTAAGTCAGTTACTATGTGATATAAGAAGGGAATTTGATATCGAACCTAAAGAGTTTTTTCCAAGACCGAAAGTATACTCTTCGGTCATTACAGTGAGGCCTTTACCTACACAAAGATTTGCAGTAAATTTGGAAGCCTTAACAAAATTAACACGTGCTGTTTTTGCTCAAAGAAGAAAAATGCTAAGGAATAGCTTGCAAAATGTAACGAATCGTACTGAAACCGCTCTTGAAAATGCTAAATTAAGTGGAAACGAGCGTCCAAAAAACTTAACTGTTGAACAATTTTGTCTACTAGCGAATAATATGTAAATTACTTAATTTGTTGATAAAAATATTAAAAAAGTATTTTCAGTTTGCTATGGCTAGCACAGTTCTATGTTATACCAATGCGGTCTCTTAGCATAGGTCTCGCTAACAGGCAGAGGTTGTCGGTAAATCCTTAGCTACAAATATTTAAGAAATTTACCATACAAAAAAAGGTGAAAAACCCCCGGATAGCAAGTTTTGACCCTATAATAATTTAAACTGGCGCTGTAATAATTTGCCGACGCTTAGTTTAAGCATGACTTAGCTGAATGTAGAAAATTTTAAAGATATACAACCGCAATAACTCGATGCAATCTGCCAATAAATACCTAAAATTTTTACCGAATTTTGTTATTGAACTTGCAGGTCAAAAATAAGTTGTGAATCAGAAATACCCTTAACTCTATGATAATGAAGTTGTTGAAACTTGTCAAGTAGTTCCTTTGTTTGTGCTTCCTAAAAAGAGCAAAGTTTAGTTTAGTTAATTAAATGAGAACTAAGGCTATAATAACTTAAGTACAGTTATTAATTAAGCCTTTTTGCCAATTACCACAACATTTTCATTTGGAAAAAAATAATCAGGTACAACCATATTTTTTGGTGCAGGGCCTCCAATTACTCGACCAGATGTATCATAATATGAACCGTGGCAAGGGCAAAACCAACCATTTCCATCTTTTGTAGCATGTTCAACTGGTACACATCCAAGGTGTGTACATACTCCAACCATAATTAGCCATTCATCTTTTCCTTTGTGTACTCTTTGCTCATCTGACTGAGGATCCCTCAAATCCTCTACATTCACAACTCTTGCAGCTTTAATTTCTTGCTTTGTACGTCTGCGAATAAATACTGGTTTACCTTGCCATTTTACTTTTATTCCGTGTCCTTCTTGAATTCCAGATAAATTAACTTCAACTGTAGACATTGCCAAGACTTCGGCGGAAGGGTTCATAGACTTAATCAGTGGCCAAAGCCCACTTACAGTTCCTATACTTGCCATAGCGCATGTAGTTAATGTTATAAAATCTCTCCTGCTCTTATTTTTTTTAGTAAAACCTTTAACAGGAGGTGTTTTTTTATCTTCCTTGTCTACCAGCAGTTTTTTATTCTCAGTTAATTTCTTGTTCATCAACCTCTACTCAGCTATGTAGTATACATTTTAATTTAAATACTATAGATTAATCAACAAAAACTTGCACTTTTTACTCTTAGTATGTTTTTATAATACTACAGCTAAGAAGACGCAGAATCTCCAATCTCAGGCATATTCTCTTCAGTAGAACCAGGATCTTCAATTTTTGCCGCTGACACTACCTTTTCTCTACTCTCTGTTTTAAATAGAGTGACCCCCTGAGTACTACGTCCTGCTATTCTAATTCCGTTGACTGAAATGCGGATTAACTTTCCTTTATCTGTAATAAGCATTATATTGTCACCCTGCTCAACTGGAAAGCTAGCAACGACATTACCGTTTCTGTTGGTAGTAAGAATATTGGTAATACCAATACCGCCCCTGTTGGTTACTCTGTACTCATATGCAGAAGTTCTTTTACCAAAGCCATTTTCAGTAATAGTTAGTATAAACTCTTCATTCGCTGCAAGTTTTAAGAATAATTTGTTATCTATTCCTAAATCGTTCAAAACTTTTTCTAATTTAGAATCAATGGAGTTATTAACTGCAGTTTCTAGTCTTTTTGCCAGTGGAACTTTTAGATAAAGCTCTTTTGTTTCTGTTGTAACGCCTATACCGTTTAGTATGGTCATAGATATCACACTATCGTTTTTTGCAAGTTTGATACCTCTTACGCCATCCGAATTGCGGCTTTTGAATTGACGCACGTCGCTTACAATAAATCTAATACTTTTCCCAAGCATTGTTGAAAGTAAAACATGATCAGTTTCGTTGCATACTTTGACCGATACTAATTTATCTCCTTCATCGAGCTTTATTGCTATTTTCCCATTGCTTGGAATATAGTGAAAGTCAGCTAAAGAGTTACGCCTTATGTTTCCATGAGCAGTAGCAAAAACTATATTTTGACTTTCATCACTCTCACTTGGCAGTGGCATTATATTGGTAATTGTTTCGCCATCAGCAAGAGGGAATATGTTAACAAGTGCTCTTCCACGTGCAGTTGGCTCCGCAAGAGGTAATTTATAAACTTTTAATCTATAAACTCTGCCAATATTGGAAAAGAATAAAAGGCTAGTGTGGGTGTTCCCAACAAACAATTTTGTGATTACATCCTCTTCTTTTAGCCCCTGTCCTAACTTTCCTTTTCCACCACGACGCTGAGTCCTATAGTGAGAGAGCTTCACGCGCTTAATGTAACCATTCATGGTCACTGTTACCACCATATCCTCTTGTGGGATTAGATCTTCTGCCTCAATGTCTGCATCTGATTCTTCTATTACAGTTTTGCGTGGTACGGCAAATCTTTTCCTTACTTCTTGTAAATTATTTTTTATTTCTTTCATTAATTTCTCTTCTGAACCAAGAAAAGCGATATATTCTTTTACCAGGTTAACCATTGAATTTAGCTCAGCTTCTAATTTATCTCTTTCGAGACCCGTTAAACGTTGCAATTTTATGTCAAGAATGGCTTTCGTCTGTAACTCGGTTAATCTATACACTCCATCTTTCAAAAAGCTCATGCTATCTGAAATCAAGCCAATAATTGTGTTTATTTCAGCCGAGGTTTTCCACTCTTTATTTAAGAGCTTCTTGTTTGCTTCCTCAGGGTCTTTTGTACCTCGGACGACTTTTATCACTTCATCTATGCTCAAGACCGCAATATAAAGTCCTATATATATGTGGGCTTTTTCTCTCGTTTTTCTCAAACGAAATTCTGTCCTCCTGATTAATACTTCTTTTCTAAAGTCAACAAAAGCAACTATGATTTCTTTTAATGACATCAAAACAGGTCTATTGTTGTTGAGAACTAAAGTATTAACGCTAAAGCTACTTCTTAGAGGAGTAAGTCCTAGTATTTGATTCAGTATAAAATCTGCTGCAGCATTTTTTCTAAGGTCAATCACTACCCTAATACCAGACTTATCAGACTCATCCCTAATTTCTGTTATGCCATTAATTTTCTCTTCTTTTACAAGTTCACCGATTTTCTCAATTAATTTCACTTTATTTACTTGGTAAGGTATTTCATCAATAACTATTGCTTGCCTATCTTGTGGCAGGTCTTCTATATGAGTTTTACCTTGTATAACAATTGAGCCTCGACCTGTAGCAAACGCTGATCTTATTCCAGACCTACCAAGAATTGTTCCTCCTGTCGGAAAATCTGGCCCTGGTACTACTTTAAGCAATTCATCTAAGGTTACTTCATGGTTGTCTATGTATAACACGCAGGCGTCAATTATTTCTCCAAGATTATGAGGAGGAATATTGGTTGCCATACCAACTGCAACACCACTTGCACCATTTACTAACAAATTCGGAAATTCTGCAGGCAGTACAACAGGCTCAGATTCGTTTCCGTCGTAGTTTGGTCTAAAGTCAACTGTATTTTCATCAATGTCATTCAATAAGAAGTGTGACACTCCTTGAAGTCTTGCTTCTGTGTATCGCATTGAAGCTGGTGGATCTCCATCTACCGAACCAAAGTTACCTTGCCCATCAATAAGTGGTAGAAGAAGAGAAAAATCTTGAGCCATTCTGACTAAGGAATCATAAATAGCTGCATCACCGTGTGGATGATATTTCCCCATTACATCCCCAACTATACGAGCTGCCTTTTTATATGGCTTGCCAGCATCGTATCCAGCCTTCGACATTGCATATAATATGCGCCTATGAACAGGTTTAAATCCATCTCGCACGTCAGGTATAGCACGACTTATAATCACACTCATTGCGTAGGAGAGATAAGAATCTTCCAGTTCTTTCACTATTGAAATTGGTACTATATTGTCTTGCATTTTCTGTACTTTGACCGAAGTGATTTTAATATTAACATTTAGTTAAGCAAATGGTCAATTAGAAATTAGGCTGCATTTGATTCTACTTTTTGTTTACAATAATACTATTGAGTTATAGAATTACCTTTCAAAGGGGCAATTAGCTCAGCTGGTAGAGCATCTCGTTTACACCGAGGAGGTCGACAGTTCAAGTCTGTCATTGCCCATGGGTATTTTATTTAACATATCGAAAAACTCGCAAAATAGCCTACTTTTAACCAGCTGTGCATATTGCTTGTATATTTAACTATTTTAGTGTTTTTATAAATAGTTAGCCTGCTAGTATTATCCTTTATCTATTGATTTGTGAGAGTTGAGAGGTAAAGGTATGGGTACAGGAAATATGCCCTATTAATATCTGACTTTGATACCACTATTACTAATGGGTACACGTGTAATGTTTTTGCTGGTAAATATTCTGGAATAAAAAGAAGCGATTTTAATTCTAAGGTGGGGTATTCAGTTACTGATACCGATATAAGAAATTTTCTAGAGAATACAGGCAGAGTAAAAGTGAGTAGACATTAAAATCCGTATTGTAGTCTGCGCTTTTAAGCGGAGTGGAAGTTAATATTGTATCGTACACGGGATATTCAAATGCTGTAAGAAGAGTTGTGGAAGATCGTTTGGATTTATTTGGAGAACGTATTTCTGTATTTGGTGAATTTCTAGAAAACTACAATACTCAGTTGCATAGGTTAACTCTTAAGGGACAATAAAATCAAGTTGGGAAGAATTTGCACATTTATAAGGCAATTGTAGAGTATAAAACAACCACAATAGTTAGCTACCAAAAATTGTAATACGCTGATTAGTTATAGTGCAGACAATGTTAAAAGGGTTAATGGGTTTGTTGAATCAATAAGCAAGAGAAAGGAATGGCTTGAAGGAAATGGACTGAGTATTGAAGGCGTAAAAATATCAAATTTGAGGGCGTTCAAGTGCTTAAAGAGAACAAAAGTGTTGATTATCTAGAAAAAGTACAAAAATTTATAGATACCAGTTTAGTATAAAGGCCAATTATGAAAACTTGAATAAAAAACCCGTATATTCTACAGTTAATAAACGCACCATTTTTTTAGAGAAAAAATGAAAATAATTAAATTTGTTTTTATTGAAGACAGTCATAGATTCAAAAAGGAAGTACATAATGTTCAAGACTTGTTTAAAGAAGAGGCAATAAAGGCAATTAAAGAGCAGAGTTACGGTGTGAGCTGTAGGTAAGGAAAAGAAATTATTGTCAAGAGGAGTAATATTTCAGAGGGTTAAGGAGATAGTATAGGATGCTCCTGATAGGGTAATACAAGGGTTTAAAGTATCAGAAATAGCACTAAAGGAACATATACACCAGAATCTTAAGATATTCGAAATACATTATTGAAAACACAAGAAAAATCTGTACATAGGAGTACTCAAGAATCGCCACTGTTGCCTTCTAAAAAGAGAAGATTGAGCGATGATATGATTGTTGGTGGTGAGAGTAAAAAACAAAAACACACTCTAAACCCATCTCCCTAGCATAGAAACTTGGGACAATCAAACTTCTTTTTAAGGAGTATAGTCAAAAAACAATAGATGCTATTTACAGCTTATTTAAAAGAAAAGCAGCAACAAGAATCAAAGGACAGGGCTATAAGTAAGTAGTGGACAAGAAAAGGGTAAAGTTACTATTAACGATAATAAGCCAATAGATAATCAAAAAATACACAAAGATATTGCTGATTCTCTGACTAAAGTAACAATAGAAAGTAAAGAGCAATTTGAAGATCTTAAGAAGTACTATAAAGGTGAATAGCTGAACGAGAGGTATCAAAGTTATTGAATACTGATTTGCAAAAGGAGAATAGTAAACTCAAACTCTGTAAGAGCAGAAAGCCGGCCAAGAAACAGGCACCGCTTTTGCCTTCTAAGAATCATAAGGTAAAGAGTAATACAAAGTAGAAATATAGATGAAATAAGTAGGTAGTCCACGCAACTTTGCTATAAAAGACAAGAGTAACTGACAGAAGAATTGATATAGTCAAAACTAATGCAAGACTTTTGGCTTCATTAAATTCAGTTAGTATACTTAGCATTAGAAAAGCTTCTAAATTATTAGAATTTTTAATGAGCATTTATACTACCCCTTCCGCCTCCTTGACTTAGCATATATGAACATCTGTAATTAACTTTTTAGTTTTTATTCTAAAATAATATCAATTTTTACCCTCCTGGAGCTATTCTTATTTCCTGTTGTAGTAACAAATAAACATGTGTGAAAGTAGATGAAACATTCTGTTGCTTAATAGCCTCAGTTAATTCTGTAGGTACATTACCATTTCTTTCAAAACTCTTACCTATGACTTTTGCAACACTTTTCCTCTCTAAGAGACAGCTTAGTTCTAAACTTGTTTGTCTTCTAAGTTATTAAACCTTGCTTTGCTTTCCTCGTTAGCAAACACTACTTTTATTTTATTACTATCTTACTCACTAGGATGTAGATGAATACTGATCTCCCCTTTTCTAGTAGTAAAAGACATTTCAGTGCTGCCTAAGATATCAGTATAATTTCTTTTTATTCCATCTTTATCTTTTTCAATTTTTGCTGTACTTTCTCCGATCTATAATATGTAAACTCTTAATCCTAGCTTTTCTACTTCCTGATTGTTTATGATTTTTGCAGGTTTAATAACACTATCTTTTATATATTTTACATAAAGATATTTATTATCTCTTTCTACTCCAATCTGTTTTGAATTTGCTTGCTTCTGCTTACAATACTTTCATATGCTATTTTTTCTAGATCGCTTTTAATCTTCTTACATTGCGCATTAAGATCGTCCACAAACCTACTAATTTCTTGTTCTATCATACCATTATCATGGTAAAAACTGTGTCTTATTTTTCCATCTTGTAGCACTAACTTGCTAATGATATATTTCATGATGTCTGAACTTTTTCAGATAATTCATCCTCATCATCACCATATTTGTTATCGTAGTCTTGTTCATCTGAAATGAAAGGAAATCCACATCTTCTACTATCTACAGGGCAACAGGATATTTTAGAAAGAGTATTTAATATTTTTCCAAATGTAAAATTTGTGAAAGTTTCATCCTAATTATCGTTCTTACCTCTGTAACATAAATTTAGCCTCAGTCCTTGTTTAGGTGTTTATCTACCATCCGTTTAATACCTTCTAAAGTAGTCTTCTACATAATCGGTACTTGAATTACGCAGACTCTTTTTTTCATTTCATCATAAGTTCTTTATCTTCATGTGAACTATGCTCTTCATTTTTATTTTCCCAATAACAAACTACTGGCTATTCTGTATAAAATATCATTTCATTGGTCATATATTAACAACACTCATTTACTTGCTTATTAATGTAAGTTATAGAATGTAGATAAGTCAATAAAAAATATAGCTTGTGTTCCTCTTCTATGAATATTCATTTTTCTTGCCTCTAATCCATAGGTGGTAATGAAGAATGATGTGATGATATTAGCTATTTATTGTCGCGTCACCTGTAAGTAAATATATAGCGTGCACTTAGCTCCTCTCCGTTCTTTAATTTTAAAGGTATACAAACCTGCACCAATGGCCTTATTGCATCAATGCTTATAGTGCGTTAATCGATTTTTGCAATTGAGTGTGCTTAGTCAAAAAATTTTTTAAATAATCAACACACTGGGCACTAATTACTCTAGAGTCAGAAAATAAAGTTGGTAGTAATACTGCGTTGTCAATGTAATTTACATCAACTTTATATGGAGATTTAGATAAGATTGAGAAATTAATAAAAGAGGGAAGAAGTGCTAATGCAGCGAATGAAACCGGATCTACTTTTTTGTGTTTGGCTATCATAGAAAATAATAGAGATATGGCAAAGTTTCTAGTTGAAAACTGAGCAAATATTTATGCAAAGGATGAGTATGGTGACACTCCTTTACATGATGATGTTGACAATGATACTATAGATGTAGTAAGGCTTCTAATCAACAACGGGGTAGAGGTTAATGCAAAAACAACAGTGGTAGAACACCTTTTCATCCAGCATATGGCAACATAAGTGTGGTAAAGCTTCTAATTGATAACGGAGCAGATATTAATGCAGTGAATTCTGATGGATTAACTCCTTTAAGTCGTACTTTCAGTGAAAGCAAAGTAGGTATTTGTGCGTACATGATGAATAAGATAATAGAGCGACGCTTTTGGTTTTAATGTTAATCAAAAAGATTTACAATTTAAACCTGAGGTAGAAGGAAAATATTGCTATATAATTATCAGCCGTTAATTGATGTTTTATCAGAACGCTATGAGTGTGATTTTCAGAAGATGACATTTGCTGAAGTAAAAACTTTCTTTCAGGAACACAGGAGTGACATCATAATAGAGCTTGCAGGAATAGAAAGGCATCTGATTGACTTTGTAGATTTTGAAGATGCGAAAGAGATACACATTCCTAGATTAGAGCTATATGTATTTGCAGAAGCTGTAAAAAAACACGTTAAGCACACGCCTTAACAATCTAAACATTGAATAACGTTATACTAATCTAGAACTGGATTGAGAAAGGAAGTAGTGATTTATAGATATTTTCGATATCTTAAGGAAGAGTTTAAAAAAGTGTATGTAGAGGGAAAAATATAAATCCTTGACTTTTTTATTAAAAACATAATAATTAAACTATGTTATTATTTTTGATAGGAGAAAATTATAGCTTTAGAGTTGGAAGACTTAAAACTAGTAGTAATATCACTAAACACTTACAACAATGTCATTGCTTTAATAAAAAGTAAACTAGAAGCAAAACATAAAGGTGTATGCTAGAAATAGAAAGATTTAATATAAATTATTAATTTACCTACAATAAGGCAGTTATAATTGAAAAGTTACATCGTTGCATTTGCCTGCTTTGTATGGTTGCTGTTAAAGCTCTATTAGACAAAAGGGCTAATCATTTATTGCAAGATAATAATGGATGTACTCCTTTACATTATGCTTGCTGAAAATGGTTACATAAAAATAGTATTAGATCTATTCCAAAAATGGAAGGCTAATCCTCCATTAGAAAATGATGGGTAAAACTCCGGTAGACCTAAAGTTGGTAATGAAAACATAAAAGAACGGCTTCTAGTAATTATTGAGGGACTAAAAGCTGAAGACATAATCAATAATACTGCTAGTGGTAAAAGATGTGGTACAGTCTTCAGAAGGTGAAAACAATGCAGAAAATGAACGAATTGCTAAAGCAGTTGGGATTGGTGTTATTTTAAGTACCATAACAAAATAGCGGTAGTTGCAGGACTTGTATTGCTGGTCCTATTTACCAGTACTAGCTATAATCGGTATAGCTATAGCTGCTGGATTGGCAGCTGGAGCTATTGGTGGTATCACATATGCAGTATTACAACCTAGTAACAGCCTAGATAAACCAAACGTAACTGGGCAAAAAGTTCAGGGTATTAAAGTGTAAACAAGTGCACATGCCTAGAACTGGGCTTCAATTTCCATCCAAGAAGTATCATGAAAGTAGCTAATACTGATATTTAGTAAATTTATTTACTATTTCTGTCATCCTATGGTTTTCCAGTATGAGAAGTTAGTGTCAAGCGCTGAGACGTCGGTAACTATCACGTCATATCACGATTCATTCGTGGTACCTCACCATAGATTCTGCTAATGAGTAACGGAATGACGGTCGTCACTTAGTTATAAACATTAACAAGTTTATCAAATGGAAAAAAGGCAAAAAAACCCCTGCGGATGGCTAGTTATTTACATTTGATTTTCAGATATAGCATTCTCTTTCTAAACGCTTAATAATTGCAAATCAATTGCTTTTGCAATTAGTCTAAATTATAAACGTTAAGAAATTTACTAAACAGAAAAAAGACAAAAGAAATCTAGAGCAGCTAGTTATTCACTACATTTTATCAGTTGGCGTTTTTTTAAAGCGCTCAGCAAACGCAATTTACAGCACTAGTTGGTAATGTAGGCAACAATATTAAGAGACATGAGGTTAAGTTTTTTTGTAGTTTATCTCTACAGAGAAGATAAACAACTAATTTCAGTAATATGGTAAGGAGGCTGGTGAAGCTTGTCAAAGTAGTTTTCTACATTTCTATGAACTGCTTAGATAACATCACTAAAGTCTTATAAAGTACAAAAAACGTTTACAATTAATGCTCAACATGATAAGTTAAAAACAGTTTATTCCTCGGTAGCTCAGTGGTAGAGCAGTTGGCTGTTAACCAATTGGTCGCTGGTTCGAATCCGGCCCGGGGAGCGTTTTTGTTTGTTATTTTGTATGAACTTTAAGTCAGTTGTTTTATGTATACTAGATGGTTGGGGGAATGGAATAGGAGATAGTAAATACAATGCCATTAGCAACGCAAATCCACCCTGTTGGCAATATATTAGCTCTAATTATCCAAGATGCAGTTTATCTGCCTGTGGGACTGATGTTGGATTACCAGATGGTCAGATAGGCAACTCAGAGGTTGGTCATATGAACATCTGCAGTGGTAGAGTGGTAATGCAAAGCCTGCAGCGCATTGATCGAGAAATCAAAACAATAGAGAATAACAAGAACTTACGAAGTTTTATTAGTGATCTAAAGGATAAGAACGGCGTGTGCCACATAATGGGGTTGGTATCAGATGGTGGTGTTCATTCGCATCAAAAACATATTTCAACTTTAGCAAATAAAATATCAAAGCACGAAATCAAAGTAGTGATACATGCATTTTTGGACGGCAGAGATACACTGCCAAATTCAGGAAAAAAGTGCGTTCAAGAATTTGAAGAGAATATAAAAGGCAATGACATAAGAATTGCTACTGTCTCTGGGCGTTACTATGCTATGGATCGCGATAATAGGTGGGAAAGAACAATAGAAACTTACGAGGCTATCGCATTTGCAAGGGCAACGTGTCACAATAATGTGATGTCGTTGATTGATAATAACTATCAAAATAATATAACTGATGAATTTATTAGGCCTACAGTAATAGGTGACTACAAAGGCATAGAACTAAAAGATGGGGTGTTATTAGCCAACTTTCGTGCTGATCGAATGATACAATTGGCAAGTATTTTGCTAGGCAAAGCAGGTTACACTGAGGTAGCAAAATTTTCCTCAATTTTAAGTATGATGAAGTATAAGGAAGACCTTCAGATTCCTTGTCTTTTTCCCCCTGCATTTTTTACTAACACTTTAGGAGAGATAATAGCAGATAATAAATTACGGCAATTACGCATTGCTGAAACTGAGAAATACGCCCATGTGACTTTTTTCTTCAATTGTAGAAAGGAAGAGCCTTTCTACAATGAAGAAAGAATACTCATTCCTTCACCAAAAGTTGAAACTTATGACCTGCAGCCTGAAATGTCAGCCTTTGAACTTACAGAAAAACTCGTAGGAAAAATTCGTTCCCAAGAATTTACGCTGATAGTTGCAAATTACGCTAACCCTGACATGGTGGGACACACAGGTAACATGGAAGCAGCCAAAAAAGCTGTGCTGGCTGTTGATGATTGCCTTGCAAAAGTATTGAATACTGTTAAGGAAATAAACGACGCTGTGTTAATTGTTACTGCAGACCATGGAAATGTGGAATGTATGTTTGATGAAAAAAATAATACACCTCACACAGCACACACTCTAAATAAAGTTCCGTTTATTATATACCCTAATTCTTGTAACAACCTAAAGTTGAAAGATGGAAGATTATCTGATATCGCTCCTACTATTTTACAGTTACTTGGAATTAAAAAACCAGATGAAATGACAGGTAGTTCACTGATTGTGTAATTTCCTGTATCGCCCTATGTTATTCCAAGCTGTGGTAACATCAAACAGGTGTGCTTTAACTTAAGCTAACTTCTAAATTTTCCACCGTCAGTACTGGTGACCTATTAAAGAAGCTGTCAATATCACTGATACTATCTATATTTTTTGTACTGATGGATTGATCAATTCTTTTGACTAAATTAGATAAAACTTTATTAGGTCCAATTTCAACGAATTCGTTAATGCCACTACTTGCCATATGTAAAACCATTTCTCTCCATTTCACTCTACTTACAATTTGCTTAGCAAGTAAGATTTTTATAGTTTCTGGATTGCTTTCTTCTTTAGCTGTGACGTTTGATACAAAAGGAATTGAAGGATGAGTTATGTCAATGCTCTCTAGAAATTCCAAGATCTTTTCATCAGCAGGTCTCATAAGAGATGAGTGAAAAGGCCCACTAACTTGCAATTTAATTAATTTTCTCACACTTGAGTTTTTGAACAAACCAGGTAATATTTCAAGGGCCTCTGCAGTACCACTTACCACTACCTGTCCACCACCATTATCGTTTGCAATTCCATAAATTTCATCAATTTGAGCTGATTCCAATATATCTTCTACTTCACTTATCTCCGCTCCAAGCAACGCAACCATTCCACCTTTACATTTTAAAGAAGCTTTATGCATTGCTTCGCTGCGAGCTTTCAGCAACTTGACTGTGGACTCGAGTGTCAACGCTCCTGCAGCACATAGTGCTGTATATTCACCAACTGAATGCCCACAAACATATTTAACATCGTGATCAGAGAAGAGAGACTTACCAAACACATGCTCCATAACACGTAGTGTTGCAATTGATACTGCCGTTATAGCTGGCTGAGCGTTTTCTGTAATGGTTAACTCCTCGACAGGACCATTGAAAATCAAATGAGACAACTTCCTACCTAGTATGCTATCTACTTCATCAAATACTTGTTTTGCAACGGAAAATTGACTATATAGGTCTCTTCCCATTCCTACAAACTGTGAACCCTGACCAGGGAAAGCAAAAATCATAACGATAATTCTTGATTCTTTATTAAAAGTACTACTTTATTTATCTTTTGTCAATGTCCAATAATAATAATTGACTTAACGAATTGAATACACTAGAATGGTAACTGACTAAGAGTTTATAAGCGGCAATGGCAGAAATTGATTACCATAAAATTACTATAGTCATGACAAATGGTCAAGAGTTTGAAACTCGTTCAACCTATGGAAAGGAGGGAGATAAGATAAAGCTTGATAGAGATCCTCTCACTCACCCTGCATGGACTGGAAGTTTGACAAGTGGGTCAACAAATAAAACTAGCAAAATAGCTAAGTTTAACGATAAGTACGGAAATATTTTCTAATTTTCTTTCTTTTTAAGCTTTAGACTGGAGCATGCATAAATACAAAAATATAGGCTATGTTGCTTCTGAGTCACCAAAATCACAGGAAGTATCTAAATTATTACAGAAGCTTAATTTTATCAATATAACAGAGGAAAATAAATCTGAAGTTGATCTACTGGTAGTTGTTGGCGGCGATGGTTTAATGCTACACACCTTGCATAATTACGTCGTAGGAAACAAAGATATACATGTATATGGGGTAAACACTGGTAGTGTTGGATTTTTGATGAATAAATACTTCAGTAGCAGCGAAGATTTGATTGATAACATAGAGCACGCAACTTCAGCTCAGCTAACTTTGCTAAAGATGGAAGCTATAGATCTGAGTGGTAAAAAATATCACCATGTAGCGGTAAATGAAGTGTATGTCTTTAGAAAGGCAAATCAGATAGTAGAGATGAATGTTGCTATCAATAGTAAACTAAAAATGGAAAAGTTTAGAGGAGATGGAATAATATTGTCTACTCCCACAGGTAGTACTGCATATAATTTCTCTGCTGGCGGCCCAATCTTACCACTCAATTCAAACTTATTTGCACTGACCTCTATTAATAGCTACTACCCAAGGCATTGGAATGGAGCGTTGATCTCAAATGATACAATTGTGCAAATTGACATTAACAACGCACAAAATCGTCCAGCACTTGTAGTATCAGATTACAAGGAGCTTCACAACATATCACAGATAAAAATGCAGAAAGACCATGAGAACACAGTTACTCTGCTCTTTGACAAGGATTATTCCCTAGATGAAAGAATTTTTGACAGACAATTCTTATATTAAGCTTTTCTAGAATTATTCTCAAATTAGTATTTACTGTATCTTAATAACTATAGTATAATCAATATAACAGTAGTAATTAATTTCGGATGGTAAGTATGCTAGAATTGAAAAATAAAATATCAGCAGAAGCACCAAAAACAGATCCATCATTGGCTGGAGTGGCAGCAAATGCTATCTTAGATGTACTAGATGCAGTACCATCAAAGCCACTGCGTGTACAGGAGGAGTTGTATAAAAAAGAATCAAATAATGAAGAAATGGATCATACTAGGGATAGTGGAATAGATGATCAAAGCTCAGGGATAAAAAAATCAGCTTCTGAAGGAACGTTGTTTAGCGAATCTTGGGATAGTAAAAAAACATCAGGAGATTGGAAAAGATTATTAGATAACAAGCCAGGTAATGGTTCAGACACACCTCCAACTCCTTTTACACCGAAAGACGATTCTTACATTGAAAACAGTGAAACAGATTCAACAACTCCTTTAATCAGCTCAGGCAAGAAAACAAACAGAGTCTGGCCAAGGGTAAAATATGCCATGCAGCAGAAGGGCGTTATAATTTTTGGTGCAAATACTATTATATTATGCACATCTTTAGCTTTAGTGTACTTACAAGATAAAGCAAAATTTATTGTTTTTTTTACAAATAGCCCGTTCTATATTACTATACCGGTCATTGCATCTGCTTCATTGTTTGCGGTTAGTCCTATATTTCATACAATAAAGCAATTTAGAGACGCTGAAGAATATCAAATCCAAAAAGGGAATGCAAATGAAATTTTAGATAAAGTGTTAGAGTGCCAGCCAAGGGACAAGGTGATAAAATCTGTAAGACTGGAATATAGCAATGACACTCATTCAAATTTTGCACTTAATGCTTGGGAAGCTAAAGATAACTTCATTAATATTGGCGAAAAAGTAATTAGTAGAGCTAACAAAATAGAATCAATAATTAATAATAGGCCGCTATTCATTGCATTATTAACTAGTGTAGTTGCTGCAAATATAGCGTTTCCCTTAGGGCTACTTGCAATAGATGGCATTAATAATGTGCAAAAATTTTACCAGAACCCTTTGACTCATAACGTAGGGTTGTCGTTATTCATAGGTTCAGGTATACTTGCATTATCAATCATATGTCTTGGTGTACATTACTACAGGAAAACGAATTGCACTAATCTTATATATTCTCAGGAAAAGATTAATACAGAAAGTGTTAACAAGAAATTCATTAAGAAAATAGAACAAGAAAGAACAAATGTTCTTAAGGATAATCACGGTAAAGACGCTAAATGCATCAGCCTAACGCTTGAACAAGTTGTAGTTCAATCTCATAATTGTAAAGATATTGTTTATAGTATTGGTGAATAAAGTACGTAGTAAAATCTCTTACATAATTTTGATACCCCTTAATTGGAGCAAAATAGGTCTGAGTAAATTTTACATTTACTAAAACTTTGCGTTTTGGTATCCTAAGTTGAAGGAAATTGTTTTATTTATATGAAAAAAGCTTTAATATTCACTTCCTTAGTAGTAGTTGTATTAATCGTCGTTACTTTTTTATATAAAAACAACGAGACTAATGACTTACAAGTGGTAAACGTTTATTCATCGCGTAAAGAGGAATTGGTACGTACTTTATTTGATGAATTTACAAGAAATACAGGTATTAAAGTACGTTATATTATTGACGATTACTCCCAGCTGCTCTCACGCATGGAAAATGGCAGTGAGACTGATGTATTTTTAACTGCAGATGCAGTGAACCTAATTTTGGCAAAAAAAAGAGGGCTTTTGTCTCAGGTAAACTCAGAGATTTTGAAAAGAGCTATACCTGAAAAGTTTAGGGATAGTGAAGGTTATTGGTTTGGTCTCACAAAAAGAACGAGAATATTGGTTTACAATAAAGAATCAGTAGATCCTAAAGACTTAAGTACCTATGAGGATTTAGCAAATAAAAAATGGAAAGGAAAAATATTAGTACGTTCTTCTACAAGTCCATATAATCGATCGCTGATTGCTTTTATGATTGCAAATAATGGTTTTGAAAAGACGAAAGAATGGGTCAGTGGGATTGTAAGCAATATGGCAAGAAAGCCAAGCGGTGGTGATACTAACCAAATTTATGCTGTAGCTGCTGGTGAAGGAGATATTGCAATAGTAAATAGCTATTACTTTGCGAGAATCCTTTCATCAGAACGTGAGAATAAAAAGAATGTTGCAAACAAACTAGGAGTTTTCTTCCCTAATCATGATAGTAATGGTGTAATGGTAAACATTAGTGGTGCAGCAGTAACAAAAAATGCAAAAAATAGAGAAAATGCTATAGCTTTATTGGAGTTTTTAGTAAGCAAGCAGGCCCAGGAACTATATGCTAAGAAAAATCAAGAATATCCTATTATTGAAGGCGTTGAGGTTTCCAATATACTAAAATTTTGGGGAGACTACCCACAAAGTGATTTACCTCTAAGTGAGCTTGAAAAGCATCTTTTTGAGGCTGTTATGATAGCAGACGAATGTAAATGGAAATAATGCCTAGCGCTTCTAGGGTAAAAAGTACAACTGTACGAACATTATAATTTGGTAATGATTTTCACTAGGAAAGGGTATTGCTTTAATGTTGATATTAGCATTCAGCTTTCCATCCAGGGGGTGTCATTCCGGTGTCTCCTTCTCCTAATCCTAGCGCATCTATAATATCACTCCAGTATGTGACACTGTTATTTAGTGAACTTATTTACTATTTTTTATCATCCTATGGTTTTCCAGTATGAGAAGGCAGCATCACGCTCTGGAATATCAGTAACCCCCACGTCATACCGCGATTCATTTGCGGTATCTCTAGATTACGCTAACAAGCAGCTGTTGTCAGTAAATCTTCAGCTACAAATATTTAAGAAATCCACCAAGTAAGAAAAAGACAAAAGAAGCCCTAGTTAATATCTATTTAAAAACACTAGCGTTTTTTTATGTTTTAAATACTTAATAATCGCGACTTAGTTGTTTTTTATTGCAACTAACCTTTAGTCATAAATGTTTTAGAAATTTACTAGGCAAAAAAAAGGCAAAAGATATATTGTGGTAGATAGTATTTACTCTCTAATCCTGCAAGTTAGCATATTATACTGTCCTAAACGCTTTATAAGCGAGTTTCAACTTATATAGGTAAAAAATTAGAAATATTGTGAAGACATAAGGTACATATAGTGCAAAAAATTAAACATAAGATGCTAACTATATAACACTTTATTATTTTAATCTGCACAGATTGAAGGTAACTTAACACCCCCAGTATCGGGATAAGGGGGCTAGCGAGGTTTGTCAGGTAGTTTTTTGTGTTTCTGTGAGCTACTGTCCCTAAAATTACAATGTTTGCACATTTGTGTGCTCCAATGCGAATGCTTATTTGAAATTTCTATTTTAAAGGGAGGGTTTTATGTCATACACTATATTCACAGTATGATTCAAATATTTGTTGCTTTTTAGCTGAAACACTATTTAGTTAGTAAGAAAGTTATGTTGAATATGGCGGAAATAAAAAAAGATGTTGCTGTAATTATGGGAAGTGAATCAGACTATAGCACTATGATTCATGCTGTTGATATGTTAACAGAATTAGGAATTTTGCATGACGTGTTTATAATATCTGCACATAGAACACCAGAAAGGCTCTTCAATTTTGCTCAGTCTGCACAAGAAAAAGGCTTTAGAGTTATTATAGCCGGTGCGGGAGGAGCAGCTCATTTACCTGGTATGGTTGCATCGCTCACTTGTTTACCCGTTATCGGTGTTCCTGTACATAGTAAACAGTTAAATGGGCTGGATAGTCTATTATCTATAGTACAAATGCCAAAGGGTGTGCCAGTTGCAACAATGTCTATAGGAGAAAGTGGGGCTTATAATGCAGCAATTGCTGCTGCATCTGTACTGTCAATTTCTAACAGTGAAATTGCTGATAGGTTAAAAAAATGGAGAAAGGAACAGACCGAAGTAGTAAAGGAAAAACCAGCATCACAGTAAATTTATGGCAATAATTCTTTTAGATACAAAAACCATAAATCGTATAGCTGCAGGGGAGGTTATAGAAAGGCCAGCTAGTGTAGTCAAGGAATTAGTTGAGAATGCAATAGATGCTGGAAGCTCGGAAATAGAGATAAAAATAGAAAGTGGTGGGTGTAACCTTATTACTATCACGGATGATGGAGGTGGAATAGAAAAGAGCGATTTAGAGCTTGCTTTTATGCGCCATGCTACTTCAAAATTAAGTGATAGTGAATTAATAGAAATCAAGCATCTTGGCTTCAGAGGAGAAGCTCTGTCTTCAATTGCAGCAGTGAGTAGAATTAAGCTATCATCTAAGGCAAACGGAGCAAGTGAAGCTTGGTCTATAAGTTATGAAGGTGGAGAAAAAATAGGTGAACTTATTCCTTACTCTTTACCACAAGGTACTCATATTGAGGTCCGTGATCTGTTTTTTGCCACTCCCAATAGACTAAAATTTCTAAAAACCGAAAGGGCAGAAATTCAAAGCATTGTTGACATTGTGAATAACTTAGCTATGATCAATTATAGTATTGGGTTTACTCTCACTTCTGGTAGTAAGAAACCTCTAAAATATGCTAAGCAGACTTCGTTATTTAGTAGATTATGTGAAGTAGAAGAAGAATTTCAAGACAATTCTCTAGAAATTAATGAAGAAGAGGACGGCGTCAGACTAACAGGACACATCTGTAAACCGACGGTCAATCGAGGTAAGTCTGATATGATCTATACATTTGTAAATGGAAGGCCGATAAAAGATAATTTACTTGTTAGTGCGATTCGTTACGCATATCATGACTTTATTCCAAGCAATAGGTATCCTTTTGCAATGTTGCATTTAGAAATACCATACGATCAAATAGATGTGAATGTGCACCCAAATAAATCGGAAGTGAGATTTCAAAATAAGAGGCTGATATATGAAATAGTGAGAAGAGGGTTAATTAAGGCATTATCAACAAGAACAGGCAACTCTGCAGTGAGTAATATTGATAGGTCTAGGTATCAAGGTATTGGAAAGGAAACGAGTGGGTTACCTTTTGATGTTAGTGAAAGTCAAGGAAATGATAACCATATTAATAATGGAAAAAGCAGAGAAACAAAAAGTGAAAGAGAATTGTATGAAGGGAGACCAAATCCTTTTGAAAATCGGCTAATGAAAGAATCCAACTCACCAAGTGTAGGAAAGAAAGACTTGTCAGAACGATCAGTATTGTTTGATTCAGGTATACAAAAATCCTTGTCACAAGCGAAAACTGTGGCTCTAGAGAGAGAGCAAATTGATTTGATAGAAAACCATCCTCTAGGGTTTGCACGCTGTCAGGTCTATAACACTTATATTATTGCTGAGGCTAGAGGCAAATTGATTATAGTTGACCAGCATGCAGCCCATGAAAGGTTAGTGTATGAATGCTTAAAACAAAAATCAAGTATAAAAAGACAAAAACTACTTCTTTCTGAGGTAGTTGAAATCAAAAATCAAGCTGGAATGGAGATGGTTGAAGTCTATAAGGATAAGCTTTTCGAAATGGGTTTTGATATTCAAATCAACTCAGAAAACAAGGTTATAGTAAAAGAAATCCCTGCAATTTTGGGAACAATAGATGTAAAAGAGATGCTAATTGATATAGTCGATAGATTGATGGAAATAGAAGATATGTTGCCAATAGAAGATAAAGTGAACAAAATATTGGCCACTATTGCTTGTCATGGGTCAATTAGAGCAGGCAGGACAATGAAATTGGAGGAGATGAATGTGTTGCTGAGGCAAATGGAAGAAACACCATATTCTGGGCAATGCAACCACGGAAGACCAACTCATATAGAAATGGAACTAAGTGATATAGAAAAATTGTTTGAGCGTAGGTAAGAAGTTGCCATAAACATGGAAATTTTTAGTGTTCTTCTCGTCATTCCAGCACGTGACGAATTTTTTAAGCCATAGAAACGAGACTGGAATTACTTGATAAACCTCGCCAGCCCTTTTATCAATAGCACTAAAGCTAATTATTTATCTTCTCTTTACAGATTAAACAACAAAAAAACTTAACATATCTGACATCTCATGTTTAATTTCTTGCATTACATGTACCTCATGTCTTTTACATTGTTGTTTACATTACCAATTAGTGCTGTAAATCGCGCCTACTAGGTGCTTAAAAACATTAAAAAAAACGCCAACTGGTAAAATGATAGTGGATAATAGCTGCTGCGGGATTTCTTTTGTCTTTTTTAATTTGGTTAAGAAATTAATCAATTTTTATTAGGAGCTACTTGCCTCCCTGGTAGACTTAAATAGTTATAGCAGTGTTAACATAAAAGACTAGACTTTCTTGGACTTTTTAGTTATACTAGAGTATAATTCACTATTAGTAGAGGTAGTTATTATGAATGAAGAAGAAGCTTTAAAAATATTAGGCTCTTTAAAGTAACCCGAGTGAAGAAGACATCAGAAAAGCACGTAATACACTAGCTCTTCAGTATCATCGAGACAAAAACTCAGATAAAGAACAGGAAGAACTTAAAAAAGTCGAAGAGAAATTTTAACAGTTACAAGCGCATATAAGCTTCTTGCTGGAACAGGTGCAAAAGAGGTCATGCTACTCCATGACGAAGACTTAGATAGAGTTAGCTCTATCTAAGATCTAAAATTTTGCTTACATACGCCTCTCTTCAATCAAGATACAGGATTTCTTAAAAAGCTCTTTTTAATTTCAAGAGCAGTAAAGATGAAAAATTTAGTAATTACATTAACGAAATGTGTGTACAGGATCACTTGCCGTCGGATGCTGCTATCAATTCATATAATATTGATCTTGCAAACCTGCATTAGAGAATGGCGCTAACCCTAACATAAAAATATTTCGTGAGTATACTTTATTATGTTATCACGGAATTATCATATATGGTAATATTATAAAACTACTTTTAGAGTACGGTGCTGACCCTAATACACGAGTATATAGTCTTGCTCCATTAGATGTAGCTGCACATGATAAGTTCTATGAAATTGCAAAATTACTTTTAAAATATGGTGATGATCCTAATACAGCCGGTCATCATGCAAAAGGTTACTACGTGAGGAGGTCATAGAACACACTCTATATTTCGCTAATAGTGAGATAATAAATTGCATTAAGGCACTTGTTTTGTCGCACAGCAACAATGACAAAGTTAAAAAGTTGATGGCTGAATATGGTAGTGTGGATAGACGCTATATTATTAGCTAAGCTGGTCTTTCTCGTTGTTGCTTAATGGTAGAGCTTCTGCTACTTTGTTTAGTATAGCTCCTCCCTGGTGCTATATACCGACAGTAGTATTTGCATTTGCCGCGTATTTCTTTGTTAAAAATGCCATACAGGCTGCATTTTTTGCAAAAATAAAAGAACCTTCTCCTGAGTTTGCTGAAGTTATTACTGAAAAATTAGTAAATAATGTTAAGCTAAATGCTGAAGGCAATCCTTAAAGAACTGATAATGTAATGACTTAATTCACGGGTATCAAAAAAGTTCTTTTTTAAAAAACTTAAGTTATACTTATAAGTATTTGATACCTTTTATAGTAATTATGCTAGATTTGAGAAGTAGCTCCTGCCTTTATGGTGATAATGTGGAATTTGTAGAAGAAATGTATAACCGTTATCTGCAGGGTGACAAGTCAATCGGGGAGGATTGGTACAGAATTTTTTCAAGCAATTTAGAAGTTAATAAAGCAGAACCCTGTGCTGTGCAGCATGTGGCCAAGACAGATGATTCGGTGGCAAATTTTTTTAGATCTTATGGTCACTTTTTTGCAGATCTTAATCCATTGTCGTCAAATGTAAGTGAAGAAATAAATTATCAGAAATATTCAAATCTCTCTACAGCGCATGATGCCGGAATCTATAGAGATATTTACTGCAAAGACATCGGTTTTGAATTTATGCATATTTCCTCTTATGAGGAGAGAATATGGCTGCAGGAAAAGATCGAAAATCAAACTTACAAGCTGAGCTCGCAAGATAAAAAGGAAATACTCAGACACTTAATCGAATCTGAGATGTTCGAACAATTTCTCCATACGAAATTTCCTGGACATAAGCGTTTTTCTATTGAAGGTGGGGAGTCAGCTATTGTTGCAATTGAGAGAATTATTAGTGATTCCACGACTTTTGGTATTGAGGAAATAGTTCTTGGTATGGCTCATCGCGGACGGCTTAACGTTCTAACCAAAGTTATGGAAAAAGAATATGTAGCAATGTTATCTGAATTTCAAGGTAATCTTGCATATCCAAGTGATCTTGAAGTGTCTGGTGATGTTAAATATCACCTTGGTTATTCTTCTAATCGAACGCTTGCTGACGGTAAGACAATACATTTAAGTTTGTGCCCTAATCCATCTCACCTTGAAGCGATCAATCCAGTTCTGATTGGAAGAGTCAGAGCAAAACAAAAAATAAGATCTGTACTTGGAATATCAATTCATGGTGATGCAGCTTTTATCGGTCAAGGGGTGGTTGGCGAAACCCTGACCTTGAGCAATATTGAAGGATATAAAGTAGATGGTATTGTACACGTTGTCATTAATAACCAAGTTGGTTTTACTGCTAATCCATGCTGTGCACGGTCATCTTCTTATTGCACTGACGTAATTAAATCTATAGAAGCCCCAGTGTTTCACGTAAGTGGAGATAGTCCTGAAGCTGTAAATTTTGTTGCAGGTCTGGCAATGGAATATAGGCAGAAATTTAAGAAAGACGTGGTGATTGACATAATATGCTACCGCAAATACGGCCATAATGAAGGAGATGAGCCTAATTTTACCCAGCCGCTCATGTATAAAATAATATCAAATCATAAAACTCCAGGAACGCTATATGAAGAAAAGTTGACTGCAGATAAAATACTAAGTGGTGACGAAGTAGATAAATTACGCAGTGAGTTCAGGGCAAGATTGGATAAAAGTCTTACTGAATCAGTGGCTTACGCTCCCAAAAAAGCTGACTGGTTCAATGGAGTGTGGTCAAAATTAAGAAGGGCAAAGTTGAATAATCTGAACGAATATTATACAGATTCTGGTGCCTCACAAAGTGAGCTGAAAAAGCTAGGTGTACTCATAAATAGCAATATTCCAAGCAGTTTTAATATCAACAATAAAGTAAGAAAAATACTTGATGGAAGAATAGAGAATATAAATTCCGGTAACAATATAGACTGGGCAACGGCTGAAAGTCTTGCATTTGCATCATTGCTCACAGAAGGAATAGGTGTGCGTCTGTCAGGACAGGACTCTGGTCGAGGTACTTTCTCACACCGCCATTCAAGGCTTGTTGATCAGGTGACAGAAGAAGCATTTATTCCACTGAACAATATAAATAAAGAGCAAGCTCACTTTGAAGTCATAGATAGCGCTTTATCAGAGTATGCTGTGATGGGCTTTGAGTATGGATATAGCCTTGATTCTCCATATTCACTGGTGCTTTGGGAAGGACAGTTTGGTGATTTTGCGAATGGTGCACAAATTATGATCGACCAGTTTATTGCGTCTGCAGAAACAAAGTGGTTGCGATCAAGTGGTTTGGTTTTATTGCTGCCTCATGGCTATGAAGGTCAGGGACCTGAGCATAGCTCTGCGCGTATAGAGAGGTTTTTACAACTCTGCGCGGAAGATAATATGCAAGTAGTTAATTGCTCTACTCCAGCGAATTACTTTCATGTTTTACGTAGGCAAATTCATCGAGACTTCCGTAAACCTTTGATAGTGTTTACACCTAAATCGCTATTGCGTCATAAAAGAGCAGTTTCTAATCTATCTGACTTTAAAGGTGGATTCCTTACGGTAATTCCAGAATATAGGAAGAATTTAGTTTTAGATGACAAAATGCGTAAAGTTATAATATGCGGTGGTAAAGTTTATTACGACATAATTGAGGCATGTGAAGTACAAAAAATAAACGATATAGCAGTGGTACGATTGGAGCAATTTTATCCATTTCCTGCTGATAAGCTAAGCATTGAACTTGAAAAATATGAAAACGCTGAAATTATATGGTGTCAAGAAGAGCCAAAAAATATGGGAGGATGGTTTTTTGTCAACCCATTAATAGAGGAGGTATTACTTGGCCTCAATATTCAAGCAAAAAGGCTTAAGTGCATCACAAGACCTGCTGCTGCATCTCCTGCATGTGGTTACGCTAGTGTCCACGCTCAGCAACAAGAGGAGATTTTAAAGCAAGTTATTAAATAGCTTCACAAGCACTTAGTGGAGAGCTAGCTCAATTTTACCTCCGCTAGTGGAATAGCTTTGTTGCATCACTATCTATGAAAGATTAACTATAGTTAGGATTATAAGCAAATTATTAAAAATCTTATTTTTTTTGCAATCAATCTGATCAAATTTAAGAATAGTAATTTATTATTTATATTAATAAATTTAATTCTATTTAAAATAGCTAAAGTGTTGAAATTATTCAATTTTAGCCAAATTAGTGAATGATAGTGAAATTTCTTTTACTCAAATTAGGTATTTACTGACCATTCTTATTATAAATTAAGAGAATGACAAGTTACTAATATTCTTCACCTTTCTTGTCTTTAATCACCATAGCTGGCATACAACAAAAGCCAAACGGAAGCTGAAGGAATCAGATTGAGTAAGGAAAATTCAAGAAAGCTATAATTTAAAGAGAAAATTTAGTAGAGGCGAGTAATGGTAAAAAACTTTTTATTGACTTAATTTTGTTTTATTCTATAAACTTAATTTATTTTTTATTAATTCTCATCTAGGTATATACCTTTATGTAAACAAAGGTTAGTAAAATGATAGCTAATCTTGTTAAACTAACAAGCAAGCGTGAGAGGAGTTCGTTTTAGTGTTGTTTGGGATACTCTCATCCATATAAGTAAAGTTGATGTCTTTTTTAATAGTCGCAAATTGGAAGATGAATGGAACACGCTCTTTATTCGTCAACTTTATAGGTAAACTCAATGACAAGAGTAATGAAATTACTTCTAAGCTCGTGATTTGCCCACCTTTTACATCACTTCCAGGTAATATAGAGCTGAATAATAATATTAGTATAGGAGCACAGAATTGCCATTATAAAAAGTCTGGTTCTTATACAGGTGAAATTAGCGCAGAGATGCTAAAAGAGTTAGGATGTACTTACGTAATACTTGGGCATTCCGAAAGAACTCACGAAACAAATGGTGAAATAAAGCTTAAATCAGAAACAGCTATAGAATCGGGCTTACACCCAATTATTTGTGTAGGTGAAAATTTAGAAGACCGTGAGAGTAGTAAAACAAAGGAAGTAGTAGAGTATCAATGCAAAAGCCGCTTGCCAATACATGGTGAATATACTGTAGCATATGAACCAATATGGGCAATAGGTACAGGACATGTACCAAGTAATAATGCAATTGCTGAGGTAATAGAAGTGATACAATCTTATACTAGCAAAAAACACGTTATATATGGCGGCTCAGTCAGTTTAGAAAATATAGAAAATTTATCGAATATCTTGAATTTATCAGGAGTTTTAATTGGTAGTGCAAGCTTAGATTTTGATCGCTTTCATAAAATTGTACAGCAAGTTGAAAAAGCCTATTAATTCTGAAATTGTAATTAAAGAACCCTGTGATAGATATATACACTAACAGACCTAAGAAATACAAAATAGCAGCATTAATAGTTGCAGCAGGAGTAGGAAGCCGATGCAGCAATACAATTCCTAAGCAGTATATGACACTAGCAGATAAACCTGTTTTATCGCATGCAGTCAAAAAACTTTTAACCAACCAGTATATAGATTACGTAAGGGTTATAATTAACAGAAATCATGAAGATTTTTATAGAGAAACGATAGATTCTCTACATAACTATTATTTAAGCGAAGCGGTACACTCTTTCCAGTATGTGACGCTGAAATCTAGAAAAAAAGAAGAATGGATTCCAGTGTCAAGCACTGGAATGAAAGGAAGAGTAGATACTAAGTTACTAAGTCCAGTATATGGAGGAAAAAGTAGACAAAACTCAGTTAAGCTGGGACTTGAAAGCTTGCAAAAAATTAACCCAGATTTTGTAGTTATACACGACGCTTGTAGGCCTTTTGTGTCAAATACTTTGATAAATAACTTAGCTCGGTCCATGATTAATAACCAACATACAGGAGTAGTACCAGCAATAGAAGTAGAAGATACTATATCATTAGTAAATGACGATCTCATTGAATCCACAATTCCAAGAGAAAGACTTAGAGCTATACAGACCCCTCAAATTTTCAATTTTAAAGAATTATTATCATATCATCGGTCAAATAAAGAATTTACTGATGATTCATCACTAATGGTAGAACACAAAAAACGTGTTGTAGTTACTAGAGGTGAGAAAATCAATTTTAAGTTAACCACAAAAGAGGATATTAATATGGCAAAGCTTCTTCTTGATGAACCAAAATATCGCGTTGGAACTGGCTATGACATACATAGGTTCATTAAAGCTCAAGGTAAGGCTAAAAGTTTTATAAAGATTTGCGGCGTAGAAATCGAGTATGACATGGAAATAGAAGCACATTCCGACGGTGATGTTGCAATACATGCAGTTGTTGATGCAATACTGGGAGCACTAGGATGTGGCGACATAGGAGCACATTTTCCTCCGAGTTTTCCTGAGTGGAAAGATCGCAATTCATCTCACTTTCTTGATTTTGCTGCTAAAAAAGCAAAAGAAAAAGGATACAGCGTATCTAATTTAGATATTACTATAGTTTGCGAGGAGCCTAAAATATCGCCTTACAAAGTAGCAATGAAGAAATTCATATCAAAAACATTAGAGATTGATAGTGAATTTGTAAATGTTAAAGCAACCACTACAGAAAAATTAGGTTCTATTGGGAGAAATGAAGGAATACTAGCACATGCTTCTGTATTATTATATAAAATAGCTCCACTGCATAATTAATTTTTATAAATACAATAAACATTGTCTGAATCAGAATATCTTACGTTCGTTCTTCAACATACTTCTTGGAATACGCATCCAATTTCTTCGTTTTCCTTTTTATCTGGTAAAAACTCACCGACTCGCACATTTCATATGGTCTTATACATTCCATTTTTATTAAAAAGTTCTTAGTGTGTGCCATCTTCTACAATTTTCCCTGATCAAGAGAACTAGAATGCAATCCATGTGCAGAAGCGTAGGCAAAACGATGCGCGATGACAATAGTTGTAGCATTGCTCATTTCAAGTATTTCGCTTAGTGATTGTTGTACTAACTGTTCTATTGGAGCATCAAGTGTAAAAGTTGCCTCATTTTAAATTAATATAGGAGCACTTTTTTAAATAGCCCTTACAACTGCGATGCGTTTTCTTTGTCCACTAACTTACTTTAACGCCTCTCTCACCTACACAATGGAATGATATCCATTGGTCATTTGTATAATATTATTATGAACCCTCGCCTTTTCACATGCTTCAACAATTTCGTCGAAGCTTGCATCGTATTTAGCAAGTTGTAAATTTTCCAGAACAGTCTTATCAAATATACCAACATCCTGTGGAATCACCGATAAGTTTGCCCATAAAGGCTCTTGTGTAATACCTGCAATGTCATGACTGTCGATATAAGAATTCATCTACTTTGCACGTCAAAGTACCTGAGCAAACACTTGATAAGTGTTGTTTTATCTGCCTCAGACATTCCTATCTTCTGACCTGCATAAATATGTAAGTTAAAATCGTGGATTATAACTCTATTTTGATCATACGCGAAGCATACACTTTCGAACCTAATTTCTCTCCGTACATCTATAAGCAACTTGGCACCTTCTTTATACTTAACGCCATAACTATGATTGACAGCAGTCCTTTATCTACATGTCGAATAAATTGGACTAGTTATTATACTCTTGTCGTCATTTCTTTATGTTGTTTTAGTATATAATAATATGCTGACAGACACATATCACTCGGATAAGAATTTATTTTACAAATATCTCTTTTTGGGAAGCAGGCATTTATTGCAATTAGCTTTTGTTCAAGCAATGTTTTTAGTCTATTTAATAATGCCAAGTTCTAGTGACCGTTAATTTAGCTTCAAATAACAAGACTATTATTTTACCACTATTTATAAACATAATTTTGGCTATAGGTGCACCATTTATATATTTTGCCTATTCAGTGGATAGTGTTGAATTGATACAATTTTCCATTTGGAATATGAGAATTGCTGGAGCAAGTTCTACCGTGTTTTTAAAATTAGTGTGCTTTAATATCAGGACTTTTATTAATGATAAGGGTAACTATCTATTACATTCATTTCTGTTATTTACCTAAGGAGGTGTACTTGAAATACTGACTATTGAAGGAAACGTTACTATCCATGCCCATTATCATGGTTCTGTAGCCGGTATCACTATAGCTTTTATAAATTTTGTCTACTGGCTATTATCAAAATTAGGCTGTAAAAAGATAAAAAGTCCATAGTAAGATTACAGATCCATGCCTATAGTGTAGAATATTCTTTGCATATTACCGGATTTGTATGGCTTGGTGGATATGGTGCTTTAAGAAAATCTGTAGATTTGTCAAATATTCTATTAAAATTAGCATATACTTGTTCTGTCGTAGGTAGAGCTATATCAGTTGTTGGCAAAATGTTGTTCATAATAACTGTGCTTTCATCTTTGTTAAAAAAGGCAAAGCGCGTAACTTAAACTTTCAAATGGCTAATAACACACAACTGTAAGAATATTGTACTACCAGGCGAGTCGTTCAAGTAGCCCTCTTTTTGTCATCCCAGTGCGTGACACTGTTATTTAGTAAATTTATTTACTACTTCTATCATCCTATGGTCTTTTAGTGTGAGAAGCAAGCGTCAAGTGGCCGGGAATATTGGCAACCCCACGTCATACCACGATTCGTTCGCGGTATCTCACCATAGATTCTGCTAACGAGTAGCAGAATGAAGGTTGTCATTTAGCTATAAATATTAAAAAATTTTACTAAATAGAAAAAAGGCAAAAAAACTCCAGGTAGCAAGTTTTGACCATATAATAATTTAAACTGGCACTGTAATAATTTGCTAACGCCTAGTTTAAGCGCAATTTAGCTGAATATAGAAAAATTTAAAAGACATGTAGCCGCAATAATCTGATATAATCCACCAATAAATACTTGAGTTTTTTTACTAAATTTTGTTATTGAACCTGCAGGTCAAAAACAGGTCGTAAGTCAAAAATACCCTTGCTATCATGATAAGGAGGTTAGTAAAGTTTATCAAGAAGTAGTTTTTTGCATTTCTATTTCATAAGCTATTTGAATCTTGGTTTATCAAATCACAACATCTATATAGTTACAGTGATATAATTTAGATCTAGCTACAAAACACAAAATTAATGAAAGAAGCTACGAATACCAGTGAAAAACATAGCAATTTCATTTTCATTTGCAGCTTTTATCACATCTTGATCTTTCAGCGAACCACCAGGCTGAACTATGGCTGTGATTCCATGTTTTGCACTTTCCACTATGCTATCTGGAAATGGAAAAAATGCATCTGAAGCAAGCACAGCACCCTTACACTTTTCATCCGCATTTTTTACTGCGATGTTCACACTATCTATTCTGCTTGTTTGTCCTGCACCAATGCCAATAGCACAACCGCCTTTTGCTATAACTATTGCATTGGATTTTACATGTTTACATATTTTCCAAGCAAAAATGAGATCTTCTTTTTCTTCTTCCGTTGCAGTGTGTTCTGTTACTTGACTCATTTCTTCTGCTTTTATTGCGTAGCTATTATTTTCCTGTACTAAAAACCCACCAATAATATTTTTAATCTGATATTTCGCATTTTGCTGAAGAGATCTATAAATAATCACTCTTAGATTTTTCTTTCTTTGCAAAGTTTTTAGTGCTTCATCGCTGACTGATGGTGCTACCACTACCTCCAAAAATATTTCGCTCAATTTTTCTGCTAGCTTTAAATCTATCTCCCGATTTAAAGCAACTATGCCACCAAAACTGCTTATTTCATCACACGATAGAGCTTTTTTATATGCTTCCAAAACACTATTACCAACAGCAGCGCCACATGGGTTATTGTGCTTAATTATCACTGCTACAGGCTCTTTAAACTCAGAAACTATATTAAGCGCAGATTCTATGTCTACTATATTATTATAACTCAACTCTTTTCCATGTATTTTTTCCAGTGGATATTTAGTAAATTGATTACTATAAAATGCAGCTTTTTGATGAGGATTTTCACCATACCTTAATTCTTGTACTTTACTTCCATATAGAACAAAAAACTCTGGTAATTCACTACTTTTACTCTTGGATAAAAACCAGCTGTAAATATTAGAATCGTAGTGTGCAGTAAGAGCAAACGCCTTAGTTGCTAGATATTTTCTATATTCCAATGTTGTCTTATTGTTATTTTTCATCATTTCAGCTTTCAGTGCTTCATAGTCCTGAACACTAGAAATGACCGAAGTAAAATGAAAAATTTTTGCTGCAGCTCTAATTAGCGCTACTCCGCCAATATCTATTTGCTCTACGATTTGTTCTTCACTTGAGCCGCTACTGACTGTTTCCCAAAATGGATATAAATTAATTACAAGCAGATCTATAGGTTCAATTCCTAGATCCTGCATCTCCTTTTTGTGTTTTTCCCGATCAAAGAGTATTCCTGCGTGAATTTTAGGATGCAAAGTTTTCACTCTACCACCTAATATCTCTGGGAATTGCGTGTAATTGGAGACTTCTTGTGTTTTTATTCCCGCATCGGACAGCACTTTATATGTATTTCCTGTTGAGAGAATCTCTACTTGTTGCTGTATTAAAAACAATGCAAGATCAATTATATTTGTCTTATCATATACTGATATTAAAGCTCTCTTAATCTTCACTTTTATGTAGAAAGTTTTTTTAAGATTATACATAAAAAAAGTGATTTGGCTATAGTCACATTGCTCACAAATGAACAGACCTCTTACCTTTACAGACCCTGTATTTTGACATGAAGCTTAATGTTTATTGTACTTACACAAGCAAAGTTTGATGGATATTTTCCATTATATTACCGTAAGCAATTATCTTTTCTTCACCTGTATCCATATTTTTAATCTTTAAAGTTTTACTGCCCAGTTCTTCATTACCAAAAATTAATGCAGCCTTAGCATTTGCTTGACTTGCTTTTTTCATTCGGTTTTTAAGCGCCCCGTTATACTCATAGATTACATATAAGCCATTCCTGCGCAATTCATTCGCAAGTGTCAAAGCATGCTCTTCAGCTTCTCTGCCAATAGGAACTAAGCAAATAGGTCTATCTCCCTTCATGGAATAGTTAATTAATTCCATTATGCGTTCAATACCCCCTGCAAATCCTATTGCTGGAGTATATTTTCCACCTACTGAAGATACCAGATTATCATATCTTCCACCTGCAAAGACCGCCCCTTGTGCACCAAAATCCTCTATAACAAATTCAAACACTGTATGGCAATAATAATCCAGCCCTCGAACTAATTTACTATTTACAGTACAAGGTATATTGAGAGCTGTTAATCCATTTAGTATTTGCTCAAAGAAATCTGAGGATTCTCTTGTATAATAATCACTGATTTTGGGCGCATCAGAGATTATCAATTTATCTTTCTCATCCTTGGAATCTAATATTCTGAGTGGGTTTTTAGTCAATCTATTTTGGCTGTCCTCTGATAGGTCATTTTGAAACTTTTTAAAGTACGGTATCAAAACTTCTCTGTACTTAGCAATTGTTTCACTATCACCCAAAGAGTTAATTTCTAGTCTTACATTCTTGCTGATATTAAATTCAGTTAATAAATGATGAGCAAGCGATATCAATTCAATATCAGCTTTTGGATTTTCTACACCAAAAACCTCAAAATTTATTTGGTGAAATTGTCTCTGCCGTCCCTTTTGTGGTCTTTCATAGCGAAATGCAGGTCCTGTTGAAAATAATTTTATCGGTATTTGCAGTTTTTTTTCAACCAATAGCCTAACAATCGCTGCGGTGAACTCAGGACGTAAAGTTATGCTCTTTCCTCCCTTATCATAAAAAGTATACATCTCTTTATTAATAATGTCGGAACCATCACCTAAAGTTTTCATAAAGACTTCTGTATATTCAAATATCGGAGTTTGGGCAGGTAAAAAGCCGTAAAGACTTGAGATCCTATTTGCTATTTGCTGAATGTATTTAAACCTATACCATTCATCAAATAGAAGATCCTTTGTTCCTCTAACTGTTTGATTAGTCATAACGTAGTCTCTATACCTGAAACCTCTGGTATGTGGTAACACAGCATATTTTGCACTCCTTGTTTTAGGGTAATTGCAGCACTTGGGCATCCAGAGCAGGCTCCTTGCAGTTCAACATAAACTATTCCATCTTTATAGCCGCGGAATTTGATGTCGCCGCCGTCTTGAGCAACTGCAGGTTTGATGTAATTTTCCATCAACTCCTTTATTCTATTTACAATTTCTATATCATTTTCATCGAAAAATTCCTCATCCGGTATGTTGTTGTCATTCACTCCTTTTCTATCTAGTGCCTTCCCACCAGAGGTAAAGTGATCCATAACCGTAGTTAAAATTTCCACTTTTAATATGTCCCAACTAATCCCATCCGATTTTGTTACTGAAATAAAATCATGGCCAAAAAATACTCTTATCACATGTTCTATTTGGAAAAGGTCTGCTGCTAATTTAGAATTTTTTATTTCATCTGGATTTGAAAAATCAGCAGTTTCTCTTTCGTTTAAAATCGCAAATCCAGGAAGAAATTTTAGCGTATTGGGGTTTGGTGTTTCTTCAATTTGAATGAACATGTTATTTACCTGACGATTATAATATTACTATTTAATCACAAAATGAAAAAAATATACACGTCATTCCTTTTTTGGCACTCATGGTAGGTTAAATTTACCCTACCTAAGGTAGTTGTGTCTTTCCTCAGAAGTCACACTAAAAATTATACTGGCAATAACATGTATATAGATGAGGCATTAAAAATACCGGAGCTAAATCCTGAAGCAAGCTAAAATGAAATCAATAAAGCATATCAAAATTTAATTAAGTTAGTTCATCCAGACAAAGGAGGCTTAGAATATTTTGTGCAAAAGTTAAATGCAGCACGTGATAAGTTGCTAAAAAGATAATAACTGTTTATTACATAGTAACCATTAAAAATTTTTTCGGTTTCCCATATAAATTCTACTGCTGCAGACTTAAGTTATGAATCTAAATAAGCACTCAAATTTGAGTGCTTATTTCTTGAAAAAAAACAGATATATACAGACATTGGTTTGTATTATCTCAGTGGAACTTAACAAGTTTATCTATAGTTTTAGTAATGATTCTTGGAGTATCCGGAGAAACCTTTGAATTAAGCCTATTTAGTTGCTCTATAGCAAATTCACTATTCTCATTAGCTATAAAATTACACAAAATGTCTTCTATACTCTTAGTAATATTTTCATACTTTCTCAAAGGATGATTTTGTGGATACCTATTGATGGTTTTAATACTGGAATACTCGACAAAAGCTTGATCCTTAAAAGCAAGTTCTCTCAATTGTTCTTTGAGTTTTAATTCTTCCTCTTTTGCCAATAGGCAAGATTGTATCAGTGATTTTATGATCGAATTTATTGTTTGATGTATCTCATAATTTACTACAATATTAATAATATTCTCTTTTACCACACAATCATACATACTTTTTTCGCTCTTTAACAACTCTATCAATGTTTCGCTATTTTGTGAATTTAATTCTAAATTTTCTTCGCTCATAGGAGTCATGATGAAGGTGTTTTTATTCACTCTAATGTTGAACTGTGGAGAGCCACCAAAAAATGAAAGCACTATGCCCTTAGATTCAAGTGCATGATTACATGCAGAAAAGAGAGTGTGCGCTATAACACTGCTTGGCACCTTCATTCCGTGTTTACTCAAATGATGCAGTACATTTTCAACGTCATAATACGTGAAGTCTGAACTTTTTAGTAAATCAACAATCTCTATGCTATCTTGTTGTTTATACCTTATCCTTACCTCCTCTGTAAAAAGAGTTTTGGCTGCTACATGTTTATCAAGCACCGTGAAAATTTTGATGAAATTCTCTAAATCCTGTTTGTCAATTAATTCAATAGTAATTAAGTTCCTGCTAACAATTGAAATATTTTTTGTCATTTTTCCCACTAAAAAAACTCACTAAATAAATTGTATTTTTAATCCATTAAAATTTGTTTAAAGCAAATATGCTAATTCTTCATTCGTGCATTGCACAACAGTAAAAGCAAGAAAAATTACATAAAATCGTCATGTGATGCTACATATTCTTCATATTCATCACTATTGCTTGTGTAAGTTGTTACATCAGTTTTATCATAATTGGTACTTAACATATCATCTAACTTCCCTTCCCTTTCAAGGTCCATCAATTTGTCACATCCAGCAATATGGTGTACATAATTGCCATTTTTATCAGCAATAAAAATTTGCGGAACTGTTCTAACATTATACTTTAACTTTATGTCACTAAACAAATCTGAATTTTTAAACACATCAATTTCTTCATATTTCACACCTTTCTCATCTAGCAGCTCCTTTGCTCTCTTACAGAACGGACAGTACTGCTTTATATATATAACAACCTTTCTTTTAGCATTTTTCACAATTTATCTCCGTAATTTATAAAATACAGTTATTATATATTAAGAAAGCATGTATAAAATATCAAATTGTATGAAAATTATTTATGATTACGAGAGAGGAATAGAAAATAACGTAGCATTAACCTTTGGAAACTTCGACGGCATTCACTTAGGACATGAGTTAGCAATTTCTACTCTAAAGAAGATAGCGCAAGAAAGAGGATTTCCCTCCGCAATCTTAACTTTTGAGCCTCATCCATCAACTATTTTATTTAACAGAAATAATTTTAGATTAATAAATCAAGAACAAAAAAAGGAACTAATCAGCAGCTATGGTATAGATTACTTATACATTATCAATTTCAATAAAGGTTTTTCTCAAATCAGCTGTGACGACTTCATTAGCAAGATTTTGATAGATAGGTATAACACTAAACACATAATTGTCGGAGAAAGTTGTACTTTTGGTCATAAACGATTGGGTAATACACTAATCTTAAGGAAACATTCTGAAACGTATGGATATTCCTTGACTAAATTAGAACCATTAACAGTTAATGGAAAAATTTGCTCTTCTTCTTCAATTAGAGAGCACATACAAAAGGGTGAAATAGAAATTGCTAATAAGTTGCTTGGCAGATCTTATCAAGTTTCTGGTACTGTAATGAAAGGTGCACTTAGAGGTAGAGAAATAGGATTTCCAACCATAAACATTCCTATAGAAGATTGTATGATAAAACCTAAGTTTGGTACATATTATGCTAAAGTGGCATTTACCTCCTTAGATGTCATTCCAGCACGTGATGCTGGAATCTATAGATCCCAGTATCAAAGCAATGAAACAACAGAAGGTTCCGCAAAAGGCTCATTCTCTGGCAGTGGTCCAAGTTGGCTATACGGAGTAGTCAACATTGGTATGAGGCCTACGTTTAATGACTTAAAAAAACCCATAGTAGAGATGCACATATTTGATTTCAATGAAGATATATATGACCGTAAGGTTAATATACAACTTTTAAAGTTCATAAGATCAGAAAAAAGGTTCCTTAGTGTTGACGAATTAACAAAACAGATAAATCATGATATACTTGAAGCTTATCAGTTAAGGACAGACTTATGAAAAAACTATGCTTGATTATTACACTCATAATAGTATTGACAGATCAGGCGAGCAAGCTTTACATAAATTCATTGATTGATGAAGGAGAGTCAATTGAGGTTTCCAGCTTTATAAGACTAGTTGAAGTATGGAACTCAGGTATTAGTTTTGGAATGTTCAGCACCTTACCATATAGCGATCTTTTTTTTTCAGCATTTTCAACATTGATAATTGGTGTACTTGCATACTTAGTTTATAAGTCTAATGAGCAATTAACCTGTCTTGGTTTTTCTTTGATGATTGGTGGAGCAATCGGAAATGTAGTTGACAGGATCTACTGGGGAGCTGTATATGACTTCATATATTTTCATATTGGTGATTGGTATTGGCCAGCTTTCAATTTAGCAGATTTATATATAGTTTGCGGAATGTTTACATTGTTATATAAATGGTACATATATGATAGGTTTATTTCTAAGTGAAATGAGGAAAAATCATTGTTTTGAGTTCAATTATATTAGGCCAGAATAATGCTTAACAAGTTCTTTAGTTTTTTTATATTACCTGTATTTTTTTTCATTTATCCAATTGTTCTGAAAACTGAAAGTGTAGAACACAACATAAAATATGCTAAACTCAGCAATGGGTTAGATGTTTATGTCGTCCCTAATTATCGAATTCCTGCTGCTCTACACGCAATAATATATAAAGTTGGAGGAATGGATGACCCGATTGGCAAAGCAGGATTGGCTCACTATTTTGAACATTTAATGTTTGAAACTACAGGAAGGTTTAAAGACATAGAATCTACTATGAGCAGTATTGGGGCTCAATTTAACGCTGGTACGACTAAAGAATATACCATTTACTACGAATTGGTCCTCAAAAAAGATTTACCACTAGCAATGGAAGTCGAAGCAGACAGAATGGGCAACTTTAATGTTACTCAAGACAAAATAGACAGGGAAAAAAACATCGTGCTAGAAGAAAGGAAGATGAGATTTGACAATCATCCTAACAATTTATTATGGGAAGAAATGAATAGTGTATTTTACCGTACTGGCTATGGCAGATCCGTTATTGGCTGGGAAAGCGATATTAAAACTTACAATCAGGATGATATAACGAGATTTCACGATAACTATTATCACCCAAACAATGCAATACTGTTGGTTGTTGGTGATGTGGAATTTGATGCAGTAGTGAAATTAGCGGAGGAAAAGTATGGAAAAATCAAAGCCAAGCCAGTAATTAGGTATTACCCAAATCAGGATCCAGTATACAATGCAAATCTATCAGTAACCTTAGAAAGCGCTGAGGTAAAAGAACCAGTGTTATATTTTCGTTATCGTGTTCCTTTATTCAAGCATATAAGTGAAATTTCTGCTGTTGATTTGGCAGTTGACATTTTAGGAAGTGGCAAATCTAGTAAACTATATAAAGATTTGGTTCTAGATAAAGACATAGCAGTGTCAGTGTCTGCTTATTATGATAGTTTAACTTTTAGTGATGGTTATATTGATATCAAGATAACTCCAAAAAACGGAGTGAGTTTAGATATCGTTGAAAGAGAGCTAAATAGCGCTATCAATCACTTTACCTCGGAAGGAATAACGAATGAGGAGTTGCAAAGCACAAAGTATAGGTACAAGGCGGCACAACTTGATAATCTATCGAGCCTAACCAATATAGCATTTTTCTATGGCTCACATCTAGCACTTGGTATTCCACTTGATGAAATAGATATTTCATATAGTAAAATTGGTGATGTTAATTTAGAAGATGTAAATAGTAAAATTCGTACCATCTTTTCTGCTAATAAGTTAGTTGGTCGTTTGCTACCAAAAGGAGGTAATAATGAAGATAAGTAAATTTGTATTTCTATTTCTTTTCTGTCTAGGCTTTAATTTACAAGCAAGCGGTACCCTAAATATAGAAGAGGTCATTACCCGTAAAGGGTTTAAATTTTTATTCGTTGAAAACTGTGATTTACCAAAGGTCTCACTGAACATATCGTTCAAAGATGCAGGTTACGCATATGAGAATGTAGAAAAACAGGGACTTACTTGGTTCACTTCCCTTGCAATTCAAGAAGGAGCGGGAAAAAATGATGCCAAAGATTTTGCAAAAAAGCTTGAAGATAAAGGGATTAGCTTAAATTTTATTGCTGGTTTAGAAGCATTTAGGGCTTCGTTAAATACTTTGTCTGAGAATCTAGAGGAAGCAGTTTCGTTACTAAGCGATGCTATAATGCACCCTAAAGTTGACCTTGAAGGATTGAATAGAGCTTTTGAGAAAGCCAAAGTTAATTTTAATAATTTTGAAAAAGATCCTTATTTTATTGCTGGAAAAGAATTGAATACGTTGTTGTTTAAGAAACATCCTTACTCAAAAAGTGAGTATGGAATTCTTGATACTATAATGAGCATTACTAAAGATGATGTTCTAGCGTACGTAAAGCGTAATTTCACTAAAGATAATATAGTTATTAGTGTTGTTGGTTGCACAACAAAGGAAGAAGTTAGTGCACTACTAGATAAATATTTATCAAAACTACCATTAAAAAGATCAAAAGTCAGAAAAATACCTGTAAAAAATAACTTTGGCCCTGCAGAAAGTAAAAACATTTTTATGAATATACCGCAGAGTGTAATATTTTTTGCCCAAAAAGGTATAGCTTATGAAGATCCTGATTATTATAGCGCCAGCGTCTTAATTAATGCGCTTGGCGGCATGGGACTAAATTCAATATTAATGAAAGAATTGAGGCAAAACTTGGGTATTACTTACGGTGTTTTTGCACATATTATCCCCAATAAACATGGGAATGCTATAGTTGGAAATATGAGTACTGATAGCTCTACTGCTGGCAAAGCTATATTAGCAGTAAAAGATACATTGAGCAGAATAAAAAGGGAAGGAATTGATGAACAATTGTTCAAGGATGCAAAAACCATTTTAGTAAATAACCTTACCTTTTTTCTATCTAATAACACAAATACAGCAATGCTATTAGATGATACGCAGATAAATGATCGTGATGTTAACCGCATAAATAATTATGCGGATATCATTAATGACGTTAAATTAGAGAAAGTAAATGAACTGGCAAGTTCTTTATTAGATCCTGAAAATTTATTCTTTGTTAAAGTCGGAAGAAACACTTAAAGCAAACGGTCACTATAATATGGATAAATTTTGAACTATATATCCTTATTTCAGGTGAAGGATAATACAAAAAGCGCTAAAACAGGAAACAAAAAAGCCTTAGTAGACTCATTAATAATGACATTGTCCGCATCAACACAGGTATATTCATCATTGTTAATTTGATACATATTACAAGCTGACAAGTAGGCATAACAAGTATGCTCTCAGTAATATTAGCACAGGTGTTTTTTTGGTTTAATTTCCCTGATTTCAAATGTATACTCTTTATTTTGATTATTTCAGAGAAAAAAAAGCCTATATAAAAAACGTAACTACAAGAAAACACTAGAAGCAAAAAGAAGGAACGAATATAGAATTCAAGGTATTTGTTTGGACATTCTATGCGATGTACTATTTTTAACTGGTGCTTGCAGTTTCTATTGCTTTATTTAGTAGTCCTGTAGTTCTTTTCATTACTATACCACTCATTACATTAGGTTGTGTAGTGATGGTTGAACATAACTCACTCTATTTACCGTCAAGTTAAAAACTTTAAAAACCACTCTTCACAACTTTCAAAAGAGAAACAGTAAGAGCTGCACACAGAGATGAAAAAAGAAATAAATTCATCACGCCTTTACAAAATTGCAGCAAAAGTCCTGCCTAACATAATAGTACTAGCAAGATTGCACACTAATAAGGAGAACAAAGAAAAACGAAAAAGGTTAACTTTTAAAAGAAATGCTGAAATGAGGTAACAGGAAATAAGTTAACAGTAATACAGTGAGTAAAAAAGGTAAAGTTGTCGAAG
Organism: Wolbachia endosymbiont of Brugia pahangi; assembly: GCF_012030695.1. Taxonomy (NCBI): domain Bacteria; kingdom Pseudomonadati; phylum Pseudomonadota; class Alphaproteobacteria; order Rickettsiales; family Anaplasmataceae; genus Wolbachia; species Wolbachia endosymbiont of Brugia pahangi. The sequence continues at coordinate 318,330 of NZ_CP050521.1, read as the reverse complement.
CACCAAGTAAAGATAACAAAAAGGAAAATATTAAACGCAATTCTGAAGTTTCATCAATCATACCTTTTTTGAGTGAAAATGTAGTTGATAAAGAGAAAGACAGCAATACTTCATGGTCTCTCTAGTTTTCTACTTAGCATTGCTATTAACCTTACTGCTTCTACGTAACATTTATGCTCTTCAGACAAGATGCGTTTTGAGAGGCTATGAATATCATCATTTGGTAACACTGGTACAGCAGCTTGAGCAATTATAGCTCCAGCATCAACTTCAGAAGTGACGTAATGCACGGTACAACCCGTAACTTTTACACCTGCTTTCAGGGCTTGTTCCTGGGCATTTAGGCCTTTGAAAGAAGGAAGTAAAGAGGGATGGACATTTATAACTTTGCCATGCCATTTATTAAGAAAGTCAGCTTTGAGAATTCTCATAAACCCCGCAAGGCAAACTAAATTAACCTCATGTTGAACAAGTATTTCATGAATTTTATCAACATCAAGTGGTTTGTTTTCAACAACAAATGTTGGCACTCCTGCTTGCTCTGCTACTTTTAAACCAGCAGCTTTATTATTGTTGGAGATAACACATGCCATTTCTGCAGGAAAGCCGTAATTTTGACATGCTTTCATTAATGCTTGCATATTCGATCCCCTACCTGAAATTAGTATTCCGAGTTTTACCTTTTTCATCATGTATAGTTAATTTATAGTCTAGTGTGAGAATTAATATTAGCAGAATAGCCCAAAAGGAAAACTTATTTTATGGCGAAGAAGTAACTTACTTAGACTTTTTTGCATAGCTTTAGCAACATGCATGGGTATCCAGCCGCCATTTAGGTAGCTCAAAAACTACTTAATAAGCTTTACCAGTCTCGTTATTACTAACAATAAAGCTGTTTTATAATTCTAAGTCTATTGGAAGCCTGGATCTAGGAGTTCTATTCTTTTAGTGTGTTGCATTTAATTTCTATAAGGTTTTTTGCTACATTCTTTTTGAACTTTTTCTATAATGTGGTTGTTATACCCAATGTCATAAATTATACTTAATTAAGTGTTTAAAAATACTAAAAAAAACGCCAATAAATAATATAGGCTATGCAAAACCTAATAATGAACTGCCTCACGCATCTAGCTTAAATTGGCTTTAACGCTTAGATATTTTGCTGTTTTTATGTAGTATATAATTATAAGTATACATTTTTGTAATTGCGTTATTATTTATTTAACAAAGTATTAGTATAATCTATTGACTGGATTAATGGAGAAATTTGAATGAACAAATTACCGAACAATGCGAAAATAAGTAAGTCTCAGGTTACCCAGTGGGAAGTAATAAAAAGTTGTGAATATGATGATAACTGCTTGTCAAAAATACTAACTTTATACGTTATCAAAATGGTTCAGCTATTAGATTCCTATATAAGCGATGAACCTGAAATCAACACTATTCTGACAAGAGTAAGTGTGACAAGTGAAAATGTATTTTTAAATAAGGCTGCTACTATTGAAATCATGGAAGACATTTTTCCATGTAAATTTAACAGTAAGAAGAAAATATAACATATTAAGACTAGAAGACTTGTACAATCATTTATGCTCTATTGTTGGCAATATAGTCTTCTAAAAGAAATGCTTGAAAGTCTAGTAATGAAATATAAGGACACTGTTAACTTATTTAAGCAATTACCTAATTGAGCACAGTATTTTCAAAACTTCGTTCTCTATTTCAGAAACGCCACTTTCAAGGCTTTCATCTATCAAACACATGATAGACAGATATATCTGTCGTTTTTTTGCAACATCAATAGTTAAAGTACCAGGGGTAATTGTGACTGAATTGGCAAATAATGCAATACTCCCGTCGTTATGCCCTTTGCACTTCTTTAGGATAATTATCGGCTCAAGTTTAAGTTTAGCTTGCAGTACCTTTTTTATTACGTAAATACTCGATAGAATGACTTGATATATTAACCATGATATATAACTTAACAATTTATAAAACTCCAGTCTATTTGTACCATTTAAGATCTGGCTAAGAGCGTTTTCAGCATCCATCAACCGCTTAAAGATAAACAGCGTAAACATAGAGGAAAATATTCCACAAAAAACAAAAAATGACTCAAAATAACCAGACAATATAGTCCATAGAGAAAATAAAATTATAAAGGACAGAGAAAAAAACTTGATTTTTTGCCTAAGGTTCATGGTCTACAGTATAACTAGAATGATTTTTTAAGGAAAGATAATAATGACTCTACTTCAGAAAAATTGAAGAGAAAGTTAACCACTCTTATGAATTGAAGACAATAAAATACTTAAATATTAACATTAATGGACCATATACATATTATTAAAGCATAATAATAATAATTAGTAAGGTAGGCTATGATAGATATTTCTCAAATACAATTTCCTTCAAGAGAGCTTAGTAAGCTAAAATCTGTTAATTGCTTTGCAATTTTTATTTCTTTAAGCATTTTAGTTAACCCTGCTACTCTTTATTTTCACCTTGCTACCATATTCTTCAGATCTGAAATTAAAACCTTTTACACTTATAAAGAAATCAGAACTGCAAAGCAGCACAAAATAAGCAAAAAAAGAGTATTGGAAAATGTTTTTTAAGAACAATACTATAAAATAGCAGCTTCTCCCTTGCTTGCTGCTTTTTTGATCTACCTGACTTTCACCCACCACTTTCTTATTGATCCCGTTACTGGAAACAACACCACCTACAATGCCATTAACTTTATTGCAGAGTGAACTCAGACAAAAAGATTCTAATTCTATTATGTTATTTAAAATTTCTATGAATTTCTTTTTAGAGAGTATAAAGGAAAATTTACAGGCATGATCAATAGTTTTGATGCTGATCTCGAACACTTGCTTCCTCATCAGTTAAATGATGGTATTCACCACAATATCAACAAGCTAAGAAGTAAGTACGGTAATAAAGTATCAGAAGATGTTATTAATGATGGTGAATTTAAGCAGTTTGTTAAATATATAAATGATTCATATTAACTTAACCTAATAATCGTCAATTTAGTAATGGAGACAAAGGAAGGTGATTGGGATTTTTTAATGACTTCTGCGAAAATGATCAAAAACATAGTTCTGGCTTTACAGGTGGGTAAATTTTACTTTTAGTTTTGAGAGCCTGCAATGATGGAGGCATAGAAGGTGTAAAAAATAAAAAAGACACATTAATTATAAATCTGCTGATAGTCAAACCTTCTCTAGAAAAGAACGAATTCCTAACACCTACTTCACCGGTATTGTCTGCAGAATGTTGAGTACACTAGAGGGTATTTATCCAGATCTAGAAACTAGATTTACTGTTCCACATCAAATATCAATTTTAGAGCAGAAAATGAAGTGCATAAGTTCATGTTAGATATGCTAAAGAACAAGAAAAAAACGACAAAAAAATCTTTAATGCTTGGCATAAGATTCAGGACAACCCAGATGATAATGAAAGTCAAAAAGTAGTTGATGATTTTACCTCAGAAGTAAGTATTCCTTTAATGAGAAAGTTATTGAGTTTTACTTCTCAATAGTGAATAAGTTATGCTGATGTTAATGAAAAATATTAACTCTATAAATTTAAATAAATTATAATGTTTTGAGCTAGGTTAGCACATAAAAAATGAATTGAATAAGTATAGCTTAGATGACTAAGGAAGTTTACTTGAAAGCATAAAAAAAAAGTATTCTTGGAACTATTAAACCGAGATTTGCTTAAGGCAGATTTTTCTCTCAAAGGTTCATCTTTAAATGAAGCTAAGAAAGTAGCTGACACAATAACAGAGAAAGAGGTTAAGGCATTTAAACTGAAAGCTGAAAAAGCCAGTAAAGTTAACCCCATTGAAGTTCAAGTAGATACTACACTGCAAAATCTTGCAAAAAAATCGCTAAAAGAAAAGTGCTGCCTCGCATATAAACATCTTAGCAATAAATATCAAGGTAATAAAAAAAGGAAATGATAGAAATTTTACTTAAAAAACTAGAAATAACAAAGGAACAAATGAAGTCTCTATTAGAAGAGAATAATATACGCAAGCTAAAATTAGCACTTGATAATATATGCAGAAGAAGCAGAAAAAATATGGAGGAACGATAAAAGAAGCAGAAGAAATAGTCGCAAGTCGTTTCTCGCATGAAGTATCTGCTAGTAATGCAGAGAAGGGACTGGGATGGGACGTAGCTTATGAAAATTTACGTTCCCTACCTTGTAGAAGATTCGCTATATTTCTATAGTGTTTAAAAAAAATTAATATTGCTACAGTTAATAGCGTAAAAAATAAGTCTCTTTGAAAAAAGAAAGATGATAATACGGCAGCTATAGTAGAAGTCAAAGAAGCAAGAGAGGAGTATCGAAAAGCAAAAAATACTGCTAACCAAACAAATACAAATGCTAATACTAAAGAGATATTAAGCGCTATCAAAATTCCTAAAGTTGTTGCAACTCCCTTTCCTCCACTGAACTTCAGCCATACAGGAAACATATGTCCTAAAACTACTAAAATTGCAGATGCATACATGTGAAAACTACCATCATCGAAAAATTGTTTTGCTATATAAACCGCAATAAACCCTTTTAAAGAATCCAGAAGTAATGCTAAAGCAGCAATACATTTATTTCCTGTTCTTGCAACATTTGTAGCACCAATGTTCCCTGAACCTACTTCTCTTAAATTTATTCCTTTTATTTTCGTAATAACTAAGCTAAATGGTATTGAACCTAATATATAGGATAATACAAAAACTATATATTTCTCCATTATATCCACGCTCTCAGTGTCATTCTAGCGTGTGACATATAACTGTACAATATTGTGACTTGAGAATAGTCTTTACCAAGAAAGATATTACCCCAGTGCTCAGACACTGTAACTTAATTGTAAATAAGTACACCAGAGAGTTATATAAGAGCTTGATTCTAGTGTCATGCACTGGAACGACGTCAAAGATTAGTATCCTCATTTATTTTTTTTCGTTTAACTGACATTTGCACTAGAACCTAATTGATTTTATTATTTCTTAGCCTTTTCAAATAGCACTGAACTTCATCGTTAATTTGACTGCTAAATAGTATAAGCGCTGTCATATTAATAAGGGCCAAACAAGAGAATAAAGTTCCACCGATATTAGCAATAGCCATTATATCTTTAGACAAACCTGAGAAAAATGCAACCACTACTACCGCTATGCGATATATTACAATACTTTTTGCACCAAATAAATATAGCCATCCCATTTCACAACAATATACAAACGAGATTACCGAAGAAAACGCAAACAAAGGTGCAGCTATAATTAAAAATATAGGAAACCAAGAAGAAACTGTCTCAAAAGCTTTTTGGGTAACCAATATTCCTTCGCCAATGCCAGTCTGGTACGCACCTGTTATCACTATTGTTATTCCTGTTAAACAACAAATTAACATTGTATCAAAGCATGGCTCTATCATCGCAACTAGTCCAGTTCTAACTGGTTCCTCATCTTTAGCTACTGCGTGAGTAATTGAAGCAGAGCCAACACCTGCTTCACTGGCAAAAATAGCCCTTTGAATTCCAGCAACAAATGCCCCTACTACTCCTCCACCAACAGCATTGAAGTCTATCATATTAGAAAATAATATTTTAAATACATTACTAAAATTGTGAATATTAAACGTAATTATTGTAATACAACTAAAAATATATATGAGTGACATAACAGGTACTAGCGCAGAAGATACTCTCGCTATCCTTCTAATTCCCCCGATAATCACTAGAGCAAGCAATGCAGAGATTATAGAAGACAGAAACCAAGGATGACTATCCACCCAATTTGAATAGCCAGATAATATTGAAACCATTTGATTAGTTTGAAATGCTACACTTCCCCCCAAACCTGATAATACAAAAAATACCGCATATACTGCAGCTAAGATAATACCAAGTTTCTTAAACCCAAATTCCTCCAGTCCATTTCTTATGTATTGAAATGGACCACTAAACAATTGTTCCTGACCTTCTGTTCTGTGCCTGAATGCTAAAGTCACTTCAGCGAATTTTGCTGACATACCAAAAAAGCCTGTAATCATCATCCAAGGTATTGCTCCTGGCCCTCCCATTGAAACTGCAATTGCAACACCAGCAACAGTTCCAAGGCCTACTGTACTTGAAAGTGCAATTACAAATGCCTGAAAATGCGTAATGTGACCATCGTGATGATCCGTATCATATTTTCCACACAAAATAGTAAACGCATGTTTAAACATCCTTATGTTGAGAAATTTAAAACGTAATGTTAGAAAGATATAACCAAAAGCCACTAAAAGAATTATAAATGGCACGTAGAAAATCTTGAAAAACAACACTTCATTCATGAAGTTATTTATTCCACTTAACATAGCGTCATAGCTCTCATAAAAATCTGAAGCAGCGTACACATTATTAAACAACAGGCAAAATAATACTATATAAAGCAACCTATAAATCATCTCTAATACCCTCTAGAATTGTAATAAGAATCTATTGTATTTAAGACTTCCCTTCTCAGTAGATATATCGTAACAGCGCTTGGAACCATAAGGCACATAAACAAACCGTCGCCTAGATAAGATATAAATTCTATATTTTTTGACATACAACCAATATACACCGAAACCGCTATAAGAACTTGGAACAATATCAGTACTTTTTTGTTACCAAATAAGTACAACAAGAGCAACTTCTCAGTAATAATAATAAGTTATTATTGTATAAAGTGCAAAGGAAAACATTATTAGCGGAAAAACTAGCTTGCTGAATAAAGGCAAGGCTGTTGAAAATGCTGAGCTAACTAATGTAATACGTCTATGTTGTTAGTACTATGTATACCAGCGATAACTATATAATATCAGTCAAAAATGAGATTAATATTATGCCTACAAGTGTTGCAATATTGCACCACTCCCAACTTTAATTGGATCTTCTTCTTTTACAGCTGAATACACTATAGCTGCTGTTCCTGTACTGCCTCGTTAGCAAAAAACGATCTTCTCACTTCAGCTATTAACCTACTCAGTACCCCACCTCCTGTAGCTGATTTACAGCAGATTATTTCCATCTACACAGATTGATATACATATATGCTTACATATAACACTATCAAAATCGGCGCTAAACCTGTCGCAACGAAAGCAATGCATTTTATTCTTCTCTTAGTATTACAATTAAAATAAGCAGTGATATAATGATAGATGCGTTGTATTTGAAGAGGTTACTTGATAAACGCTACAATTTAATTCGCCTGAGTGATATGTCACCAAAAATCATTGCAACAAGCGACATAATTGCATAAGCTCATACAAGAAATCTGCCAGTCTTATAAATCTAATCTTTGCAAGCCCGTACTTCATATAATAAAAAACTCCACTAGTTGGGTTTCAGAGCAATAAGTAAACGCAAGCACTACTTCAACAAACTTTATCGACATGTCAAGTATTTTGGTAATTACCATCCAAAAAATTGCACTTGGACCCCATATTGTAGTAGCTATTGCAACCCTGGATACTGCTCAAAGGCTAATCGTTCCTGAAATTACCGTTGCAAACGCTTGGATATGAGTGGTTATGCCGTCGCTATGATTACATTCTAGGTTGCATAGCATTTGTATTCCACGCTTGAATAAGTTAAAGTTAGTAAACCTGAACTGAACTGTATAAAAAAATTCCAGTTGCAATTACCCAAATGATTACAAATGGAACGTAAAATATCTTTACATACAGAAATGAATTTAATAATTCACTTATTTTCCAGTTATATTGCCACTACTTCTTATTACGATCTATAGCTAACAAGTTTTATATGTGTAATATATATAAAGCCCGACGCTTATTGGAATAGTAATAGTATACACTACACCTAAAATTGGTAAAGTGATCCATGGCTTACTGACGAAGAATACGATAAATACTCCGAAAAGTGATACAAATATATAAGACAGGCTCCTGGGAATATAAATGTACTTTGCAGAGAAAGTTGGAATATGACTGACTGAAAAAAATGAAATAGTTAAAAAGTAACAAGCCGTATTTCTTACGTTAAAAAATCGTTCTATAAGAAGTAAATATTCACTTTCCTGAGAATGAAAGGTAACAATTATTGGCAACAAAGAAAGCAAAGCACATATTGGTGCTGGAACCCCAGAAAAGAAAAATTTTTCCCAGTCAAGTTGTTCTACATTTAACGACACATTAAACCTAGCAAGCCTTATTGAGATGCAAATTACGTATATCATTACTAATATCCACCCTACAACTTTAATTTCTTTTAACTTCCAAAAATATAAAAGAAATGCAGGTGCTGCACCAAAATTTAGAAAATCTGCAAAAGAATCAAGTTGCGCTCCAAAATCACTAGTTGATCTTAGAATTCTGGCTATTCTGCCATCCATCCCATCTATAATTGCTGCAATGATAATGAAAATCACTGCAAACTCCCACTGTTCATTAAATGTAAACTTAAGTGAAGTAAGACCAGAGCACAAACCCAATAAAGTTATAAAATTTGGGAACAACTTAGCAATAGGTAGAGATCTACTGTTACTGCTATTGTTATTCATACAAGGTCAAAAGTAAGCTTTTCTTGAGTATTTTCCTTATTCAAGTTTGCTATAATTGTTTCACCACCAACAACAGTTTGCCCTTCTGAAACCCTTATTTCCACATCAGTAGGAACATAAATGTTCACTCTACTGCCAAATCTTATAATTCCAAATCTCTCACCTGCTTTGACGCTCTGAGATACTCTTAAATTACAAACGATACGACGTGCAATTAATCCAGCTATTTGTTCTACAATAATCTCTTTTCCCTTTGTGCATTCAATCACAATAACCTGCTTTTCATTTTCATTGCTAGATCTATCGCTCATTGCAGACACAAACTTACCTTTTTTATAGTGCATTTCCTTCACTGTACCGGATATTGGTATACGATTCACATGCACGTTCAAAACACTCAAGAATATGCTAACAAGTGTAAATTTCTTCTCCTCTCCATTGTTTGTTGATAAAGGGTAACTAACTTCTTCAATTTTTGAAATTACACCATCGGCAGGACTTAGTACAAGATCCTTATTGCCTGGTATAATTCTTGCTGGGTCACGAAAGAAATAAGTGCACAATAATGTTGGAAACAAACATGTAACACCAAATCCCCAAGATATAGAGAATGCTATGCACGTCACTATAAAAGAAACTACTATAAACAAATAACCCTCCTTGTTTATACTAGGTAAACTAAAACACATAACCTTATTGACAATAATCTGTTATTAACAACTTATCATCTATCACTCTTCATGAAAAGCTTTTTTTTAAGTACGTGCTGCTTCAACAAAATCCTTCTGATAAAAGGTAACATCACAAATTACCATATTATAGCTAAAAGATTTAATAAATTATTATTCCATAATGGAATTATACTGAAACCGCAGTAGTACGACAAATGTACAATACAACAACCTACCCAACACAAATTTTAGTTAAAGTTAGAAAACTGCTTCTTCTAAAAGCTGCCTGCTTTCCTCTTCCATTGTAATAGAATTATCACTATTTCCAAGTAAATCTCTGATTTTTGCTTCTACTTCATTCGCAACTTCCTTGTTTGCTTTGAAATAGTTTTTTACATTCTCTCTTCCTTGTCCAAGGCGTGTATTGTTATACGAATAATAAGCACCCGCTTTTTCAAGGACACCAAGTTTTGCTCCTATATCTATTATTTCTCCAAGCTTCGATACACCCTCATTGTACATTATATCAAATTTTGCTTCTCTAAACGGAGGAGCAACTTTATTTTTTACAACTTTAACTCTTGTTTCATTGCCTTTAATACTCTCTTTATCTTTTATTGCACCAACTTTTCTTATATCAAGTCTTACAGAAGTATAGAATTTTAACGCATTTCCACCCGTAGTAGTTTCAGGGTTTCCATATACTACCCCTATTTTCATACGAATTTGATTGATAAATATCAATATACAGTTCGCTTTTGAAACTGCGGAGGTAAGCTTTCGCAGTCCATGACTTAAAAGCCTTGCTTGTAATCCCACGTGCTGATCACCCATATCTCCTTCAATTTCAGCTCTTGGAGTTAATGCTGCAACAGAGTCAACGACTATCACATCAACTGCACTAGAACATACTAAATACTCAACGATATGCAAAGCCTGCTCTCCAGTATCCGGTTGTGAGATCACTAAGTTATCGGTGTTTACTCCAAGTTTACGAGCATACATGACATCCAATGCATGTTCTGCATCGATAAATGCACACAGTCCTCCTTTTTTCTGTGCTTCAGCAATTACATGCAAAGCAAGAGTAGTCTTACCAGAGCTTTCTGGACCAAATATTTCAACTATACGTCCTTTGGGCAATCCCCCAACACCTAGGGCTGAATCAAGTGCAATTGATCCTGTAGATATTGTATCTATTTTCTCTACAGGGTTTTGCTTTAGCTTCATTATTGCACCTTTACCGAATGCTTTTTCAATCTGGCTTATTGCGTTATCTAGCGCTTTTTGTCTATCATTACTTTTTTCTTCTGGGTTGCTTGCCATAGATTACTTATGAATTTGTATAATTTCTATGATAATCAAACGTGAACAACCTGCCAAGGCTTTTTTAGGCTCATATATTATTTAGCGAAAAAATTAATATTTTGAGGAGATAAGCCATATGATTTAAAAGATATGGTACATACTGTTTCGAATGCAGAACCTTGTAGTCCAATTGACTTTATTAATTATACACCAAATTATGTTAAGATAGAAAATTAGATGGACTTTGCAGTGCGATACAAAATAACGATAGAATACAACGGCAGTAGTTTTTCTGGTTGGCAGAAGCAGCAACATTCTGCTAACTCAATTCAAGAGACCATAGAAAATGCCATATTTAATTTCAGCGGTGAGAAAGTTACTCTCCACTGTGGCGGCAGAACCGACGCAGGGGTTCATGCTTTAGGACAAGTTGCTCATTTCGATATGGAAAGAAAATTTGAGCTTTATAGAATAAGAAACGCCATAAATTATCACTTAAAATCAATTCCTATAGTTGTACTGAATGCAGAAGCTGTAGATAATACATTTCACTCACGATTTTCAGCAAAAAAAAGATACTACGAATATAGAATAATTAATCGCTACGCTCCTGCAGCTTTGGAAGCTGGTTACGCGTGGCAAGTGTTTAATCCACTTGATGTAAACATTATGCGTGAAGCTGCTAAATATCTGCTTGGAAAACATAATCTTTTAAGTTTCCGCTCAAAAGATTGCCAAGCTACAAATCCGATAAGAACAATTGATGATATCGATATAGTACAAAACGGGAGTCACATATACATTAAAATATCTGCTATTTCTTTTTTACATAACCAAGTGAGGATCATTGTAGGTACTTTAGTTGAATTTGGAAAAAGTAGAACTAATCCACAAAAAATGCTGAATATATTAAACCAATGCAAAAGAAACGCTGCTGGAGTTACTGCACCGCCTTTTGGTTTATATTTGGCAAAGATAGATTACTAATTAATAGCTTAAGTTCTTACTGGCATCACTATATATAATACATTCGGATCATTCTCATCAGTAATAACCGTAGCACTATTACTATCTGATAAGCTAAACTTACATTTGCTCTTTATACAGGATAAAGCATCAAGCAAATAACGTGAATTAAAACCTATTTCTATAGGTGCTCCATTGTAATCCACCTCTATAAATTCAGTTGCATCACTGCATTCTTGAGAGTTTGAGTGTAGAGTTAATAATTTTTCTTGCAATGAAAATTCAATAGATTTTATTCTATCAGATACAACAACGGAAACTCGATCTATAATGCTAGCAAGTTTGCTACTCTCAACGACCATTTGTTTATCTTGAGATACTGGAATAACGCATTTGTAATCTGGAAAAGCCCCATCTATTAATTTTGATATTATAATATACCTACCACATGTAAATTTGATCTTCCTGTCTGAAAGTTTTATATTAATTTCATCACAATCATCTAGTACTTTCAATAGCTCTATCACAGTTTTGCGCGGTATGATTACACCAAATTCGCCATTGATATTTTGAGGCTTTGGCTTTTTTACACATGATAAACGGTGACCATCAGTTGCAACACAATATAAAAACTGCTCATCTGTATGTAGATATATCCCATTCAAATTATATCTTGTATCATCTAGCGATACAGCAAATTTTGTTTTATTTAATAAGTCTATCAAGTCTGTATTCAGTAGAGTAAAATCATACTTATGATCACCTTCTTCAAGAACAGGAAACTTGTTTAAGACTACATTTGGTAAAGAAAAATTTGCATTTCCATAAGATATTAATAATTTTCCTTGATCGTTTACCTCAAAATTGACATCCAAATCAGCTGGCAACTTCTTCACTATATCGTGTAAAGTATGTGCTGAAACTTTTACTTCTCCTTCTGTTAACACATCTGCAGCAAGTGAAGCAAATATTGAAATATCAAGATCAGTAGCCATTAATTTTATGCTGCCATGTTGTGCTTTAATATTTATACACGCCAAGATATCTATTGCATTACGCCTTTCGACCACTCCACTTACTCTGGACAGCGTACTTAAAAGACTTGTACGGCCTATGCGAAAACGCATTTGCTCACATACAGAACTTTGTTTTTTGATTTCTACATCTATACCCACAACCTCTGACATTATCTATCCTTAAAAAATATTTCAAATGATATCCACATTCTACGTAAAGTAAAGTGCTTATTTATATTTTTACCAGAAGAGTGTTTTTTTATACTATGGTTTAGCCTGAGATTACAACAGTTCACTTTACGTAGCATAAATCATGCATTTTTTGATATGCCTTTTGAAACCCAAGTAGGGAATAAGTATCATCAATGGTTGCCGCTTTTATTCTTCCACTAACCACCATTGATAATCCCTGCTTCATTTTTAGAATTAGATCTCGATCTGTTTTTGTATGCTCTGTCCACGCAAGATCTCCTTGTATTATGTATAATGCATATTTTATTTTTTTATCGATATTGACAACTATAGGCTCCTTATCATACTGAAAACCAGAAGTAACACTTACCTCATCTGCTTTTTTATCGACATAACTGACCATTACATATGGCTTGCGGTTGGTTGTATAATGTTCGCTCTTTTTCTTAGGGTAAGACACGATATAACATACTTTCTCTCCATCTTCCAATGCAGTATACACAAGCCAGTCTCTATATTTTTCCTTCAATTGTACATCACTAACAGATGCAAGAGCACTTACTGAAAAAAATATTAGAAATACAAAAAAACTACGCATGTAAGCTAAATTTCAAGCTCTCCGACTGTATATGTTGTTTTACCTTACTCATCGCTTGTTCAGCTAGCTGTCTTATTCTTTCTCTTGAAACACAGTATTTTTTACTAAGCTCATCTAGGGTCTGAGTATTCTCAGACAAATACCTACTAATAAAAATATCCCTTGATCTTTCGTTAAGGCTTGCTAATGCATTGTTTAAAATTGTTTCTTTTAATTCTTTCTCTTCACGATTCTGATAAGTTACTTCTTGATTAACTGAGTTACATGGGATCATATCTTGTAGCTCTTTTTTAGAGTCACCACCTACTTTTATGCAATTATTTAGCGACTGATCCTTACAAGCTAAACGGTAATTCATCTGTATAACATCCCCTTCAGATACAGATAGTTCATTAGATATTGCTTTTATTTCTTCATTATTTAAAGTTTCCCTGTTTGTATATTGCAAAATTCTTTTTTTTATTTTACGCAAACTAAAAAATAATCTCCTTTGTGCTTGTGTTGTGCCTATTTTTACAAATGACCAAGATTTCAATATAAAGTCTTTTATTGAAGCTTCAATCCACCACACCGCATAAGTTGAAAAACGAAATCCCAAATCAGGGTTAAACTTTTTCACTGCATGGATTAAACCCATATTTCCTTCCATAATTAGGTCCATTAACAATAGCCCATAATTTTTGAACTTCATTGCAATTTTTACTACCAAATTCAAATGGCTAGTAATCAATTTATGAGCAGAAGAAATATCCTTGCACTGGTTCCAACTTTTCGCCAACCGTACCTCTTCCTCTTGAGATAGCATAGGAAATTTTCGCACTTCAGTAATATACTGTGTGAGATTAGTGCTACCGTTAATACATAAGCTCACCTTTGGGATCAACATAACAACTTAAATTAAAACTCCAAATATACAATGTATTGACTTTCCAGTAAAAATTCAAGCTTTAATTTAGAAAAAGCATAACTTATTGTGTACCACTGCACCCAACTTGAACCTTAAGTGCTTCAATACTTACTGCTAATATGCAATACAAAACATTCTACATAGTAAACAGTGCCATTCCAGTGCTTAAGAGACACTGGAATCCACATTTCTTTCCTCTAAGTTCCAGTACCAGCTACTTGAATAACAAGACTGAGATAACAAGAAGACCACTAAGATAGATTAGAAATTAAACGCTATTCCAGCTTCTGCACCAATAGTGCTATAAAGAACTTTATATGCACCCGCAGTAACTTTTGTTTCTTTATCCTCACTAGTTCCTTTATTTACTTCTTCACTTTTATCAAAGTTAGCGCCATAAGAACCAAAGTAGCGAGCTCCAGCAAAGAGTTTAATTTCTGGGGTTACATCATAGCTAATACCAGCTTTCGCCTGGTAAGCAAAACCAAACCCATGTTTTTGATCAGCAATAACTTGTGCCTTTGCAGGGTTGCTGATATATGCTACACCAAGACCAACACCAACATATGGAGTAATAGGTATATCTTCAATTACTACATCATAATACACATTAACTAGCCCTGAAATTGCTGTTAAATTATCTACAATATCTGGAGTAGGAGCTCGTGAAAGAGTACTTTTACTTAATTGTGAATAAAGTCCTTCAATGTCCACTCTGATATCATCCATTCTATAACCAAATGCACTACCACCAGCCATGAAAGAAGGCTTATAAAGGTCATTAGTGTCTTTACTATCCTTTTGAGCTCCTGTGATACCATCAACCTTTGTATTCAAAGGTGAAAACTCACTATTGTACTGCAAGCGAATGTAGTAACTAGTTTCCTCATCAGCTATTGGACCAACAGGATCTGAAAAAGCAGAGTTTGATAAACTTAGCAACATTACTAAAGCGGTTGCTGAAAAAAACTTTTTATAATGCATAATTACCCTCGTTAAAAAAATTAAAATTTCACTTTAGCAATTTAAGTAAAAACTAAAGTTAAGTCAAGTACTAACTTAATAACACAAAATATTTGACATTTAAACTAATTTTTAGAGAAAGGTAAAGATTTTACTAACGAAAAGACTGAATCTGTACTAACATTGCAATATTTGAGAGCAATGTATATCAAGAATACAAAGCCCATTTTACAGGCCTTAAGAACCCTTATATGGGGATGTTTTAGACCTAAAATTTATCCTTAATCTTTATTTAAGTGACAAAAGCACATTATTAAACTAGGTGTGTTATGTTTAATTTTTCTTATATAGACACTCCATGTCTTTATAAATTTTTATCTACGTTAGCTGAATCTCGCTTATTAGGTAATGTAATAAGCGCCAAGTTTTTGAGAGAACAGTAAACAACTCACATTGCATTGTTCTTTATTTAAGAATTAGTTCAAAAATCAACTAACCTTCTTTTTTTTATAAAGAAATTATTTGAAAAACTTCTGCATTACCCTTATCGTGACGTTATGGATATTTATAATTCCAAGGTTGACTACTTACCAAGCATATAAGACATTAATGTCAAGTTCCTACAAGAGATGAGACGAGAAAGAAACATTGGAATGACACCATTTATTGCATAAATAACCTGAAAATTGCTATGTTCATACAGTCGTGTCACTAGCTTAGCATTTCTTTATTCCCCACATCATTTCCACTACTGCGGTTTCTTCCACCTTTATACAATGTTATAGGTGCACTAGCGAAGAAGCGTTAGCATTAGAAACACCAGAAATTTTATGTAGAAAAAACTTAAAAGGGAAGTTTAAATCCAGGTAGTAAACCCATCATACCTGCAAGATCAGAGGTTACATTTGCCATATCCTCCTCTGCCTTCTTAATAGCATCATTGAATGCTGCTGTTACTAAATCTTCTACTATATCCTTCTCTTCATTTCTCATAAGCTCTAAGTCTATGTTTACCTTTTTAGCCTTATAACTACCTATTTTTATGATTCCTACCAACACAGAAACTTTACCGCCACCAGAGATACCTTGAAATTCTTTACCAATATACTTCTCTTGAGCTTCTGTAAGTTTCTTTTGCATCTCTTGTGCTTGCTTCATTATCTGATTAAAATCCACGACTTACTCCTTATTCTCTATGTTGACCACCTTTGCACCCTTAAATGTATCAAGTATACCCTTAACTGCAGGTGCATAACTTAAACTACTCGCCCCCTTTTTTATATAACCTGCATCAATTGTAATAACCCACTCCTGCTGAGTTATCTGACTTAAATAGTTTTTCAAGTCATTACAAAAATTACTATCCAACTGAGATACAGCCTTTAGTTTTAAATACCCAGGTTTACAATTCACTAATTGTAGATTACTACATAGCTGCTTGTAAAGATAAATTTGGTTATTCTGTTGTAATAGTTGCAAAATCTTATCAAAATCATAATTTTTCTGTTGTATGTTTTCTGCGCTGCGTGTATTCCTCTGCTGCGTACTTTGCGCAAGAACTTTCTTGACCACCTGCTCAGGAGAAGGTAGATCAGAAAGATAACAGAGGCTAATTAATATCATCTCAGCAGCAACATCACTGCATGTCGAAGCTTTTATATCTTGAACTCCTTTGAGCAACATCCTCCACAATCTCGAGAAAAATATTAAAGACTTCTTTACACCCAAGTCTTTTATCCTGTTCTTCTCACATTCTGTAACTGAACTATCAACCTCTTTTGTAACCAAAAAACGGCATATTAACTGAATTGTTTGCAATAGACCTTCAAAAATACTAAGTGGGTTTGCCGTTTCTACTGCTTTGTCGAATAACGATAGAGCTTTCTGTAAATCACTGCCCAATATTGCTTCCATTAGATCAAATATGATATCTTTATCCACTAGGCCAAGTATATCCATCACACTTTTAGTAGATATTACACCACCTTTATTATACAGCACTGCTTGATTCATTAAAAACAAGGCGTTACGCATTGAATTGCCAGAGTGGCGCGCAATTAACTCTGATGCTTCCCTTTCAATGAAATAATTTTCTCTCTGTGCAATATCATTTAAACGCTCTACTATTTTAGCTACAGGAATGTTGTACAAATCAAATCTTTGACAACGTGCAATGATAGTGATTGGTATCTTTTTTATCTCTGTAGTTGCCAAGATAAACTTTACACTTGGTGGTGGCTCTTCTAGGGTTTTAAGCAATGCATTAAATGCACTGCTGGATAACATATGTACTTCGTCTATAATGTAAACTTTGAATTTAGAACTTATAGGTGAATAGCAAATATCTCCTAGGATTACTTTGATATCATCAACACTAGTATGACTTGCTGCATCGATTTCAATTACATCTGGATGGCTTGAATTTTTTATCGTCAGGCAATTTTTACATGACCCACACGGTTCAAAAGTCGGTCCCGAGGAACAATTTAAACATAAGGCTATTATTCTTGCTGTGGTAGTTTTACCCACCCCACTAGCACCGGAAAGCAGTATAGATTGTGGAATTCTGTTGAGAGTAAAAGCGTTTTCTAATATACGCACTAGTATATCTTGACCTACTAGATCTTTAAAGCTACCAGGACGATATTTTAATGCTATGTTCATGGTTTATGATAAAATAAATAATGAAATAGGTATGCAACCCAAAAAGATTCTGATGTGGCTGCTTCATTTCTGACCTGACCAAGTTACAGAGTTTTTGCCTGCATACCTTATAAAAGATTATACTTTTTTTTTTATTTAGCAAGATATATTCTATATTAGCCCTATAACTTGATATGCTAAATTTTTTACAGTGCTACTTTGAAGTAAATAAAAAGTTAGTTATTATGCAAGTCACTACAAGATTATCACTTCAATGTTTATTTATGTCATCCCAGTGCGTGACACTGGGGCCCAGAAATCTCTTCAACAACTGGACCATATGGTCAAGCTATAGAATGATAAGTGCTGGAGCAATAAGAGATTATGCAAGAGACCTATTAAAATCCACACCTTTTCCTCTGGATTCCAGTGCCACGCACTGGGATAACGAAGGAGAGGTGTTATGATTTTATATCATTTTCCTCTTTGTCCGTTCTCACGAAAAGTTAGAGCCCTTCTTAAGGAAAAAAAGCTGAGCTGCGATTTAGTACACGAAAACCCGTGGGAAAAGCGGAATGAATTTATGAAGATTAATCCAACTGGACAGGTACCAGTGCTTATAGATAATAACTTTATTATAACAGACAGCAACGCTATTTGTGAATATCTAGAAGAAACTTATAATAGCGATATCAAATTGCTTGACTCGTCTACTGTTATTAAATCTCAAATACGTGCTTTAATTAATTGGTTTGATAATAAATTTTATAATGAAGTTACTAAATATATTATAAATGAGAAAGTAATAATTAACCGCAGTCCTGACTCTAGGTTTCTCCATGCAGCTCAACATAATCTATCTTGCCATATAGAGTACATTGAGTACTTAATTAACAAAAACGTTTGTCTCGTAACTGATAAGTTCACTTTAGCTGACATTACTTTAGCATCACATATTTCTGTAATGGATTATGTAAATAGTTTTCCATGGGAAAAAAGTAAAATTCTAAAAGAATGGTATTCCATTGTTAAGTCAAGGCCTTGTTTTCGTGAGATGTTATTAGAAAGAGTTCCTGGGTTAACCCCTCCTCTGCACTATGCCAACTTTGATTTTTAGTCTACGTAAGCTTTAAAGCTATAGTCATTCCTTCATCAGTTGGAATTAATATAGAGTAATATTTTTTTTCGTCCGATAACCTATAATTGAATTCCCTCATAGCACGCCATGATTTCTCTAACACTTCTTTTGGAGGTGATTTCAAAAATACTGTGTTAAGCAATAGAGTATTATCCGCAACAATCAGCCCGTCTTGTTTAATGTATGACTCTGCCCAATCTAAATATTTAGGATAACCAGCCTTATCAGCATCAATGAATATCATGTCATATGGTGCTTTCGCTGATAATTCATCCAATTTTTCTAATGCATTGCCTACTATTAAAGTAATTTTATTACTCATATTAAAAGCATTAAAATTTTTTTTTGCTATTTTAAAGTGCTTAGGATTGTTTTCTATTGTGTATATATGGCCATATTCAGGTAGAGCTTTTGCCATACAAATTGATGAGTAACCGTACAATGTGCCAATTTCAACGATACTTCTCACCTTGTGAATCTTTATAAATAAACTTAATAACTTTCCTTCTTCAGGGCTAATTTGAATGTGTTGTTTTTTCCCAAGAATACAATACTCTTCTATTTCTTTACATTCTTTTGCAAATAAATCTCGTATATATAATAATTTTATGTTAGGGTTATTACGTGCCATGTTTTGTATTATAGGAAGGCTTAATTAATATAAAATTCATAAATAATTATATAGCCTAAAATGATATAAACATTTATTTTAGGCTATTATTTTATAGCGTAAAATTTTAAGTGACAAAAATTGTGATATATAATATCATAGTTAACTAGTGCAACAGCTGATTGGCTGCCACACTAAAATTTAAAGAGACTGCTTACATGCAAATTTCTCTTTTAAATATAATTTTCATAATCAATTAGAGGGAGTTATATGTCTTATAATATTGCTGGTGAAGTTGAAACGTTAAGTAAAAGATCTAATAAAGATGAAGGGGTTACATTACTAAATAACCCAGCTTATCGTGAAAAGTATAGGGAACGTTTTGATGAAGCCCAGAAAAAAGTTATGGATATGGTTCAGTTTTATGATGGGACTATAATATTAATAGAAAATAAAATTGCTATGTATTATTACGCTTGGCACAGTAAAAAAAGAGAGTTTGAGCGTAAAAAACAACAAGCAGTGATGAAAGACGATGGGTCAGTATAGAGTCTTTGTATGATAGGCTACAGTGGTATCATTTCACTATAGCTTTTTCATATAGCCTATCTATCACGTTAGTAAAGTATTCTTGTGCTTTGTACCCTTCGTGCCTAATTTTATTAGGCTCTGTGTGTGATCTATCGTTGTTAAGCTTGATGAAAAATATCGGAGTGGCCATAATGCCAAGCTTATTAATTGCTAGTGATTTATCATTTATAATTTTATCCATCACCTCCTTATCGTTAATAC
This sequence comes from Wolbachia endosymbiont of Brugia pahangi, assembly GCF_012030695.1. NCBI lineage: Bacteria > Pseudomonadati > Pseudomonadota > Alphaproteobacteria > Rickettsiales > Anaplasmataceae > Wolbachia > Wolbachia endosymbiont of Brugia pahangi. The sequence continues at coordinate 297,935 of NZ_CP050521.1, read as the reverse complement.
ATCGGTTAAATGTATCTTGCTTTAAGTTGCTTAGTGCCGCCACTTTCTGTAACACAGTTAAGTCACTTAAATTAGAGTAATTCCATGAGTCTATCGAATTAAAAACAGCTTTATTAAAATTAAAATAGTCTTCTTGCTTCTCATAACAATAACTTAGCATTGCAGCTTTTAGTCCTCTATAATCCAAAGGGAAATGACGGAATATATATAGCATCTTACCTGTATCTATATATTTCTTTTTAATTTCAGGAAAAACTTCTCTATGAAAAAGAGAACAATGATAACAAGTGAGCGAAGCATATTCTATCATTAGAATTGGTGCTTTGGAATCTCCTAATAATTTATCATCAGGCAACGGTAATAGTAGTTCTTTTGATGTTATTTCATTAATTTTTTGAATATAATGGTTGTTGGATAAGTCCTGCTTAATAACTGCATAAGAGTTAACACTTATAAAGACCAATAAAAATAATAATCTAAAAATCATCATAATACAAACATTTAACTTACTAAATAATTACGTATTTATATCAATAATGTCAAGATAACTTTTTCTTAGCAAGACTCTCAACTCTGTCTTTGAACGCAGCAACTATTTTACTTTGTGTATATTTATATATTGAATTTAATAAAATGGAAAACGAGCTGGATTTAAATTCAAACTCTATACAAAACTTCACCATAGTTTTCTTTTCATCTATAGAAATGAATCTCCATTCATTGTATAAATGTTTAAATATTCCATTTGATGATACTGCTTTTATCCAACCTTCATTAGTTCCACTCGGAGAAAGAAAGGTTACCTCCGAAGTATATCTTCCCTTAATTCCATGAAAAGCTGCTAAGAGATCCACAACCATCTGGTTATCAATTTTCTCCTTTAAGTAAACAGCTTTGCACCAAGGAACAAAATCAGAATACTTCTCAACATCAATTACAACCTGGAATACCTCATTAGGTAAACAGAGGAAAATACCTTGTTCTTTGTACTGGTGAAGCATAAGTTTAAACCAACTGGAACGGAATCCGTATCTACCGTTAGCCTTAGTAGATTCCTGAGACCTAAAGTTAAGGTGGGCATTACGTATCAATTTCAATGGAATTGATAGAGGCAATTCCCTTGACTAGAAATTATCGCTCGGGAAATTTAACTTAACTCATAACGTATAGAACAGACCCCTATCATTATAGCCGATTTACGTAAGGCGTGTCTATATGTATATTGGAGTCAGTGATAAATAGCTATTATTTAGCTTTTGTTAAATTTCGCACTTTAAGTATCATAGTTAATAAACATATCTCATGAATGTTATTAAACTTTTAATTATTATTGTTTTCATTATAATTTCTTCAAGAGCCTATACCAACTGCGCAGATCATAAAATTTTTGTGCATGCTATGAAGCAACAAGTAGGTAACATATCTACAAAGGAGAATAAAAAAGACCGGGAACATGTATATAAAAAGCTTCAGGAAATCATTCAAAATAATATTGACCTCAAAAAAATATCTCGATTTGTTATGGGAAAACATTGGACTTTGACTACTCAGGAAGAAAGAGAAGATTTCTTAAGAGAATATGAGATATATTTTACACGTCTGTGTATCGAAATTTTATATAAATATATGAATAATAGTGAAATGACTATAATGAGCTCAAGAGCAGTTGACAATGCAACTTGTTTGATTAGTACAAGATTTTTTTACAGCGATGAAGAATTCACAAATATTGATTTTAAAGTTACTAAAAATGTCAGTTCTTTCTTGATAAGTGATGTTGTAATGAATGGTATAAGCATTTCTATTAATCAACGTTCTCAATTCAGCGAAAAAATTGATACATATAGCATAGCACGTGTCATAGATGAATTAAAATATAACAACAATCTATGATATACATACCTAATTAGGCTAAGCCACTTGGTAGAAGACCAAAAGATTTTTTTTCTTGATCGTATAAAAGGTTTTCTTAACAAACTAGACAATCTTGAAAAAAATACCGCCTATAATCCATATAGCTGGAGCTAATGGAAAAGGTTCAACATTATCATTTGTAAGATACACAATGCAGGAGGCATTAGGGTATGAGGTTCACATATACACTTCTCCACATTCAGTGAACTCTAATAAAAGAATAGTTGTTGTAGGTGGTTATATCGAAGATAATAAATTATATAATTTACTATAGAAGAATGCCACACTGCAACTGTTGTAGCTTTTTTAGCCTTTTCCCTTTATAAAGCTGATACCACCTTAATTGAAGTAGGTATGGGCGGAAGGCTTGACACAATGAATGTAACAGATAATCCAGTTTTAACAACTATTACTTCCATCGCACTTGATCATACAGAACACTTTGGCCCCACTGTAGAAACTACAGCGGTGAAAAGATCAAAATATGAAGCATAATGTTCCTTACGAATAGCACTACAAGAAAACTCTATAATAAATACACTAGAACACTACGCAATAAGTAATAAATCTCCTCTATACAGAGAAGGCATTGAGTGGAGTTGCAAAAAAATGGTTTCTCAATCAGCTATTCAATCAATAGAATTTTTCCTACCCTTTTTAAAGGGCAATCATCAAATAATTAACTCAAGAAATGCCATTACGTCATGCAGCATTTTGAGTAGAAAGTATGGGTTTGATATTGGAGAAGATGATATCACCTCAGGTTTACAGCATACTATCGGCCTGCACGACTAGAGCTCATACAAGAGGGTAATTTAATTTCTTCATTACCGAAAGATTGGTAATTATTTTTAGATAGTGCACACAATAATAACGATGCCAAAGTATTAGCTAAGTGAGTAAAAGATAATTTTGCCGAAGGCATTTATATAATTTTTGATATCACTCGTAACAGAAATGTGGAAAAATTTTTAGATACTTAAAATTGTATATCAAGCTACTATATGCGGGTTGTGTTAAATCTGAGCCAAAAGCAACAAATACAAATTTAATCAGGGAAGAAGCCAACAATATAAGAATAAATGTTATTAAATGTAAATCAATCGGCGATACTATACTAAATCACATGCCAAAAGCTCCTATCCAAAACGTTAAAATTATACTGATTTGTGGTTCATTATTTCTGACCGGAGATTTTGCCATGGAGAATGACTAAGTTTTTTAAAATTTATGTCAACTAGCGCTATATTTTTCTCTGAAGGAAGCTATATTGTAATTATGAACAACATAATCGTAAAAAAATTCGGTGGAACTTCGTTAACCGATTTAACCAGAGTTGCAAATTTAATAAAAAAAGATGTTGATAAAGGTTATAGAATAATTGTTGTTGTTTCCGCCATTGCAGGACTTACCGACCAAATGGTTTTTCAGGCTAGACAAACCTTAAACTTAAGCCACAAACAAGCACTATCAGAATATGATGTTATGCTTTCAGCGGGAGAGCAAATTTCTTGTGGCCTATTAGCAATTACCCTCCTATCTATCGGAGTAAATGCCAAATCGTGGCTTGCTTGGCAGTTACCAATTATAACTGATAATTCTTATTCCGAGTCTAAAATAAAGACAATAAAGATTGATCATTTGAAAAGATCTTTTGCTGAAGGTTACACTGTGGCGATCATTGCCGGTTTTCAGGGCATATATGATGATAGAATCACTACTTTTGGAAGAGGAGGCTCTGATATATCAGCAGTTGCCCTTGCAGTAGCTTTTGGTGTCAGAGTTTGTGAGATTTTTACTGATATCGATGGAATATATACGGCTGATCCGAAAATTGTCCCAAAAGCACGCAAACTAAAATCCATCTCTTACGATGAAATGTTGGAGATGTCATCATCAGGTGCTAAAATATTGCATAACCGTTCAGTACAGCTCGCAATGAAACATAACATTAAAGTACAAGTGCTATCCACTTTTAAAGAGGTAGAAGGCACTGCAGTATTACACGAAAATGATGTACTAGAGAGACACACAATTACTGGAATAACTTATAGCACTAATGAAGCTCTTATAACTTTTACCAATTTTGCAAATACCTTGCGCACTCTAAAAGATATGGCAGGGGCAAATATTAAAATTGATATGATACATGGATCAAGTATTGTAATTTCCGAGTTCGATATCGACTTAATGAAAGAGCTACTGAACAAGAATGAAGATTATGTTATAAACAATAATGCAGCTAAAATTTCAATCATTGGTATTGGTGTTATGTCTGTGATGTACCATACACTCAAGTTCTTCAGTGAAAAAAAGATAGAAATACTTGCGATTACAGCATCTGAAATCAAAATTAGTATTATCGTTCAAAGAGAATGTGCTGAAGCTCTAGTTAGGGATTTACATACTGAGCTGATGTGCACAGAAGGTGGCTGATCTTATGTTTTTACTCTCCCTTTCTAATATTTCGCAGAAAGCAAGTATTCTATTCAGTAATGTAGCAGAAAGAAACACTATGAGAGGTTAAAAAGCCTACTTTCACCATTGGTACATCTTATTCTATAGATGGGGTAACGATTTCAAACGTAAGGAAGTTGAATATTTGTGAAAAATAATGTATAATTATCAATAATTTTTAAGTGAATTTCTTATAGCTTTTTTTCTAGACCCAAAAAACAATTTAGCGTTTCGGCGCATCTTTGTCACTGAGAAAAATAGGATATTCTCATTCATCTTCCCAATGATATTTTAGGTTGAACTGGTAAGGCTAAAATAGAGTATGTGAGTCTTCTAAGTTCCATTCAAAACCCTAATATTACCACTAAAAAGGAGAGTATTGTTGACGTATCATTAGAGATTCTACAGGTGTGCAATTCACTTGCAGGACACACAGGCCGCTTAGAACCACTGGCTTTAAAAAACACGCAAATACTACGCTGCCAAAGCTTACTTAAGACAAGTTGACGTAGGTGCCAGGTTATCAAGACCTTAAAGAGGTTATCTTCATTGCTATAACTGATTTTGTTCTGTTTCTTGATAAACTAGAGTACAAATCCGATCACGTTACTCTTGATATGAAAACTTTCAAACGTGACCGTAGAACTTTAGTTTTACTTTTATAAAACCACAAAAATTTCCAAAAACGCAAGAGGATCAATTAGAAAATATGGTCGAAAAGTAGTGTTATTTTTTTAAGTATGCAAATAAGACTAGCAAAGAGGGTGTAAAGAAAGTAGTAGGGAGTGATGTGATTATTGGCAGAGCTTATAATGAGTTGAACCAATATAATTGGGGTGAAGAAGAGCGTTTTATTTATAATCAAGATAAGAAACGTGAGAATGACAATTTATCCTCCCTTAACCAAAAATTTGATGAGAGTATGCAAAGCCGATACAGAGAAAAGAAAAATCGAAGTGGCAAGAAACTTACTCAAAGCTGGTGTATCTGTCAACTTAATAGCTGAACTTATTTGTTTTCCTTAAGCTGAAATTACACAGCTCAAAGAAGAAGTCACTAGCTGATACTGTCTCTCAAACCGTTGGGCTGAATGGACAATGGCGTTAACTTAAGGAAAAATGTCAGTGATTGTATATAAAATTTCTCCCTAAAATCCATTATGTCTTTAGGGAAGTTCACTAAGGGAGTCTTTTAAGTTAATGCAATTGGCTGAACGGATACGAGCATGGGCGTTCTGAAGCAAAACCCCTCTATACTTTGCCTGAGTGAAGTTACTTAAATTTTACATATCCATTGTAGAGTAAAGAAGCTAAATCTGGAACAAAAATGCTAGCAGAAACTTGGACTTTACTAATACTTACACTACTTGAAATAATACTTAGTATAGATAATTTAATCTTTATTTCTCTAGCAATAGATAGAGTACCAAACGCGTTGAGGGAGAGAGTACGCATCGTAGGTTTTGCACTAGCACTACAGATGCGCTTTGTAACACTATTTTTTACATCATATATATTATCAATGCAAAAACCTATATTTTACGCTGCATCGTTCAACATTTCAGTAAAAGATCTACTCATGATAGCAGGAGGATTATTCCTAATCATTAAAAGCTTCATAGAATTATGGAACGACATTTTCTCACGCAAGCAAGTTGAAAAAAAAATAGACATTAAATCACAACTGCTTTTAGCTGTACTACAAATTATATTAATAGATTTAGTTTTTTCAGTTGATTCTTTACTAACTGCTATAGCATTAACTCATAGCATGGTAATAATTGCTATAGCATGCGTATTTTCCATACTAGCAATGATATTTTTATCAAGTTATACTGCCCAGCTAATTAAATCTAGCCCGAGTTTAAAAATAATCGCCATCCTATTTATTGTACTTGTTGGTGTACACCTGATGCTTGATGGACTTCATGTAGAATTACCAAAAGAATACTTGTATTCTTCATTGACATTTGCATTATTTGTAGAAGTTACAAGTAGTATAAAGAAAAAAGTGCGGTGCATAAAGAAGAAAAAACAGTTCTAAATTATTCCCACTCAATAGTTGCCGGTGGTTTTGAAGTTAAGTCATACACAACTCTATTTACTCCGGAAACGTTATTAACGATTATACTGCTGACATTCTGCAAAAAATCCCAAAATATTAATGAATGCTGACTTTTATTCTCAAATGGAAATACATCAGCCGTCATACCATCAAACGATGTCACAGCCCTCAAAGCACAAACATATCCGTATGTACGACCATCTCCCATGACACCTACAGTTCTTATCGGCAATAGTACAGCAAAAGCTTGCCATATTTTATCATATAGATCATAATTTTTCATTGTATTGATATATATTTCATCTATTTCTTGCAATATTCGCACCCTTTCCTCATCAACTTCACCTATGACCCTTACCGCAAGTCCAGGTCCAGGAAACGGGTGTTGAAATATTATCTCGTTTGAAAGCCCAATCTCTTTCCCAAGCAGTCTTACCTCATCTTTAAAGAGGTAGCGCAAAGGCTCCACTAGCTTGAGATTCATCTTCTCTGGCAATCCACCAACATTATGATGAGATTTGATTGTACTAGCATTCCCCGAAGCATGTCCTGATTCGACCACATCAGAGTAAATAGTACCCTGCATTAAAAAATCTGCATTACCTATTTTTTTTGCCTCCTCTTCAAAGACTTCAATGAAAGTGTTACCAATAATTTTTCGCTTTTCTTCTGGATCAGTTATACCTTTTAACCTACTCAAAAACAAATTCGATTTATCAACATAATTTACTGGAATCTCTTCCAACAGAGCAATGGTCTGGTTCTTACGTAACAACCCAGTATCAATAAAAATACAGTTTAATTGTTTTCCTACGGCTTTATATGTAAGAGCCACTGCAACACTTGAATCAACCCCTCCACTTACCGCAGCAATTACTTTTTTCTCTCCTACCACATTTTTAATTTTCTCCTTTTGCTTTTCAATGATTGACTTCATTGTCCAGTCTCTTTTACAATTTGCAATGTCCAAGAAGTTAGAAAGCAATTTACTACCATTCGCTGTAGGCTTAACCTCAGGATGGAACTGAGTACAATATATCCTACGCTGTTCATTGGCAACTATCGCAATTGTTTGATTTATTACACCTGATGCAATAACAGTAAACCCTTGTGGTGCAGTTTCAACACTGTCCGCATGATTCATTAATACATCTACTTCAGAATTAACATTCCACACATCCTTTACAATGGAGGATTCCTTTAGTATCTTAATCTTAGTTTTGCAAAACTCCTGTTTGAACTCTTTTTTTACTTTTGCTCCAAAGTAATGACAAATAAGTTGCTGCCCATAGCATATCCCAAGTATAGGAACATTTGTTGTCTCATTAAATTTTATAATCTCATGTGCTACTCCACTTGCCTCAGAACAACCATCATGCACAGATTGTGGTCCTCCAGAGAGAATAAATCCATTGAATTTCGATATTGTTTCAAAACTGATGTTGCTAGGGAATATCTCACAATAAACGTTCATTTCTCTGATCTGTCTCGCGATAAGCTGCGTAAATTGTGAACCAAAATCAATAATGGCAATTGCTGACAACCTACTCCTCCATATTATTTAAAGCAATATTTAATAATAAAGAAAATAACAGAGCAAGTAAACTAAGACCTCTTTAAAAGCTTTAATATATGGCTTAAACATTAGCTGTGATCCATTTTGAGCTGACAAAAATTTTGCAGATGGTAGCCCAGAGTTTTTAGTCCTTTTTCGAAGTCAAGGCATACTCTAAAAAAATCCCAATCGTTACAACTTTTACCAATAATTCCTTTGCCTACTATAGAAGGAGAGTTATATTTTGCTTTATTATAGATGAACTTGCCCTCACTGCTGACCGCAACTTTATATATTCTCCCTTTATATTTTCCAATAAGCGTTTTCCCTATAAAAAGATCTTGATAAATTTTTGATTTTGTATTGAACTATCATCAACTTGTGTAATTTTGTCAGGTTTATTCACTTTGAGTATAGCTAGTGGCTTATTACCCAAGATATTATTTAACACCTTGCATACTACATATGTCACAATCTCATTTTTGACTTCTTCTACCCTTTTATCTACATATTTTTCCACTTTACTGCACACTGCCCTTTAAAACTGTCAAGAAAGTTTTGCAAGTTGAGTAAAGTTAATTCAGATGTTTCTATCAAATCCTCTAGTTCTATTGTTACCTCAATAATGAATTTAGTATACTAAAACACTTTTAAGAAAAACGACCTAAAATTCCTGTCCTTTAGGCACAACTGTACAAACATTGTAATGACCTTGACCAAAAAAGTGGTATCATTACAATGCTTGATATACAATTGTACGAACATTTGTTTTCGAAGACAGTGTGTTAAATGTTATAGCAGATTTTACCCCAAACATAAGGATATTATGAAAACATCTGATACTGACATGACATCTTTTTTGGACCCTTAAATTGAACTAGCTACAAATATTAAGAAATTTACTAAATAAAAAAAAGAAAAAGATGTCCCGTGGTAGATAGTGTTTACTCTCTAATCCTGCAAATTGGCATATTATACTGTCTCAAACGCTTTAAAAGCGAGTTTTAGCTTATATAGGTAAAAACCTAGAAATGTTGTGAAGACATAAGGTACATATAGTGCAAAAAATTAAACATAAGACATCAACTATGTAATACTTTGTTATTTAATCTGCACAGATTGAAGGTAATTGAATACCTTTAGTACTATGGGGGCCGGCGAGGTTTGTCAAATAATTTTTGCATTTCTATGAGTCACTTAGATGACACCCCTTCATAACATTTGTACAGCTGCATAACCTTTTAGCTATATTATAGATCTTGCTTTAGCCACATATTCATATAGAATTAAAAAAATCAGAGTCACAAATAAAATGTTAACGAGATTCGCCCCAAGCCCAACTGGCTATCTTCATGTGGGAAACGCCCGCACTGCACTCGTTTGCTGGATGTACACACGTAGTCAAAACGGGAAATTTTTACTTCGTTTCGACGACACTGATCTTCAGCGCTCAGACGTTAAACATATAGATAGCATAGTGCAGGATTTGAGATGGATTTGCATAGATTGGGATGTAAATTTTAAGCAATCAGAGCGCTTTAAGCATTATAACGAAGTGTTTCTGCAGTTAATAAAAAAAGGGCACATTTATGCATGCTATGAAACAAAAGAAGAATTAGACATTAAACGAAAATTGCAGTTAAAACATGGGCTTCCTCCGGTATATGATAGGAGTGCATTACTTCTCACTGAACAGGAAAAATTTTGTTATGAGCAAGAAGGACGAAAACCACATTTTAGATTTAAGTTAGATAGGAATGAAGTTGTCAAATGGAATGATGAGGTTAAAGGTGAAATAAATATTGCAACCAGCAGTATAAGCGACCCCGTGGTAAAAAGGGAGGATGGAATTTATACATACATGTTACCTTCTGTTATTGATGATGTCGACTTTAATGTAACCCATGTTATACGCGGAGAAGATCATGTAACTAACACTGCAGTTCAGATACAAATGATACAAGCATTAGAAGCAAAAGTTCCTGTGTTTGCTCATCTTCCCCTTCTACATTTTGATGATAGTAAAATATCGAAACGGAAAGGTGGACTGGACATCAAATCCATTAAAGAAAATGAAATTGAACCAATGGCACTCGCTAGTTATTTAATAAAACTTGGAACATCTGATCCAATCGAAGCTTACGTTAACATGCAATCTTTAATTGACTCATTTGACATTAAAAAATTTGGCTCAGCTTCTGCACAATTTAACTTGAGTGAAATACATAAGCTAAATAGTAAAGTCCTGCAACAAATGCCATTTGAAATGGTAAAAGAGCGTTTAAGTCAAATTGGAGTGAACTCTCCAGAGTTTTGGTACTTCATAAGGAACAATATAGAAAAATTTTCGGAAGTGGCTGAGTGGTGGCAAATATGTAAATCTAATATAGAACCTGTGGTTCTTGATAAGGAGTTTATAAAAATCGTACTCGATGCATTGCCTCAAGGTGATTGTAATGAAAACACATTGTCGGAGTGGGTGAAAGCTATTCAACAGACAGTGGATATAAAGGTGAAAGACTTGTTTATGCAGCTGCGTTTAGCCCTAACAGGTGCAAAAACAGGCCCAGAGCTTGCTAAGTTATTAATTTTTATTGGTAAAGAAAATATCATTGCAAGGTTAAAGAAGTATTAGCTAGGCACGTGTGATTCATAGAGGAATCCTAAACTACTATAACTTAAGGTTTCAGGCATAAACCTTGAACTAAAGATTGTTTTTTCGACAAGTAAAGAATGGTGAAAATTGTTTAAGGGATAACCAATGGCAAAAACTATAGAAAAAAATATACGAAATTTTTAAAGTAGCTAAAAGATCATATTACCACAAATCGTTATAAAGCAGCGCTTACAGCAAGCTCACTTACTTTATTATTATACTAGTATAGAAACTTTAAAGTGACAAAAAGAACATGGCTGGAAGCGAAAGTTTTGAATAACTGAGTAAGAATTTGAAGGGTGCATTTCCAGAAATGAAGGATTTTAGTATGAGAAATCTGAAGTATATGCACAAATTTGCTGAAGAATATCTCGATGTTGAATTTGTGCAACAGGTTGCTTGTAGAATTGCCTTAGTTTCATACTGTGGTGATTATGGATAAGATTAAAGAGCCTTACAAGAGAGGCTTTTCTACTTTCAAAGAGCTATAAAACATTGCTGATCACGCAATATTACAGTGAAGCAGATAGAGTGAACGCTATATAAAAGGCAGGGAAAGGCTATTATTAACCTTAAAGATAAGCTGTCATCTTTCCAATCAGACCTGGCACACTATACATTAAAAGATCTATATGTTTTTGATTTCTTAAGTATAGGAGATGATGCTCATGAGAGAGAAGTAGAAAAATGGCTTGTAAAAGCATGTTGAAAAGTTCCTACTAGAGCTGGGTGAAGGATTCGCGTTTGTTTGCAGACAAGTTTCACTTAGATGTTGGAGATAAAGACTTTTATATTGATTTATTATTTTACCACTTAAAGTTGTGTTGCTTTGTAGTAATTGAACTCAAAGATAAAGACTTTAAACCAGAATATGCTAGTAAAATGAATTTCTATCTTTCTGCAGTTGATGATTTACTAAAACATGCAACAGATTAATCTTCCATAGGATTAATTTTGTGAAAATCAGAGAATAGTGTGCTTGCTGAATATACACTTCGAGATATGACCAAACCAATATAGAGTTAGCAGAACATCGAATAACTGAAAATTTACCGAAAGACATAAAAACAGTTCTGCCAACGATAGAAGAATTGGAAACCGAGTTATTAAAAATTCCAGATAAGAAAAAGTGATTCTACGAAAATCATTTTTGCGAGTACACAGTTTTGCCGGACACAATAGTGCGTACTACGCGCCCTTTTACTTTGCGTCCGCCAAAAGGAGAATTTTTTGACTTACTAGCAAAGCTGTCAATTTTAATCTCCCACTCGTAATTCAAATCAACCAAAGTTAGGTCTGCAACAAAGTTCTTCTGTACACGACCACGTGGTACGTGTATTATATCTGCAGGCTTGTATGTCAGCTTTGCAAGTATATCAAACAGGTCTATCTGCCCACTGTGGTAAAGTTCAAGTGAAAGGGGTAGCATTGTTTCAAGGCCTACAATACCAAATGCAGCGCTCTCGAGTGGCAGGTCTTTAGAACTACGATCATGCGGCGCGTGGTCGGTTGCAATGCAATCAATCACGCCTGTTTTTAAACCTTCAACCATAGCTAAACGATCTTCTTCGGTACGAAGCGGCGGATTCATTTTTGCAATTGCTCCGTGTTGTTTTACTATATCTTCAGTTAAAGTGAAGTGATGAGGAGTTACTTCGCATGTGACGTTCAATCCTAAATCTTTTGCACGTTTAACAGCGTCAAGTGAGTCTTTTGAAGAGATATGCAAAATATGATAGTGCACATTCTCTATATCTTTCATGAGCAGTATATCGCGACTTACCATGACTGATTCTGATGCACTTAAGATTCCCTTTACTCCTAATGCTTCAGAAATCTTACCTTCGTTGATTGCACCGCCTGCTGATAAATTCAGGTCTTCGGCATGTTGAGCAATAGGAACATTCAGCATACTTGAATAAAGTAGCGCCTGCCTCATAATCATTGGATTCATGACCGGTATACCATCATCAGTAAACCCAACTGCACCTGCTTCTTTTAAAAGTGCCACTTCAGTTAACTTTTCCTCTGAAGTAGTGATTTTAGCGTAAAATTCAATGTTCACATGTGAAGTTTCAAGCGCTCTATATTTTAAATACTTAGCCAAAATAACACTATCTATTGCTGGAGTAGTGTTTGGTTGGCAAACTACAGTTGTAACACCTCCCGCAGCTGCGGATTTGCTACCTGTATATATAGTTTCTTTGTGCTCCTGGCCAGGCTCACGAAAATGCACGTGAATGTCAACAAGGCCTGGCATTAGAACAAGTCCTTCACAGTTTATCGTCTCATCAACTCCACTTGGCACTCCGTTCGAAAACAATGATTCACCAAAATCGATGATTTTACTCCCTTCAGTCAGCAGTGAACCCTCTATATCAAGTTTAGTTTCTGGGTCGATAATACGAGCATTTATATATGCTACCTTGTAATTTCTCTCCTGCCCTGCTTGCAATAAATTCCAAGTTTGAGTCATAAAATTGTAAGTACTGATTATGAAATTAATCTAAAGTTTTTTTTAACAAAGCACAATCAAATTAAAATGCGGACTACAGCCAAGGTAATCCGAAGATTTTGTTTGTTTATGCTTGTTGGCACGCGAGATACTGCAGCGGTACGACGTAGAGCTAACAGCAGTGGCATGTTTTGCAGAAAATATCAGATCTATTTTAGCTATATTTATTATTTTTTAAGATTAAATGGTTAAAATGGTAGATAAATGCTAAAGTGAGGTTTAACTAATGATGGCAAGTTTTCTAATAAAAACTAATTTTCTGCTTTTTCACCTATATTTCGATTACATATACAACATCTAGCTCAATTTAAAAGTCTAATTCAATAGGTTGTTAGTTTAAGCAAAAGAAGCTCCAGCGCTGACAGCCAAGAAGATACATAGCTTAATAGTGGGATTTTAGTATGGGTATAGATATAACTACACTAACTACTAATACAGATAAATTAGGTGAATGCACAGATAAAAATGAAAAGCGAGAGCAGGATAGAAAGGACGAGCAATTGCATGGTGCTATAGAGAGAAAGGTAAAAAAAGAAGAGCATAAGCGTAAAAAACCAAGAGTTCGAGATGGAATCATCAAGAAGTGTACAAGGTTATTCAAAGAAGGCGCTAGCCCTGAAGTATTAACTACATTGGAAGAATCACTTAGAAAACAAGAAAAATATTATAGGTATTATGTCCAGTGTTTCCTTCCGATATTGAATAGAAAAATACCGAAAGAATTAGACCCTATAAAAAAAGAGGGAATAGGACAAGTAATTTCTGAAATTACTTATAATAGCAAATATTATTTTAATAGTATTACCCACAACCAAAATGGCCATAGGAACAGCGAAGATAATGGAATTGGAAGTGATAGCAATCATAAACGTCAAACTAATGACAAAGAGCCTAAGAATAGGGAAAAAATTCTTAATATATTTACAGATGAGAACATTAATGATCGTTTATTGGAAACAGCAAAACGAGACAATAAGAAAAAAATTAAGAAACTTGTACAAAAAGGCGCAGACATTAGCACAAAAGATGGTGACGATAACAACACTCTACACTACGTAGTTGCTTTACAGCAAGGAAAGCAAAGAGTTGCATGTTTAAATCTAATATTAGGTTTAGTGAAAAAAGAAAAAATATCTCAAGATAAACTTAGTAAAACTATAAACCTTAAAGAAGGACAAACACCCTTACAAAAATTGTCATCTAAAAAAATAACTAAGGGAGAGCATAGCTCTGAAAGAGTACTCGGAAAAATTGGAAAATTTCTAAAAAAGCCATTTACGCAATATGATGATCATACGATAGAGTCTGCTATAAGCTTGTTTAAGCTAGGAGCTAACGTCAATAATTTGCAGTTATCTAAAGAGGAATTACAAAACTTAGATAAAAAGTACAGGAAGTATCATTTTAAACTCTTAGAAAAATTAGCAGAGTCAGTAGGGCGATCTACATTAGAGCAGAGAATCAATATAGAAAATAAAATTGAAGACATTACAGCGCGTATTATAAATACTCCAGATGCTAATGGTAATCATCTATTACATTCAATAATTGACAATTATGATAAAAATTTTTTAAAAAAACTATTGCGAAAAGGGGCAGATATTAGCCTAAAAGATGCAAACGTAAATAATATTTTACACCTTGCTGCACTGCTAAAGAAAAAACAAAAACGCAGATCTTTAAATGCCCTAATAGAAGCAATTTCCAAGAAATATCTAGCACAACTTGTTGATAGTGAAAATCAGGATGAAAGAACTCCGCTTCAGGTGGCATTCATTGACAAAATAACAAAAGGGAAATATGGACCCCACACAATCCAAGATAATGATAACACACTTAAGTTTTTTGTTACATTATTAGAGCATGAGGTTAAACCAGATCAGTTAGAATTATCTCAAGAAGTGCTACAAAATTTAAATGAAAAGCAAAAGGTATATTATCTTAATTTCCTAGAAAAATTAGCAGAGTCAGTAAAGAAACCTGAGTTAGAACTAGAGATAAAAACAAAAATTAAAGAAATTATAGCGCGTATTATAAATACTCCAGATGGTAATGACAATTATCTATTACATTCAGCAATTAAAAATAAAGATGAGAAACTTTTTAAGGAACTATTGCAAAAAGGGGCGGATATTAGCATTAAAGGTGCAAGTAACAACAATGCTTTACATCTAATAGTTATAGAATCAAAGAAAGAACAAAAGCTTGAATTTTTAAATATAGTATTAAATATAAGCGAGGAGAAAGGAAAAGAGCAACTTAAAGCACAGTTTAAAAAAGCTGTAGACACTGAAAATACAGCAAAACAAACGCCACTTCATCAAGTACTTCAGCACATACAAGAAAAGAGTAAAAAATCTTCGCTGGGAAACAAAATACAAAATGTAGTTAAAAAAGAATTTAATGCTACTAATAGATATCAAACTCTAGCACTATTCCTACAAAATGGTGCTGATATTAGCAAAAGAGATGGTGAAGGAAACAATGCTTTGCACTATATTGTGTCATTTAAAGGCAAACAAAAAGTTGTATGTTTGAAGTTAATTTCAGATAAAGATGGATTTAGTAATGCTGTAAATACTCCTAACAAAGAAGGGCGAACACCTCTTCATCAATTGCTTCAGTATATAGAAAAAAAAAGTGAAAGCCAGTCGCTTACAGATAAGAAATTTGAAAAAACTAACAGGTATAAAATACTAGAGCTATTCCTACAAAATGGTGCTGATATTACTATTCAGGACAAAGAAGGAAATAATGCTCTGCACTATATTATGTCATCGAAAGGCAAGCAAAAAGTTACATGTTTGGATCTAATATCAGGCAAAAGTGAATTAAGTGAGGCTGAGACAGACACCGATGATAAAGGTACGCTTATACAAGAAGCATTAAAGGGGAGAGCAATGAAAGAAAAATTTGAACACCTTTCTCAACATAAAAAAATTGTTTCCGGAAAGTCCGGTGGTGGCAACACAACAAAATTTTGTGCAATATTATTAAAAGAAGGTGCTAACCCTCATTCTTTATGGTTAGAAGATGAGAAATTTCATACTAAGAAGTACTATCTGGTTCTAAGAAATGCAAAGAATGATAAAACAATACCACAAAAAGCACGGGATAAAGCTAAAGAATTAAAAGAAAAGCTTGAAGCAAAATATGGTGTATGCACCATTTCTAAATGGTTTAATTCTCAAAGTAGAGCTACTGCAGACCGATTAAAAACCACTATGAAAAAAATAGGACATACTTCCAAAGCTGTATGGAAGTGCGTTGATTCTGGCAGGAGAGCTAGTATATTGTTAGCAATTACAGTAGTAACTACCATTATTATAATGGTAACACTTTCTTGCTTCCAAGGGCAAATTGTAATCGGAGCAGCATTACCTATTATAGCTATTACTGGAATGGTCTGCCTAATATTCACTTTAGGGTTTAATGGTATTAAGAAGTCTACGAAAGAATTTACCACTGATAAACAGGGTGTGCTTAAAAGTAAAGATGATCACCTATCTGCAGAGCAAGGCAAAGCTCTCAAAAGCACTGTTCAACAGAACGTAGAAAATAAACACAAAAATTCAGAGAAGGAAGAAATACAAGAGTCATCAGACCAATCAAAAGACACTGAAAGCCTTCCTAGTTCTAAAATATATGGTGTATCAATATTTCAAGTTATTAAGAGATTGTTAGGATTCAACGAGCAAATCAATAAACCCTCTTCTCTGGCGCGATGAAATCAATCTCATCACTCAGAGTGTCTTCAGCAACTTTCTTGTAATCAATTCTCACATTGATTTGCCCTTCCTTTTCCTCGAGCCACGCTATAGTGTGCTTCATCCAGTTCTTGTCATCACGTTCAGGAAAATCTTCACGAGCATGAGCACCTCTGCTTTCCTCGCGATTGGCTGCACACTCCATAGTAATAACCGCTTGTGGAATCATGTTAGCAAGCTCCAACGCTTCAACTAAGTCGCTGTTCCATACCATGCTGCGGTCTTCAATTGCAATATCAGGCATCATTTTTGCTACTCCTTTTATAGCTCTTTTACCTTCTTCTAAAACCTCAGCAACACGGAACACTGATGCATATTTTTGCATAGTGTGCTGCATCTCGCTGCGTATTTTTGATACTCTGAGCCCTCCGGAAGCAAACCGCATTTTATTGAATCTATCTACTATCCAATCTATACAAGCTGAGTGTAATTTTTTGTGTGGCATATTAGGCTTTAGTTTCTTTTTTGCTCTGAGTGCTGCAGCTCTACCAAAAACTACAAGATCAAGAAGTGAGTTAGAACCAAGCCGATTTGCACCATGTACAGATATACACGCTGCTTCTCCGATTGCAAATAATCCTTCTACCACTTCTTCTTTACTTTCCTTCAGTGTAACCACTTCTCCATGATAATTAGTTGGAATACCGCCCATATTGTAATGCACAGTTGGAATAACAGGTATTGGATCTTTAGTAACATCAACCCCTGCAAAGGTCCTTGCAGTTTCACTAATTCCTGGAAGTCTCAGTTTTATTATTTCTGGATCAAGATGCGCTATAGTTAAATATATGTGGTCTTTTTTCGGTCCTACACCTCTTCCCTCTCTAATTTCAATTGTTATTGCACGACTTACTACATCACGAGAAGCTAAATCTTTTACCTTTGGCGCATAACGCTCCATAAACCTTTCGCCCTGAGAATTAACAAGGTACCCGCCTTCACCACGACATCCTTCTGTCATTAAGCACCCTGAACCATATATTCCTGTTGGATGAAATTGCACAAACTCCATATCTTCAAGTGGTAATCCAGCTCTTACCACCATTCCATTACCATCACCTGTGCAGGTGTGTGCGCTTGTTGCAGAGAAATAAACACGTCCATATCCACCTGTTGCTAATACCACCGAATGTGCACGAAATTTATGTAATGTACCCTCGCATAGCGACCAAGCGAGAACTCCACAGCACGCCCCGGTTTCGTTATCTATGATTAAATCGATTACAAAATATTCGACAAAAAATTCAGTGTTAAATTTAAGACACTGCTGATATAGAGTGTGAAGGATCGCATGCCCAGTTTTGTCTGCTGCTGCACAAGTACGCTGGGCTGATTTTCCTTTGCCAAAATGAGTTGTCATTCCACCAAAGGGACGCTGGTATATTTTACCATTCCCTGTACGAGAAAAAGGTACACCGAAATTTTCAAGTTCAATAACAGCTTTAGCAGCGTTCTTACACATATATTCTATTGCGTCTTGATCACCAAGCCAGTCTGAGCCTTTTATTGTGTCATACGCATGCCAGCGCCAATCATCTTCAGCAATATTACCTAGAGCCGCACTAATTCCACCTTGTGCTGCAACTGTATGACTGCGTGTAGGAAAAATTTTAGAAATGCAAGCAACCGAGAAGTTAGTAGCAGCCATTCCAAGTGTTGCCCTGAGCCCTGCCCCACCTGCACCTACCACCACTACATCATATTCATGTTCTACGATTTCATACGCTGATTTATTCATATGTGCTTATCCATAACTACAGGCTTATGATATCACAGAGGTAGAAAAAATCTATATAAGTTTTCTAACTGTAATGAACCTCGCTAAATAAAAAGGAGCAAAAAATTTATGGACAGAATTGCGTTACGGAAACTGGATCTCAGTATCATCTATTTAGATGACACCAGTAATTGACGTCTGTTTAGCTAGATCTTAAATTAGATAGAAAGAAGTAGCCTTGATAAAATTTACTTGCAGCAAGCCTTTTCATACTTGGGCTATCAGTTTGCTTTTTTTGTATCCAGCTTACAGCTTATTGTTTTGTATACCCTATTCATCTCTTTGGAACTAGCTATTGCGACACATAATCCTGTTACTACAGCAAAGGCTAATGTAGTAAACACTAAATTTTGTAAAAAATTCCTTCCACCAATTCTTTTTTCTTGCATACTAGCAGTGTGTATGCTTGTCAGGTTCTTGTCAATATTCATGCCATGCGTGATTATAGTTTATATATTTTACTTTCCTCCCAGATTCAACTACTTATCCGGGAAGTACTAAGTAGGTTTTAGTGCAATTATTATTACATTGTATTTTCACAGCCCTTACACGTGAAGCAGTAACAAGCTCAAGTTATACAAAATTATAAACTTATTGTTAATAAGTAATAAATGGAAGACTTGCAACTAGAAAAAATACAGAGTGACGTAGAAGATATTTGGAAAAATAGAAGCAAACTTAGCAATCGTAGCGTGAAAAGAGCAGCAAGAGTAATAATTAAAAAGGTAATTAAGCTCTTAGATAGTGGCAAAATTAGAGTAGCAGAAAGGCTATCAGATGGGAAGTGGATAGTACATACATGGATAAAGCAGGCAATATCGTTATATTTTCTTACTGAAGAGAGCAAAATGACAGATCATACCGGTTGGTGGTTTGATAAAGTCAATAATAAGTTTGACGGATGGAATGAAGAAGAATTTCACCAGTCAAAAATTAGAGCAGTTCCCGGATGCTTTGTTCGCCAATCTGCTTACGTAGGCACAAACGTTGTTCTTATGCCAAGTTTTATTAACGTTGGTGCATATATTAGTTCTGGTACAATGATAGATACCTGGTCAACAATTGGTAGCTGCGCACAAATAGGAAAAAATTGCCATGTTTCCGGAGGAGTAGGAATCGGTGGAGTTTTAGAACCTATTCAGGCCTCTCCAGTTATTATAGAGGATAATTGCTTCATTGGCGCACGCAGCGAAGTAGCTGAAGGCGTTATAATAAGAGAAGGGTCTGTTTTAGGCATGGGAGTTTTCATCGGAGCGTCAACAAAGATCATTGATAGAGAAACCAATAAGGTGTTTTACGGCGAAGTGCCACCTTATTCTGTGGTGGTACCAGGATCTACTTTATCTGCAAATAACATTTCAATCTATTGTGCAATTATAGTAAAAAAAGTGGATGAAAAGACAAGACAGAAGACTTCTATAAATGAAATATTGAGAGATTAAGGCTATCTCATTTCTTATCGTCACTTTTTTCTATCATTATTATTAACTACAGTAATGGCATAAGCGCATAACTCTGAAAAGGGAATTCCATTTTCTTGAGATAGCTTATATAACTTCTGCAGGCTTTCTTTGACTTTATTAGGGATATTCCCTCCACGTTCTTTTACAAGCCATAGATCTTGATGATGTATTGGATGAGTATCA
This sequence comes from Wolbachia endosymbiont of Brugia pahangi, assembly GCF_012030695.1. Taxonomy (NCBI): domain Bacteria; kingdom Pseudomonadati; phylum Pseudomonadota; class Alphaproteobacteria; order Rickettsiales; family Anaplasmataceae; genus Wolbachia; species Wolbachia endosymbiont of Brugia pahangi. Next base: position 277,584 of record NZ_CP050521.1, on the reverse strand, counting down.
CTTTTTGGATCCCCTATGTATATTGCAAAAGGTGAGCTTTGTCCTTTGAAATCACACTGCACAGTAAATTTTTTTATAGAATCAGCCATCTAAAGACCTCTGCCTTTCTTTTTGATCGATTTTACAGAAGGTAGAGAAGACAGTTTCTTTATAAAGTCTTGTCTGTGAAGGATACTTTCTTTGCCTTCTAAAGCTCGGCAAACATCAGCTTTGCTCAATTGTGACTCTTTTGCTAGCTTCATTCCATGCTTTGCCATAATATTAGCGTGCGCTAGCACTTTTTTTACCAACTCTAGATCATTATTTAGCATTTGAACTAGCGCTTGAAATACTTCTGCTAAAGTTAGCCCGTCAGAACTTATAACCTTGTTTTCTACAAAATTGACAGCTTCTTCAAGCTTATGTTCAATACTATCATCTTGAAACATAAGGGTAACGTTTTGTTCGTCCATAACTGAAGCACTATTATTCATAAGCTTTTAAGTTTATACTATATATATAAATACTCCACTATTTTATATTATGGCACACTATAATTAAACATTTATTAATAATATGCTCACTTATATATACGAATTAATTGATAAAAGCCAAGGATCAATATCCATCAGTGATTTCATGAATGCTGCTCTATACCATAAAGAATATGGCTATTACATGAATAAATTACCGCTTGGCAATGGTGGCGATTTTATCACAGCACCTGAAATTAGTCAATTGTTTGGTGAAATAATTGCAGTTTGGGTAATGCACACATGGAAAAAATTGGGAAAGCCACCAAAATTTTCTCTAGTCGAACTTGGGCCAGGTAGAGGAACACTCATTCATGATATAATAAGAGTCACTAAAAAGTACGGTAGCTTTTTTAGTTCAATGGCCATTCACCTGGTTGAGATAAGTCCTACTTTGCAAAAAATACAAAAAGAAAAGTTAAAGGGTTTAGGAATCAGTTGGCACGAAAATATCGATAGTTTACCAGAACAACCAACCATTTTTCTAGCAAATGAATTCTTCGATGCTCTTCCAATAGACCAGTTTGTATATCGCAATGGGAAGTGGCACGAAAATAGGGTGACAAAGCAGAATGATGGGGCATCATCCCAGTGCCCCTTTCTTGTCACCCCATTGCTTAATACTAGAATCCAGAAAAAAGATCCAAGTAAACTGGCGTTGAAATCCAGAAAAAAGAATGTTGTCACCTCACTGTCCCTTTCTTGTCATCCTAGTGCTCCTTCCTTTTTATCCCATTGCTTGACACTTGGATCCAGAAAAATTGATCGTAAACAAGCACACTATTCAACATTTTCGATGAAATTACAAAAAAACTGGATTCCAGTGTCAAGCAATGGGATGACAGAGGGTTTTGATGGTGCAGTAGTGGAAGTATGTTCAGCTGGGATCGAAGTATTAAAAAAGCTTGAGGATAAGATAATGAATAACGGAGGAGCCGCTTTGATTATAGATTACGGCTATGTATATCCTTCTCACAAGAGCACTTTGCAATCGGTAAGACAACATAAGTATGCTAATTTTCTTGAAAATGTCGGTAATAGTGATATTACCGCGCTTGTAAATTTTCAAGCGTTAAGAGACTCACTAAGATACGTAGACTGTGAGATTTCAACTCAAAGAGAATTTTTATATCTTTTTGGTATAAAAGAAAGAACACAGGCTTTAATGGAAAATGCAAGTGATGAACAAAAGAATAGGATCTTTAGCGAATTTCTAAGGTTGACTGAAAACATGGGTACTCTTTTTAAAGCAATACTGATTCATCATTCATAGTATTGTGTTGCCTTTACACTAAACTGCTTTAGCTACAAATATTTAAGAAATTTACTAGACAGAAAAAAAGGTAAAAGAAACCCCATGATAGAGTTTACTCTCTAATCCTGCAAATCGGCGGCTTATATTGTCTTAAACGCTTTGTAATCACGTCTCAGCTTATATAGGTAAAAACTTTTAAAGACATACAATGCACATAGTGCAAAAAATTAAACATAAGACACTAACTATGTGACACTCCATCATTTAATCTGCACAGACTGAAGATAACTTAATACCATCAGTGCTATGGTGGGTTGGCAAGGTTTGTTAAGTAATTTCTTTTATTTCATTTAAACTGCCTGTAACCTCCTTATACATTCATCTTTACCAAGAATTATCATAATATCAATGATTCCTGGTGCATCCATCACCCCAGTTATAGGGGCTCGTAATGAACGGTAAATATCGCTTATTTTAGCACTGTGCAACTTTGAAAACTCCTTGACCTGAGAAGACAAAAAGCCCTTATTCCAGTTTTTATCTCCGATATTCGAGAGAAATGACGCAAGTAACTTGATTATATCAAGGTTAGATTTGACAACTTGCTCAGCTTCTTCGCTCAAACCAAAAGGTGGGTCTTTTATATAAAACTGCGCTAAATCCAGCAACTCGGTCAGATAATTTGCTCTTTTTTTTAGTTCCGTTAACCCCTGTAATAAATAGTTCTTTTTCTTGTCAGTTAGAGTGCTTTCTCCAAGCATCAGGGTCAGAATATCTTCATTGCTCATATTATTAATATAATGGTTATTCAAATGTTCCAATTTTTTAAAATTAAGCCGTGCAGGCGAACGACCAATGCTTTCTAAATTAAACCACTTTACTGCTTGCTCATTGCTAATAATCTCGTCATTGCCGTGACTCCACCCAAGCCTCAGCAAGTAATTACGCATCGCTTTTGGCAATATCCCCATTTTTTCGTAGTCGCAAACACTTGTTGCACCGTGCCTTTTGGACAGCTTATTCCCATCTCTCCCGTGAATCAGCGGTACATGCGCAAAACGTGGAATATCAAAATCAAGAGCCTGGTATATCAGCACTTGCTTGAAGGTATTAGTGAGGTGGTCAGAACCACGTATTATATCAGTTATTCCTGCATCGTGATCGTCAACTACCACCGCAAAAATATATGTTGGAGTATTGTCAGAGCGTAAGATCACCATATCATCAAGTTGGTCACTATTCACTTTAATGTGACCGTATATTTTATCATCGACAATGATCTCCTGTGAATCTGGTACGCTAAAACGGACAACTGGCTTTGCGTCTGGTATTACACTAGTACATTTGTGCTTATATATTTTCCTTTCCTCTCTCGCTTTTGCCTTCTTTTCTGCAACTTTATCTTCAGGGCAACAACAGCAATATGCCTTACCTTTCTCAACAAGAAGATTTGCAACTTCGATATGCCGTTCTATTCTTTTCGATTGATATACTATTTCTCCATCATAGCTCACACCAAGCCATTTTAGCCCATTTATTATCGCATCAATTGCTTCCTGTGTTGAACGTTTTCTGTCAGTGTCCTCAATCCTGAGCAAAAATCTGCCACCATGGTGCTTTGCATAGAGCCAATTAAATAAGGCAGTACGAGCCCCACCAATGTGCAAAAACCCTGTTGGTGATGGAGCAAATCTGGTAACTATGTTTGGCATATTTGTTTATTATAGCAATGGTAAACGATGATAGCTAAAATCCATGTCTATAACAATTTAGAATTACTATAAATTATTTATCCTGAAAGATTAATTTGCATTTATTTTTACAAATTGTGGTGTATAGTTCAATATCGGTTAAATATAGCCAGGTATGTTATGGGTGAACTTGAATATATAAAAGGTCTGCTTTCAACCAATACATGTGCACTTGACTGGTGTTATGCAGGTCCGTCCGATAAAGCAAAATTAATAGCGAATGGAGACAATCTCTTGCATTTAGCTGCAAGGACAAGAAATGTTGAAGTTTTTTTATCTATTTTCAAGAAAAGTATTAAAAGTGATGTCCGTTTATTAGGGTACAGCGAAGGCAACATAAATCCATTTCATATAGCAGCAAGAATGCAGATACTACTGAAAGTAATAGAAGGAATATTTGAGCACTTGAATTCAGAAAAAGCTAAATTGCAGTATGATCCAGAAAAGCTAGAAAAGTTCAAAAATTACGTCAGAAATGCGTTAAGTAGCAAATGTGCGTTAACTGACTCCACAAAAAGGACTCCCCTTGATATGGTTAGTAAGGAAGATAAAGACGACATAAGAAAAATTGCAGGCATAAAAGAGAGCTTCTTATGTAATAAGAAATTTCACCTGTGCCTATATATAGTAGGAACTATAGCGTGTATTGCTACCTTATGTTCATCTTTATATTTTCTGTGTCTGTGCTCTCAAGAGCTTGCACTAGCTTCAGTAGCAACAATAGCTTCTGGTGGAGTTGCATGTCTGTCTTTTAAAGCATTTAGCGAGATATACAACTCGAATGACGTAAGCACCCTAATGGAGGATATTAGTGCTAAGTGTGCTGCAAAAATAGTAGCACCTGGTACTTATATATGAAGAAAGAAAATTACTTGTAGGCAATGACATAAAATTATACTTATACGATGACAGAAAAGAAGTACAATAAGATTTTAATAGCAAACAGAGGGGAAATCGCCTGCAGGATTATCAAAACTGCTCGTAGAATGGGTATATCTTGTGTATGCGTGTACTCAGATGCAGATATAAATTCTGTGCATGTAAGGCAAGCAGATGAGTCAAAGTATATCGGTCCTTCGCCTTCTTGCCTTAGTTACTTAAATATTGAAAAAATATGTGAAGTAGCAGTTGAAACAGGTGTACAAGCTGTGCATCCAGGTTACGGTTTTTTAGCAGAAAATCCAGATTTTCCATATGCTCTACAAAAATACAATATAGATTTCATTGGGCCAAGTGCAGAAACAATAGAAGTTACAGCTAACAAAATAACAGCAAAAAAAGCCGCAAGAAAGGCTGGGGTCAATATAGTACCAGGATATATGGGCAAGATTAACGATGCTGCCCATGCAGCTCAAGTTGCGGAAGAGATTGGTTTTCCCGTTATGTTAAAGGCAGCTTCGGGTGGTGGTGGTAAAGGTATGCGAATTGTAAATTCCAAAAAGGAAATTGAACTAGCATTCACATCAGCAAAAAATGAAGCGGAGAAGAGTTTTAAGGATGGTAGTATCTTTATAGAGAAATATATAGAGTTACCAAGGCACATCGAAATACAAATCATAGCAGATAAATATGGCAATGTAGTGTGTCTTGGAGAGAGGGAGTGCTCAGTACAAAGGAATAATCAGAAAATAATAGAAGAAACGCCAAGTCCATTCATCAGCGAGAAAGTAAGACAAGAGATGTATGCCCAATGTGTTTCCCTGGCAAAGCAAGCTGGCTATTTTTCAGCAGGTACTATTGAGTTTGTTGCGGATAAAAACCAAAACTTCTATTTTCTTGAGGTAAACACGAGATTGCAAGTTGAGCATCCAGTAACAGAATTTGTAACTGGAATAGATATAGTAGAAGAAATGATACGAACTTCCTGCGGAGAAAAATTAAGGTTCGGTCAAGATGATATTAGACTTACTGGTTCCGCAATAGAAAGTAGAACTTGTGCTGAAGACCCATCGAAAAGGTTTTTCCCTTCTAGCGGAAGAATAAAATACTACGATAAACCAAATGAAAATGATCATGTGAGAGTAGATGACGGAGTTGCTGCAGGTTCAGAAATTAGCATGTTTTATGACTCGATGATTGCAAAAGTAATAACATATGGAAAAGATAGAATAGAAGCAATCAGCAGAATGCAAAAAGCATTGTCTGAATGCTATATAGGAGGGGTAACAAATAATATAGAATTTCTAGAATCCATTTTCCACCATCCAAATTTTGTTGCAGCAAAGCTCCATACAAGATTCACTCTAGACCACTACCCCAGTGGGTTTCATGGTGATTTTGTTACAGAAGAATATATTAAAATATTTATTTTCGCTGGGTTATATGTTCACTTAGAAAATAAAGAAAAATATTACGATAAGCCGATCGATGAAGTGTTCGTAGCTAGAATAAATGACAACGAACATCTTGTAAATGCAAAGTACCAAGATAATATTTTAACGACAATATACAATCATAACACGTATTCTGTAAGTGGTAAGTGGAAATCAAGTTATAGGTTGCTATGTATTACAATTAATGATGATACTAATATAACATTTAAAGTAGAAAAACAAGGCAGCAAATACTTCATAAGGCATGCCGGAATGCAAGCTGAGTGCTATATATTTAAACCTCATGTAGCTGAATTAAGTAAGTTAATGTTAAATAACGAAACAGAAAAAGCCTCAGTAGATGCTGTAAAATCTCCAATATCCGGTTTATTAGTTAAATTACACGTAAACGTAGGAGATCAGGTAGAAACAGGACAACCTTTATTTGTTGTGGAAGCAATGAAAATGGAAAATATCATATGTGCTGAAGCAGAAATGGTAATAAAAAACGTTCTCGTTCAAGAAGGAAAAAATGTACAGATTGGTGATGTAGTGTTAGTTCTGCTTTCTTAAATAGCATAGGAAACATAAACCTGATCCAAATAAGATAAACGAGAACATTTGGTGAGATATAGCAATAGTTATTGGTATATGCAACAACAAAGTGACCACTCCTAAAATTATCTGGATGATGACGGAGAGTAGCATAGCATACACAGATTTTACACTGGCATTTTTTATTGTGAGTACTGTTGTCAGGACCAAGATTAGCAATGCTAGTGTTCGGTGTATAAATTGTACTGTTGCTCTGTTTTCAAAGATATTTAGCCATGTAGGCTGTAAGAAAAATAAATCTTTCGGGATAATGTGTCCACCCATTAGTGGAAAGGTATTGTAAATTAAACCAGCATTTAATCCTGCAACAAATGCCCCAAAAATTATCTGTACTACAATCAGGATCAGAATTATTCCTACGTAGTGTACAGTGCTACCACTAATCTTAAGTTTAGTTTGCTTTTGCCTAACTTGATAATTAAAAAATTGATATGATAATAATGCAAAAATAACCAATGCTAATAGCAAATGAAGTGTGAGCATATAGTGGCTCACATGTGGCTTAGCTACCAAACCGCTTTTAACCATATACCAACCAGTAAAAGCTTGCAAGACTCCAAATGATAGTGCTATAGATAACCTTATTACTACCTTTTTAGATATTCTTTTTTTTAGTGTAAAATATATAAATGGCAGAATGAAAATCAATCCCGTTAGCCTTGCAAACAATCTATGTACATACTCTATCAAGTATAGAGTACGAAACTCCTCCATGCTCATACCATAGTTAAATGTTTTATATTCAGGTGTAGTCTCATATTTTGATTTTTCTTGTAGCCAGTCTCGTTCGTTAAGTGGTGGAAACGCTCCAGTAATTGGGTTCCACTCTGTAATAGATAGCCCTGCTTTTGAGAGTCTGGTAAATCCACCAATCCCCACCATGAGGACTATCATGATAGAGCAGAGAAATAGCCAAATAGCTACGGATTTTGATTGTTTTTGTTCCATAAACCATGCTGAATTTTGTTCCATTGCTGAGGGCAAGTAATAAATTCCCACAGGGCGAGAAAAGATGCAACACTATGCAGCAGGTTATAGACAGGAGAAAATACCAATGCTACATAAAAGTGAAAAGGCATCTTTTGCTGCTTGATCGCTATTGTCGAAAGAATCAGATTAGTAATGTATACCACTGCAAAGTAGTACAAAAATAATTTATTTAAAATTTGAGTTAATATCAATAAAAGCAATAAAAAAGGAGTAGTGAAAAACATAAAAGCTGTAGAGCCAACAAAAAGATTCAATAGTAAAATTCCTTTGAGTCCAGTATGTTTATAAAGTGACTTCATATTTTTTTAATGAATAATATAAGTTTGCATGTAGCATTTGATCCAACGTGCTCATTTTTCTTAATCCAAGAAAACATAGTAGTTGGTGATTCTTCTAATGTTTTCAAATCAATAATTTTAGTTTTATATCCCATTTGTGCAAGTCTCAAAACTATTCAGCATCTTTAGTAATGTTATAAGCATCCCAAAAAAGTACTTTCCATAAAATCTCTACTGAAAAATGGGTACTGCTACCACCCAAAGGTATCTGTATGTTCATTTTTTGGAATCCAGGCAATAAGTACGGAAACAACTCATATATTTCAAAGAAAAGGATTTTGTCAGAAAATTGTGATTGTGATTATAGTAATTTAGTCTTGCCTGCACACAAGATAACTCATCGTTACCCCGGTCAAATTCAATCAGTGCTTTTTTTAACTGTAATGGGTCTAACTTGTCATCTACATCATACATTACTACATACTTTCCCCTTACAAGGCTCATAGCATAATTGTATAACCTGGCCTTTATTTTAGGTAAAAAAAGAGGTACACTTATTACTTCAAAATATTGTGGTAAAGTATGTTTTTCTATAGCTGTAAGCATTTCCTGATTATTACTTTCTATAAGAAACTCTACTTCTAATTCCGATCTTGGGTAATCCAAACTTTCGATACTTTCAATCAATTATTCTATTATTGCACTTTTTTCAAAAGTAGGCAATAAAATAGTATGTATAGGAAAATCTTCTCCGTTCATCTTATCATAACTCACTTTTCGGTTGGAGGTTTCATATAAGCTAAAAACCTTAGTTATAAATTTGAACAAATAATTAGAACATCCAACTATAAATATCAACGTCAAAGCAAAATATGTATATTTCTCTGCTAGCATTAAAATTGAAGTTGCAACAAGGAAAGAAGCAAAAAATACTGAGCCTAGTTTAATGTTCTTGACTAAAAAGTCATGGTTTTTATATTATAAATAATTGCTCGCAAATTCTGAAATACCAAAGTGCGAGTTAAAAAAATTTAAAACTTGCTCGCCACTTGCTTTTATTAATACATAGCCATCACCGTAGCTAGTCTTGATCCAATGGCTGATATCTCAACTTGCGTATTCAACCATAAAAAAAGTAGTGTTGCTTAATTTTTGCCAGGGTGCTATATTAAACTCATAGTAAAAGAGTTCTCCTTGCTCCCTACATAAATTGACACCGAACTTATTTTTTCTATGTTACTAGCTTGAAGTATAGGTAATTCCTGCATTAAACCTAATGCAGTTTCTTATTTAGGTTGCGCGAGAACGAAGATATAACCTCACTACTGCGCTTATCATCCTTATGTTCTTGCATTATTTTCTTTACAGCATCAGCAGCTATATTTGCTGTGTTAGCTTGCAAATCTCCAATGGCTTTTTCAACTTGATCAGTAACTTTTTCCAAGTAAGAACGTGCATTGTCATCTAATGTCCGATCTAGCTGCTTTCTATTATGCTTAATGATACTATCAGCCTTATCAAATGCTTCATTCATCATTTTATTAACTTCCTCATCTAATTTTTTGTATTTTTCAGAAGATTTTTTGTAATACTCCAACATATCTCTTCTGAATTTTTCAATCTCTTCATTCGTAAGCTTGCTCTTGTTGCGCTTGTCGTTAAGAGCATTTTTTATTACTTTCTTTAATAACTTATATGAAAAGATAAAGCCTACAAAAAAAGCAAGACCAACAATTAGTGACGTAGACATAAAAACTCCTAAAATTCTTTAGACACCAAATTAGCAACAAATTCCTTTTTAATTTCAGAATTAGTCAACTTATTGTAATAAATCAAGGCAATATTAGTAGTCATTTGCTTTAACTCATCAGTGTACTCAGACTTAAACTTTGCAACTCCTTCTTCAATGAACTTACTTATTTTTTTGTCTTCCTCTTCTAATATATTCTTCACATTAGCCTTCATCTTTTCTACCTGGATTAATGCATCATCTATAACTCTTTTTACCTGTATCTCAGCTTGATCCAAAGCTGTATTATATTTAACAGTCTGATTTTCTATGAGCCTTAGAAGACAAATAGAACTATTAAAAGAATCCAATACCCTTTTACTTCTAGTATTTATTATTCCATCTAACTTTGGCAGAAATAAATAACGTACTACAAAAAACAGTAAAGAAAAAAAAATTAAAAACCAAAAAACTTGAGAAAAGAAAGTTGAAACATCAAGCTGTGGCATGTGTTAAGCAACGAACATCAATAACATTGCAAGAACAAACGCGAGCAACCCCGTAAATTCAACCATACCAGCACCAACATAAACGTAAATTTTCATTTTACCTTCCGATTCAGGGTTTCTTGCAAGCCCACTTAGCATAGTAGAAAATATATTTGCTACACCAAGACCTGCCCCAAGTATGCCAAGTACGCTTAAACCAATCGCTATAAACTTTAAAGCTACTAAATCCATATATCACCTTTAACTATTTCTTTAATGTATTAATTATAAAATATTCTAGAGAAAAGTCAATTACTTTACTGCATCCGACAAATATATACACGTTAATATAGTAAATATATAAGCTTGTAGAATTGCAACAAACACTTCAAATCCTATTAGTGCAATTATAAACAAAAACGGTATAGGGGTTAGAATCAAATGCATATTCATAATAAACCCTGCTACTACTTTGATAATTGTATGACCCGCAATCATGTTTGCAGCAAGCCTTATTGATAAGCTTATAGGCCTTGCCAGGTAAGCAAATAGCTTAATAAAAACCATCATGGGTGCAAGCCATGATGGGATACCTTCCGGTAATAGTATGCGTAAAAAATTTATTCCCTTTTCTTTGAATCCAACAATTGTTGTATAAGTAAAAACTATCATTGATAGGGCAAAAGTAACTATCACATGACTTGTAACTGTAAAACTATAAGGAAGCATACCAACCAAATTACACGACAAAGTAAAAGTAAATACTGTGAATACCAACGGAATGTGCTTTAGGCCTTTGCTTCCAGTGTTACTTTCTATTATGGAAGTAACAAAATCATATACGTACTCAACCGCAGCTTGCAAATAGCCTGGTATTACTGCCCCTTTTCTTACCCCCAAGAGCAAGAAAAGTATAACCGATACTACTGAAATCATCATAAAAAGGGATGAGTTGGTAAAATTTATGTCATGCCCAAATAATTTAGGTAACTCTACTATTGTATGTATTTTAAACTGTTCTAGCGGATTTAACGCCATTTTTTGATCCTATAGACTTAGACTATAATAGTAAATAAAGTACTAATTTTATAGGATGAAGTCAAGAGTTAAGATAGTATAGGGCCATATAATACTAAACTTCTTGCAAACCATATAGTTTTTGCCTGGCCATCATTTAGGTAGTTCGAAAAACTACTTGACAAACCTCGCAGCCCCATAGCACTGAAGGTATTTAGTTATCTTCAATCTGTGCAGATTAAATGACAAAGTATTACGTAGTTGGCGTCTTATATTTAATTTTTTACACCATATGTACCTCATGTCTTCACAACTTTTCTAAAGTTTTTACCTATATAAGCTGAAATGCGCTTATAAAGCATTTAAGACAGTATAAAAACGCCAATTTGCAGGATTAGAGAGTAAACACTATCTACCACGGGATATCTTTTGCCTTTTTTCCCACTTAGTAAACTCCTTAAATATCTATAGCTAAAGCAATTTAAGAGTAGCAGCGCTATAAAAAACGCCAATATTTAAAATAATAACTATTTGTCTCTTTTTCTAGGTTATGTAAGAAGCCTGTTAGTGATTAGTAAAATGTATACTAGAGTGCTGATTGCAGTTGTGCTGTATTTTAAAATTTAATAATTTTACTAAATTATTAAATAACTTTACTTTACACGTTATCTTATTTATAATTTAATTTTTTAGTAAGATATATCATGAATAAAATAAATTTTATTAATATTAATCAATCTTTAAATTTAGAACAGGAATTTGACAATGGACACATCAAGCTAACGGATGGTTCCTCTAACGAATATATTGGCTATTCCAAAGTGGAAAGTAAAATACTAGTGAAAGCCATGACATAATAGAAAACTTAACTATTGATGGTTACATCTACAATTTCCATGAAGACAATCATAATATAAATCTTGAGTACTATATGGGTATAGATTTAAAAAGTGATATAAACAAAATTCCTTCTCTTTGAAAAGATACATAATCACATATGTAAACTTCTCTATTGTTTCTTGCAATAGAGAAGTCATTTACTACAACAAACTTTAAAAGCATTATATTTTATATTACAATAACTTTTTTGTCTCTTTTAAAGATTCATGAGATTTACATTATCTTGGTTACTAGAGCACTTAGAAACGAATGCTAGTTTAGAAGAAATCACTGATAAGTTAACTCATATAGGGTTAGAAGTAAAAGATGTGGTTGACAATACCAAATTAGCTGGATTCATTGTTGCAAAAGTGTTGGAAGTCACACCTCATCCAAATGTTGATAAGTTAAAGCTGTGTAAAGTAGATAATGGAAGTAAAATCTTACAAATAGTCTGTGGGGCAAATAACGTTAGAGAAGGCTTGAAGACTGTACTTGCATCTCTTGGCAGCACATTGCCAGAAAGTAATTTCACAATTAAGCCCACAAAAATACGAGGGGTGCTAAGTGAAGGAATACTCTGTTCTGCTTCTGAGCTTATGCTGGCTCAAGAGAAAAGTAAAGGAATAATTGAACTATCTGATGATTATAAAGTGGGGAATAAATTTTTCAATTGTGATTCTGTAATCGATATAAATGTCACCACAAATCGTGGAGATTGCCTGAGTGTGCATGGAATAGCTCGAGACTTGGCAGCAACTGGAATTGGAACATTAAATTCCTTAATTTATTCTAGCGCCATTCCAGCTCATGATACTGGAATCCAAGATAGATCCAAGTCTGGAATGACAAGTAGCTCTTCTATAAATGTTAAGGTCATCGATGGTGAGAGCTTTATTAGTGGAGTATACATTTCCAATGTGGGAAATAAGGAGAGCCCAAGATGGTTAAAAGATAGGCTGGAATCAGTAGGAATACGTTCCATTTCTGCAATAGTTGATATTACTAACTATATTATGATGTCCTTTGGTCGCCCGATGCATGCGTATGATGCGAAAAAAATAGAAGGGAAACTCATAGTACGCAAAGCAAACAATGGAGAAAAATTTACTGGTTTAAATGGTAAAGAGTACTTATTAAACAATGATATAAGCGTTATTTCTGATGATAATAATATTCACGCAATTGCTGGAATTATAGGCGGTAAGTGCAGTAAATGTACACTTGAAACTACTGATGTCTTTTTAGAATCTGCTTGGTTTAATCCTATCTCTGTTACTAAATCTTCAAGGCAACTCAATATTTCCACAGACTCAAGTTACAGATTTGCACGTTCAGTTGATCCTGGATTTATTCTTGATGGGCTCCATTTTGCAGCTCAGATGATTGTTGATTTGTGTGGTGGAAAAGCCTCAAATGTAGTGTTTGCTGGCAGTTTGGATGAGGCTGATACCAAGGTGAGTTTTGATTATCAAGATGTAAACAAGTTTGGAAGTGTGTCTGTATTGCCTGACGAGATGTTTAATATCTTAACAAAATTAGGATTTAGCACTGATAAAAAAACTGAGAATAATTGGAATGTAAAAGTACCAAGCTGGAGATCGGATGTTACCATACCTGCTGACCTAGTTGAAGAGGTAGTAAGAATATATGGATATGATAAAATAAAAGAGGAACCACTAATAGACAACGTTGAGGTAGAAATTAATACACACGATAACTTGCGTGTTTTGATGATAAGCAGAGGATTTCATGAAGTGTTCACTTGGTCATTTATGAGTGAATCGATAGCTGAAAAATTTGGCTACTCAAATAAGTTATTTATCATCGACAATCCATTTAATAATAACTTCAATATAATGAGGCCAAGTATCGTTCCAAATTTGTTGCAAGTTACTGCTGACAATATCGTCCATGGAATGTCTGATCTTGCAATTTTTGAGATCGGACCAGTTTACGATAGTCTCGACCAACCTAAGTATTCTTTAAGTGGAATAAGAACAGGCAATAATTTGCCGCGAAATCATTATAATACTGATAGGAAAATAGATGTTTTTGATGCAAAGGCTGATTTAATAGCAGCTTTGGAGCTTTTTAATGTTAGTTATGGAAATTTAACAATAGAAAGAGCAGAAAAAGAATATTACCACCCAGGAAAGTCAGGCACTCTCTCTTTCAAGAATAAAGCAACAGGTTATTTTGGGGAGTTGCATCCTAATATATTAGACCTTTTTGACATCAAACAAAAAGTTGTAGGCTTTGAGATGATATTAGAAAATATGGAAAATCTACCTGTAAGCAGAGAAAAATTTATCGATTATAAGCATCAAAGCGTAAAGCGCGATTTTGCGTTTATTGTGAATAGGGATGTAGAAGTTGGTAAAATAATTAACATGGTAAAAAAAAGCTCAGAGCTCATCACGGAAGTTTTCGTATTTGACGTATACCATGGAAATAACATGGAACCGAATAAAATGTCTATAGCATTGTCAGTTACTTTCTGTTCTCCAACTCACACCTTGATTGAAGAGGAAATTCAAAAAGAATCGAGTGCTATAGTCAACTTAGTGCATAAAAATACCGGAGGAATCTTGAGGTATACCTAATTCATACTTGACTAAAGAAGCTAACTATATTTTCTTTCACTTCCATACTATCTGTCATGTTATTTACTCTCACACGAAATTCAGATGAGTTCTTAAACCCGCTACTGTACCAACCTATGTGTTTGCGGGCGATCTTTATTCCTGCATCATTTCCGTAGTACTCAAGAATATTGTCATAATGCTCAAGTATAATGCTCAGTTTCTCTGAAGCTGTTGGCTCAGAAACTTCATTTCCACTTAAAAAGTTTATTGCTTGGTTAATCAGCCAAGGTCTACCATAAGCACCACGACCTATCATAACCCCATCTGCTCTGGATTCTTTAAGTGCATTTTGAATATCATTCAAACTTTTAATATCGCCGTTTACTATTACCGGGATCTTTACTTGCTCTTTAACATTTCTAATAAATTTCCAATCTGCTTGACCATTATAAAGCTGTGCTCTTGTTCTTCCGTGCACAGTTATCATCTTTGCTCCAAGATCCTCTGCAATTTTTGCTAAACGTGGAGCATTACGGTTTTCATTGTTCCATCCGGTACGAATTTTCACCGTAACTGGCACGTTCACTGCCTTGACTACAGCTTCAATTATCTCAGCAGCCTTTTTTTCATTACGCATTAGCGCTGACCCTGCATAACCATTCACAACTTTTTTAACTGGGCAACCAAAATTTATATCTATGATTTTAGCTCCCATATCTTCATTTAATTTTGCAGCTTCTGCCATTATATCTGGTTCGCACCCAGCAAGCTGCACAGCAGTTAATTCATCAACTTTTGCTTTTTGCATACTTTGGCGAGTTTGCATGATCATAGCTCTGCTTGCAATCATCTCTGAAACTAACAAACTTGCACCAAGTTTCTTCACAATGCTTCTGAATGGATAATCAGTAACTCCAGACATTGGAGCTAAGATTACCGGAGAACCAATCATCAAAATTCCTATTTGCAGGGGCATGGAGTTAACGGTAATTCTTCATTGTAAACCCATGGTGTACAAGCTTGAACATTTTGCTCTTTTAAAGTAATAGATGTTTGTGTACTTGGCGGAAGATCACATAACAATCCGTATTTTAAATGTTCTTTCCATTCTGTATCATTCATAAGTGCTTCTGCAAATTCTTTTCTTTTCTCTTTCAATTGCTTTGAATCAGGTTTGTATTTCGATAGCTCTGCATCAATTTCATCAAATGACTTATTCTCCTTAAACATTTGTGTAATCTTATGAGCATTTTCTAATGCAAATATTCCGCAGTTATAGCCATCATTTTGCTGCTTAATCGAGGAGCTTCTTATATCATCATTTCCAATTTCTAAGGCTGCTTCCAGTGCACTTACTATACTGTCGGTGTTTATTGGAATGTTAATTAGTTCATCTTTCCTTTTCTTACACGTTTGTGCTGTTTTTTGCACATCTTTGCTCATTTCTTTTCTTCCTTGCGTATTTAACGCACAAGCTTGCTTGTTAAGAGGAAGCATTAAATCGTTTTTAATTTCATTTGCATTTTCTATATTACTACGCTGACTACCAGAACGTGGTAGTTTAGCACTAAAAGAATCACAGTAATAGGCTCTAAATTGTCCATTGCCTGAATCATATGCAATAACTAATGTGGTCCAATGACGATTTCCTAAGTTCACCACTGAAGCGAACGTTACTTTTTGATCTTCCTGTTCCACCTTACTTTTGTATTCTATCAGCCTTTCATTCAAAGCTTCAAGATTGCCAGGAATACAGAAAAATACATTATCCGAAGAGCTTTCTGAATATCCATATTTAATCCTTGCAATGTGAGCAATATCATGCTGCTGTAGCCAGTAAGCATACTTACCTCCGTTTGTCTGATGTACAAGGGTTTGTAAATCCTCACTGAATTCTTTACTACCCAAACCACTATCTTTTGAAGCGATGGAAATAGAACTTCTACGACTATCGTCCCTTGAACCATGTTCACTATTAATACCACTATCCTCACTTAGAGTCTTTTGATCTTCTTGATTTGCTCCTCTTCCACTAATATAATCTCTCACTAAGTGGTATAAAGTTCCAATAATTTTATATGCTACTGCAAGAGCTATCCCGATCACAATCCAAACTATAGGACGAGAGTTTAGCATAGCAAGCAGTAAAATTAAGAGGGGAGATCCTATTGCCAATCCTAAACAGCTAATGGTAAACATAGCTGCCAGATGTATACCAAAAGCGTAAATAGCAAATTTTCCACCGGCCTTGAGCTTAATAAGATAAGTGCTCTCTTCTATAGTGCCTGACATATTTATTCCGTAAATGCAAGTTAACCAAATTTTAACAAATTCTGAGGGTAAAGTCAACCATGATGATCTTAGCATTCATTCATGTTATGTGTAAAAATATTGAGTATTAAAAGCTTTTAAAGTACAGTAACAATATCAGTAGTAGCGCAATGTATGCATGATATAGAATATATACGCCAAAATTCTGAAGAATTCGAAAAAGCAATGGAAAGTAGGGGAATAAAAGAGTTTTCTGCAGAAGAGATACTAAAAGTTGATCACAAGAAAAGGTTGTTGACCACTAAATTGCAAGATTTAAATAGGCAACGCAACGAAATCACAAAAAAAATAAAAGAGCTTAAAATGAGCAAGAGCCCTTGTGAGAAGCAAATAAAGTCATCAAAAAATATCACAAATGAGATAGAAGCAATCAGCTTAAAAGAGCAAATGGAAAAGGATAAATTAGTTAATATCTTATCTAATTTACCGAATATCCCTGTGCAGGGTGTACCAATAGGTGCAGGCGAGAACTCTAATTTAGAGTTGAGAAGATATCGAGAAAAGAGGCAATTTGATTTCGTACCAAAGTCTCATTATGAACTCGGAGAAAGGTTAGGTTTAATGGATTTCGAGCAAGCAGCAAAAATTTCTGGGTCAAGATTTGCGATATTAAAAGGGCAGCTAGCTAAGCTTGGACGAGCACTAATAAATTTTATGCTTGAAATGCATGTTAATGAATTTGGCTATACTGAGGTATATCACCCAGTCTTGGTAAAAAATGAGGCTATGTATAATGTTGGTCAGCTACCGAAATTTTCTGATGATTCATATCTAACTACCGACGAATTAAGATTAATCCCCACAGGTGAGGTGGTTTTAACAAATTCGGTTGCTGATAAAATAGTAGAAGAAAAGAAACTGCCTATTCGTTTTACTGCATATTCAGAATGTTTTCGTAAAGAGGCTGGTAGTGCAGGACAAAGCACGAGAGGCATGATAAGGCAACACCAATTTGGTAAAGTAGAGTTGGTAAGTATCACAACTGAAGATCAATCAAATGATGAACTTGAGCGTATGACAGGTGTTGCTGAAGAGATATTAAAAAGATTAGAACTGCCATATAGAGTAATACTATTATGCAGCGGCGATATGGGCTTTGCTGCACAAAAGACTTATGATATAGAGGTGTGGTTACCTGAGCAAAATAGGTATAGAGAAATATCGAGCTGTTCAAATTGTGGTAATTTTCAGGCAAGGAGGATGAACGCTAAATACTCTTTAGAAGCTAATAAAAAGGTAAAAAAATATGTTCACACTTTAAATGGCTCGGCTTTAGCTATAGGAAGAACGATTATTGCCGTAATGGAAAATTATCAAAATCCTGACGGGTCGATTACAATACCAAATGTGTTGCAAAAATACATCAGTAATGGTACTGTTATAAGCAAATAATAGTTTTGAAGTAGAAAAGCGAGGAAATGGAGATGAAGGTTCTGGTTATAGGTTCTGGTGGACGTGAGCATGCTTTGCTTTGGACTTTAAAGAAGTCTCCTATCTTAACCGAGTTATATATCACTCCTGGCCGCCCAGCTATGGAAAATCTCGGAGTTCTTGTGAATATAAATATTCAAAATTCAATCGATATGACACGATTTTGTAAGAGAGAAAATATAGAATTAGTTATTATTGGTCCAGAACAACCAATAATTGATGGGCTTGCTGACAACTTAGTTGCAGAGGGAATAAATGTTTTTGCTCCAAGTCAAGCAGCTGCAAAACTCGAAGCATCAAAATCCTTTACCAAGGGAATATGTAAGCAATACGGCATACCAACTGCCAAGTACGAGTGTTTTGTTGACGAGAGATTAGCTAAAAGTTTTGTACGTAGTAATAAAATAAAATTTCCACTTGTAGTGAAAGCGAATGGAATTGCAGCAGGGAAAGGTGTAATAGTATGCAATACGGAAAATGAGGCTTTTTCAGCAATAGACTCAATGTTGGTGGAGAAAAAATTTGGTGAATCAGGTGAAGAAATAATCATAGAAGAATTTTTAGTTGGAGAGGAAGTAAGCTTCTTTGCTCTTGTTGATGGGTTAAAAGTAGTAACCCTTGGATGTGCGAAAGATTATAAGAGAGTTGATGAGAATAATGACAGTCGAAATACTGGAGGTATGGGGTCATACTCGTCACCTTCAATTATAAGTAAGGATATGGAACAAAAAATTATCCAAAGAATAATATATCCTACAATTCAAGCATTGGCTAACATGGGAACCCCTTATCGAGGAGTGCTTTTTGCTGGTTTAATAACTTGCAAAGATAGTCCAAAACTTCTTGAGTACAATGTTAGATTTGGTGATCCTGAAGCACAATCCATGTTACCTAGGTTTGATGCAAGTTGTGACTTATTGGAATTAATGTTGTCAGTTGCAAAAGGGAAGTTAAGTGCTAAAACGGTGGAGCTTAATAGCAAAGCTACAGTTTGTGTAGTTGTTGCAAGCAAAGGCTACCCAGGTGATTATCAAAAGGGAGAAATAATTAAAGGACTAGCTAAAATTGAAAGTATTCCTGGTGTACTGGTATTTCATGCTGGTACTAAGTTGGATGAAAGTGGCAATTGGGTTTCCGATGGCGGAAGAGTATTGAATATAGTAGGAGAAGGAAACACTTTAGAAGAAGCTAAAAGTAAAGTGTACTCTGCATTAAATTTTTTAGAATGGCCAGGAGGTTTCTTCAGGTACGACATTGGAAGTTAATATTAGCTGTGCTTAAGGATGTTATCCAAGTGACTCATAGAAATGCAAAAAACTACTTGATAAACTTTACCAGCTCTTTGATTATGGCATTGAAGCTAATTATTTATCTTTGTAATCTGTGTAGATTAATGGCAAAAAGTTTAGGGTATTTGGTATCTTATGTTTAATTTTTCGCATTACACGTACCGTATGCCTTTATAAGACTTTTATGGTCTTACTTATATAAGCTGAAGTGTGCTTAAAAAGCGTTAAGACAGCAAAAAATGTCAAATTAACAGAAAGAATTTAATATTAGTTACCCTGGGTTTTTCTTACCTTTTTTCCTGCTTAGTAAATTTCTTAATATTAGATTGGTTGCAAAAAACAGCCGAACTGCAGCGTTTAGAATAAAAAACACCTATATTTGAGTACATATAACTAACCACCCACAAGGGTTCTTTTACTTTTTTTAGGTTGATTGAAATTCTAATCTACTTTCGTTATGAAACTTTTTTGTTTAAGCAAGAGGTCTGGGTCTTTTTTTTCTAGTGTAAGCTATTTAGATGACACCACAGAGGATTATAAAATGAGATACAAGTTGGTGAAGCAAGAAATCTGTCTTTAAACTCTCATCTTTTACTTTGGTTTCTTGGGTGAATTTTCTAAAAATAGCATATTACATTAAATTAATTTGAACAAGGGGGAGTTATGGCTCCAAAAACACGCGAAGAGGCATTTAAAGTACTAGGATTATTAGAGAGTGCAAGTATAGAAGAGACTAAAAGGCATATCACAAACTTGCATTGGAATGGTACTATAATAAACAGCAAGGCAAAATCCAAAAAGAGAAAAACAAAGCAATGGAAAAGACTAAGGAAATAACAGTAGCATACGGAATATTAACAAGTCAAGTTGAATAAGAATTCATCAGTAAAAAGTCTAATGATGACTTGGTTAACAATTTAGCTAAATATTTTAAAAATTAGATAAAAGAATTCCGTAAAGAACGCTATGGTTCACATTCAAGTGAAGAAGAAGTTGATTTATTTTGAGGCTCTTGACAATAGAGATCTAGCTAAAACAAAAACTCTGTTAGAAAAAGTTCAAGATACCAACGCACAAACTAAAATTTGTGATATATTTACTGGCAATTCAATATTACACTATATTGTAGAAAACTCTTGTAATAATCCTGAATCAGTTTGGATAGAACTTCTTGAAAAACTTCTATCCAAGTACAGCGCTAATAATTCAATACCAGTTTATAATAGTAGTGTTGATCCATGTCCAAAACTTAACATTAACCCTTAGAGGGATTATTGTGATACCCTTTACTGCTGCGTGTGCACCAGGTAACCTTGATGTTGTAAATTTGTTTTTAAAGTACGAAGCAGACCATAATATATGTGGTATTTGGGCTTCACCACTTTAATTATACTTTAAAGAAAAATAAAAATGATGTTGCTAAGGCACTATTTGAATATGGTGCTAAAATTGATGTAGACTATGTAGAAGAAAGGTTAATTATCAGCGGTACTACAGAATATAGTCAGAGTACGGTGGAAATACTCTTACCGTATGCATCTATATAGACAAAAAACAGGATGTTACAATCAATTGCCTACAGCTATCATGAGAAAACTGATCACGATATTGAAAAAGCAAAATTACTATTGAAGGGAAGTACTAACCCTAAATTTTTCGGTGAAATAGAAAAAGGAGAATTAAATACTAGTACATCATATTTGGCCTAGTCAAAAGGAAAAAGTAAGCTTGTGAAACTATTTAATGAACACAAAGAAAATGTAATTAACAACAATTCACATCCAGTAAAAAATAAGGTATTTAGCCACCTATAACAGATCATAACTCTCCATAAAAACAATCTTCAGAAAGAAGATGGATAATTATAGCTCTAGCGTTATTGTTTAGTGCTATAGGAGCCAAACTGGCTATAATAGGAATTATACATAAAATTGCTGCTATTGAAGCAGTTGTAACAGCCGTGTTGTCAGGAATTGCTGATGCTATAGCAGGTGGTGTAACAGGATATCTTATTAATGCAGCAATAAATCAATGCTGTAATAGTCAGAAATGTGCAACTCAGTAGTTCAAAAATGAGACCAATCTGGTAAATAGGCACTTGTAGGAGTAGAAATTATTTTGTGGCTTTTCCTTTGCCAAGTCTACTAAATACAGTTTAGAACTGCTCTGTGATTCTGTTTTTGTAAAGATATTCCTCTGCCATTTGACAGCCATGCTGGGATTTGATTTATGCTTCTCTGAAAGCAAACGTTCTTCTTCGTCATCTGACTTCATAATTCCTATATAAAAATTTCCTGGTTGAATCTTTGTAAAAACTATAAGACCACGCTTTGGTGACCAAACAGGTGTAGCATATCTCCACTTCCAAAACTAATTCTCTTAGATTCTCTACTTTTTTTTGTAAAATCAATAATGTAAAGTTGCTGACTTCCACTCACATCAGAACTAAAAACCATGTATTTCTGATCTGGAGAAAAAGATGGGGAAGTACTTATAGCTAAACTTTTAGTAATTTTTCTCGTACGTTTACTGCTTAAACCTAAAGATAATATATTTGTCTCACCACCAAATGAATGAGAAATGAGAAGAGATTTGCCATCAGGAAAAAAACTAGGAGCAGAAATAACACCTTTAAATATACCAACTATTGATTTAGTATTTTTTTTAAACTCTTCCATATCATATAGCTTCTGCCATCCAAATATGAGATATAAACAATACTCTCCTCATTTGGTGAAACCCTAGTATTGACACAAATTTATCGCCGTTTGTTAAGTATTTTATATCGCTTTCATCTTGATTCACAACAGCAATTCTGCGTATGGACTTGTAATTACTATCTCTTTACTTCTGCAATGTACTCTATTTTCGTGTTAAAATGCCCCTTTTCACCAATTAATCTATCATGTACTGCATCCGAAATAAGATTGGTAATTTTTCTCTAGTCTTTTGCAGGAAAAACAACTGACTGGGTAAATAACTCTCCTTTTATAAAAGAATCAAACAAATGAAATGATAGCTCTAAGGTACTACCAGATACTTTGTTTAAACTTACTGTAAATAACATATCGCTCTTCCAAGGTTTTTGAATGACATGATTTTATAGCCCCTACGCCTTGTTCTATATTAAATAAACCGCAATTGGATAAATTTTTCTCAATCATTTTTGTAATGCTTTCACTTAATTCACTTTCCAGCTTTGTCTTGCATATACATTTGGACACAACAAAGCTGATATTACCAACACTATCCTTTCTTACATCAACTACAAAGCAGCTTTAGTAAAATAAGAAATAAATAACGGAAGAAGTAATATTAGCTGAACAAGTAAATTCATTAGACTTTCTCCCTCCCAGCAAGCGTTTATTTTGAAGGTAAACTGCATACAGATGACGCCATGAAAGTAGCTGATACACGACTGTTCAAATCCTCGTGTTACAGCACGTGGCATCAGCTTCTGGTGTTATTCCAGTATATGACACTGGAATTCAGTTTTTTGGTAATTTCATCGAAAATGTTGCGCAGTGTGCTTTTTCACAAGCAATTTTTCTAGATCCCAGTGTCACGCACTGGGATGACACCCTCCTGGGTAAACTCAAACACAATGCTTGTACAGCTGTATGCTTGACACAGGTCCTTTGTTTCTAGATTTTAGCGCCACATACTGAAATGACAAGGAGTACATTGTTAACCTCTTACTTAAATAATGGTTAAAAAAAGAGGTTTATTTCATACCTGTTCTATCTGGACCTCAATTATAGGTCTTTTCAGTAAATATTCCTTTAAGATACTAAATATTAAGCTCTCAATCTTACTTCTTACTTTTTTTGTCGACTGTAAATTAAATGCTGACTCAACCGCCTTTATGATCCTTTGTATGATAGCTGCATCTTCTACTGCTTCTAAAACACCAGGCGCAAATACTTTTGGTTTAGCCAGCAATTTATTTTTCTTGTTTACAATTGCTGTCACTACAATAGTTCCAGCATTCCTCATCTTCTTACGCATTCTTATAACATTACTCTCCGGATGACGTAGCAAAATACCATCAACACCAAAATAGTTAACATTAATTGAATCAACTTTCTTTCCGTTCTCCAAGTTAACAATATCACCCGGTGCAATCATTATTGCTTTTTCCACACCACACTCTTTAGCAAATTTTACATGTGCATGCGTATGAATATACTCACCATGGACTGGAATAGACATTTTAGGTTTTATCAAAGAATACATTTCTCTTAGCTCTGCCTTGACTGGATGTCCAGAAGCATGAACACGTTCTGTTTTCTCAGTAACAATCTCCACTCCCATTTCAATGAAAGCATTGAATATAACATGTGCACGAGTTTCATTACCAGGAATAATCTTTGACGAAAAAATTACTGTATCACCTTGTTGCATTTTAAATGCATGATGACTCTTATTAGCAAGTTTTGAGATTGCCGCCATTGGCTCGCCTTGGCAACCAGTACAGATTAATAATAACTTTTCCCTTGGCAAATCTGCCACATCTTTTACTTTACAAAATTCAACAGAATCGGTTAAATACCCACTATTTTGTGCAACTCTTACTATTCTCCACAAGGACCTACCAAGCAAAACCACTTTTCTACCTAGTACCTTTGCAGCTTGGCCTATCGTTTCAATCCGTGCCACGTTTGAAGCAAATAACGACACAGCAACTAGCTTTTTAGACCGCTTTATTATATTATAAATATTGTTATAAATTTCACTTTCTGATTCAGGATTATGCTTGCCTAACACATTTGTTGAATCACAAATTGCTGCAAGCAGATTACCTTTATCACCAATTTCTTTTAAACGACTTATATTAGAAGTTAAACCAACAATAGGTTTTTGATCGAATTTCCAATCACCAGTATGAAGCGCGCTGCCCACATCAGTGCTAACTAATATTGAATGTGCTTCAGGAATTGAATGAGTTACATTTATAAACTCAACAGTGAAAGGACTTAAATTTATACTACCGTTTATATCCACCTCCTTCACAGATACCATACCTTCCAGCCGAAATTCCTTCAGTTTTTCCTTGAGAAAATTAGCTGTGAACTTTGTTGTATATATGGGACATTGTAACTCTTTCCACAAGTAAGGCACTGCACCGCAGTGGTCTTCATGTGCATGCGTAATTATTATTCCAAGCAAATCTTTCTTCCTTTGAGCAATAAAACTTACATCAGCAATTAATAGCTCAATACCTGGCATAGTTTCATCGGCAAAACCAATACCAAGGTCAATCATAATCCACTTGCCTCGGTAATGATACAGGTTAACATTCATCCCAATCCTGCCTACCCCTCCAAGTGGAAGAAATAAAAATTCGTTTTTGTTTATATTCATTAATTTTAAATTATTAAAATGTGAGGATAGCAAAACTTCGGCTTTAAATAAAGGAGTTTGTTACTTTCAATAACCCTAAGGAGAAAAAGAGATCCTCAAGATTTTAGCTACTCTATTTACCAAAACTTATATCCAATGCAAGGTCGATATATACTCAATTTGACCACAAACATTACTTTTAACCACAGTTGACTTTATCTAGTTAATATTCTAAATTGTAAAAAACAGATAGTTTTATGGCAATAAGTCTACTACAAGGCAAAAAGGGATTAATAACTGGAATAATAAACAAGAGATCGATAGCGTACGGTATAGTAAAAACTCTCTCAGAGCATGGTGCAGAATCTGCAGTCACTTACCAGAATGAAATAGTAAAAGAGAGATTATCATCAATAGCAGCTGAATTAAATGTGGAGCTAGTATTAAACTGTGATGTTGCAAATGAAGGAACTATAGATGATGTTTTCAAGTCAATAGAAGAAAAATGGGGTACCCTTGATTTTTTGGTACATGCAATTGCATTCTCTGACAAAAACGAATTAAGCGGCAAGTATGTTAATACTTCACTGAACAATTTCCAAAATGCAATGAATATATCATGCTATTCTTTCACTGCCTTAGCACAGAGGGCTGAAAAAATGATGCCAAATGGCGGCAGTTTACTTACTTTATCTTATTATGGTGCTGAAAAAGTTATGCCAAATTATAACGTCATGGGCTTGTGTAAAGCAGCACTTGAAGCAAGTGTAAAGTATCTAGCATGTGACTTGGGTCCACAAAACATCAGAGTAAATGCCATTTCTGCTGGTCCAATCAGAACTTTAGCGTCTTCTGGAATAAGTGATTTTCACTTCATATCAGAATGGAACAGAAATAATTCTCCTCTTAGACGCAACACTACTCTTGAGGATATTGGAAAAGCAGCACTATATTTATTAAGTGACCTAAGTAGTGGTACTACCGGAGAAATTTTACATGTTGATTCAGGATATAATGTTGTAGGGATGAAGGCAATTGATTCAAATATAATTAATAGCTACCAAAATTGAAAATCGAGCATAAGAAAAAAGCCTTCTAAAAACTGGTAACATGATTTATAATTACTGTCATAAACTTTAAATACTTTATGTTCAAGAAACTAGCTTGGTATTGGTCCTTCGTAGAGTTGATCAAAGGATTTATTATTACCCTCAGGTATGCGTTTAAACCGAAGGTTACGCTTAAGTATCCTATGGAAAAGGGTCCACTAAGCCCAAGATTTCGTGGCGAGCATGCATTGCGTAGATACTCAAACGGTGAAGAACGGTGCATAGCTTGTAAACTATGTGAAGTTATCTGCCCCGCCCAAGCAATAGTTATTGAAGCAGAGGAAAGAGAAGATGGTAGCCGCCGCACTACGCGTTATGATATTGATATGACAAAGTGCATATATTGCGGGCTTTGCCAGGAGGCATGTCCTGTTGATGCAATTGTCGAGGGTCCTAATTTTGAGTTTGCAACAGAAACAAGAGAAGAGCTAATGTATAATAAAGAAAAGCTATTGCGTAATGGTGAAATTTGGGAAGAAGCAATAGCACTCAGACTAAAAAAGGATGTATCGTACCACTAATGCTAGAAGTTTACAATATTAGACCTCTGTTATTCCAGCATCCTCTCATGTCATCCCAGTGCTTGACACTGGGATCCAGAAAAAAACGTGGTCACATACTGGCAAATACTGACCTCCGCTTATTATACAAGAGTTCCACTTATGATCAGAATTACTTTTTTAGCAAAACAAAAAGTAGAAGAATATAGCAGTAGAGTTACTGGTTTTGATATACTACAACCAGATATTTCAAAGGAAGCAATTGCCTTAAGGGTAAACGGTGAGTTGTATGATCTCTCACGTGAAATTGAATCTGATACAGAAATAGATGTGATACAACTTAATGATGAAGAGGGTTTGGATATAATAAGGCACGATGCTGCTCATATAATGGCTCAGGCAGTGAAAGAGCTCTTTCCTAATGCCCAAGTTACTATCGGCCCAACAATTCAGGACGGGTTCTACTACGATTTTGCTATAGATCATACTTTTACCACGGATGATCTTGTTGCAATAGAAAAGAAAATGAAAGAAATTATAAAAAGTAACCACAGATTTATTCGAGAAGTTTGGGCCCGTAAGCAAGCAATTAATTTTTTTAGTAGTATAGGTGAAAAATACAAGGTTGATATTATTTCCTCCATACCAGAGAGCGAAGATCTAACTGTTTATAGACAAGGTGATTTTGTTGACTTATGTCGCGGTCCACACTCTCCTTCAACTAGCAGAGTTAAAGCGTTTAAACTCATGAAAGTCGCAGGAGCATATTGGCGTGGCAATGTAAAGGGCCCAATGTTGCAGCGAATATATGGTACTGCATGGCGAAACAAAGACGAACTAAACATTTATCTTAAACGTCTGGAAGAGGCAAAAAAACGTGACCATCGCAAAATCGCTAAGGATATGGACTTGTTTCACATTCAAGAGGAAGCTGTTGGACAAGTTTTTTGGCATGAACAGGGATATACTTTATATAACGTTCTTGAGTCTTACATAAGGAAAAAATTAATAAACAATGGCTATGCTGAGGTAAAAACTCCTATCTTAGTAAGCAAGGAGTTGTGGGAAAAATCAGGGCATTGGGATAAGTTTCGTGAAAACATGTTTATCGTTGACGAATCTGAGAGTAAAAAACTAGCAATAAAACCCATGAATTGCCCTTGCCATGTGCAGATTTTTAACTCTTATACAAGAAGCTATCGTAATTTACCAATACGTATGGCAGAATTCGGCATGTGCCATAGGAATGAAAGCTCAGGTTCATTACATGGACTAATGCGAGTACGCGGTTTTACACAAGATGACGCACACATTTTTTGCATGGAAGAACAAGTTAATTCTGAGACTGTAAAATTCTGTGCTCTTTTAAAAGAAGTATATTCAGAGCTTGGATTCAATGAAATTTCTGTGAAATTCTCAGACCGTCCAAATGTTAGAGCAGGAGACAATGAAGTGTGGGATAGAGCTGAAAAAGCGTTGCTTGAAGCCGTTAAAGAAGCAGGACTCAGTTATGAACTTAACCCGGGTGAAGGTGCATTCTATGGTCCAAAGTTAGAGTTTATTTTGAAAGACGCAATAGGCAGAAGTTGGCAATGTGGAACGCTGCAAGTTGACTTCATTTTACCAGAACGTCTGGGGGCCTTTTACATAGGAGCAGACGGACAAAAATATCACCCTGTTATGTTGCACAGAGCAATCCTTGGAACTTTTGAACGTTTTATTGGAATTTTAATAGAGCACTATGCAGGAAAATTTCCGCTATGGCTCGCTCCAACACAACTTGTTATTTTAACCGTCACAAATGAAGCTGACAATTATGCCACAGAAATTAGTAACGTTTTAAAAGAACAAGGTGTCAGGGTTAAGACCGATTTAACCAATGAGAAAGTTAGTTATAAGATACGCTTGCATAGTTCAAACAAGGTGCCTATATTATGGATTGTAGGCAAAAATGAAGTTGCAAGCAAAACTGTATCAGTGAGAAATTTAGGATCAGAGAAGCAGGAGTCTTCTTCTTGTGAAAAAGCTGCTAAACTGCTATTAAAGAAAGTATTAATTTAAGTTAAGGGAGCTAAAACTTGCAAGTTAAAAAAAATAGAATTAATGAGTTCATTACAGCTAAGGAGGTACGTTTAGTTGACCATAATGGCGAAATGGTTGGAGTTGTATCAATAGGAAGAGCCTTGACATTTGCACAAAACGTCGGTTTAGACTTGGTGGAAGTTGCACCTGATTCAATTCCTCCAGTATGTAAAATACTGGATTATAGCAAACAAAAGTATGATGCAAAAAAGAAGGCAAGTGAGGCAAAAAAGAAACAAAAAACATTAACTATAAAAGAAATTAAACTAGGTCCCAACATTGGTGATCATGACTATGAAACAAAATTGCGTCACGCAAGGGATTTTCTTACACATGGACATAAAATTAAAGTTACAATGAAATTTAAAGGTAGAGAGCTGATAAATACTGAAGTTGGGCTGGAAAAATTAGAACGGCTAATTAGGGACACTGAGGATATTGCAAAAATAGAATCAGCACCTAAACGGGAAGGAAATCAATATTTCTTAGCTCTGACTGCCAAGTAGCAGAATTTACTAAATAAAACCTTTGACTAGTTCTTATTTAAATAAACGACTACATTCTATCATTTTTAAGGGCGGTCAAGGATTGGCTTTATCTTTCTTAAGCTCTCCATTAATTTAAAACAGATTTTGTTTTAAATTAAAAAGAAAACTGCTTGCATCTTGAAATTTGGTGCAAGTAAGATTGAATATTTGGAAAAAATAGTGTATTACTATTAATACTATTTAAGTTAATTTATTATAGTACTTTCTAAATTCCTTAATAAAGTTGGACCTGACTTTCAAGAAGATCTTTGGCACGGAATAAATAAGAATATTCTTGTCCATTTTTGAGCGATGTTTTAGGGTATACTGAAGTTAATACTATGCAAGAAATAGAATTCATCAGCGTCATTATGAATTCTAAATTTGCTTCTGAGAAACAAAGCATGGTTGGTGTTCTCTGCAAGGATTCTGTTGGTAATAAGTTTGTGGTTGAAATGGAGCTCACTCGTGACAAGGACTTTGAAAAACGTACTCAATATTACGTTGCCAAAGCTTCTCAAGGCAATCTGGTGGATATCATAATTTACAAAAGATTTTCTTTATTACAATATCAAATTGTACTTTATTTCCCGATGAGTCCAATTATATATCTAGCCATACCATAAGAGACGATGAAACTAATGAGCATGATTTACAAGATTTTCAATTCGTATTCATTGAACTATCTAAATTTCCTAAAGGTAAAGTAGACCAATTAACAAGCATAGTAGAACGCTGGTGTTTCTTTATTTAAGTATGCAGAAGAAACAATGGATAAAAATTTAAAGAAGATAGCAGGAGAAGTATTAATAATAAATTAAGCATATGATGAGTTAAACAAGTTTCACTGGGATGAAAAGGACCTAAACAGCGTATGAAGAAAGAATAATGGATCTGTACAAAGAGGAAGCTATCCTTGAACAGAAACTTGGAAGGTATAGAAGAAGGAAAAATTGAAGTGGCAAAGGCAATGCTGGCTGATAATGTTGACACCAACACTATTGTCAAGTTTACTGGTCTTTCCATTAGTGAAATTGAAAGGATTGCAAGATCAAGTAGAAATCAGTGATGGTGACAAAAGCTCTTGTTTTAATAAACAGAGAGTTTAGTAATTGCTCTCTCTTCGATAACGTGGCGAAAATGTCTGATTAATCCTTGAATTGGCCAAGCTGCAGCATCACCAAGTGCGCAAATTGTATTGCCTTCTATTTGAGTTGTAAGGTCAAGTAATTTATCTATTTCACCATGCTTAATATTTCCTGTTACCATTCTTTTCATAATTCTCCACATCCATCCAGTACCCTCGCGACATGGTGTGCACTGTCCACATGATTCATGCATATAGAAGTGCGATAACCTCTCTATTGCAGCTATTATATCAGT
Source organism: Wolbachia endosymbiont of Brugia pahangi (assembly GCF_012030695.1). Classification (NCBI taxonomy): domain Bacteria; kingdom Pseudomonadati; phylum Pseudomonadota; class Alphaproteobacteria; order Rickettsiales; family Anaplasmataceae; genus Wolbachia; species Wolbachia endosymbiont of Brugia pahangi. Next base: position 247,175 of record NZ_CP050521.1, on the reverse strand, counting down.
CGATTTATCCATCACTATTACAGCAGCAGTACCAAGCCCTGACTGTGCTGCTCTTAATGAATCAAAATCCATTTTAATAATATCACATATAGATTTTGGAATTAATGGTACTGAAGACCCACCAGGTATTACAGCAAGTAAGTTATCCCAACCTCCTCGTACTCCACCCGCATATTCTTCAATCAATTCACGTAGCGGAATTCCAAGTTCCTCTTCAACATTACACGGGTTATTTACATGCCCTGAAACACAAAAGATCTTAGTACCAGTATTATTTGGTTTGCCAAGAGATGCAAACCACTCCCCTCCACGATACAGAATGTCTGGAACCATAGCTATAGTCTCAACGTTGTTTATCGTGGTTGGGCAGCCAAAAAGTCCAACACCAGCAGGAAATGGAGGCTTCATACGGGGAAAGCCCTTTTTTCCTTCGATCGATTCAAGCTGAGCTGTTTCTTCTCCACATATGTAAGCCCCTGCACCTCTATGGATAAACACGTTAAGATCATAACTTGATTTGCATGCATTTTTTCCTATTAGGCCTTCTTTATACGCTTCTTCAAGTGCTTGTTTTAAAACTAAATATTCATTATAAAATTCACCCCTAATGTAAATATATGCAACAGATGCACTAATTGCCCTGCTAGCCAAGAGAACTCCCTCAAGTAATTTGTGTGGCTCATACCGCAATATATCTCTATCTTTACATGTACCAGGTTCTGATTCATCCGCATTGACTACTAAGTATGTTGGCTGCTCTTTTGAAGGATTCTTGGGCATAAAGCTCCATTTAAGACCAGTAGAAAATCCTGCACCCCCTCGACCTCTTAAGCCAGATTTTCTTACTTCATCAATAATTTTTTCTGACCCTAAATCCAATAATTCTTTTGTTTTTTGCCAACTACCACGTTTTTTTGCACCCTTGAGTAGTGGAGTTTCTTTACCACTCAAATTAGTGAATATTTTGTCCTGTTCTTTCACTATGATTCCCGAGACCTTAGTGATCCCGGCGCGAATCGAACGCGCGACCCACTGATTAAAAGTCAGTTGCTCTACCGGCTGAGCTACGGGATCATTTTATTTTTCAGCTATATTAAACAGTAATACAGATTTTATCCGTTTTAATCAAACTAAAATTTTCATATGTGGTTAAATAAATTATATAATAGAATTTTTGCACTCAAATTAGTTTTTAGCAGCACGCTAAGCGCATAATAACTGTCATCCAAAGAAATAAGAAAGCCCATTTTACAGGCCTTAAGAACCCTTATATGGGGATGTTTTAGACCTAAAATTTATCCTTAATCTTTATTTAAGTGACAAAAGCACATTATTAAACTAGGTGTGTTATGTTTAATTTTTCTTATATAGACACTCCATGTCTTTATAAATTTTTATCTACGTTAGCTGAATCTCGCTTATTAGGTAATGTAATAAGCGCCAAGTTTTTGAGAGAACAGTAAACAACTCACATTGCATTGTTCTTTATTTAAGAATTAGTTCAAAAATCAACTAACCTTCTTTTTTTTATAAAGAAATTATTTGAAAAACTTCTGCATTACCCTTATCGTGACGTTATGGATATTTATAATTCCAAGGTTGACTACTTACCAAGCATATAAGACATTAATGTCAAGTTCCTACAAGAGATATCACTAAGGTTTCTTTTGCCCTTTTTCTTCCTAAGAAACTTCTTCAACCAACTCCTCTTGTTGAACCAACATATAACCAAATTCCTGTGCCCTTTTGATCAAATTTTTCACACTTTCTTTTTATAACGTGTTTCATAGTAGCTTATACCTCTTTCCACATATCCTTGTCCACATTTCAACATTTGATAGAAGATACGTGCTAACTTTCTTATAGTAGCAGTAATTGCCTCTGGGGTTCTTAAAAACTTAAATTAAGGAGCTTCTTCCTGGTTTGACAGATTTCTTCTGTTCGGTGCTACTTGGTAAATTTCTTAACGCTTATAATTTAGACTGATTGCAGCTCAAAAGCAACTGAGTTGCAGTTATTAAGCATTTAGAATAGGAGAATGCCATGTTTCAAAGTTAAATGTAAATAACTAGCCGACCACGGGGATTCTTTTGCCTTTTTTTATTTAGTAAATTTCTTAATGTTTATGGCTAAAGCAATTTAAGAGAGAGGTCACCCAAACTTGAGATCCAGAAAAAGTAGGGTGTCATTTCAGCATATGACGCTTGGATTTAGAAAAAAACAACCTGATCCCAGTACCAAGCACACAGCTGTACAAATATTACTTATGGAAAAGAATAAAGGTAATAATCGTAGACTTTTTCTGGATCTCCACCACAATATTCAATGACAGATTTTAAGATTTCGAGCCTAAGTTCATTTATAAACGCTCTCCTTGCAAACTTGTAACTCTTGACTTCACTGCGTTTCTTGTATTTCATTAATAAAACAGAGGTGATGAGAATCATATACAATGTAACAAAAATTGTGTTTTTGCTGTACCTAAGAAAATGCCTGGTATTGAGCTTTTGCTTAATAAATTTGAAAAAAACTTCTATTGACCAGTACTTTTTGTAAAAAGCACAAATTTCCTCAACAGATATTTCGTAAATATTGGTTAAAAATGTGAGAATCTCACCACTTTCTTGGTTTTTTGTTTTAATTGGCCTGATTTCAAACTGCAAAAACGCCGAACCTTTTGCACTAACTGGACTATCATATCTTCTGTCAGTTCAAGCGTTTCCGTTTGTACACCTGTAATCTTTGCGTGAATACGAACCATTTTATTTGTCATTGCCATGATTGATAAAATATACATTTTTCCCTAAAAACTCCTCAAAAGGAGCACGTTTTTATAGCTCACGGTCAAACAGCAAATTGACTCTTGACCGTGATTTAAAATCATTTCCCGGAACGATTTATAATACGAAAAACTTTCTGCCTGAGTACATAAATCAAACAATTTTCAAACCTCCCATCTGCTGCAACAGTGCACTTTATCACGTCTCTTTACAATATTTCGTGCTTCTGCAGGAAATACCAAGCCGTAGTAATTTACTTGATAGTTGAAGTGTCGTTGAATCTATAATCAGCAACTTTCGTTGATTCCCCCGGGCTACAAAAACTCTACAACATGAATAGAAAAATCCTCTTAAAGTACTCAACAGGTATTGTTTTTAAGCGGCTTGCTACTGATGAATGGCGTGTATCTAAGTTGAACATGCGGCGATAATTTTTCTCAATTATCCGCAAGCTCATCTCATTTTTCTCTAGTATGCTATACAACAATAAATTGAAAACATTTTCCCCGTAAATTTGCTAACTCTATAATTTACGTCAACAGCCCCATCCATTTTTCCCAGCTCTTCTTTTGGCAATTTTGATATCATTTCTTTGTAGTAGAACATCATATTCCCAAAATTCCTACAATATTTCACTACTTTTACAATGCCCGTATAGCATGCTTTAGGCCTAACAACTGCAGGTAATTTTAAATGTTTATTTCAAAACACAATGTTCACACAATTTATTCAAGGGATTTACTTAGTGGCAAAACTTGCCCTGATATGCTGCAATCCTCAGAAGCTAGCTCCACAAATTTGTCTGTTAGTTTATTAGGTAATATCAATTCAGATATATCTTTTCCGGGAAATGCCTGCTTATACATTTCACTATCAACAGGCCCTTCTGAATACACAGCATTCACACACAATTTTGTATGTTTTGTCTCAGATGCATATATCTTTACCATGATTTCCAGTGCAGCTTTACTTGCAGCATAAGGTACCCAATATGGATAAGAAGAAGGAGAAAGCGTCACTTCTGAGGTCATGAATATCACTCTTCCAGAATTGGATTTTTTTAGTACTGGATCTAAGTTTTTTAGTAAGTACCAATTGGCAGTAAAATTTGTATTCATTACATTCTGTAGCTCTTCAAGCTCACAGTCATGAACAAGATTCAATTTACCTAAAATTCCAGTGCATGCAACTAATATATCAAGCGCCCCAGATTCTGATAATTTTAGGCTTTCTATCATATTTGCCAATATCTTTACGTTTTCAAAGTCCAAAAGATCAAGCTGAATTAGCTTAACAGAACCCTCTTTGAATTCATCAAGCTTTTCGATTTCATCATATAGCTGCTTGAGATTATCAATAGACCTCGAAATCAAAATTACATATGCACCTTCCCTCACAAATCTTTTTGCAACGGCTGATCCCATTCCACCTGAAGCCCCGGTAATTAAAGCTATTTTGCCTTCTAACTTACCCATTTCTTTTTCCTTAGCGAGATCCATTAAAACATTTTAGCTGAAAATTAAACTTTGCTCCATATATAAAAATTAAACTCACCATATAAAAAAACAGTAATGACACTACCACGCCACCCAAGCTTCCGTATATTAAATCCAGTTGGTCAAAGGAAGCTCTTAAGTATTGTTTGAAAGCTGAAGCAGAAACTGTCCAAAGCATAACAGCTATATAAGATCCAGGAAATACATCTGACACATTTTGTCTTATGTTGGGCAGCATAAAGTATAGCCAGGAAACTACTATGAAAAGTACGAATTCAATGAGAAGATACCTAGTATAACTTAGCCCATGGTAAGAAAAATCGATTAGCATTGGCACTAATGTAGAAAATACTATAGTTAGAGTTATAATAAACGTAATTATTAAGAATTGTAATATACTTAATATTCTCCTTAATACATAAGGAGGCGAAACCGGAACTTTATAGGCTTTATTTAATATCGTTCTTAACCCTTCAATTGTCGACGAAGCAGTCCAAATAGCACCCACAATTGCTAAAGTTAATAAACTTTGTGGTGGCCCTGATATTATCTCCCTAATGCGCGGCATTAAAGATGCTAAAATGTCCTGTGGCATGTTGTCAATTATAAATGTCCAGCCAATGTTATATTGGTCTAAGAAATTCGCAAATGTTGACGCCAAAGCCATTAAGACAATGAGAAACGGAAATATCGACAACAAGATTAAAAATGATAAATATCCCGCATGTTCCATCCCGTCATTATAAATTGTGTCAATCAAAGCATGATAAAGACAATAAATAATACCGTAAAATTTCTTCAGTAACTTATTCACTATATTACAAATAAACCAAGTAAAATATTCTAAATGAAATAAAATATATCTTTAAGCAAAAAACCCTCTAATGATACCGAGAATTGTTATGTATTGTCACTTTTTTGTCATCCATATTCTCTCTTTCAAACAACACAAAATTCATTTCATTTCAACACATAACCAGAAAAAATACTAGCGTCTACTTACTGAAGATGGTAGGAGGTAGTGCAAGAAGTTTTATAATGTATGCGATTGATAGAGGTCACAACAACCAGATTAAGCCTAGTCTAGTTTAATTTTTGAGTTCTTAGCAGGTAGTTAAGCTTGGATTTAATAATACTGTATTGGCACCTTCGCTTTCTCCATCAATAAGATAAGCTCGATCGAATACCTTTGTTTCAAGATAATTGTTTTTTTCGTCAAAGAATAAGCTAATGACTTTACAAAGTTGCATTTCTGTTTTTCTAATCTCTTCTTGATCTTCTAAAGATATTCCTAGTAGCTTTTGTTCTAGTTACTCATTTTCTTCTTGTAATTGCTCTAAACTTTTCTTTAACTTTTTTATCTCCAAATTTTTCTCTCGATTTCCTCTTTCAAACTTCTTATTTCCTCACCTTATATCTACTTCTCTATTTTACCTACAGGTAACTTCTTACCTGTATTAGGTTGTTTCCTCCTCTAAAGCTTTTTTTCACAGTTTATTTAATCCTTCAGCTAATTGTTTTAATCTCTAATCGCTCTTTGTCTAGCTTTGATGAAAGTTCTGCTAAGCGTTGTTTATAATCATCCTTTACGTTTTCGGTCATCTCTTTCACTTCTTTCTCTAGTACACTTAATTGAGCTTTAGCTTCTTTCAATTCTTTCCCATTCTCTCCTTAACTTCTTCACCTTTCTCTAACTTTTCCGTAGCTCTTTGTTAATCTTGTCTGTTGATTAGGCTCTCGTTTTTTTCTTCTTTTAGTTGACTCTTCAATTCTGCTATTCCAGCATTTCTATCCCTTTGACTTTGTTCTAGTACGCCTTCTCTCGTTTTAATCCCTTAATGTCTCAATCCTTCCCAGCTAATTCTTTTATCTTTTTTTTCCAATTCAGCTTTAAACTTTTTAACTTTCTTTTCCAAAATTTGCTTTTCCTTGATTAATCCATTTGTCCTCTCATCACTTTTCTCTGTTATTTTTCCATTATGGCCTTCTAACCCTTTATTTTCCCCTCCAAGATGCTTGTTCTTTTCTTCTAATCTTTTACTCTATTCTCTAATTCATTTCCCCTCGTTCATGCACTTCTCTGTTATCATATGAATCATTCTCATATATTTCATCTTCACTGCTAACCTCGCTATTAATGAAAAAAGAACTTCTGCGTGAAGAAAACGCGGACAGGCTTCCAGGAGAAAAGAATACTCACTGTTATTTTGTGTAGGCAATTGCGGTGATGTAGGTGATTTCATGTAAACGTTTCCTTCTTCGATATTTGCTAATCGTCTACACTCTGGCCCATGTCAGTAAAAGCTTTATACAGAGTTTTTCCACTAATAAAAACTTCTTTATTCTGTTTAACCAACTTTAATATTTCACTTTTTTTCCCTTCTGGTAATGGACTTTTGAACTTCGAAACACCAAACCCACCAGTAGCACTTTGGATACCACCAGATCCTACCTTCACAGTCATGCTACAATTTATGCTATTCCCTTCAGGATCCTTAGCCTGCCAGTTAATGGTCATCTTGCATGGACCAAAGCCAGTAAAATCATAGTACCTCTCATTGCCTTTTTCTTGTACGCAGCTATTTTACTGTCTTTTCCTAAAAACATGTGATAAACCTAATCTTCATTGTTAGCTCTTAAAACATCACTGATTTTTATTAATTCTTCTTTATTTTCAAACCTAATGTTAAAGTTATTATCTTTTGTCGAATACGCTAAGAATTTTTGGCTTGGTAAGAATGCTTCAAATTTCTTATGTGTTTTATTTATTGATTTTTTAAATTCTCCTTTCCACTTTAAATTTACCTGTTCTGTAATATTCTCATCTTCTTTCTTGTACAAAAGATCAATAAAATGCTAGACTAAATTTTTTCTTTCTAGTTGCTCTATAGTGCCCTGAAGGCTGCTAGAAGATTGAATAAAACTTAAAATATTATTTTTCTTTCATTCATCTACATCTAAATTCTGACCCTCAATAGATATATTTTCATTTTTTTCCGACATAGACGAAATCTCTGTTCTCCTCTAGCATAATTTTACATTTCTAGAGAATATAGAAAATATTAATATCTTTAACTTAAAAATTAATTAATTACGAGAGTAAATAAAGAAGAAACTTGAGCGCTTGTCTATAATGCTATATAGTAGTTACTCTGAGCAGTATAGTATGGACAATACCATTATAAGAAAATATGATATTAGGGGCGTGGTAGGCAAAGATCTACAGATTAACGATGGATATGAAATAGGCAGAAAGTTTGGCCAGACTGTAGCTAATGTTTGTGTAGGCTATGACAGTAGAATAGATTCACCAAGTATAGAAAAAGAATTAATTAGGGGCTTAACTTTATCCGGAGCAAATGTTATACGCATTGGATTATGCTCTTCACCTATGCTCTACGCTGCAACGCAAATCACACAGGCAGACCTTGGCATTATAATAACCGCCTCCCACAACCCAAGCGACTATAATGGCTTTAAATTTTTCAGTAGTGAAAAAGTTTACTTAGATCAAGAAACAAAGGAAATTATAAGTAGTTCAATTAAAAACAGTACAAAAATTGGAAGTTTAATCAATGTAAATATATATAGCCAATACATTCGCGTATTAAAAAGTGCGGTAAAGAACAATTCTACACAAAAACTAAAGATAGCCTGGGATTGTGGAAATAGTCCAGCAAGTGGAATCTTAAGGTATATTGAAACGATCTTACCTGGTCATACACATATTATAATCAATAACTCTATAGATGGAGTATTTCCATTGCATAATCCAGATCCCATAGAAGAAAAAAATCTCGTTCAACTTATTGATATTGTAAAGCAAGACAAATGTGATCTTGGCATTGCACTCGATGGTGATAGTGATAGGGTGCGCTTAATTGATAATAAAGGCAGTATTGTTTCTAATGATCATTTATTTATGATTTTTGTACGTGAAGTATTAGAGGAATGTCCACGCAGCAAAGTTATTGCCAATGTAAAAATGAGTATGAAAGTGCATGATTTCGTTAGCAAGTTAGGGGGGCAAGTGGTTACCTGTGCCACCGGGCACTCACTAGTTAAGAAAAAGATGTTAGAGGAAGGAGCAAAGTTTGCTGGTGAATTAAGTGGGCATTTTTTCTTCTCCGAGCTAGGTTTTGATGATGGACTATATTCTGCTATTAAGGCCATTGACATTTTACTTAAGCAAAGTCAGGGCCTATCTCAGATGATTGAGGATTTACCAAAGCTATATATCACCCATGAAGTGAAGATTGTGGTTAAAGATGAAAAAAAATTTCAAATAATTGAATTAATAAAGAAAACACTAGAGCAACAAAACATTGCATTTTCAGATCTTGATGGTATTAAAGTAACCGGCAACGATAATAAAGGATGGTGGCTCCTTAGGGTATCAAATACACAAAACTGCATTACAGCAAGGTGCGAAGGAGATACCTTGGAAGATTTTGAACTTACTAAAAAGGTCCTGTTTCGTTATATTGATAAAGCAAGGTCTTTAGATTGTAATCTTTCATAAAAACAAAATTAATTTACAAAATTAGCATAACTACTACCTTGAAATATATCAACATAAATGAAAAGAAAATCAGCAATGCACAAGACTGCTTTGAATCAGTAGTTGAAACTGGTTCATAGATCTTGTGCCTAGAATCACCACTAACCTAACTATAACATACACAATTAAAGCCATTGCAGCTTGAACATTTATAATCCCATCGTTCTAGTTCTTTATTACAATTCTTACACTTCCAGCACGGATCAGGCAAAGCTTCTGAGCCCATCTTGTTTAGCCAATAAATTGTCTGATCTTGCTCTTGTAACACAATCTTGAGCTGCACCATAATGAGGTAGATTGACATGTAATTAGCTTTTTTTATAGCAGTATTTAGATATTGACTTGCAAGATCGTATTTACCTGAACTAATTGAGGATGAAGCAAGTAAACAATAACTAAAATAATAATCGGGGCGTAAGTTATATAACCTCTCAGCACCTTCACTATTCAAACTGATGTAAATTTTAGCTGATTGAGGAGTAGGGTTTACTGTGTACTCCGCCTCTAGTACTGCAGAAGCTTTTCTGATCTTTCCAAGCCTAATATACAACTCTGCCTTTAAATAATTGATAGGTTGAAAAGTTACACAATAACTTTGTGCCCTAAATAAAGACTTCACAGCCTCTTTAAAATTTCCTTTACTTTCATATTGTTTTGCCAAAGCACAATAAAAAACTGCAAGCATCTTTTTACAATCAAAGGGAAGAAAAACATTGAACTTAATAGCTTCCTTTAATCTCGAAATTGCATTGACCCAATCTTCTTGCAGTGCACAGTGTTCTATCTGAAAGGGAATAGATAGAATTCTGTCATTAACTGAGCTAGAGCAATACTCTATGAATTTTTGAAAGATTATTCTTTCCTGTTTGAGATGAGCAATCAGCTTATTGGTTAGAAGCAGAGCTAAGTTACGATTTTTACTTGCAATATCTGTTAAACCATTACTGAAAAAGCTGTAATTCCCCGTCTTACCTGAGTTAAAAATCTTTATTAGAGATAACCTATCGGTTTTCTGATTTAGACTTTTAACTAGCTTATGAGCATCTTCTATATTACCTAAATCTATGCTAAAAAATGCCTCAAAAAGAAGCAGTTCTTCTCTGTCTCTTTTTCTATTTCTTATATTGGCAAATGTTGACGAAATGGAAGAAAAAAAGCGCGTAAGTGTAACTGATAAAAACAATAAAGCTACACAAGCAAAAATAATAAAACATAGATCAGCACTTATAGTGTAACTCCCTAATTCTAACTTTACTACTTCACCACTCACCTTAGCCCATATACCAAATAAAAATGAGAGGGCAAAAATTATAAAATAAATCATGAGACATATTGTAATAAGTGATGATATATTATTGAAATATTCTTAGAAGCCACAATAAAACTATTCAATCTATTAAGCCATGGTTTGAATTCTGGGTTTATTAAACTGCCTACTGCAGCGGCCACACTTTGCCAATCATTATCGTTTACTAACTTTTCAATTTCTGCAAATTTTGTTCTTAACGGGTCATTTTTATCTCGTATTTTTACCCAGTTTGAAATGATTTTTTGAAACAGTGTACCTTTATTGTAGTTAATAATAGCAATAGTTTTTTCAAAAGATAAATTCAATTCACGTAAAGTATTTATCTCTTCTAAACTTTCTAATTCATTCACTGCATTCTCTATCTCTGGATCATCAAGCTCTGATATCAAAGGTTTCATTGAATTTATATAGTTATCAAATTTTGCTTCTTGCAATAATGAATTTTTCATCTTAACTACAAGCAAAAGTAATTTTGCAAGATTCCTATACCTTGCACTACCATCACCTATCTGCTCACATTGAGTGAGCAAACTTCTTTTGAAATCAAATATCTTTTTTTCTATTCTTGACTGATTAATTTCAAGCAATGCCCTAAGCTCATCTATGTTCCCGGTCAAAGCCTCTATATTGTTCTCACTCTCCTGTTGATTTACTTTTAAAAACACTATGTTATTTATTGTAATATAACTAGCAAATAATAATGCAATTAAGAACCAGCCTATGCATTTTTGCCAAGTACTATTCATAACGTAGTATCTCCGCAGGGTCTTGCGCAGCTGCCTGTAATGCAGGAGCAACTGTCGCTAGAAATGATAAGAATAATGCAAGTGCAGAAATATTTACTATGTCTTGAGGGACTAATATTACTGGTAAACTTGAAAAAAAGTATACCATAGGATCAAGTAGCTTAACGTTAGTAATGCTTTCTAAAAATACTCTAATATTTTCAATATTGAGAGAAAAAACAACACCTATAATACAACCAAGACAAGTTCCTGTAAAACCAATTAGTAATCCACAAATGCAAAATATGCGCATAATGCTCCCACTTGTTGCACCAAATGTGCGCATAATTGCAATCGCAGATTTTTTTTCTTGCACTATCATCATTAAATTCGAGACAATATTAAATGCCGCTACAATTATAATCAAAGTAAGAATTAAAAACATCACATTTCTTTCAGTCTCCAAAGCATTAAAATAGTGGCTCTGTTGTAATTGCCAACTTCTAGCTTCCATTCCCGTTTCTTTTTCTATAATATTTGCTAGCTCATTAGCCTTAGTAAGGTCACTCACAAATACTTCTATGTTTCTTGCACTATCTCTATAGTGAAAAAAAGCTTGTGCTGATTTTATGGGCATGTATATCAAGGTATTATCATACTCAAACATGCCCATATCAAATATCGCTATGACCTCATATTCTTTCATTCTCGGCACCTCACTAAGCAATGAATCAAACCCCTCAGATGATATAAGCACAATTTTATCTCCATAACCAACGTCCAATACTTCCGCTAAGCGTGCCCCTATTACTACTCCTTCATCGAATTTTCTCACATCACCTACAATTACACTGTTTTTAATAGTAGTATTATTAAGCAAATCTTTAGCTGACACACCCCGCACTACAGCACCAACAATTCTGCTATTCGCTGTAATGATAACTTGATCATTGGTCATAAGGGTTGCTTTTAATACACCTGGAATCTTCTTAACAGATTCTAATACTGTACGGTAATCTGAATTTATGTTTCTATCAAAATAAACATTGATATGGCCATCAATGCCAAGTATTGAGTCAAGCAACCTTGCTCTAAATCCGTTCATTACAGACATCACCACTATTAATGTCGCAACTCCAAGAGCAATACCTATAATAGAGAACAAAGTCATTGCAGAGCAAAATTTGGCATTCTTTGCTCGCAAATAGCGAACAGCCATAGTAATTTCAAAGACAATGGACATTACTTGAGATTAAATATTATATTTTTAAGATTCATATAATCGTAGACTTCCCCTTACTTAAAAACTAGGTCGCCTTTAATCATCTAGCAGGCTTATAGGGTATATCCAACACTTTAACATTATAATATCTTCCATATATATCATCTAACTAACTATATTATTATTAGACAAAAGCTCACCTACTTGAAATTCAACTATTTCAAGTGAAGCGTTTGTGCTTCTATTTTCAATCCTATGGAAAAATTTCCTTGGAATTTCTATCACATAATCTTCTATTATAGCATGTGTTTTATTGTATAAACTAACATATCCAATTCCTGACAGTACTATATGGTACTCATCCCTACAGTGATGGAACTGCCTAGAAATGCAACTTAATGGATTTATAAAAAGGCATTTTACAAGAAAATTCTCGCACATTAAAATTACACTATAAAATCCCCATGGTTTAACTTCTTTTCTTATCGCTTTTCCTTCCTTAACTCTATAATAAACGATATTAGGCTCTCATCTGAAACATTTCGCTGTTTATAAGCCTTACCTAGCAAATTTTTTGCATCACTTTCTGTTGTCAAAATCGGTTCTTTTTCTCTAGTTACGTATTGGGATGATACTCTGGTTCTTTATCAAACTTCTTACTTAATCCTAAAACAGAACTCCAAGTTCCAACATCTATCTAATCAAAATTAGCTTTTATTATTGCAATATTTCTTGCTCTTTCCATTACCAAATAATCAATAGAAATGCCTTCAATTTCTACACAATCTCGTTGTTTTAAATACAGCAATCTCTCTATGTAGAGAGAAATGCTTTACACTTGCACAATACAATTAAAAATGCAGAACATATTTTTTAGTCTCACTATATAGCGTTTCGCTTTAAATACAAATATGCCAGAGTTCCAGTAATGATAATTACTTAGTTTATGCTCAGGCTTTTTTATGAAATCTTTTACTACATAATATTTCTCTTTCTGATCATACACTACATCGATATAGCCGTATTCAGGATTAAACTCATGAAGTTTCACTCTAAATGTAACCATAGAGTCAGTTCAGAGGCTAGCTGAGATGCTTTCTCAACAGAAGCATAAAAATTATTTAAATCGTCTATAAAATAGATTGAAGGTAGAATTAACATTGTCTCGTTTTTATCGCAAAGAAATGCTAAAATCAGTAGCACCACTGCAGTTCCAATTTTTACTAGCCCGAAAATCACTTTATATTCCTGCAGCACATTTAACTCTTCCATTACCAACGATTCACACTGCATACTTGTGGCAATTATGGGTAGCATATAATCACTTTTTAATCTCAACAAAGTGCTCTGAAACATAGTGCTACAGCTAAACATTTTATGAAACTGCCTTGGGTTAGATAAAGGCCAAAGTCTACTACCACTACCACCACATAGTATTACAGGGCGCATTTAGTAAAAAATAGCTAAATAATTAATAACTTATATTAAAGGTAAAATGTGTGCAAGCTTTTGTTGTAGAACAGTTAAGGTAGAAAGTAAATATTAACTTAAAGTAATAGCAAATCAATTATGGATTTGTGAAACACATTTATCTTGGTCTCGCTCTTCGTTCAATTTACTAACATAATCAGTTTTTCTTTGTATTAGGGTTCTTGGCTGCGTTGTGTCTTGCTCTAAGTCTTTTTCTTGTTTCCCAGAATCAGTCATATTTTCATCACCTTTGCTCAATCTGCTTTCCAACTCTTCCTCAATAATCGACCTCTTAGCATCAAGTTCTTTCCATGTACCTGCAACCTCACGTTTAGGGTAATTTTTTTTCTTTAGCTCTGATCTTTTCCCATCTTTAATGACCGAATAATCATTCTTTGCTTCCTGCCAACATTCTTTCAATTGGTATTTCCACATAGTCCAGTAAGCATCACCATACTCTTCTTTATTTGCTACAAATGCACAGATCGGCAACTTTAGCAAGGTAGCCAACATATTTACTGAATTCTTTACTGCCACTGCAGGAGTAAATAAAAAAAAATAACCAAAAAATTTTGCGATTAGACTTTGTTTACCTATTAAATACTCTCCCAACTCCATAGGAATATAGGTCAGTAATTTAGCACAAATCTTAGCTAAGCCCGCAGCAAAAACAATAGGAACAGATATAAGGCTCTTGCCTAGTTCTAGGTTATTACTTTGATCTCTAATTTCAAAAAAACTAGTGCTTAGTTTCTTATAATCACTAGTATATAATAATTCTCCATTTCTTTCTTTTTCATCAACAACTTCTTTGACTTTATTGCTTTTCTTATTTTTAGTTTTCTTAGTAGGCACAGAAGAATTGGTGAATTCAAATGAACATGTAGACTTCTTAGTTTTTTGAGCTTCAAAAACTGGCAAATATTTTTCAAGATCTATTTTTAAAAATCCAAATGGCTTATAAAAGCTATGATAATCATTATTATCACACTTACCCTTACTGACCTTGCCCTTATCAACTAAAAATTTAATGGTAAAATAAGACTTGTCACCAATTTCCATAATTTTAGTTAATTCAAAAACTGGCCACCCATCTTTATTTTTATTTCCATATAAAAGCCTATAGGTTGGATTTCTATCCTTATCTAGCACAGAATTTCCATGCATATCCTTATTTTCTATAACTTTACCAGATTCTACAACCTGATCATAATTTTTTGGATATCGGCATTTTCGCCCATCCTTATATACCATTACTTTTCTAAGGTCTTTGACATAAACTTGAGATTCGGATGGAGTAAACAGATCCTTTGTTTTCAGTACAAAATCCGTTCCTACTCTCTTTAACGCCTCTAACATACTGTTAAACCAAGATCACTATAAGCACTATAGTTCAATAATAAAACTAGCACATTAATAATACATTAACATAGAATTAGCAATTTTATAAGAAAACATGCTTATAAAAGAAAAAAATTGTAAAGGCAAGAACTATATAAGTGATGCTTGACAAATACTTTATACATGTAATTGTAAAAATCCTTAGAGGTATGCTGTGTATATAATCTTCACACACTACCTGCATTCCAAGAACTGCGTGCCAAAAAATACAAAACAGCAATACAACAAAAAATAGAAGCTCTAGGGGGTGATTGATAGCCTGAAATAATTTTTCATTAAAAGATAAAGAATTATTAGCATAAAATGCGTAAGAAAATGAATAGATAAACCAAGGAAGTAAAAATAGTAAAATTACCGCAGAAATACGATGAACCCACCAATAATGTACTGCATTTCCAGATTGATTCATATAAACACAAATAAAAAAGCCATAGTAGAAAGAATTAGCATTACTGTCAGTAGCATAGCACTTTTTAAAACACCAGTAATCTCTAAGTTAAATCCAGCATCCCATAATAAATGACGAATACCATTAAGAAAATGGTATGAAAAACTTATAAAGCATAGAATGCAAACTAATTTAGCAATAAAAGTAGACAATAATACGTTTAAGCATTCTACTATAAATAGTTCAGGAAAATAAACATGTAATGTGAAATACCAAGAAAGCATCACCAACAAAAGGAATAGTAAGATACCAGTTAATCTGTGCATAATAGAGAAGAAATTAGTAACTTGTACTTTATATATCTGTAAATGCGGAGAAAGGGGCCTATCAATCATAAAACTTCATTATCGGAAAATTAAAACAAAGTAAAAGTAAAGACAGCAGTATAGTACATAATAGCGCCACTATTAAAAGTGGTGAATCATGCACAAAGCCCAAGGAGGTAATCCAGCTGCAGATTCCCCTACTGCTACCTTGTTACGACTTCACCCCAGTCACTGATCCCACTTTAAATAACTCCCTCCTTACGGTTAGGTCATTAGCTTCGAGTGAAACCAATTCCCATGGCGTGACGGGCAGTGTGTACAAGACCCGAGAACGTATTCACCGTGGCATGCTGATCCACGATTACTAGCGATTCCAACTTCATGCACTCGAGTTGCAGAGTACAATCCGAACTGAGATGGCTTTTAAGGGATTAGCTTGGCCTCGCGACTTTGCAGCCCATTGTAGCCACCATTGTAGCACGTGTGTAGCCCACTCCATAAGGGCCATGATGACTTGACATCATCCCCACCTTCCTCCAGTTTATCACTAGCAGTTTCCTTAAAGTCCCCAGCATTACCTGATGGTAACTAAGGATGAGGGTTACGCTCGTTGCGGGACTTAACCCAACATCTCACGACACGAGCTGACGACAGCCATGCAACACCTGTGTGAAATTCGGCCGAACCGACCCTATTCCTTCGAATAGGAATAATTCCCATGTCAAGGAGTGGTAAGGTTTTTCGCGTTGCATCGAATTAAACCACATGCTCCACCGCTTGTGCGGGTCCCCGTCAATTCCTTTGAGTTTTAATCTTGCGATCGTAGTCCCCAGGCGGAATGTTTAACGCGTTAGCTGTAATACAGAAAGTAAACTTCCCATATTTAACATTCATCGTTTACAGCGTGGACTACCAGGGTATCTAATCCTGTTTGCTCCCCACGCCTTCGCGCCTCAGCGTCAGATTTGAACCAGATAGACGCCTTCGCCACTGGTGTTCCTCCTAATATTTACGAATATCACCTCTACACTAGGAATTCCTCTATCCTCTTTCAACCTCTAGATTAACAGTTTTAAAAGCAATTCCAAAGTTAAGCTTTGGGATTTCACTTTTAACTTACTAATCAGCCTACGCGCCCTTTACGCCCAATAATTCCGAATAACGCTAGCCCTCTCCGTATTACCGCGGCTGCTGGCACGGAGTTAGCCAGGACTTCTTCTGTGAGTACCGTCATTATCTTCCTCACTGAAAGAGCTTTACAACCCAAAGGCCTTCTTCACTCATGCGGCATGGCTGGATCAGGCTTTCGCCCATTGTCCAATATTCCCCACTGCTGCCTCCCGTAGGAGTCTGGACCGTATCTCAGTTCCAGTGTGGCTGATCATCCTCTCAGATCAGCTATAGATTACTGCCTTGGTAGGCCATTACCCTACCAACTAGCTAATCTAATATAGGCTCATCTAATAGCAATAAATCTTTCCCCCGTAGGGCGTATACGGTATTAGTTGCCGTTTCCAACAATTATTCCGTACTACTAGGTAGATTCCTATACATTACTCACCCGTCTGCTACTTAGTTATACTATAACTTGTTATAATATAACTCCGTTCAACTTGCATGTGTTAGGCCTGCCGCCAGCGTTCATTCTGAGCCAGGATCAAACTCTCAAATTTAGACTTTAACCTATAAAAGGTTAAGGGTATATCGGATAAATCCGATAAAAAATAATTTAGCTTATACTGCTGTCTTTATTTCTACTTTAGAAATATTTTAACTTCCAACTATTCAAACAACTTTGAAAACATTATCATGTGATACAATAACTATGTCAATATGTTTTTGCAAATTAAAAAGTATTAAGATACAAATACATATCTATTGAGGATACTACTATGAAAAAATACATCTTTTTACTTGCATTGGTGTTAATATTAGTAGGCATTACATTACACTTATTGCACAATATTGATAACATAAAACAATCTATAACCGCAGGTAATCAGTTTTATGAAATACTATTCTCCAAAAAAGATAATAAGCTACTAGAAGAAACAGATTCAAATTGGAAGCATTTAGCAAACTTTGAAGGTGCATTTAATCATATATCAAATTTAACATTAACAGATGCAGTATCTATTTATAGTAGTATGGCAGATAATAAAGATGTTCCTAATATTTTACGCGAGTTAGCACAATATTTAGAAATAATGAATTTACTTCACCTAAATGGTGAAAAAATAAATGAAGATAAAATTAACAATCTAGAATCAAGCATAGTATACCCCTATTCAAGCCAAGAAGCCATCGCTATAGTAAAGATACATAATAATGATATTAAAGGTGCGATCAAAATATTGCATTTACTATTAAACGATAGAAAATGTCCTACTCTAATAAAGGATAGAGCACAAGAATTACTCCGGATATATGGGAATTAAAATTCATTAGATTTTTTGTATAACCGTACGGTTTTTAGTAGCACACCTGGGCATTCAGTCATCACTTAGGTAGCTGATAGAAACGAAAAAAATTACTTGGCAAGCTTCGTCAGCTTCCTTACTTTAGAATTAAAGCTATTTACCTTCACAATTTGTGCAGGTTAATGACAAAAAATCTAGGATATTTTGCATCTTATGTTTAATTTTTTGCACTATGTGCACGTACGTCTTTATAAAACTTCTAAGTTTTTACCTAATATGAGCCAAAATGTGCTTATAAAGAGTTCAAAACAGCAAAGAACTTCAAATCGACAAAGGAGAATTTGAATACTAGCTATCTTAGGTTTTTCTTGCCTTTTTCCTACTTAGTAAATTTCTTAAATATTTTAGCTAAAGCAACTTAAGAGCAGCAAACGCTACAAAAAAAACACCAATATTTAAAACAGTAACTATTTGCCTTTTCTCTGGGATATGCAAGAAGCCTATTCAAATTAAGGCTTAAAAAAAATTTAAGCACTGGCTAGCAACACAAATTCAGAGTACAAAATTTTTATTCCTTCTCAATAAAACATAAAAAGCCCCTTTACCACCATGTTTTTTTGTAGCTTGTTGATAGTATAGAATCATATGCCGAATTTTAGTATCATTCAACCACTTACTTAAATTATTCTTTATAGTATCCGCTTTACCTGTTCCATTACCTTGTCCTGTAATTATCAATAAACCTCTACTCTCTGTTTGATAATTTTTAATAATAAAATCTACCAATTTACAGTAAGCATCTTCTATATTATAACCATGAAGGTCTAGTCTATCGCTTATAAAATATTTACCCTTATTAACTTTTGATTTTGTGTTATAGTCAAGGCAAAATGATAAGCTAATATTGTTGGTACTGAGAAATTTTTCTTGTAAGTCAGAAGTACCTTTATTAACTATAGATTTTGTGCCCACTTTATGGTCAATTTTCAAAGTAACCTTCCCACATTCTATTGGCTTAACGTTTTTTTTCCAATCTAACTCATCGTCTGACATAAACGCATTAATTAAATTATATAATTTTACAACAATATCTAAGCATAGTAAAATGCTGCTTGTTTTATGGAAACTCGACCTTCAATAATACGATGAAATCATTAAAACTTAATAAGAATTTTTGGTTGTATGGAAAACATACCTGCATGTTAGCACTGAAGAACAAAAATAGGCTATGTATAGAACTGTTGGTAACAGAAAATTCTTATAGAGAATATGAAAAAGAAATTAGACAATGTGTAGATAGTAAGGGTATCAAAGTTCAGCTAGTAAAGAACAAAATACTTAGTGAAGTTCTATCTAAAAGCGCTAATCACCAGGGAATTGCTTTAAAAGTTGCTCCTATTCTTCATAGCTTAAGTATCGAGGAAATAGCTGAAAGCTCGAGCAATAGCTCTACTATAGTCATTTTAGATCAAGTTACTGATACGCACAACATTGGGTCAATTTTAAGAACATCAGCTTGTTTTAATGTCGACGCATTGGTTTTACCATATAACCATTCACCAAGCGAAAATGCATCTATTGCAAAAGCGGCAAGTGGGACATTAGACATTGTCCCGCTAATACATGTCACAAATGTAGTAAAAACTATGGAATATTTAAAAAAAGTCGGTTACTGGTGTTATGGGTTTGATAGCAATGCTAAAGAGAACATAGATGAAATAAAGAGCTTTGGGAAAAAAATAGTAATCATTTTTGGTTCTGAAGGGAAAGGAATGCGGAGGTTAGTTAAAGAAAATTGTGATTATCTTTTAAAAATCCCAATGTCAAATGTAATTGATAGTTTAAACGTTTCAAATGCAGCAGCAATAGGATTATACTCTGTCTATACTAAAACATTGCATATTAATTATAATAAAAAGTGATTTTATGCTTGATAAAAGTGCAGTTTTGTATTACAGTATATTATTATAAGGATGAAAGGAGTATATTATGTCTTATATGAAAAATGAACAAGATATCCGCTCTCAAGGCGTTTACTATAGCGCTGGGCTTAGAAGTTATCTAACTAAAGTATATAATTATATGGCTTTAGCTTTAGGTATAACAGGGCTTATTGCATTTCTAACGGTGTTTTTTGATCTCTTTCAGGTAATTTATTCTAACCCCGTTCTTTCGATTGTGGTAATCCTATCTCCAATTGTACTAGTATTTTACATGTCTCATAGACTTCAATACCTAAGTTCTCAGTCCACAGTCACTGTATTTTTCCTGTTTTCAGTCCTAATGGGGCTCTCCCTATCTTATATCTTTATAGTTTATACTACAGAAAATATAGCAAGAGCATTCTTCATCACGTCAATTATGTTTGGTTCTATGGCTTTATACGGCAATAGTACAAAAAAAGATTTAACTAGTATGGGTTCTTTTTTGGTTATGGGAATCTGGGGGTTAATTATTGCATCCATAGTTAACTTATTTCTTGGAAGTAGTCCCCTCTACTTTGCAATATCGTTCATATCAGTAATAGTCTTTACCTTAATGACTGCATACGATGCTCAGAGAATTAAAGATGTTTATTATAGGTATAATGATGGCTCAGAAGCTGTAACCACTAAGCTAGCTATATTTGGTGCAACTAATCTTTATTTTGATTTTATCAACGTATTCCTCAATTTACTCAGGTTACTTAACTTGTTCAACAATAGGGATTAGATGGTCCCCTCTGTAAGGAGAAGCAGTAAGAGTTCTATAGTTTTCTTTCTAATATCTTTAGTGATATTGATGCTGTGTTTTGCATACGCATCGGTACCACTATATAGCATCTTCTGTAAAGCTACTGGGTACGGCGGTACAACAAGAAAAGTAACCAGTGCGACAACTAACATAACTAACCAAAAAATTAGGGTTCATTTCAATGCTGATGTAATGCTAGATTTACCATGGAAATTCAATTCAGAAACTAATTATATCGATACAAACATAGGGGAACAAAGTTTAACTTTTTATTACGTAGAAAATCTATCTGATCAGCCCTTGCTTGGAATGGCAGTGTATAACGTTACACCTTTCAAAGCAGGTAAGTATTTCAATAAAGTTGCATGCTTTTGTTTTGAAGAGCAAATATTGCTACCCAAACAAAAAGTAGCTATGCCTGTATCCTTCTACATAGATCCTAACATAATGCTTGATGATAGCACAAAAGATTTAAGTGAAATAACACTATCATATACATTTTTTAAGCTTAAACAGTAGGGAAAGTGAGTTTCTTACTAATAAAAAGCCACAAATCTCTTATTTCAAAATGTGTGCGTAAATTGTGAACGCATAATCGATAAAAATTATGATCTGTGTAGCGAGTGCAATAAAAATTAACTTTTTAACTAAACATTACTGCAACGTTTGCAGTACAGCAATTTCAGACAACATTTATATGTGTGGTAAGTGCATCACTAATCTCTCACCGTTTAAAGTGTTAAAATCAGTTTGTGCTTATGATCAACACAGTAAAAATATGATCATAAATCTTAATTTTTAAGAATTTAAATTATGCAAAAGTCTATATGAAGTGGATATGTCAAGCTAACAAGGATATACTTCGCTTGCAAAGGAATTAAGTAAGTTATCCAACTTGTCTTATACACCACTTTTGCAATAAAACGTCCTCGCCATACCACACTTCAAGCTAGTCTTTTGACTTAAATAGCGTGAAAAATTTAGAAAAGGCTTTTAAAACAAGTAATAACAAAATTATCAAAAATAAAATCGTGATATTGGCTGATGATATGGTAACAACTGGAGCACCTGTAAGGTCCTGTTCTCAAGAAATCTCAAATTCTAGTGCAAGGGAGTAAGAGTGTTGTCACCTGCAAGAACGGTGAATGATTAGGCCTCTTACGTAACCACATAAAAAATTAGCAGTTCACTCTTCGGTGTTATCCCAGTGCTTGATACTGGAATCTATTTTTTCTGGACTCTAGCGTCACACGCTGGAATGACAGGAGGCAACGCAAGAAGCCCATTTGAAAATCAGTATGTTAAAATTTGATTTTTAATAACCTCAACATCACTAAATTCAAAAGTTTTGTTCCCTATAATTTGAAATTTTTCATGTCCCTTTCCTGCAACAAGCAGAACCATATTCTCGTCATAGGCAATATTTATACCTTTCTTTATAGCTTCTCTTCTATCCCCCACCTCTAGTGCATTGGGACAACATAGTAAAATATCGTAACGAATTTTTGCTGGATCTTCATCACGCGGATTATCATCTGTAACTATCACCTTGTCTGCATACATCTTCGCCATTTTACCCATTTTTGCACGTTTTGCCTGATCACGGTTTCCACCACAACCGAAAACCAGAACTACTTTTTTACTGAAGTGCCATTTTAAAGACAACAGAGCCTGTTTAAGTGCACTTGGAGTGTGAGCGTAATCCACGAATGCAAAAGGTTTAACTTTTTCCATCCTTCCCGGTAAAGAAACAAATTTATCTATACATATCCTCTGATAATCCAGCTTAGATGCAATAACTATACCGATTGCACACAGCAAATTATATGCTTGAAACTGCCCTAAAACTGGATAAAACATACCGTAAACCTCATCACCAATTTTAATCGTAAGGTGTTGACCATCGGGAGTGGGAATCTGCCTTAATAAAGTAATGTCAGAGCCTGTTTTTCCATATGTTATAACTTTGTTGCTACGTTTTTCAGCTATCTTAAGCAATGCATAGTATTCATCTATATCCGAATTTAATACTGCCGTTTTTCCTTCTGGTAATACCTCGTAAAATAACCTTTTCTTAGCCTCGAAATATTCATTCACGTCTTTATGATAATCTAAATGATCTTGCGAGAAATTAGTAAAAGCTGCAGCATTTAATTCTAATCCATGGATTCTATACTGATCAATTCCATGGCTCGAAGCCTCTAATGCTAAATGTTCTATATTTTTACTATTTACATCACGCAATGTAAAATAAAGGTCATCCGCACCTGGAGTAGTAAGGTTACTGTTATTATCTTTTCTTTCATTATTAACACATGTTCCAAGCGTTCCCACAGATGCTGCATTACAACCTGCATTTTGCCAGATTTGACGGCAAAATTCTACCACTGAAGTCTTGCCATTCGTACCTGTTACAGCAGCAACACATTTGAGCTGCTTAAATTGATAAAACCTGCTAACTATCTTACCATATATCTCTCGAGGGTTTGGGTAGAAGATATAGATCTCAGCACCCTGCGCTGGGATTGCACTAAAGCTTGCTATTATTGCTGAAGCTTTTATGCCGCCTACACATCTCTCACCTTCCTCTGACACACAAACAAAAAGATAACCCTCTTTGACTTTCTTCGGATTACATGTAACACCCTTAATTTCAATGTTAAAATCAACAGTACAGTTGCCTAGTGTTATTCCAGTGTGTAACGCTAATTGTTGGATCCCAGTGCCAAGCACCGGAATGACAGAAAAATGGCCAATATCATGCAGTAATTCTCTTAGTATCATGTCCTACTTCATCAGCTTGAAAGCCCAAACATGGCAACCGTGCTAGTGCAGCATTCAAATCAGAAATTAAATCTTCAGGGTCTTCTAGTCCACAAAATATTCTTATGAAACTTCCACTATAATCTGAACTCATTACAGATCTTGACACAGATTTACGATCTATTGGCAATATCAAGCTATCACATCCTCCCCAAGAAGCACCAATACTAAAAATTTTCATATGATCAACCATATAGCTTAGTTCCTCACATGAATATTCTCTATCCAGTACTATACTGAATACGCCACTTGCCCCCTTGAAGTAACTTTTCCATAGTTCATGTTGAGGGTGAGAAGGAAGTGCTGGATATAAGACTCTTTTGATTTTTGAATGCTTTTCCAGCCACTTTGCTACTTTCATTGCTGTACTTTGATGCTTCCTCATGCGCGTGCCTAGTGTTCTTAGCCCTCGATGTGCAAGGTAACAGTCGTATGGTTGCACAGTAACTCCGTAATTCTTGCAGATCTCATAAAGCAATTTAAAAACTTCACCTTCAGCAATAATAGCTCCCATCAATAAATCTGAGTGACCGGCTATATATTTCGTAACCCCATACAACGCAACATCAATGCCATAATCAAGTGGCCTAAATAACAAAGGAGTAGCCCACGAATTGTCGCAAACAGTCACGATTTTATGTTCCTTAGCAATTTTTACTATATGTTCTATATTTGAAACCTCAAATGTTACAGAACCAGGAGTCTCAATCATTATTAATCTAGTATTACTCTGAATTAAACTAGCTATATCCTGTGTTGGATCATAGAAGGTTACCTCTACTCTTCTTTTTGGTAGCTCATTTTCGGCGAACCTCCTAAGTCGGTAATAGCTATTATCTTGAATTAAAACATGCGAACCTGCTCTAGCAAAAGTCAGAATAGCAAAAGTGAGTGCAAACAATCCGGAAGGATAGATTAATGCTTGTCCCCTACCCTCAATCTCAGCAAGTGCATTTGAAAAATAATGAACAGTGGGAGTACCAACACTGCCGTAGCTATAATCTCTTGCAATACCATCATTAACCACACCGTATATGTTTTTTCCATCTGCTGCATCTAAGTAGTCCTTGTAAGTAGGAAATAATATAGTAGAAGAATGATAAACTGGCGGGTTCATAGAACCTTTATAGTCTTCAAACTTTCTCCCCGCTTTAACTAATAAGGATTTCTCTTTCACGTTCTGTTATTTATTTTTTAAATTGTATTCGCTTTGTGTATATAAGTGAAGAGAAATTGCATGTATTAGCTCTATCTCACTCTTTAATAACTCATAAATCAACCTGTGCCTTTTGAGACTGTCCATTCCGGCAAAACTGTCAGATATTAGTACTAGCTTGATATGTGAAGGTAGCATTGAAGACGAAGAAAAATAATGATCTGCATGTTTTACGGACTCATCGATAATATCAACATCAATTACATCTATTGAACCACGTATTTTTTCTTCTATTGTCTTAATAATATCCATCCTGTCATTCAAATAGCTAATACTAGTTCTCTTTTCCTAAATTTTAGCACCACGCGCTGACAAAATACACTCTTATTTATTCTCTTCCTTATTATCTATGTCTTGATAATCAGAATCTACTACTTTTTCTTCCTCATTTATTGTGGATGAACCAGCAGAGCTTTCTTTCCCCTGTTGCTGCTGAGATTCTTTATACATAGTTTCTCCAAGCTTCATAGATAATTGAGAAAGATTAGTAATTTTCTGTTGTATTGAATCAACATCATCAATGTTATCAGACTTACTAGCCTCTTTTAATTCATTAACTGCATTTTCAATAGCAGATTTATCTTCTGGTAAAACTTTATCGCCATACTCTTTCAGAGACTTTTCCGTAGAATGAACTAAGCTATCTGCTTGGTTCTTCACTTCAACAAATTTTTTACGCTTCTCATCTTCTTGTGCCTTTTCCTCAGCCTCTCTTATCATGCGATTTATTTCACTCTCAGATAAACCACCTGAAGACTGAATACGTATTTTCTGCTCTTTTCCAGTAGCTTTATCTTTTGCAGAAACATGTACTATTCCATTTGCATCTATATCGAATGTCACTTCGATCTGAGGAATTCCACGAGGAGCAGGTGGTATACCCTCCAAACTAAATTGACCAAGCAACTTATTATCAACTGCCAATTTCCTTTCACCTTGATGCACTTTAATTGTCACAGCCGTTTGATTATCTTCTGCAGTTGAAAATACCTGAGATTTTTTAGTAGGAATAGTAGTATTACGCTCAATAAGTGGAGTGAACACCCCTCCTAAAGTCTCAATACCAAGAGAAAGCGGAGTTACATCAAGCAATAACACATCCCTTACATCACCTTGAACGATTCCTGCCTGTATTGCAGCACCAATTGCTACAACTTCATCAGGATTTACTCCTCTATGTGGATCCTTACCAAAGAATTCTTTAACTTTCTCTATTACCCTTGGCATACGAGTCATACCACCAACAAGCACCACTTCACCAATTTGGTTAGCGGATAAACCAGTATCCTCAAGAGCTTTTTTGCAAGGAGTCATAGTCCTTTCGATTAAATCATTTACTAAGCTCTCAAGTTTTGCCCTTGTTAATTTCATATTTAAGTGTTTTGGACCATTTGCATCAGCCGTAATAAATGGCAGATTTATTTCTGTTTCCATTGCACTTGATAATTCAATCTTCGCTTTTTCAGCAGCTTCTTTGATTCTTTGCATAGCCATTGGATCATTTTTTAGACCAATGCCATTACTTTTCTTAAATTCATCTAGTAAGTAACTTACTATTGCATTATCAAAGTCTTCACCTCCAAGATGGGTATCACCATTCGTAGCTTTTACTTCAAAAACTCCATCACCTATTTCGAGTATTGAAACATCAAATGTACCACCACCAAGGTCATATACCACTATTGTATGCCCATGCTTCTTATCAAGACCATAAGCAAGCGCCGCAGCAGTTGGTTCATTAACTATTCTAAGTACATTCAACCCGGCAATTTTTCCTGCATCTTTTGTTGCCTGACGTTGAGAATCGTTGAAGTATGCTGGCACTGTTATTACAGCATCTTTTACTTCTTCCCCAAGATAAGCCTCTGCTGCCTCTTTTAGATTTTGTAGTATAAAAGCACCAATTTGACTAGGGGAGTATTCTTTACCATCTGTTGTTTTAATCCATGCATCACCATTTTTTGCTGCAAACACTTTATACGGCACATTCAGATCTTTCATTTCAGGATCACCATACTGACGGCCTATTAATCTTTTAGTAGCAAAAAAAGTATTACTTGCATTGGTGGTTGCTTGCCTTTTTGCTGGAGCGCCAATCAATCTCTCCCCTGATGAAGTAAATGCAACTACAGATGGAGTAGTTCTTGCTCCTTCTTTATTCTCTATTATCTTGCCTTGTATCGCAACACAAGAATTTGTTGTTCCAAGATCTATACCTATTGCTCTTCCCATAATGAATACTCCCTTATAAATGTTATCTGATATAAGGATATATAAGTATAGGACTCGCCAATTACAAGTCTCTTTTAGGATTTCCAGTTAGCTATTAGAGTTCAAAATGCGTGAAAGCCACTTAGTTAACCAAAAACTGCCTTGTAACTTCTCTGAATTATCAGCCCTTTCATTACTGCTGCTTTCAATTTTGTAACCAGAGTTTTGTAATGGCTTACAATCACTTAAGTTAACTTCATCCCCTCGTTTTAAAACGAACGTATCTACACTCAAACTGCTATCAGCACTAACATTCAACTTAATATTAAACTCTTTTTCGATTGTAGAAACTGTGCTGCGTTTGTTATTAAAAATATGTGCTATAATTGCACCATGAGCTACCAAATCAAATGACCTATTTCGATTTCTACTAGCAATGTGCTGCAAGTCTCTCAATATTGATGCAACAATCACCTCATTTGACTTCACCTTCCCAATCCCTTTACAGTGCAAGCACTCTGTAGTGTTAATTTCCTGTATGCTTGGTTTAATCCTTTGCCTTGAAAATACCATTAAACCAAAGTCATTTATGTAGCTAAATTGAACTCTAGCTTTATCATCCCTAAACGCCTGCCTAATAGCAGACTCAACAGCTCTACAATATTGATACCTTAACATGTCAATAAAATCTACTACTATTAATCCCGACAAGCCTCTTAAATTCACCTGTCTTGATATTTCAGGTACTGCTTCCATATTAGTTCTATAAGCTGTCTCCTCTATACTATCCTCTCCCGTCATCTTTCCTGAATTTACATCTATTGAAACAAACGCCTCAGTTAAAGTTATTATCAAAGATCCACCAGACGGCAGTTTTACCCTATTGCTGTATAACTCAGAAATTTGATCTTCGACTCCGTAGTAAGTAAAGATTGGAATAAAACCTCTATACAACCTATAACGTAACCTACTACCTTTTAATGCATTTCTAGCATATTGTCTTACCGTTTCAAAAGCTTCCTTTCCAGATACTATAACTTCCATACCATTGCTACAAAAATCACGAATAGACCTCATAATTAGGTCTGCTTCATTATAAATCAATGATGGAACATTTACAGAGGAAGCATTTTTTTGAATATTCTGCCACAATGAAGATAAATAATTGTAATCCTGCTCAATTTCCTTTTTACTTTTCCCTGAACCAATGGTTCTTATTATCAAACCTGACCTTTTTGGCAAGTCCATTGAACTTAATATATCCTTTAACTGCTTTCTGACATTAACATCTTCAATTCTGCGTGACACTCCACCTTTACTCATGGAATTAGGCATAAAAACACAGTACCTTCCTACTAAAGTTATGTACGTTGTAAACGAAGCTCCCTTGTTGCCTCGCTCTTCCTTAGTTAGTTGAACTAATAGCCTTTGATTTACTGAAATAACATCTTGCAACTTATATCTCTTATATAAAGACACTTCTCTTACAAAACCATTACCGGATTCGTTAACATTCTTATTAGTTAAGGAATCTGAAGAAATATTTGCTGAGGCATTACCACTTTCCTCTGTACAATCATCATTCAGGCAACCCTCAAAGAAAGTTTCTTTCTCCTTTTCTGGAATATTGAAATAATCTGGAGATATTTCAGAAAAAGACAAAAAACCTTGCTTATTTTTTCCATATTCAATAAACACAGCTTGTAAAGAAGGCTCTACACGTTTTACACAAGCAATATATATATTACCTCTTAATTGTTTTTTTTCTTTGAATTCTTGTTCAAATTCCACAACTCTATTGTCAGCTGATAAAGCAACTCTTACCTCATCAGAACAGATAGAATTTTCTATTAATAGTAACCTCTTACCACTATTTGCCACTTATTTACCGTTTGCCTTGCGTTCTCAAATTAATTTTATGTTACTTAACGTACTGCCGATTGTCAAGAATTTGCAATCTACATTGTTCTAAGGCACAAAGTGATTGACTTTTAGCGCTTTACGTAATAAACTCACACAGGATTTATATTATTATATTAAGTATGGCAAAAAAAAATGCTTCTTTGCTTGTGAAGTTAGTTAGCAGCGCAACAAAAATAACAAGTACAGGTGAAGAAAAGTCAACAGGTTACTTTTACGTAAAAAAGCGCAATCCAAAAAAGCTTACTAGAAAACTGGAGTTTAGAAAGTATGATCCAGTAGTCAGAAGGCACGTATTATTTAAAGAAGAAAAATTAAAGTAATTTTTTCATAAGGAAGTTGTTATCATGCAAAATTCACAATTAAATTATCCTATAACAATAGAGTTGGATGATATAAAAGATACAAAACTGAAATTAATAAAGATTGTTGCACGGTTAATAAATAAGAGGTACAGAACACAGAAAAAAGCAGCAATTGCCCTAAAGATCGACCAACCTAAAGTATCTCAAATTAATAAGTCAAAAATTGAAGGGTTCTCTTTAGAATACTTGCTTAACTTATTAGTTGCATTGGATCAAGATATAAATATGAAAATAAAACATAATTCTCAGCATAACATACAATAGGCTATACTCATTTTAATTTACAGCGTATACTGTAATATTATCCACAAAAACTTCAACTGCAAACAATTTAGGGTACATTTCATTTTTTGAACATGGATAGAGTACTGCTTCTTCATACTTTTCTTACGAAGAATCTGTCCAGCGTAAAACAGATACATAGACTATATAACATAAAGAGCTACACAGAAGTTACTTAGTTATAGAACCACATATACAAAAAGATTCAGAAAAAATGCAGCGTGCATTGGGTGGAAATGCATGTACACTTGCATACCACTTGCAAAAATACGCTACATTTTTCACTAAAATTTGGTTATTTAAGCCTGTAAACGAAAATAGATCTCAGATCCTAAAACACCTTCCTTGCCAGGGGAATAGAGCTATAAAAATGTGTCAAGCAATTTTTTTTGTTGCGCTGTTTTATCTTTTTCAAAATGCTATATATAGTTGTTTTTGATATTCCATTCACTTTAGCTATTTCCATAATATTTAAAGTTTTTAGCTACTCACATATAATTTGTCATTTTACTGTATCTTATATATCAATTCGGGTTATTATTCCAATTTCAGAAAAGTATTTCTTACCAACTATGTTATCCAAAGCAGCGGAATTTATAAATAAAATACAGCTTCACCACCACGCTTCACTCATAAACATTTGCTTATTAGATTAATAGCACAACATTCAGTAACTCGGCTTACGAAAGTTGCAAAATAACTCCTATCTTCTTTATACCTATCGATTGAAGGCAAAATACTGTAAAAAATCCCTTGTTCAATATCATTAAGGCTATCATGAGTGAAACAACTGGAGTATTTCAGGCACTTTGCACGATATTTCACTTTTTAACAATTAATAGGATCTATTTCTAAGTAATAGTTTTGTGATTCCATTATGCCTCTTTGTAAGTATTAAGATTGAGAATAGTTTAACATTACTAAGAAGGCATGGCATAGCATAAGATGTAGGAAATACATAGTGATAAATTCAGGTATTCTTAGTATAACTTTTAGCTATAAATATTTATAGAAATTTACTAAATAGGAGAAAAGGCAAAAGAATCCCTGATTAATACCTATTTAAAAACATTGCTGTTCTATATTGTCTTAAACGCTTTATAAGTGCGTTCCAGCTTATATAGATAAAAACCTAGAAATGTTATAAAGACACAAGGCGCACATAGTGAGAAAAATTAAACACAAGATACCAAACTATGTTAATACTTCTATTGTTTAATTTGCACAGACTGAAGATAACTGAATACCTTCAGTGCTATAATAAGGAAGCTGGTGAAGTTTATCAGGTAGTTTTTTGTATTTTATGTTAGAACTGATAAACCATAAATAAGCTTTTGTTTTTATGAAATTATATCCTCATAAGTAAATTAATGTTATCCTTTTATTGCTAATCTAAAGTTTTTTATGTTCATACACTTGCGTGTTCACAGTGTTTATTCTTTACTTGAAAGTTCGGTCAAAATTGAGGAGCTGATAGGCCTTTGCTTGCGGAACAAAATGCCGGCAGTTGCAATTACTGACTCAGGTAACTTATTTGGCTCACTTGAATTTTCAGAATACGCGGCAAGTAGGGGAATACAGCTAATAACAGGATGCAATATTATAGTCAGATATTCAGAGCAAAATTTACCTATATTATTGCTTACAAAAAATGAGCAAGGATACACTAATCTAGTCACTTTGGTAAGTAAGTCTTTCAGAAAGCGCAAAAATAACAGCGATATTCCTTATGTTGATTTTGATGAGCTATTAAATTTAAGCACAGGTCTGATCACTTTAACTGGTGGATGTGATGGAATATTGGCTCAACTGTTATTTAGGCAAGATAAAGGAATAGTTGAAAAACTGCTTTTAGCATTCAATGGTCATTTGTATGTTGAACTGCAGCGTCATGGATTGAACAAGGAATTAGAACTTGAAGAAACCTTGATAGACTTTGCTTACCAGCATAATATACCACTTGTTGCAACAAACGATGTATTTTTTCCAAATAGATCTGACTATGAAGCTTATGATATATTAACGTGTATATCGGAGGGGAGTTATACTCTGGAGAATAACAGAAAGAAGCTAACTACTGAGCACTATTTTAAATCTGTGGCAGAAATGGAAAAGCTGTTTAGCGACATTCCCGAAGCAATTCATAACACTTTAGTAATAGCTAAGCGTTGCTCTTACATGCCAAGAAGCAGGCAGCCTATTTTGCCTAAATTTCCTTGTCGAGAAAATAAAACTGAGAATGAAGAACTAAAGGAGCAAGCAACTGCGGGATTAGAACTTCGTATTGCAAATAAAATAGACATAGACCTTAAGCAATACTACGATCGGCTGAACTATGAACTAAGTGTAATAACTTCGATGAATTACGCTGGCTACTTTTTGATAGTTTCTGACTTTATTCGCTGGAGCAAAGCAAATGGTATTCCAGTTGGCCCAGGAAGGGGTTCTGGTGCTGGATCAATTGTTGCTTGGGCATTGCAGATTACAGACCTCGATCCAATAAAATTTGGCTTGATCTTTGAAAGATTTTTAAACCCTGATCGTATATCGATGCCTGATTTTGATATCGATTTCTGCCAGGAAAAAAGGGACTTAGTTATTGATTATGTTCAAAAGAAATACGGTTATGTTGCTCAAATAATTACTTTTGGTAAGTTACAGGCAAGAGCCGTGCTGCGTGATGTGGGAAGGGTGCTACAAATGTCTTATACTCAGGTGGATAAGATATCTAAAATGGTTCCATTCAACCCAGTGAATCCTGTAACTTTATCACAAGCAATAGAGTTTGATCAAAACTTACAGAAAGAACGAGATAGTGATGAAGTAATTGCAAAACTCCTTGATATTTCTCTTAAGCTTGAAGGAATATATCGCCACGTTTCAACTCATGCTGCTGGAATTGTGATATGCGATCAAAAATTAGAAAATTTTATTCCTGTGTACTACGATCCAAACTCGGCTCTGCCAATTACCCAATACAGCATGAAGTATGTTGAGAAAGCTGGGCTGATAAAATTTGATTTTCTTGGACTTGGTACACTAACGCTAATAGATCATGTCTGTCGTTTAATTAATCAAAATGGGAAAAAGATTGATATTGCCTCAGTTTCCTTGAATGACCGCAAAACTTACGAAATGCTCTCAAACGGTGATTCAATTGGAGTATTCCAACTTGAAAGTTCGGGGATGAGGGAAGCTTTAATCAAGTTAAAACCAGATTGCATTGAAGATATCATTGCGTTAATCTCTCTTTATCGTCCAGGACCTATGGATAACATTCCAACTTACATCGCAAGAAAGCATGGACTTGAAAAACCAGATTATATTCATCCATTACTTGAAAGGGTATTAAAAGAAACATTTGGAGTGATAATCTACCAAGAACAGGTGATGGAAATAGCACGTATTCTTTCTGGATATAGTCTCGCAGAAGCAGATTTGCTAAGACGTGCTATGGGTAAGAAAATCAAAGCAGAGATGGATAAACAACGTAAACTTTTTGTTCAAGGAGCAACAAAAAATGGCGTTGATTATGATAGGGCAAGCTACATTTTTGACCTTGTTGCAAAATTTGCTGGCTATGGGTTTAATAAGTCTCACGCAGCCGCATACGCGGTTATATCTTATCAAACAGCTTACCTTAAGGCTAACTATCCGTTAGAATTTTTCACGGCCTTAATGAATCTGAATATCGATGATAGAGATAAATTGAATTTGTTCTATCATGCTGCAAAATTCAGTGGGGTTTCTGTTCTTTTGCCTGATATAAGCAAATCTAAGGCTGAATTCTCAATAGAGGGCAAGCATATACGTTATGGTATTGCTGCTCTGCGCAATGTCGGTTTTTCTATAGCAGAGGGAATAGTGAACACACGTTCAAGCACTTATAAGGATATATGGGAATTCATTCAAAATTCAGGTCATATAACAAATAAAAGGGCACTAGAAAGCCTGATTAAGTCTGGAGCATGTGACAGTGTACATAAGAATAGAAAGCAACTATACGAGTCAATAGACACACTGGTTTACTTTGCAAATAAAAACAGACAGGATAGAGAATCAAATCAAGCTGTTTTGTTTGGTAATTTTGATGTTCTAAAGCCAAAACTTGAGAAGGTAAAAGATTTCAATGAAGAAGAAAAATTAGAGCATGAGTTATTTTCGCTAGGGTTTTACTTAACTAGCCATCCACTTGAAAAATTTAGAACTCTTCTCGAAAAGCTAAATATTGGGTTTATTGGAGAGAATAAGATAGCAAAAACTGCTGGTGTAATATTAAATGTGCGTATGAGAACTTCAGAACGCGGAAGGTTTGTTATACTTACGCTTTCTGATCCTCATAACGTTTCTGAAATAGCATTCTACAATAATGAAATAATAGAGAAGAAAAGAAATTTATTTTCGCCTGGAACATTTGTAGTAGTTGATCTTGAAACTTCGGAGAATACGACAAGATTAGTGGGAAGGGATATATCTGAATTTACAGAAAGGATTACTTCTGTAATGAAAAGTTTAGTTTTAACTACCGGATGTGCTGATTCACAAAAAGCCGCTATAGAATTAAACTCAGTATTGAAAGGCAATGGTAAAACTAAAATAATGCTCAAACTTCTCTTTGAAAAGCATACAGTGAACATCTTGCTACCAGGTGCATATTTGATCACCCCTCAAGTTGTTTATGAAATATCTAACTTAAGCTGGATTAAAGGCATAGAAATTGATACAAATAGCTTGCTTATATAAAAAAGTTTTATATAATGAAATACTTAATCAATATTAAAGGAAAATATAGTGAACCTTTACGAATTTACTTTTATAGCGCAACAGGGGTTATTGCAGCAAGAAGTAGAAGGAATGGCCCAAGAGCTAGGTGTTTCATTAAAAAATATTAAGGCAGATATTATGTTCCAGCAAATTAAGGGTATTCTGGAAAAAGGAAGTGACAAGTTTACAAAACGAGATTCAGAAATGCATGCTAAAGACATTCAAGAAAATCTAATTGCTTACTCTAGTTTCTTGGAAAGTTTTGCGAAAATTTTATGGATTGAATTAGAGGAAGATCTCTCAAATTTGAAAGAAGTGAAATTGAAAATTAGCAAAGAGTTGAAAGACGACCTAAAAGGTTTAGGAATAGCACAAGGTTTTATAAAGCTTCCAGAGGGTGGTAAGCAAATTGCTAAGAATGCATTTATTCACAATGCAGTAAGTGCTTTAAAGGAAGATATTTCAAAGCACCTAATAAAGATCTTTCAAGGAATTTTACAAAATTTTGGAATGGCAGAGCCAAACCAATCAAGCAAAACATTGGAAATGCTTCTAGACAATATTGAAGCTTCAGGATTGATAAAATACGAATATTGGGGTTTACTGGATTTTGCGTATCCAATAAACAAGATGAAGAGTGGTCATTATTGTATAATGTGCATAAGTTCTACTTCAAACATTATGGATGAATTTGTGCGTAGAATAAAACTCAACGAGAACATTATTCGCCACTTGTCTGTGCATGTTGATAAATTTTTTGAAGGTAAATCTCATATGATGAATAAACAAGTTGAGGAACAAAGCGCATAATGACAAAGAAACGAAATAATTTTAATGATTCTTACGTATCTGTAAATAATAGAACAGGGTTTAAGCGTTCTAAAGTTTGCCCTCTTGCTACTTCTCAAGATGAAGACATAGATTATAAGAATACGGATTTATTATCCAGGTTTACCTCTGACTATGGTAGAATATTACCTAGAAGATTAACAGGGGTGTGTGCAAAAAAACAAAGAAAATTGCGCTTAGCAATTATAAGAGCACGTTTTTTAGCTCTTGTTCCTTACTGTACTAAAAAAGTTTAGGTAGTTTATGTTGGTAATTTTAAAAGAAAATATCAGAACACTCGGTAAATTAGGTGAAATTGTGAAAGTAAAGCCTGGCTACGCACGTAATTTTCTTTTTCCACAAAGGAAAGCAGTGAAAGCAACCAAGGAAAGTATAGCAAAACTGGAGGAGCAGCGTTCCTTTCTAGAAGAGGAAAATATAAGAAAATTGAATTTGGCAAGTGAGCTAGCAGCTTCTCTTGCTGGTAAGTTTGTAATATTGGTAAAGCAAGCTTCTGAGGATGGTAAAATTTTTGGTTCTGTAACAACAAGAGAAGTTGCAAGATCTTTGTCGCAAGAGTATGAAGTTGATCACCGTAAAATATCTTTTAATGGAGTAAAGATAAGAAATTTAGGTGAGTACCAGGCAAGTATAGAGTTTCATAGTGAAATAGTAGTACAAGTTGCTGTGCATGTTGTGAGGTCAGAAACAGATGCACATGAGTTGAGGCAGGTAAAATCGCAAAGCCAAAAGTCACAACAACAAGAGGCAAAACAGAATGAAGTTCGAGAAGCTACTGATAGTGATAAAGCTGATCAAAAGTGATATCTTATTATAATCGCAAGGAGATATTTTTCATAACTAAGTTGGTGTCATTCCAGTACGTGGCACTGGGGTTTAGTATACTCAGAAACAAAAAGGAGGTCATTCTATGATACCTCGTTATAGCCGTAAAGAAATATCTGCTATTTGGGAGGAAAACAATAAGTTCAACATATGGCTCAAAATAGAAAAGTTAGCATGTGAGGCTCAAGCAAAGTTAGGAGTAATTCCAAGTAATGTTGCTAAAAGGCTCTCTGGTGCTATTACATTTGATGTTGAACGTATCAACGAGATTGAATCCACTGTAAAACATGATGTTATAGCTTTTTTAACATATATCGCTGAAAAAGTGGGAGTTGATGTACGTTACCTTCACTACGGAATGACAAGTTCTGATGTGTTAGATACATGCTTTGCTGTGCAGCTAAAAGAGTCATGTAATATTCTACTTGAGAATCTAAAAAATTTACTTGCAGTATTGAAAAAAAAAGCTGAGGACTATAAAGGTATTATATGTGTTGGGCGCAGTCACGGAATGCATGCAGAGCCAACAACTCTTGGGTTGAAATTTACCAGGTTTTATGCGGAATTTAAACGCAGTTATCAAAGATTAATTAATGCACAAAAAGAAATTTCAATTTGCAAAATATCAGGCGCGGTAGGTAATTTTGCAAATGTCGATCCGTTTGTTGAGGAATATGTAGCAAAAGGGATGGAACTTGTACCTGAAACCATATCATCTCAAGTAATTCCTCGTGATAGACACGCCATGTTTTTTTCAGTTTTAGGAGTAATTGCAAGTTCAATGGAAAATGTTGCTGTTGAAATTCGTCACTTACAAAGAACTGAGATTGCGGAAATTGCCGAATATTTTTCTACTGGACAGAAAGGAAGCTCTGCCATGCCACACAAGTGCAATCCTATTTTAAGTGAGAATTTAACTGGGCTCTCACGTTTAATACGCAGTTACGTATCTCCTGCACTAGAAGATGTTGTGTTGTGGCATGAACGGGACATATCACACTCATCTGTAGAAAGATGTATTGCTCCTGATGCTTGTATATTAATGGATTTTGCTTTAGTGCGATTAACGGATTTGATAGATAAATTAGCAATTAATAAAGAAAACATTGAAAAGAACTTAAATTCTTCAAAAGGTTTAATTTTCTCACAGCGTATATTACTTGAATTAGTAAATAGTGGTTTAACAAGGGAAGAGGCGTATAAAATTATTCAGGGCAATGCAATGAAAGTGAAACAAAACAACAGTGATTTTCTGTTTGAGTTGAAACAAGACAGGTCCTTACTTGAAGTCATTAACTCTGAAAAACTTGAATCTTTATTTGATTTGAAATATTATACGAAATATGTAGACCATATATACAAAAAGGTCTTTGATTAGGCTGAGTAGCTCAGTCGGTAGAGCAGGAGGATCATAATCTCTTGGTCGTGGGTTCGATTCCCTCCTCAGCCACTAATTATATTAATTCTAGTATACTACAAGATCAGCAACAATAGCTTGCTTCAATCACCTATACAGGTAATCTTTTGCATTTTAATTATCTGCCCAAATTCTCCTATCCTCTTTTCGTAATCTGTTAACTTTCTACTATCCTTCTCAAAAAGGTACGTACTTTTGCAACTTTGAAAAATAGAGAGTTAATGATTAAATCTTTCATTATACTAGTTTGCATACATTTCATTAAATTAGAGAAACTATAAACATGTTTCCGCCTTAATCAGTGTGGAAAAGTACTCAGTTCAATAAAATGCTCAAAGAGATTTTAAGAGTAACATTAATTGAAAAAATAAAAGAGCAGTAAAAAAAAGAAATCTTAGACATATATCAAGAGTGACAAGGTGATAGATTATCCATTTAACGTAACACTCACTACACCAGATCGAATTTACATTACTATACATAGCTGCCTGTATTGGTCAACCAGACGATAGTTAAATGTCTTTAAGAGATAGGGGTTGATGCTAATGTAACAAGTAGTTAATTTGACTACACTCCTTTACACTTAGCTGTTGAAGGTCATCACTTAGACATAATCAAATATCTTCTTATAGATGAAAAAGAGGTTGACGTTAATGCAAAGAGTAATGAGAGCAATACTCCTTTGCACTTTGCTACTCAAACTGGTCGGTTGGACATAGTTAAATATCTTATAGATAAAGAGATTTATGCTAATATAAGAATAACAGCAGTGATACTTCTTTAGATGTTGCTGATAAAAATGGTTACTCAGATATAGTTGAGTATTTTAATAAAAAGAAGGTTACTGCTAATGAAAAGGACAAGATTGGTAAAAGTGAGGCAGAAATTATAACAGAAAAAGGAATAAGGTTTACACGGACCTTACAGATGATAGCGGTATAGTATCAATTTTCTATACCAGCCAGGGCGCATTAGAGGTGAGATTATATACTGGCAAGCAAGATAAAGACCTAATAAAGGTAGAAGTAAAAGATCAAAAGAAGTAGGAATGATTAAAAGATTGCAACAAAAAAATAGGAAAGAATTGCTCACTAGGAGGGCTACCAGTTAATAAAGCCATATAACGAGTTTTTTTTGCTAAATCTGGAAAACCAATACATTTTGAGACAATAAGTCAATCTAAAGAACAGAAAAAAAAGATGGGTGGTGGTGAAGGATAAGTAGAGCCTCAAGCCTTGAAGAAATAGGCCGTTTTGCATAGTAAAGATGGGAATTTTCACAAAGCCCTATGGTGGTATATATTAGCTTAACAATTAGATATTAACATAAATAATGAATAAAATTTATCACGCATTTCTTGATCATCAGTTTTTTTTATGCTCTCTGAAGCAAAAAGAGCTTTATGAATAATAGTAAACAGCTTAGCTGGATACATAAAATCTGCAAGTCTTTACAATTAGTGATGACATAGAAAATGTAAAGCCCATTTTACAGGCCTTAAGAACCCTTATATGGGGATGTTTTAGACCTAAAATTTATCCTTAATCTTTATTTAAGTGACAAAAGCACATTATTAAACTAGGTGTGTTATGTTTAATTTTTCTTATATAGACACTCCATGTCTTTATAAATTTTTATCTACGTTAGCTGAATCTCGCTTATTAGGTAATGTAATAAGCGCCAAGTTTTTGAGAGAACAGTAAACAACTCACATTGCATTGTTCTTTATTTAAGAATTAGTTCAAAAATCAACTAACCTTCTTTTTTTTATAAAGAAATTATTTGAAAAACTTCTGCATTACCCTTATCGTGACGTTATGGATATTTATAATTCCAAGGTTGACTACTTACCAAGCATATAAGACATTAATGTCAAGTTCCTACAAGAGATATCACTAAGGTTTCTTTTGCTTTTTTTCCTGCTTGATGAGTTCCTTAATATTTGTGTCTGCCAACATCCCAGCGCGTGATACTAGCTTCTCATACTGGAAAACCATAGAATGATAGAAAATAGTAAATAAATTTACTAAGATTCTAGTGTCACGCACTGGAATGACATCGTTTACCATTAAACATCGATGTTACAATATCCACATACTTGACACTGGAATCTAGTATGATTTAATTAACCAAGAAATAGAGATATTCACATGAAAAAATTATGTAGTGAAGCTGAACGCCAGTGTCAGCTACTTTTATGACACCGAAGAAGGAAATATGGATAAAAAAACTAGAATAGAATCAGATAGTTTAGGGGAAGTAAAAGTACCAAGTGAACATTATTGGGGAGCACAAACGCAGCGTTCTTTGGAGAATTTTAAAATTGGCATGGAAAAAATGCCAGAGCCCATAATTAAAGCATTAGCAATGGTAAAACTTGCAGCAGCACGTGTAAATGTGAAGCATGGTACTATTGATGAAAAAGTAGGAAATGCAATCTGTGTAGCTGCGAAGGAAATAATAGATGGTAAATTTAACAACGAATTTCCGCTCGTTGTGTGGCAAACTGGGTCTGGAACTCAAACTAACATGAACATAAATGAAGTGATAAGTAATCGCGCAATAGAGATTTTGGGCAGTAATTTGGGTAGTAAATTTCCAGTACATCCAAACGATCATGTGAATTACGGTCAGTCATCAAATGATACTTTTCCAACAGCAATGCACATAGCAGCAGCAAAGCAGATAAATCATTCTCTTATTCCAAATCTTGAAGTGCTGCACAAAGCATTGAATGACAAGGTTCAGGAATTTAAAAATATAATAAAAGTAGGACGTACTCATTTGCAAGATGCAACACCTCTAACACTAGGGCAGGAGTTTTCTGGCTATGCAGTTCAGATTAAAAAGGGAATAGAGAGAATAAAATCAACTCTGAGCAATTTATACGAGCTCGCACAAGGCGGTACTGCAGTTGGTACGGGGTTAAACACTAAAGAAGGTTTTGCTGAGGATTTTGCCAAAGAAGTTGCAGAAATTACCAATCTTCCATTTACTTCAGCAGACAACAAATTTGAAGCATTAGCAGCAAATGATGCTCTAGTTGAATTAAGTGGAACGCTTAATACAGTAGCAGTCAGTTTAATGAAAATTGCAAGTGATATAAGATTGCTCGGTTCTGGTCCAAGGTGTGGAATTGGAGAAATCACATTACCGGAAAATGAGCCTGGTTCTTCAATTATGCCAGGTAAGGTAAATCCAACTCAGTGTGAGGCTGTGACTATGGTATGCGCTCAAGTTATGGGGAATCATGTTGCCGTAACTGTCAGTGGTTCAAATGGCCATTTTGAATTGAATGTGTTTAAACCAGTGATAATTTACAATGTTTTGCAGTCTATAAGACTTTTAGCTGATGCAAGTTTGAATTTTACAGAAAAGTGTGTGATTGGTATTAAGGCAAATGAAAAGAGAATAAAAGATCTACTAAACCAGTCATTGATGTTGGTCACTATATTGAATACACATATAGGATATGACAATGCAGCAAAAATAGCAAAACTTGCTTATAAAGAAAATATCACTCTAAAAGAAGCAGCAGTGAAGCTTAAGCTACTCACTGAGCAAGAATTTGAAAGAATAGTAAAACCAGAAAAATTTATAAATCACTAGTTTTACTGTTAATGTCTAAAGCGGTTTCTTTTATCTCCTTTATTCTCTTACCTCCTAATATTTTTAATTTCTCATCTTATCTGTAATAATTTTTCCTTATAATGCATAGTTCATCTGTAGAATTGTGATTCAATTTAGGGTAATATTCACAGTTGCAGTTTTCTTCGACACACTCGGCATCTGTAGGTAATGCTAATAGTAAAATATAAGTGCAAAGCTTTTCACACTGAATATTTAAGACTAATTGCGTTATAAACCTATTAATAGTAAAGGAGAAGAACTTATCAATTTTCTGTCTTTTGGAGTATATATCTATTTAATTATATTTCGTATTAGAAAACATCCTATTAGTGGAATTACAAGTGGAATGAGCCATAAAATGTAAGTACTAAATTTTACAGGTGGGACAATTATAATTGAATCTCCATAAGAATTTCTTAGCTCTGAAGTTATTTGCTCGTCAGTATATCCATCACTGATTTTTTCACGAATCATTTTGCGCATATTATATGCAACTTGGGACCCGGACTCAGATAACAACTCACCAGAACATATTGGACATTTTATCATTTCAAATAAATTAGTTGCTCGTTTTTCCATATTTTTGTCTCTGAGTTTGTCATCCAAAGTAAAAGCATTTGCGCTTGAGTAGAATATCAATATGAAAAGTAAACTAATTAATATTTTCATTCTTGGTTAGTTTGGTGATTTTACTTAGTTGGTTCATAAAATCAGTGGTGGATAACTTTCCAATAAAACTTGACCCTAAGTTATCATCATATTTTATTGAAAATTGAATGCTGTCATCAGTTGTTTTTTCTGATAAGGAAGATATTAGTTTTTCAAACGCATCTGAAGTTTTTGAGTGATTTTTCTCACCAGCCAAAAGCGAGATTAATTCTTTATAATTGGATACGGCCACATTAACCTTGTTTGTGAATGAAGACGTAATCAAGTTGTAATTTTGCACTCCACCATCTGCGGTAAGAGAAAAGTTATCACTCTGAATTAAAAATCTTTCTATATTGAAATTAACTCTGGAAGCTGAGATATGACTTATAAACTCATAATCTAATTTAGTATCAATACTAAGATAATGTTCAGGACTTGCAACATTCTTGTATCGGTAGGTATAAAAATCAAATCCTAGCTTAGTATTTCCGCTAGGTTCTTTATTGAAATGAAATTGAATGTAGTTACTTTTACCACCTGCTTCAGTTATAACACTTTGTTGATTTTCTGAAACATTGCATTTTAATCCATAATCTTCGTAACGAAGTATGTTTACATAGTCTATCATGGTACTATTTTTAGTAAATCGCAACGAAGATGGTAAGTCGTTTAGCTTGATAACAAAATGGTTGTTATTACTTGTGTAGCATTTTATATTCTTTTTCTCATCATCATGAGTAGTAATATTGACTTCATTGCTTGGTATATAGATATACACCGATTTATCGAATAACCTGTTTTTTATCAGCAAAGCTTCAGACGAAATAGTTAACTGCTCGTTAGAAAATTTTGGGTTTGTCATGTGGAAAGTTAGGCTAGAAGGAAATCCGCTGAAGTCATAGGAAACATCGAATTTTTCATCGTTAGTATATAATATTGTTTCAGCTAAAAGATTTTTTGTCTTCCATGCAGAAAAATACCAAAAACCACTGTAAGCTATGGGGACAAACAGAAATAAAGAAATTATTGTATAGATGAAAACCTTACGCATAACTTAATCGTTCCCTTGTTTATCCAGTGATATATTTCTTGTACCCCTTGGTATGGTTACACATAAACCATCGATGTCTTTTGTAATTTTTATTTGGCACCCAAGCCTTGACGTCTCTGTTAAGCTAAAAGCTAGATCTAGCATATCATTTTCTTCATCAGATATAGGATTATGTGTTTCTACAGCATCATAAAAATTTTGATCAATAATTACATGACATGTAGAACAGGCAAGAGAGCCTTCGCATGCACCTTCAAGCAGATCAGGGTCACTTCTGTGAGCTAAATTAAGTAGAGTTTCCCCCTCTGCAGCTTCATAGCTTTTCTTACTTCCATCAGGTAAAATAAAAGTGACAGATGGCATATTA
Organism: Wolbachia endosymbiont of Brugia pahangi; assembly: GCF_012030695.1. Taxonomy (NCBI): domain Bacteria; kingdom Pseudomonadati; phylum Pseudomonadota; class Alphaproteobacteria; order Rickettsiales; family Anaplasmataceae; genus Wolbachia; species Wolbachia endosymbiont of Brugia pahangi. Next base: position 203,973 of record NZ_CP050521.1, on the reverse strand, counting down.
CCTTCCTATTAAGATCCTTACTAATTTTCCTATATCTTACAGGTAATAACTAGTATTTGCAAACTCTTTACGTTAAGCCTATTAATAATTTATATGACGCCTTCCTAAAACAAGTAATGCAACTGAGCAAATACAAAAATCAAAGTGTTGCTGTTTTTGGCCTTGGCAAAACTGGTTTGTCTGTCATCAATGTTCTAATAAAGAGTGGTGCAAAAGCGTATGCGTGGGATGATAGTAAAGAACAAATGGCAAATGCGAAAACAATGTACAAAGAGTGTAATTTTATCCATCCAAAAAAATACGATTGGCACGAGATAAAAGCATTGATTTTAAGCCCTGGAGTACCAATTTCATATCCGAAGCCACATTGGATAGTAAAACTTGCAAGAAGTTTTGACTGTAAAATAAAATCGGATATTGAACTATTTCTAGAAGCTAAAGCTAAGAACCAGAAAATTGTAGGCGTCACAGGAACGAATGGCAAATCAACCACTACGTCATTAATAGGTCACATATTAAAATCTGCGGGGAAAAAAGTAGCTATTGGTGGAAATTTAGGTGTTCCTATTTTGGATCTAGAAAAAGATGCGGAAATTTATGTAATTGAAATTTCCTCTTTTCAATTGGAACTAATAAACATGCCTGCCGTTATTCCAGTGCATGACCATACCTTTTTTTCTGGATCACAGTATCGTGCTGCTTGGATGATAAAAAGGGTATCTGAGATGACAAAAAAGATGACCGAGGTGACGAAAAGGATGGCTGGAATGATAAAGGTAGATATTTCAGTATTGCTCAACATTACCCTAGATCATATAGATAGACATGGAAGTATGGAAAATTATATAGCAGTTAAATCAAAGCTAATAGGCGGTAGTAAGGTCGCAGTGATAGGATGTGATAATGGAATTACCGCTGATATATTTAATAAATTTACTGGAAATAAGATTCCAATCTCAGGAGTACGCTCCTTATTGGATGATAAAAAGGGCGCTGAGATCCAGGAAATTTCGTTAAAACTAGAAAATCATAACTTATTAGTAAGTGACGCGAAAATAAACTTAACATCCAATGCAGAAAACATAGCAGCTTCATGTGCTGTGTGTAAGTTGCTTAAAATAGATAGCAGCACTATTATCGACGGGATCAAATCTTTTTCAGGGTTAAAGCACAGAAATGAACTACTTGGCAAAATAGAAAATGTGCTTTTTGTAAACGATAGCAAAGCAACTAACGCTGAATCGAGCAAAAAGGCGATTTTGTCTTATAAAAACATATATTGGATCGTTGGTGGAAGAAGTAAAGAAGGTGGTATAGAGTCATTAAGCAAGCATTTTGCAAGAATTAGAAAAGCTCTTCTTATTGGAGAATCAACAGAAGTTTTTGCAAGCACTATGGAAAATAAAGTGGATTATGTTAGATGTTGCAATTTAGAAGACGCATTTAGACTGGCTTTTGAAGAGGCCATAAAGAGCAAAGAAAAAACAACAATACTACTTTCTCCTGCATGTGCTTCTTTTGATCAGTGGAGAAATTTTGAAGAGCGTGGTGAAGCATTTTGCAGAATGTTTGAAAAACTCAGGGATTCATTTACAATTACACGTGTTGTTTAATACAATGTTGTTGTGGAACAAGATGAAATAAGGTTGATAATAGATGAGCTAATCAGGATTATTCCATTTGAAGGGATAAGCGATAAGACTCTATTAAAAGTGTGCACAGACCTTAATCTAGCCAATAGCTTTTGCAAATTTCGGAATGGAATATATAGTGCTTTGGAGTGCATAGTAGAGGACTTGAATAGTTCAATGGAAGCTGAACTTCGGAATTCTAACTTGGAAGATATGAAAGTGCAGGAGCAAATAAAGTTAGCTGTTCAAATATGCCTCTCAAACTATGCTACGCTACCAAATTACAGAGAGTTTTTAAAAAATATTCTATCCTTTTCTGTATTACCAAAAAATATATACTTTTCTAGTAAACTCTTATGCAGAATAGTCGATATGATTTGGTATGGTATTCACGATCAATCAACAGATTTTAATTACTATACAAAACGGGCAATATTGGCTGGGGTATATTTAAGCATAATACTCTTTTTTATTAATGACTATTCAGAAGGTTTTGCAGATACTCTATCATTTCTTGATAGGTGCATTAACAATGTCATGACGTTTCAAAAGTTTAAAATCCATCTAAAAGAAATTGTAGGAAGTTTTCTATAGGCCTCTTATTATATTAGTCTATATTTTAGAGCTACCTTGGCTTTTTTCAATTTTTATGTTAAAATGACTGAATATTCACTAATGGTAAATGAAAGTTATTTATTATACCGATGGTAATATTAAGCTAAAAGAAGGTACGCAACATGTAATAAACTTTTTTGGAGTGCTTAAATGTATTAAGGTTAATACGTTTGGTAAAGGTGCACCTAAAAAGCAAGAAAGTAAATTAGTTAAGCATTATTTTGACTATCCTTATTTTTCTAGAATTGTTAATCCAAAATTCTTTGAAGAGGAACTGAAGGATGAAGCAAAAAATTTGTTGCAAGGATAATATCGCTATGGATCATGTTCTGCAATATTATCTACACTTCTGCTACATTACTATACTTAGTGTATAATAATCAAAGATCAAAAAAGGTACTTACTGGGTTAGCTTTTATGTCAATAGTGTTATTAATTTTAGCTACCATATATTTTTTTGTGATTTGCTTATGGATGTTTTTCGACCTTATTAAGGAAAGGTTTGTTGTACATAGAATAAAAAGCTTTTTAGAAAGTGAAGTCAGCCCTGAGTAGATAAAGCGTTATGAAAAAGAACTTATAAAAAGTTCAGAAATGGGTACAAAAGCTCACAATCAAGAGTCGGAAAAAGATATAGAGGATATTATAGAGTTCCTTTTAAAAAGAGAAGGTCGTAGCACTATATAACTTTCCAACAAATGGAGAAGAATTAGTTCAAGCTGAAATGGCAATGGGGTAAACATGTTGCCTGTAAATGAGATACATCTAAACAACATAGTTTTAGATATTAACTCTATTGGAGCGAGAATTGCAGCAGAAGTTTTAAAAAGATTTGAAGATCATGGTATTCATTTGACACTAATTCACAGCAATTCCTATAGTTTGCTTAAAGATGCAACTAATAACTTTCCTCATGGAATAAGGACTTTTTCACAAGGTGGCTTCCTACAAAATCCTTGAATTTTTGGTTTTGGTGTTACAGATTAGATTTTAATCCACGGGAAGTTGTAAAATACAAAATGCTCTGTATTAATTGCTAGTAGGAAAGGCGATAATGTAATTCCAAGGAAGCGCAATTTGTCGATAAACTTAGCGATCAACTAGCTGAAATAGGGTAGTTCAGAAGAAACATAGTGCTTGAACATGACCCTAAAGAAAAAGATTGTAAAAATAAAAATATTCATACCGATCATAAAGGACATTTAATTTATCGTGAGAGTAATAGTGGTATGGCAAATTACAAAGATATAGAAAATGGTATCCATTCAGCGGAGTAGCAAAATAAGATAGACAAGGTAGTATAAAAGATAACGATAGAGCAAAAGTGAGGTAATATGGTAAATCTTTTAGAACTTTACAGAAGTCTGGAGCAGAAAATAGCAAAGTTAGAAGCAAAAATAGAAAGATTGGAAAGAGAGAATGAAAGTCTAAAGGCAGAGAACAAGATTTTGAAAATAGAAAATGCTGAGTTAAAGGAAAAGCTCGGTTTAAATTCAAAAAATTCATTATTTGATAAACCATACATCCACCAAGTTGATCTTCCGAAGATCGAGTCTTATGTAATGGAATATCAACTTACCGGAAGGTGTTATACCAGACACATTTAGGCCAAGAGTTAAGTTGATAATTGCAGCATTCAGCAAGTTTTATAAAAATTCGAAATATGGAATAGCGAATATTATAATGACATTTTCAATGTGAACATAAGTGTTGGTAGCATATCAAATAGTGAACATAGAATAGCTTCAAAATGTGAAGAAATGTATTAGCAGTTAAACAAGAAGTAAGTACAAGCAAAGTTCTTTATATTGACGAAACCAGCCATTACAATAAAGGTAAGCTTAGTTAGCGCTGGATGTTTACAAGTAATACGGCAAGTTTTGTAAAGTTGACAGAGTTAAGAGGAATGAAAGTTTAAAAAAATAGTAAATTCTGCAATTGTCATAGCTTAGTAATAACTAACAGGTATGCAGCATACAGTTATTTTACTGATAAAAAGAGACAGATCTGTTGGACTCATTTATCAAGAGATTTTGAAAGATTAGCCTATAGTTGTAACAGAGAAGTCAAAGTTCTCGCCTGTTATTTAAAAGAAACGTTGCTGCTGAGTTATTTGCACTAAAAGAGCCTTACTAAAGAATGAGATAGATATTTTAAGATTTGTCAGGCGTACCAGAAAATTGTGAAAGTGCACAAGGTATTACTTGAAGGAGATATCCCAGTTACCTAAAACAATTGGAGCCTCTCGAGTTGCAAAAAATATTTTGAAGTTGAAAGGACGATGTGGAAATTTTTGGATGATCCAGGAAACATTCTGCTAACGAACAACCATACTGAACGGCAAACACTGCATTATATAGTTTATACAAAAACCCATATCTTACATAATCGGGACAAAGAAATGCATTTTTTGAATGGGTAATTTCATTATACTTAACATGGAAACAAAAGGAGCTAAACCCTTTCCATAATCTCCTATCTATCGTCTCTCACACCGCTTAGCTGAATGGATACGAATTTACTAGGCAGAAAAAAAAAGGCAAAAAAAACCTTTGTTAGATAGTGTTCACTCTCTAATCCTACAAATTTGGCGCACTATACTGTCTTAAATGGTTTATAAGCGCATTTCAGCTTATATAGATAAAACCTAGATGTTGTGAAGACATAAGGTGCACATAGTGCAAAAGATTAAATATTAAGATGCCAAACACATAATAATTTGTCATTTAACCTGCACAGATCAAAGATAACTGAATACTTTTACTACTATAGTAAGAAAGCTGGCAGAGTTTACCAAGCAGTTTTTTCGGGATACTTAAATGACGGCTTGGCAAAAACTACATAGTTTGCAAAAAGTACAATGAACCATGGCTGTCGAAAACCTCATCTTCATTGGTCATAGATAAGGCAGTTTTTGCTCAAGTAATGCTGAAACTCTACGTATATAAAACTATTTTGGCTCTAGTATCTAAACGTTTTGTATTTGCTGTAATGACTTAACTTCCATCTCACTATTCTTTACATATTGAATTGCAAGCACTAATGCTTTACTTCCAGAAGCTGTGGTACTGTAAGCTATATTCTGCAAAATAGCAGTTCTGCGAATATCTCTGCTGTCTGAAACTGATTTCACACCTTTTGAGGTATTAATCACTAGATTTATTTTTCCATCTTTAAGCATGTCAACTATGTGGGGTCTGCCTTCTCTCACTTTATTTACAGCTTTCGCAGCAATGCCATTATTATTCAGATATGAAGCTGTACCTTTGGTAGCATATATTCCAAAATTCATCTCTTTCAACATTCGTGCAATTGGCAATATATACTCTTTATCGTCATCTTTTACTGAAATTAGAGCTGTTCCTTTTGTTGGTAACTTATATCCTGCAGCCATGTGCACTTTTGCAAGTGCTGCTTCAAAGGACAAGTCAATTCCCATTACTTCCCCTGTTGACTTCATTTCTGGGCCAAGTAGAGTATCAATCCCTGAAAAACGCGTAAACGGAAAAACAGCAGCTTTAACTGCGAAGTGACTAAGAGATTTTTTTTCTTGGTCTAATTTTTTGCCCAAAATAACCTGAGTAGCAAGCTTTGCAATAGGAACATTAATTACCTTGGAAATAAAAGGAACTGTACGGCTAGCTCTTAGGTTCACTTCAAGTATGTATATATCATTTTCTTGTATGGCAAATTGAATGTTTATCAGACCTCTCACTTTTAATTCAAGAGCTACTCTTTCAGTCTGTAGCTCAATCTCTTTTACGACTTCATCATTTAACGTGTTTGTCGGTATTGAGCAGGTTGAATCACCAGAGTGAATTCCAGCTTCTTCAATATGCTCCATAACTGCCGCAATGAAAACTTTTTCTCCATCACATATAGCGTCAACATCAACCTCAACTGCATTAACTAAGAACTTATCAAGCAGCAGCGGCCCATGTTCAAAAATTTTAGTTTGACCCAGGACATATTCCTTAAAGCTCTCAATATCGTGTTTAATTGACATGGATTGACCACCTAAGACATAGGATGGCCTAACTACTAATGGAAAACCCACTTTTTCTGCGTTAGCCAACGCTTCTTCTACTGAATGACAAATAGAATTTTCAGGTTGTTTTAAATTAAGTTGCAAAGCAAGGTTTTTAAACCTCATACGATCTTCAGCAAGATCTATAGAGTCAAAAGACGTGCCCAGGATATTAAAACCCCTTTTATTCAGTACCTTTGCTAACCTTAAAGGTGTTTGACCACCTATCTGAACTATGGCACCTACTAGTGTACCATTTTCTTGCTCTTTACTTAGTATCTCAAGTACATCCTCTACAGTTAACGGAGCAAAATACAAACGATCAGCAGTATCATAATCAGTTGAAACAGTTTCAGGATTACAGTTAATCATTATTGTTTCGTATCCCATCTCTTTGGCAGCAGAAACTGCATGCACACATGCGTAGTCAAACTCAATACCTTGACCAATACGGTTTGGTCCACTACCCAAAATTACAACCTTTTTTCGATTAGAAACGTCCGCTTCGCATTCTGTCTTATTTACAACGTCTCCCTCATAACAACCATACATATAAGCAGTGCTCGATTCAAATTCAGCCGCACACGTATCTACACATTTATAAACTGGGCTAACACCAAACTTTTTTCTCATTTTTTCAATCTGTTCTATTTGGTCTACAGTGCGTGAAGCTGGAATAGATTTATTGCTTAACTTTGCCAACCTTGCATCTGAAAATCCCATCTTTTTTAGTTCTAATATTTCGTACGCGGTTTCAGGTAGGCCAGTTTCTTTAATTTTCTGTTCAGCCAAGATGATTTGCTGTATGTTCTGCAAAAACCATAAGTCATACCCTGTAATTGAATTTATCTCTTCTATGCTAATTCCATGACGCATCGCGTCAGCAGCAATTAATAATCTATTTGGCAACAATTTCGCTAATTGAGATTTTATGTGATCAACATCCGTATCCTCAGGAAACACCTCATCAAGTCCTGTAAGGCCAGTTTCAAGTGAGCGGAAAGCTTTCTGTAGTGACTCATTAAAAGTGCGACCTATAGACATTACTTCTCCCACTGATTTCATGGAAGTTGACAGTTCACAATCCGTTTCTTTAAATTTTTCGAACTCAAAACGAGGAACCTTAGTGACAACATAATCAACCACTGGTTCAAATGCAGCAGGTATAGTTGGTGCACAATCGTTGCGTATTTCATCAAGTGAATAGCCAATAGCAAGCTTAGTTGCAACTTTTGCTATGGGGTAACCTGTTGCCTTTGAGGCAAGCGCAGAAGAGCGGGAAACTCTTGGATTCATTTCAATTACAACAAGGCTTCCATCTTCTTTAGGATTAACTGCAAATTGAACATTTGCACCACCTGCACTAACATCAATTTCCCTAAGCACTGCTATAGATGCATTTCTCATTTGTTGGTACTCCGCATCACGCAGAGTCAAAGCGGGGGCAACGGTAATGCTATCACCTGTGTGAACTCCCATGGGATCAACATTTTCTATCGAACAGACTATTATACAGTTATCTTTGCAATCGCGAATAACTTCCATTTCATATTCTTTCCAGCCGATAATCGATTCATCTACTTGAACTTCATTTATCGGTGAAACTTTCAAAGCATTCTCCACAATGTTGAAAAACTCCTTCTTATTGTACGCTATGCCGCTACCTGCACCACCAAGAGTAAACGATGAACGGATGATCGCAGGTAACCCTACATAATCGAGAGCTTCCTTTATTTGTTCTCGATTTTTTATAATGATACTTCTAGGGTATTTTAATCCTATTTTATCCATAGATTGGCGAAATAATTCTCTATCCTCCGCTTTTTTAATTGCTTCTCTATTTACGCCAATTAACTTTACGTTATATTTATCCAATACTCCATCATCTGCAAGTTTCATTGCACAGTTCAAAGCAGTTTGCCCGCCCATTGTTGGCAATATTGCATCTGGCTTCTCTTTAATTATGATTTCTTCTATGATTTCAGGCAGTATAGGTTCAATATACGTTGCATCAGAAAACTCAGGATCCGTCATTATAGTCGCAGGATTAGAATTAACCAAAATAACCTTATAATTCTCGTTCTTTAATACCTTGCAACTCTGAGTTCCGGAATAATCGAATTCGCATGCCTGACCTATAATTATCGGACCTGCCCCTATTACTAATATAGATTCTATATCTGTACGTTTTGGCATAATTATAATAATGATCTCTCTAGGTAATGTTACCAATCTTTCCTATATATGTGAATTTTTATTAGACTTATGTGCCAAACACTTCAGGCCCACAACTATACAAACATCGTGATTTGATAACAGGATTCAAGTAGCTCATAAAAATGTAAAGCCCATTTTACAGGCCTTAAGAACCCTTATATGGGGATGTTTTAGACCTAAAATTTATCCTTAATCTTTATTTAAGTGACAAAAGCACATTATTAAACTAGGTGTGTTATGTTTAATTTTTCTTATATAGACACTCCATGTCTTTATAAATTTTTATCTACGTTAGCTGAATCTCGCTTATTAGGTAATGTAATAAGCGCCAAGTTTTTGAGAGAACAGTAAACAACTCACATTGCATTGTTCTTTATTTAAGAATTAGTTCAAAAATCAACTAACCTTCTTTTTTTTATAAAGAAATTATTTGAAAAACTTCTGCATTACCCTTATCGTGACGTTATGGATATTTATAATTCCAAGGTTGACTACTTACCAAGCATATAAGACATTAATGTCAAGTTCCTACAAGAGATATCACTAAGGTTTCTTTTGCCCTTTTTCTTCCTAAGAAACTTCTTCAACCAACTCCTCTTGTTGAACCAACATATAACCAAATTCCTGTGCCCTTTTGATCAAATTTTTCACACTTTCTTTTTATAACGTGTTTCATAGTAGCTTATACCTCTTTCCACATATCCTTGTCCACATTTCAACATTTGATAGAAGATACGTGCTAACTTTCTTATAGTAGCAGTAATTGCCTCTGGGGTTCTTAAAAACTTAAATTAAGGAGCTTCTTCCTGGTTTGACAGATTTCTTCTGTTCGGTGCTACTTGGTAAATTTCTTAATATTTATAGCCACCGATAACCGCCGCTTGTCAGCAGCTGAAGGATACCGTGAATGAATCGCAGTATGACATAGGGGCTGCCGATATCCAGCACGTGAAGCTGGCTTCTCATACTGGAAAATCATGAGGCAACAGAAATAGTAAATAAATTTACCAGATTCCAGTGTCATACACTGGGACGACAGAGGAAAGAGGCACTTGAGCAATAGAGAGGTAGGCATAAAAAATTTAGTAATTTACATACAAACAATGTTTTCTATTGTAATTTAGAATATATATTAATTTATTAATAAATTAACCAATAGACATTATAATACTAATAACTGCAAACTTATCGAAAGATTTCCATGAGTGAAAAAATGTGTTTTTAAGATAGCAAAAGGTAGCCTAATAGAAACTGATGGCAAAAAGTGTTACAAGGTAAAATTAGTAGAGAAAAATCCTCTCGGAGAGATAGAGCAAGAAGTCACATTCAATGAACATTTGCAGCACATTATAAAAATATATAATATCTGGGTGAGCATGATCCTAATGATGACTATACAAATCAAATTTTCTGCTATTCTCATTGAAAATGAAACTTGATCGGTGTCCAACATGGTATGTAATGTGGCATATAATCCAATCGTAACTGATATAATATTAAGATTAGAATAGTTAAATACCATTTAAAGCTTGTTAACAAGTGAAATATTAATTTTTATAGGGAGGTATAACTCTACCTGACTCATCGTTAAAATCTCATGTAAATAACCTACAATTAAAAGAATATTATGAAAAGCAGTCTGAGAAGGGAAAAGCTATACTGTATATTGACTATGGTAATCCGGTACTGGCCGTTAGAGATTTACAAAAACAAATTGTTTTTGTGGACTACATGATAAAGCGTTGCCTGTAACAGATAAAATGAAACCCATGATTTATAGACAATGATGCCCTAATCCAGGTAAAAAGTAGGAGATTCTAAGTATGTACTGTGATAAAAAATGAACCGGACTTAATGATTCCCTTATCTATTTTTCAAGATAGGAAAGGAAACTCCGTTGTTGGGAATTCTTGAAATGCTCAATTAAAAAGTACGTTACAAAACTCACAAAGCCCACTTGACATTATATTCCAATCTTGCGAATCTGTAATTATTGAAAATCTGACAGATATTCAAATCCAAAGTTTAGCAGATCAACTAACTAATCATCAATTAAAGATCCTTACAAAAGATCTTAATAGCTACCAACTTCAAGCCCCAGCAGAACACCTAACTGATGGTTAACCCGAAGTCTTAATAGACCACTTAACTAATCACCAATTACAAACTCTTGCTCAGGAATTAAATGAGACAAAACCGAAGATTATTGTTCCTATGTTAGGTGAAGATTAACTTGAATCTTTAGTGAGAGAATTAGAACCAGATCAGGTAAAAAACGCTTTACCTCACTTAAAAGCAGATCAGTTCAAGGTGCTCATTAACAATATAGATGACCATCAGCTTGTATATCTAACAAGAGATTTATCTGACCACCATTTAACCATCCTTTCCAAGGAACTGTAGCATGATTGACTTCAATTCCCAGTTCTACTTTAGAAGAAGATAAATTAAAGAATTTAGTTAACAACTGGATCATGAGAGCTCGCAGCAATAGCTCATGATTTAACCAATCATGTCAGAATCGGAGTTATAATCGATTACCTAACCACTAACCAGAAAAACTTCAGACTTTTGCTAACAGTATATCTGATCAACAATTTGCAGAACTTTTAAACAATCTAAATGCAGAAGATCTAAAAGATGTTCTTCATAAGCTGCCTTATGAGAAAGTCATATCTATGGTTGTTCAATCAGGCGATAAAAGTCAACTTGATGCTGTTGCTGAGATGTTGATAGAAAAGTTTGAGGAGCAGAACAAAAAAAATAAAAAAGTTATTGAGATACTCAAGCAAATCAAGGAGGATACATCAGGTCTCTTAGAAGCTCAGGATTTTACAATAGCGGAAGAAATAACGATCCAATGCTACTTCCATAGTAGCAATTTATGAGAATTAATTTCTCATAGGAATAACTTATTATGAGTAAAAATAATGCAAAATTATATTCTAGTGAAGAAGTTTCACAGTAAAATAAAATTACAACAACTTCAGAAACCTAAGTTTGACAAACTAAATTTCGTAAACTCAGAAGTAGGGAAAACAATTGATACAAAGACCAGTAAGATATTTGACATAACTCAGGAAATGAAGCAAAAAGATATGGATGATATACCGTGAATGCAAGTGTAAGTGCAAAATACCTAAAAAAGTTTTACGATGGCTTGATGGGAAGCATTCATAAGTATAACGAAGATGCAAGAGCTGAGACTATAAATAAAATAATAAAACACTGTCATCAGCTATAGATAATATAGGGCAAAATACAAGCAAAATAGACAGTGAACTTAGAATATTCAAAATGAAGTTTAAGCAAGCTTCGTGATAAGATGCCAGGTCTTTTAGAAGCTCCCCAATTGCCTTATACTATCGGAGAAGAGAATGGATTGTTTCAACAAAAAGTAATAGTCCTCTCTTCCCTTTTATTCTGGCATTGACGCTGAGTTACTTTGATAATAGTGTCATGAAAGTAACTGTTTTTTAACAGAGTATAACGTTTTTAATGATTATGAAAAACTGGATCTCAGTGTCAAGGCACTGGAATAATACCCTTTCTGGCAAATCGAGGTGATAAACCCTTCCTGATTATTTTTCTATACATCTTTATCAACACATTATGTGGAAGTTAAAGGGCGCTTTTGTATATTCAATTGGCTTCCAGTTGCATCCCTCACATGTGTAGTCAAATTTCTCTAAAGACGTTTTTTCCCTGATTCTTTTTACTGCTTCACTCCAGGTCAAAGTTTCTCTAATTTTTATTCTTAAAACCTCATATACCTTCTGTCCAGTTCTAAAACTTTAGCTTGTGTAGTGCATTTATCTTGCTGAGTCTTGGTTTAGACAAGCACTACAGATACTATTAAGATTACCAGTTACTTTAATTTGAGTATTGGGGTCAGTGATTACTTTACTGCTATCTTTCTGTAACTTTCTATAAAATCTTGAAGATATCCATATCCTTGCAACGCAAGAGCTTATATGAAATAGTGAGGACTAAATCTTATCATTCCTCAAATATCGTAAAGCTGCTACGAGTAGTAAAATCTTCACCAAACCAGGAAAGATAAACGGTAGCATGCCAACCATTATTGCTTGTTTCAGACCTACGTGAATAGCAAGCCAACTGATACCACAAATAAAGATTACGGCTGTACCAGCCAGGCAGTTCAGAGAATTACATATAAGTGACTCATATTTAGAATTCAGCGATTCGTTCACTTTACTCATCACTATAACAGCAGCTAAAAAGCCAACTAAGTATCCACCTGTTGGCCTGAGAAAAGTGTGATAGCCACCAAGAAAATCTGCAAAAACAGGTAATCCTGCCGCACCAAGTGATAAATACGTAAGCACAGAAAAAAACGCTGCCCTGCAGTTAAACTTAAGTCCAATAAGCATCACTCCTAAACTTTGCAGTGTAATAGGCACGGGTTTTAATGGTATGTTTATTTGAGCTGTTAGAAATAAGAGCAAAACACAAAAGAAGACCTCGATTAACGCCGATTTACTGCTAGATTGCGTTGTAAACATACTCCTCTAAGTAAAAACATATTAAAGCTAATTATATTTTAGGAGCTTTGCAACTTAAATCTTGCTTTTGTTGCTCATAATTATATTCCTTGTGTGGAACAAAAAGGTTAAACTTTTTTAATATTCTACTATATAGTTAATTTTTTTTGTTAAGGATTAAAAATGATAAGTAAAGAAGATCTACTGGAGTTGATGAAAATAAGGCACAGCAGACGTTCATATGGTCAAAGTAAATTAGCACATCAGGAAGAAATAAATATGCTGATAGAAACTGCATGGTTATCTCCCTCACGTTATGGTGACGAGCCCTGGAGACAAGTGATATGCAATAGACAAAGCAATCAAGATGCATGGGAAAAATTACTGAGTTGCCCTACTGAACCCAACAAAAAGTGGGCAAAAGATACACAAATGCTAATTATATCATTGAGCACTAAAAATTTCCATGATCATACAATAAAGAGTAAATTTTTGGGGCAGCCACGATACTGGTGTAGCAAATTATACATTTATGCTACAGGCTACATCTATGAATTTAATGCTCATCAGATGAGTAGATTTGATAGGAATAAAATAGTAAAAAATTCAATATACCAGATGATTTTAATATAATGTAAGTAATAGCGGTTGATTACGAAGAAAAGGGTGCTGAAATCAAGGAAAAGACAAGAAAGCCAATAGAGGAAATGTTTTTATAATGAGTAGCCAAAGTCCTAAAAGAATGTATGGTACTGGTAACAATTTCGTTATCATAGACTCACGCTGGATAAACAACTTGAATTGGAATTATAGAGAAATTGCCAATCAAAATGGCTGTGACCAAATTATAGTAATAACTAACTCCAGTGCAGCTGATTGCTTTATGCACATTTATAATGCTGACGGTGGTGAAGTCGAAATGTGCGGAAACGCAGCACGTTGCGTTGGATATTTAATAATGTCAGAAAAAAGTACTGAGTATGCCACCATCGAGTTAGTAAACAAGCGCATTTTAGAGTGCTTCAAAGTGGGTAGCAGATCCATAAAGGTCAATATGGGCAAACCACTGTTTAAGTGGCATGAAATTCCTCTTTCCGCTAAGTGTGATCCACTTCATTTACCCATAGAGCTTGAAATGCTAAAAGATCCAGTTGCAGTAAATATTGGTAATCCGCACATGGTTTTTTTTGTTGATAACATAAGCGAAATACCGTTGCAAAGCTTAGGACCAAAGCTAGAAAAGCATACATTATTTCCCAAGAAAGTGAATGTTAACATTGCGCAAGTTGAAAAATCTGGGGAAATATCTTTAAGAGTTTGGGAAAGAGGTACAGGTATCACTGCCTCATGTGGTAGTGCAGCCTGTGCAGCACTTATTGCATCCGTGCTTCGTGGATACTTGATTACTCGACAGACCTCAGTGAATTTGCCAGGAGGCAAATTACTAATCGAGTGGCCAGATAACATATTTATGACTGGCGATATAGGATTTCTATAGCCCCAGTTTAGGCAACATGAGCCTTATGCATCACTTCCAAAATTTTTTTGCCAATCATCGCAGGAGTTTCCGCAATTGTAATACCAGCACTGCTCATAACTTCTAGCTTTGCACCAGCACTTCCTCCACTAGAAGAGATAATTGCCCCAGCGTGTCCCATGCGTCTCCCTGGAGGTGCCGTTTGACCAGCTATAAATCCAACAATTGGTTTTTTAGTTTTTTCTGTCTTCACAAAATGTGATACATCCTCTTCCTCATTTCCGCCTATCTCACCAATGACTACAATACCATGAGTATCCTCATCTTTTAAAAATAGTTCCATACAGTCAACGAACGTCATACCATGAATAGGGTCTCCTCCAATTCCAATGCATGTTGACTGACCAGGTCCAACAGCGGTTGTTTGCGCCACTGCTTCATAAGTTAAAGTCCCAGAACGAGACATAATTCCTATATGCCCACGCTTGTGAATATGTCCTGGCATGATTCCTATTTTGCATTCTTCAGGTGTAATAATTCCAGGACAGTTAGGACCAATCAATCGACTTTTTGAACTAACAAGCGCATGCTTAACCCTTACCATATCAAGTATAGGAATACCCTCTGTAATACAAACTATCAACTCTATCTCTGCATCTATTGCCTCGAGTATTGCAGCAGCAGCAAACTTAGCAGGTACATATATAACCGTAGCATTCGCATCAGTTTTTTCTTTAGCTTCTGCTACAGTATTAAAGACTGGTAAATTGAGATGAGAGCTTCCACCCTTTCCAGGGGTTACACCACCAACCATCTTTGTCCCGTAGCTGATAGCTTGCTCTGAATGAAATGTACCCTGTGCACCAGTAAAACCCTGGCATATTAATCTTGTATCTTTGCTTACTAAAACAGACATGCTTTATTCCACCTCTTTTACTATCTTCTGCGCAGCTTCATCGAGTTCATCTGCAGCAATAATATTTAATTCTGATTCTTCCAAGATTCTTTTTCCTTTCTCAAAGTTAGTACCTGATAACCTAACCACTAGGGGAACTTTAATGCTCATTCCTTTTGCAGCTTCAACAATTCCACTTGCAATAATATCACAACGCATTATACCACCAAATATGTTAACTAAAATTCCTTTTACGTTACTATCAGACAATATAATTTTAAACGCTTCGGTGACAGTCTCTTTGCTTGCTCCGCCACCAACATCTAAAAAGTTGGCAGGTTCTGCTCCATAATATTTTATTATATCCATTGTTGCCATAGCAAGACCTGCACCATTTACCATGCAACCAATATTGCCGTCCATTTTTATGTAATTAAGCCCATGCTTTGAAGCTTCTATCTCTTCTTTCACTTCTTCATCATAATCACGGAGTTCCACAATCTCCGGATGGCGGTATAGAGCGTTGTCGTCAAAACTTATTTTAGCATCAAGCGCAATAAAATCTCCAGAATTTGTTTCAACTAGTGGGTTAATCTCGATTTGGTTTGCGTCAGTTGCAATAAATGTGTCATATATATTTTTTGCAACATTTGTTATTTTTTCTATTTGTTCTGGACTTAAGTTAAAAATGTTGCTTAGTTTTCTGCTATCAAAACTTGCGAAATCAGCAGCATAATCAATATCAAGCTTCACAATTTTCGTGGGAAAATTTTTTGCAACTTCCTCAATATCCATTCCACCTTCTGAGGAAAATATGAACGCCGGCCTACTGAGCTTTGGGTCAACTACTATGCTTAAATAATATTCCTTTTTAATGCTAGAGCCTTCTTCAATGTATACTCTTCTTACTTGCTGTCCATTTGGTCCTGTTTGATGAGTAACTAAAGTTATGCCAAGCATACCCTTTACAAACTGTTGAGCCTCTTCAGCCGACTTTGCCAATTTTACGCCACCAGCTTTACCCCTACCACCTGCATGAATTTGAGCTTTGACTACAAGCACATCGGACTTTAATTGATTTATTTTGGTTTCTGCTTCTTCTGCAGACATAGCAACAAAACCCTTTGGCACTGGAACATTAAATTTATGCAAGATCTCTTTTGCCTGATATTCGTGAATATTCATAAAACAACCAATGATAAATTATTAAAAATTACCAACCGTAGCGCTGCCTTCTACTTTCTTGTTGGCGCTTCTTTTTTTTAGCTTCAGCTTTCTTTTTAGCTCTCTTTTCTGACTTTTTTTCATGATATTGTTTTTTCATCTTCATCCCTCTTCCTTCCTTTTGAATTGTTTTTTTCAATACCGGAAAAGCCCTATCTACATTACCATAATGAACTGATACTTCAATCAAACTTTATACCTCCTTCGGTAATCATCTCAAAAGCTTATTTATAAATTAGAAAATTAACATTGTCAATTATTTTATAAACTTAACTGTAACATGGCCAGAATGTGAAGGCTCAAAAGCGTGAAGCTCCCCGCCAAAAATCGGGGCGGAGAGATTTGAACTCCCGACCCTTTGGTCCCAAACCAAATGCGCTACCAGACTGCGCTACGCCCCGACTTCTTTATTCAGGATATCAGTAACTCAGCAAAACGCAAGGTTCATTTATTTTATAAAAAACATTCACAATAAATATGTCCAGTTATTGCCTTTAGACTTGGTAGTTCCTCTATTTTGTCATTTTTAGGTTAAACTATCACTTTTTCTTTCTCTTTATTTTTTTTTCATCCATATTATTTTATTAAGGCTGTGATGAAGATCTTTATGAAAGAAAAAATTACTACCTATTTATAACAATAATTGTAATGATGAGCGTTATAGGATTAATGTCTTCAGATATTTACCTATCCGCATTGCCAGTAATGGCAGAGTATTTCCACGTGGAACCACAAGACATACAGACCACTCTAAGTATACATCGCTTAACTTATCTCTTGTACAAATAACTTATGGTTCCTTATCAGATAGGTTTGGACACAGATTATTATTATAATTAGGTGTTGCTATTTATGTTGTATTTTCTGGACTTTGTATAATATCTACTAGCGTTAAAGCCTTGGTAATTTTCGCTCTTTTCAAGCAATAGGAGCATGCTCCGGTATGGTGTTAGGAAGAACAACTGTTGGTGATTTATTTAAATAAAAAAGAAGAAACAGCGCAAATTTTTGAAGTATATTTTCAATTATTGGCCATGTCACCAGTCATATCTCCTATAATTAGAGGACTCCTTGCAGCTTATTTTAACTGGCGGGCTAATTTTCTTTTTTCAGTAATCATTTGAATTATATTGATGGTTATCATAGTCATTCCGTTCAGAGAAACCTTACCCAAAAATAAAAGAATTAGCATATCTATTACAGGCCTTATAACACACCATAAGGAAATGCTATGCAACCGGATCTATTAGCATACAGTACAATTGTATTGTGCGGCTTACTGTACTTACTTCGCCCACTTAGTCAACTTTCCATTTATCTTTAGTAAATTAGAGTTCAATCCAGGTAGCATAGGTTTCTTCTATATTACCATAGCTTTATCATATGTATTAGGCAACGTGTTAAGTAAAAAAATAATAAAAACCAGCACTATAGATAACGCGTTGTTATTAGGTACAATAATCTTTACCATTAGTGGGGCAGTGATGTTTATTTTAGCTTGGAATACAATTAGTAATCCACTAGAAATTATTATTTCTATAACTATTCTAATATCAGGCAATAGATCTTTTTTTCTACTTGGTGCAGCGAGCGTAATGTCAATCTTTCCTAAGATGGCTAGAACTGCTTCTGGTCTTAATGGGCCTCATGTCACTCAGTGCCGCCTCTATATTATCAGTAGCTGCAGGTCATATCTTAAATGAGTTAATTCTTTTTATTCTAATAATGAAGAATAGATTGAAGCAAAAGAAAGAATTTTCTACAAAAAATCTTTAACTAGACAGGGTTTTTGAAGGAGCCATGCTTCTTGTGATTAATTGAAAAGTAGGAATATTTTAAAGGTGACACTTTATTTACAGTTCTTCATTTGTTAGCTTTGTTTCCTATTGTTGCAATAAGGTCTATAAACTTACATAAATCCAAAACTTTATTTAGCGCATACTTCTATTACTATAACCTCCATGAATCATACAGTTAAAGTGATATATCAGTAATTGTATATCTACAACCTCCTACTATTCTATATTCAACATGAACTTATTTTAAAGTTGGGAATTTTAGGGTTCTTTCTTAACCATTTCATTTCTATATCAGAATGTCTAAAATTACAGCCTGTTTCATATTTATACCTTATTCTTTCTACATTGGTACCAACAATTTTTCTAGTATTAGTCTTTAACTCTTCTTTTTTATTTATCACTGTGTTAGCTTCCAAGGATTTATATTTGTTTATTTTTTCTCTCACTGACTTTTTCTATCTTGCACTAGCCCATGGTAAGTTCCAGAATTAGCTTTTATAAATTTTGCCTGCCTTTCTGATCCTTTTGTAGTAAGATACGCTTTAGCATATGTGGATTCTTGTTGCAATGAATCGTTTGCCTTTTTCTGTGCTTTACACTCTTCTGTGCTGGTGTAGAGCTGGTTTTTACGTTTCCTAACATTAAGAAATTTTAGTGTAAATGTGTTTACTATCTCGTTCTCTTGTTTCTTGTTCTCCAGCAAAACTTGCTTCAGCATATTGTTGTGACAAATCAATTGAACCATCCTGTATTTTGTATTCTCCTGTGCTAGAATAATCACTGTCAAGTGAACTATTATCTCTTCTATAATGAGAGAATTCTTCATAAAAATGTTCACCATCTTGTTCCTTTGCTTCTTGTTTTGCAGTAAGATTCACCGGGATATATACGCGTGACAAATCGACCGTCCTTCTCTGTGCTCTAAGCTCTTTTATGCTAGAGTAGCAACTGTTGAGTGAATCATTATCTCAAAACCATCCATTTTCTCATAAATGTGTTTATTATATGCAAATTGTGTTCCAGCCTTCTGGGAAGACATTTCTTCATAAGTGTGATTCAATTGCAAAGAATGCCTTACACTCCCCCTTATCATTGAGGCATACTTTCCTTCAATATTCATACTGCCTGTATTGTAATATTCAGAGCCTCTTACCAACAAAAACTTGTACTATAGGATGAGAGATTATTTCCTTTGGCAAGTTCTTTGATAGGTCCAACTATAAATTTTAAGGCAGCTAGTCTTTCTCACAGCGTGCGTTATAGCATTTTTATCATCTTTGTCTAATGAGTTAACATCAGCCCCTGCATTGATAAGTAATTCTACTATGTTGTAATTGAGATTTTCTATAGCAACGCAAGTGCATCGTTTAAGTGCTGATTATCCTTTCTATTGTTGGTGGATTCCTTTTTTTTAGCAGATCTTTTAGCAGATGAGAAGAGTTTATCTAACGCATTGAAGAGGCATTGAGTAAGTTTTATAATTCCTTTATTGTTGTATTTGGTAGCTTGAATTAATAGGTTGCTTTTGATACCCATTGGTTATACCTCACTGCCCATATTCTTAGAAATATATTATCTTACAGTGGTTGACTTTTCCTTAGCTTTTATAAAATCGTCTAGTCTGTACTGTGAAGCTTTATAAATTTTAGTCTTGCTTCCACCTTGCATATGGGTATTTTCTTACTCACATCCTTCAAATTTGCAGCCATGTTCAATAACTTTAGGTAGAATATTGCAGTATTTTTGAAATCTGATAATTTATTCTAGAATAACAGCTAGATTATAGATATAAAAAATATTATTTTGATCAAGGGAAATTACAGTTACCATGTATTCCTTAGCTCCTTTATAGTTTTCCTTTTTCATATAGATCAAACCTAAGTTTGCTAATAAAGGAGCATAATTTTTTTGCATATCATACAATTTCAACATTCCACTTAACACCAGATCAGGATTATACTGTGAAATTATTGTTAGAAAGTTTTCTAATATATAAGAGTTACCAGGATATTCTTTTAAAAGTTTTATGTAGACCTCTATAGCTCTTTTATATTCTTTGTTAGTAGAATAAATATTTCCTAGCCCACAATTAAGGCATTTTTATGATAAGCAAATCTTGCAACAACTTGACTAAGAAGAGAAACAACTGTCTCACTACCTTCTGACTCAAAGGAGTCCTTTACCTTCTCTAAGATAGAGTGCATACTAAAGCTTTTACCGGAGCTCTGTAAAATTTTAATATTGAATTTGTCACTCTTTTTTTCAATAACGTCAAAGTCTTTACATTTTTTGTCTGCTTTCATATACTTAGCAAAGCTATTAAAGGCTTTTTGTATCTACAAATTTTCGTTAGCATAGACAGCAGAAAATTCTAATAAAATCATGGTACAAATTAATATACAAGCAAGTACAGATCCAAGTATTGCAGAGTTGAGGTTACAATTGGTTCATTCCAGCACGTAACCAGTAAATCTTACTTTCCTGAGCTATACGTAACACAGTATAAATTTATAAATACTAGTCTGCCTATCTCATATAATAATAAAGATATTACTAATAGTGGGGTCAAACATGAATTCCGCTATGCTAACTGCTATTTTATAGCATATATATAGTTGATATATTCATTTTATGATATGATATGTTAATGACCATATACTCTGGTAGTTTTTTTTCATCTACCCCAAATTAGTTGGGCAACAAAACCACCCTAAAAATAATTTTAGGTCTTTATTAATATAAAGTTAACATTAGCACGTTAGCACGAATGTCTATTATTAAAATCTAAGGAGTTTACTTTATAACAAAATTTACATAAAGGACAAATGTTTAAAAGAACTGCCCGAATTTATAGATTCAGCTGCAGTGGAATCACTTGACTTTGCAAAAGCTATTTTAGCTTGTGCAAAATGCTCTTCTAATGAAGCAGAAGAGATAGCTTCTGCACCAGATGTCTTCAATGGTCACAATTAACTTATGAGGAGTAGAAGATAGTGAAGGAGTAATTGATAATGATGTGATAGATGTAGCAGGCTGTACAGCAAGCACAGATATAATATAAACTACATAGATCAAAAAACACGCATTTACAACTTAATAAACTAAGAAATAATGCATTTTCAACCACAGTAGGGGTTTTTGCACTAGTACAAAAACCCATGCTTTACCTTGTTTACTCTTACCGTACCAGTTGACAATTAACAATTAGGCGTCTGAATCAGTTAACAAATTAAACACTTGGTAAGCATAATTTGGAGCTTCCTGCGTAATGATTATATCATGAGCATGACTCTCTCTTAACCCTGATGCAGTTATAATTACAAACCTGCAGTTTTTCTTCATCTCTTCTATATTCCTATTACCGGTATACCCCATTGCAGCTTGCAACCCACCAATTAATTGATGGATTACTCCCGAAGCTGGACCTTTAAATGGCACTCTTCCTTCCACTCCTTGTGGAACTAATTTGAGTTTTGAGTCTTTATCTTGAAAATAACGGCTAGCAGAACCTTGTTTCATCGCACTAATAGACCCCATTCCTCGATAACTTTTATATGCTCTACCCTTATACATGATAATCTCACCTGGACTTTCATCAGTACCAGCAAAAATTGAACCGATCATCACAGAATCAGCACCAGCTGCAATAGCTTTTGCAATGTCTCCTGAGTATTTTATACCACCATCAGCAATCAATCTTACTTTTCTTGCTTTACACGTTTTTGCAACACTTTGAATTGCAGAAAATTGTGGCACACCCACACCTGTAACTACTCTGGTTGTGCAAATTGATCCAGGTCCTATTCCAACCTTCACTGCATCAACACCTGCATCAATCAATGCTTCAGCAGCTTCCTTTGTTGCAATGTTTCCACCAACTAGCTGCGTATTTGGGTACATCGTTTTTATTTCTTTAATAGTATCAATAACGTTTTCGGAATGACCGTGAGCAGTATCCACAATAATCACGTCAATCTCTTCTCCGATCAGAGCTTCACATCTTTCTATACCATCCTTTTTACCAGTACCAACCGCAGCGGCAACTCTAAGCCGCCCCTTACTATCTTTACATGAATTAGGGTATCTATTGTATTTTTCAATGTCTTTAACTGTGATCAAACCTATACAACAGAAGTTTTCATCTATGACCAAAAGCTTCTCTATTCTATTTTCATGCAATAGTTTCATTGCTGAAGCGCTATCTACCTCCTGCTCCCGTATTGTAACTAACTTCTCTTTTGTCATTACCTCGGAGACTTTTATACTCATGTTCTGATCTTCAATAAACCTTATATCTCTGTTAGTTAAAACTCCGACTAACTTGCGTTGATCAACCACAGGAATACCAGAATAATCATGCTTTTTCATTAATGAAATTGCTTCTGCAACTGTTTTATCTGGGGAAATCGTGATTGGATTGTACACGATCCAATTTTCATATTTTTTTACTCTTCTTACTTCTGAAACTTGCTCATCTACTGATAGGTTTTTATGTATGCAACCTATCCCACCATGTTGGGCAATAGTTATTGCAAAATCTGATTCAGTGACAGTATCCATTGCAGAAGATATAAGAGGGATGTTGAGTTCTATACTATTTGTCAAATAAGTTTTTGTGTCTGCATTACAAGGCAATATATTAGAATAAGCTGGCAAAAGGAGTATATCGTCAAACGAGTAACAAGCTTCCATTTTTTTTCATAGGCTTTATTTAAAGCTTATACGCCAATTAAGTAAATTGCAATAGGGCATTACATAAAATTAGCTAGGTACATGGTTCCAAGCTGTATGATGGCAAGAGCAGGCTTTGTTCCATAGTTACCGGTCATTCAAATAGCTCACAGAAATGCAAAAAATTACTTGACATACTTTGCCAGCTTTCTTATCCCAGTAGTGGATCTATTTTACATAACTTCCCAATCTGTACAGATTAAAATGACAAGAAGATCTTGTACCTGATGCATTACTGTTTAATCTTTCGCACTACGTGTACTGTAATATCTTTAATAAAATTTCTAGAGTTCTTTACCTATACAAGCTGAAACGTGCTTACAAAGCATTTAAGACATCACCCAACGTCAAATTTTTAAAATAAAGAGTAGTAACTAGCCACTTCTGGTTTTTTTGCCTTTTTTTTACTTAGTAAGTTTTTTAAATATTTGTAGCTGGAGAATATTAGTAACTTATCATTTTCTTTTATAATAAAAACTGTCAATGAATACCTAAATCTGAGTAAAAGAAATTTCACTATCATTCACTAATCCGGTTAAAATTCAAGTATTTCAATACTTTAGCTATTTTGAATAGGATTAAATTTATTAATATAAATAACGAATTACTATTCTTAAATTTGATTAGATTGATTACAAAAAACAAGATTTCCAATAAGTTGTTTATAATCCCAACTATAGTGAACTTTTCACACGTTGCAATGCAACAAAGTCCTGCAGGCACTGCCTCTTATTAACAGGAAACAACTTAGAGCTAGTACCATTAGGACTGGCTTATTTTTAATTATTCATAGAGTTAAAAAAGTCAGAGTTGCTCTTTGTCAAAAGTAGTTTGTCACGTAGAAACTCCATTGCTTCAACAGGTCCCATAGGGCTCAGTATCCTACGCAACACCCATATTTTATTTAATATAGCTTTGTCAATTAACAGCTCTTCTTTTCTAGTTCCAGATTTTGTAATGTCAATAGCTGGGAATATTCGCTTATCGGCAAGTTTTCTATCAAGTATAATTTCAGCATTACCTGTACCTTTAAACTCCTCAAAAATAACCTCATCCATTTTTGAGCCGGTCTCTATAAGAGCAGTAGCAATTATTGTTAAAGAACCACCATTTTCAATATTACGAGCTGCTCCAAAAAAACGTTTTGGTCTTTGTAGTGCATTAGAATCTACACCACCAGTTAGAACTTTTCCAGATGAAGGAATAATTGCATTATAAGCACGTGCAAGACGAGTTATAGAGTCGAGCAAGATTACCACATCTTTTTTATGTTCAACCATCCTTTTAGCTTTTTCTATTACTATTTCAGCAAGCTGTACATGACGGTAAGCAGGTTCATCAAATGTAGAGCTTACTACTTCGCCTTTCACAGAGCGCATCATATCTGTCACTTCTTCAGGTCTTTCATCTATAAGTAATACTATCAATTCTATTTCAGGATGATTTGTAGCTATAGAATGAGCCATTTGCTGAAGTAGTATAGTTTTTCCTGTACGTGGTGGAGCAACTATCAATGCTCTTTGTCCTTTTCCAAGAGGTGCGACTATATCCACAGCACGCATATTTATATCTTTTTTATTATCTCCGCTGCTGTTGTTTTCAAGGATTAAACTTTCCCCAGGATAAAGAGGAAGCAAATTATCAAAATGGACGTACTTTCTTAATTCACTTACTTCAGTAAAGTTTATACCTTGAACCTTAGTTAAAGTAAAATATCTTTCCTTATCACTAGGTGGTCTTATTTCTCCGCATACTATATCTCCTGTGCGCAAATTAAACTTTTTTATTTGTCCATTGGAAATATAAACATCATCAGTGCTTGGAGCATAATTTGCATTTGCTGAGCGTAAAAACCCAAAACCATCAGGTAATATTTCCACTACTCCACTTCCTATAGTAATACCTCCTTCTTCGCTCATTTTCTTCATCAAGTTGAATATCATTTCCTGCTTTAACATTCTGCCATTGCCTTTACCATTAGTTGAAATTTTTCTTTCTTCAGCTAGATTTAATAATTCTTCTGCTGTTTTTTCTCTTAGCTCGCTTAGGTTTAATGTTTTTCTGATTTCCTTTATACCTTTGTTCGTTGTTTGTTTTATCATACCGTTATCGAAAATTTGCTCACTTTTTTCTATTGGCTCAGGTGCAACTACAACCTTTTCCTTTACTAAAACATCTTTATTGATCGTTACCATAGTCCTCCAAAAATTCTAACTGATGCTTACTAACCTAAAACGTGATTACAAGATAATAAATTAGGCTGAGCTAATCTTCAGGAAGTATCAAACTTAATTATCATTAAGCTACATACCTTACCTAAATACTATACCAATAAATACTGGCAAGTCAAGTTAATTTAATATCAACACAGCATGAAAATAAGTAAATGATTTGAAAAACTTTAATAATTTTTCTTTATATTTTTTAACCTTTCTCGTTTCTCTTCTTTCACTCTTGCCTTTTCCACTTCTGCTTCTAGGTTTTCTTGGCTACATAAGCCGAGTAATATGGGATCTTGAGGTTTTATATTTTGCATATTGTAATGAGATCCATCTCTTACCTGCTCCACCGTATAGCTTGTTGTACTGATTAGTTTAGCTATAACACCATTGTCCAAGATAGGGAATTTTTTTATTAAATAATAAATTGCATCAGGTTTATCTCTACGCCTTGCTGCAGAGGCAAAACCCAAAATATTACCAACTACCTTACTTCTTTTTTTTATATTTTTTGCAATCAAACTTGGAATATGATTTGGGTTTCTTCTACAGTCATCAATTTCTTTTTCAGTTATTATTCCAGAAATAACAGGATTAAACTTTTCTACGTCTATTTCTTCATCAGCTATACCTTGCACTTCTTCGAGAGCTAACCTACAACACTGCGCTATTTGATTAAAAGTTAAAGCAGTATTATCTACTAGCCAAGCAGCAATTTGCATGAAAAACTGTTTATTTCTATCATTATTGCCCTTAGAAAGTTCTGTTGACATCAAAGAAACATCTCCAAAATAAAATCAATTGTCGTTACATAGAGCTAAAATATAAGCTATTAAAATTAAAAAAGCACTAATTTTATCACTAGATGACTTTTTTTGGTTTTAACTTCTTAGGATAATCAAGCAGCCAGATCTATCTTAAGCGACTCAAAAAAATATTTTCTCTCTTTGGGCATGATAACTTAGTCAAATGTATATTTTTACTTAAGGATTGGTTAATTTTTAAATCTAGTGTGTTGTAATACTATATATAGTAGTTAAATAATTAATAAATTTACAAAAACTAAATTATCACTATTCTATAATTAACCGCTAATCAACTTTCATTTATGAATGTCAAAAATTTTTTTACTAAAGTAACCGCTGTCATTTTAACTTGTTTGTTAATCTTTACGGGAGTTGGTAACTTTCTCTCGGATGAGAATAAAAAGGAAGAAGTAGCTAGAGTTGGAAAGGAAGTTATAACATTAGGTGAGTACAAATTGCTATATCAAAGTTATGGAAAGCAGATTTCTGGATCTGATATTAGTGAAGAGCAAGTGAAAAGATTGAAATACGATCTACTTAATGCACTCATAGAGCAAAAACTACTGTTTAACTTAATCAGTGATTTGGGGTTAGTAGTTGGGGAAGAATCCATAAAAGACCACATTAGAAATACCAAGTACTTTCAAAACGATAAAGGAAAGTTTGATAAAGAAAAATTTCATGAGGCGCTAAATAGTCTGCACATGACGGAAGGAGAATATGTAGCAAAGCTAGAGAAAATCCTACCTGCAATTATGTTCATAACTTCATTATTTCATGATAATTATCCAGTAACTTTTGGCGAAAAAATCGACGAACAGATATATAAGAACCGCTATCAAACTAGAGTAGTTAATATTGTTAAAATAACTCAAAATGCAGTTACAAACGTTACTGAACCAGATGATCGAGTTTTACTTGACTTGTATGAAAAAAATAAATCCCATTTCTATTACCCTGAATATCGAACTGCACAATATATTTCTTTAGGTCAAAAATACTTTGCAAACCAAATTCAAATTTCAGATAGAGAGGTTGACGATATAATAAAACAACAGGAGCTTAAAGATCAAAGAGATATATTTAACTTAATATTCTATACTAAAGAAGAGGCTGAAACAGCACGGAAAGCATTTGAGGAAGACAAAGTAAGCTTTGAACAGATAGTAGAGAAGTTTGGAAAAACAAAACTTGAGGAAACTAGGATAAATAATATAACTAAGGATTCTTTACCAGAAGACATGAGAGAAAAGGTGTTTGCTCTCAAAGTTGGTGAAGTAAGTGAAGTCTTAGCAAGCAGTTTTGGTTGGCATATAATAAAAGTGGATAGTGCACATCAAATCTCTAATGAGAACTTAGTTGATCTGAAGAAGAATATAAAGTTAGTTTTAACTAATCAGAAGTCCTTTGAAAAGGTCAACGATTTTATAAACCAAGTAAACTATAAGATATATAACGGTGCAACGATTGAAGGAATATCCAGTGAATATAATTTGCCTATGCAAACTATCGGTCCAATAGATGCTAGTGGAAAGGATCAAAGCGGCAATAGTGTGGAAAGCTCTAGTGATCTGGTTTCTTTTATCTTTTCACGAGAAAAAGACCAGAAAGGTTATTTTAAAGGCGTTGGAGATGCCGTTGTTAGTGTAAAGATCGTCAACATTGTTCCACCTAAATTGCAAAGCTTCGAAGAAGGTAAGGCATTAGCAATAGATCTTTGGCGTAATGGGTTTATAAAAGAGAAAATGTTTAAAATTGGACAAGAAGTTGCAGCTCGACTAAAAGAAAAGGCAGATTTAAAAAAAACTCAAGGTATAGAATTGATTAAGGATCAGCAGATACATCGCAATGAAGTAGGTCAGCAAAGTTACCCCTTTTCTTTTATAGAGGAGATTTTTAATATGAAAACGATCGGTTCAGTAACAGACCCTGTTCAACACAATAATGAAGTTATAGTAGGCGTTTTAAAAGAAATGTACTCATCAAGCGGCAAATTAAACATGTTCGATACTGGAAAACGTGTAATGATATCGCTAAAAGAGCAGTTAATTAGCTACTTAGAATCAAAGTATAAAGTTAAGGTTAACCACGCTATACTTGATGATACATAAAAAAAGTCCAATTATTACTATCTGACATAGATAATAAGAGCAGTTGTATTGTCCTTGAATGGCAATGTGGCAATTAGTTTGACTAAAACTGCTTAATTATATAAAATTGTAACTAGTATAATAAATAAAGGTTAACATGGCAGTTAAAATAAGGTTGGCAAGATTTGGTGCAAAGAAACGCCCTTTTTACAGAATAGTTGTAGCTGATTCACGTGCACCAAGAGATGGACGTTTTATTGAGAGAATAGGGCAGTATGATCCAATGCTATCAAAAGACAACAAAAATTGTGTCGTGGTAAAAGCCGATAGATTAAAATATTGGCTAAATGTAGGTGCGCAAGCAAGTGAAAGGGTACTATGGTTCATTAAAAAAGGCATAATAACTTTAGAAGCAGAAAAAAAGAAAGTAGAAACAAAGAAAGCAGAGATAAAAAAAGTAAAAGAACAAGAGGTATAAGTCTCATTAATGCTGAACACCGGTTTAACAAATAATGATATATTAGACGATATCGTATCCTCTGACTTATCAGCTATGAAGAATTTTATCTTCAGGGATGTTAACAACGGAGATGTTAAGCTTGCTGCTGATATTATATCTCATCTTGTCAGATCAGGCGGAAAAAAAGTTAGGCCCAAACTTGTCTTTATCATATGTAAAATGCTGAACTATTCCGGAGAGGATAGGGTTAAAGTTGCCGCATCAGTAGAATTTATACATAACGCCACTTTACTTCATGATGATGTGCTTGATGAAAGTGAAGCACGTCATGGAGTTAAAACAGCAAATAAAATTTGGGGAAATAAGTCAAGCATTTTAGTTGGTGATCTGTTATTGACTCTAGCATTCAGATGGCTTATAGAATGTGGAAATTTAAACATTCTCTCCATTTTATCTGGAGCATCGCATTCACTTGTAAATGGCGAAATAAAACAAATGGCAGCACGCTTTAACTCTCACACTATTAGGAAAAACTATTTCGACATCATTGGAAAGAAAACAGCGTCTTTATTTTCTGCATGCTGTGAAGCTGCATCTGTAATATCCAACGCTACAAGTAATGAAACAGAGAGGTTGAAAAATTTTGGTCTTAACTTTGGTATGGCATTTCAAATAATTGATGATACGCTTGACTATACTGCTGACCAACGTACTTCTGGAAAGCAAGTAGGAAAGGACTTCTTTGAAGGCAAAGTCACTTTACCTGCTATTATAGCGTACGAAAAAGGCAGTCCAGCAGAACAAAAATTCTGGGAAAAATGTTTTTCTTTGGCTGAGCGCAACTTTGACCAAGCATTACATTATATCAATCATCACAATGCTATTCAGCTTTCTATAGAAAAAGCTAGGCACTATGTTAATATGGCACAAAATAATATTAACACTTTTTCTGATTCTTCTTATAAAATTGCTTTAATTGACTTTTTAAATGCAAGCATAGAACGACAAGCTTAGCTAGTTCTTGATATTTTCAGATTAATTGTTATATATTTATTAGATTTTTAAGGATAATGATATGTCAGATAGTAGTAAAGAAAGAAAGAAGAAATTCACTGGCATGGTGAATAAACAAAAAAGCGAAGACCAACAAAATAATAGTAAACAAGCTGATGATTTAGATGAGCTCAAAACATTAAAAGAACGTGCAGTTCAGCTTGAAGATCATTTACGCCGTGCTGTTGCAGATAACGAAAACGTTAAACGTATAATGCAAAAACAAATTAGCGATGCAAACGACTACGCAGTTACAAAATTTGCCCGTGATATGATCGATTCGTGCGATAATTTAAAAAGAGTAATGGAAATTTTGAAGGACGATGATCCTGTTCATGAGGGAATTAAAGTAGCTTATAAAAAAATTATGAATGATCTCAAAAAGCATGGAATAGAAGAGATAGACCCAATCGGAGAGCTTTTTGATAGTAATTTACATCAAGCTGTTGTAGAAAGAGAGGATAATGAAAAAAAAACTGGCACTATTGTAGAGGTCTTGCAAACCGGTTACACTATCAAAAATAGGTTGCTTCGTCCTGCAATGGTTATCATTTCCAAAAAAACTGCTAATTGTGGAAGCAGTTAGTAATACATATACAATAAGATAAATATGTAATGACAGGCGTAGTCTTTTCAGGCACTCAACCAAGTGGTGTACTACATTTAGGTAATTATCTTGGTGCAATTAAGCAGTGGGTGACTTTACAAGATAAATACAAATCTATTTTTTGTATAGTTGATTTGTATGCAATCACAGCCAATAAGCTTTCTGCAAGTGAATTAAAAAGTAATATTTTTAAAACAGCAGCAGCTTATATCGCGTGTGGAATAGATCCAGAAAAATCCATTATTTTTAATCAGTCTACAATTAGTGGTCATACAGAACTCAGTTGGCTGCTCGGGTGCTACACACCAGTTGGTTGGCTTAATCGTATGACTCAATTTAAAGATAAGGCTGGAAGTGATAAACAAAAAGCCTCTCTTGGGTTATATAGTTACCCAGTACTTATGGCTGCAGATATATTGCTATATCGAACTAAATACGTCCCTGTTGGTGATGATCAAAAACAGCACTTGGAGCTCGCACGCGATATTGCATTAGCTTTCAATAATCACTATAAGCTTGGTCATTTCGTTATACCTGAAATCCTAGTTTTAGATCATGCATCAAGGATAATGAGCTTAAGAGATGGTACAAGCAAAATGAGTAAATCTGACCCTTCAGAATATTCGTGCATTAACCTTGACGACACAGATGACTTGATTATTAAAAAAGTAGGAAAAGCAAAAACAGATTCAATACTAGGCTTTGATTTTGCTACTTTAAAGTGTCGTCCGGAAATAAGCAATTTGATAAACATTTACTCAGTGCTTAGTAATTTAGATGTAGATAAAGTGTGTGAAGAAATGAATAAGTATGATATGCAGCACTTTAAAGGAGAGTTAGCTGATTTAATCATAAGTGTTATATCACCCATACGTGAAGAAATAAATGATCTTTTAAAAGATCAATCTCACTTATATAGAGTGTTAAAAAAAGGCACAGAAAAAGCAGCGGAAATTGTTGGCCATAACATAAAGGAAATCAAAAATATTATAGGGTTTGTTCAATAAGTTATAGCTATTTCTTTCCATGACTTTTAAATCGTGCAACTATTTCCTTTATACTTACATGTGTGAGAAGAGGTTTTTTGCTAATGGAGATTTAGGACCAGACTTTGCTGTTATAGAGGATTCAATTGCAGATCTTTCGTTCTCTGTTGGAAATAAACGAGATTGAGAAGCTGTTTTTAGTGAGAGTGTAGGATCTTGCTTTACACCAGTATCTACTTGTGCTGCTGGGATGACTTTGCTTTCAACAGGTCATACACCTGCATTTTCCTTTACTTGATTTCGCTTAAATTTTTCTTTTAACGCTTTGACTTTGCTGTCCGTCTTGTGATTGACCCCTTCATAGTAACCGCTTCTACTTTTGGTATCGCTTTACTAGAAGCTTCCTGCATAGATTGCCTACGATCTTGATTTTTAGTTTTTTTTGACATTTCAGGTTTACTTTATTCCTGGCTTCGTATTTACTTCTTCTTTTTGATCAGCACGGCCTAGATTTTTAGACTTTGGCAGTATTTTAGGTCTATCTTTTCTCGGTTTTTGCCCAATCTTTTGATTAGTAGCGAACGTTTTCTTTAATACTGGCAGTGCTATTGATGGTTTTGGTGGCATTGAAAATTTAGATTGCTGTTTACGTTCTCTTTATTGCTTCTATATGTTTTTTAGAACCCGTTGCATAAATTGCCTCTTTCTCTTGATAATTTGACATTCTTTTATCAGGCTCTTCATCTAACAAACTTCCATAGCCTGAGTCCTTATAACTATAAGAAAGTTTATTGCTATCTGAGGGTATAATCTCTACTTCTGATTTAAAACGTACCTTCTTCTCAGTAGCAGAAACCTTTTTCTCAGACTCAGGCTTAAGCTCATTTATGGAAAGATTAGCTTCTTCTAATGAGAAAGTTTTCTTCAAATTCGGAGCAGTTATGGGTAGTGGAGGTGCAGTTGTCGGTCGTTTTATTTTTCCCTTTGGAGATTACTACCTAATTCTTCTTTTGGCTGTTCTCCCTTTTATTTTAAAGCTATTTTGCTTTCCACATTTACTTCTTATAATTTATATTTTTCCTGAACTTTTTACCCTGCTCTGAATCCAAAATTTCTTTCAAAACATTGAGTTTTTCTTTAAGGAAATTAATTTTTCTCAAAATATTCGTGTATCTTACTGCTTTTTCTAAAGTAAAATTTGGCAATTTATCTTTAGCAACATTTCTTATGTTGTCATCTTAATCGGAACATCTTTTCCTAAGATTGTGTTCCATATGTTCTTTAATGTTTCAAAAAGACCTGATGGCTTTTCATCAACCGGTTCTACATAATTATCCAAGTCAGTATACATAATAAACTTAGCCACGTCTTTGCCTCGTTTGTAAAATCTTCTAGTGCTTAAGATAAATTTCTTACTGTTTCAGTATATTGTTTGTCGACTTCCTTTGTATTTCCTAACCTTACAACTTTGACCAGAGAATCAAGTTTTTTTTTCATAGTTGTTACTTTTGAATGGGTCACTCACACTAATTACAACTTACTATTTATTAAAATATAGACTTAAAAAATTAAGATCTAGTAAATATCATTTGTATAATCCATGGGATCCAGATTAAGCTCTATTGAGTACGCTTAAACAGTTTGATTTCATTAGCATGCAGACTTTACAATCTAATTGGCAAAGTTCACAATCCTATCTAAAAAGATGCCGAAAAAAAGTAGTAGTCCTATATAGGAATTATTTTTAAATATGGACATGCATTGACTAGAGTTGTCAGGATTAAAATGTTTGTACTGGCGATAAAATATAAATCCTACAGCAAGCAGAGCAATGTAAAAAATGTTGTTCAATGATGATAAAATACCGGCGTATAGCCACACCATGAGAGATATTAAGTAAAACCTTTTTAGCCAAGATTTTGTTTTATCACCAAAATATAATGCAGTTGATTTTATTCCGAGTTTTTCATCATCCCTTTTATCCTGATGGGCGTATATGGTATCATAACTCAGCGTCCAAAAGATGCATCCTATATAAAAGAGCATGGGTTCTATACTGATCTGGTTCTTCACTGCTGCCCAGCCTATAAGTGATCCCATATTGAAAGTAAACCCTAGAAACAATTGTGGCCACCAAACATAACGCTTCAATAAGGGGTAAATAGTTACCATACACATTGAAATTACTCCAAGTATAAGTGTAGTTTTGTTAGTAAACAGTAGAACGACTAGGGCAATAGATAGTAACAGAAAAAGTAAAATCAAAGCTTGCTTTACGTTTAACTTGCCACTTGCAAGTGGTCTATATTTTGTGCGTTCAACATGCGCATCTATTTTTCTATCGAAAATATCATTGATTATGCAACCTGCAGGTCTCATTAAAAATGCACCTATGGTAAACAAAATAAGGAGAAGAAAAGTCTGCCAAGATAGAGAAGTTGAGGCTAGCACAATACCACTTAAACCAGGAAATAACACAAGCCACAAACCTGTTAAGCTGTGCAACCTCATCAATGAAAAGTAACAATTGAAATGCATTTATTAAGTATAATTACTTAGTATTTTGCTTATGTTAACAAAATTATCGAACGCTAAATCAGCCTTAAAAACTAACTTTGGTATAAATCGCAAATCAACATAACTCAATATGGATTTGCGTATTAACCATGCAGATTGGTTAATTTCATCAACAATAGTATTAATATTATATTTTTTTTTGCTTAATGAGGATAACACAATATATACATCTGCTTTTTTCAAATCTCCACTTAATTTTACATCAGATATTACTACATTTTTATTGAACACCTTACCCTCCATTAAGACTTTGGATATTGCTCTACGCAATACAGATGCTATTTTTAGGTTTCTGATTTCCTTTCTCATATTAAACTACTATAACACCCTTTCTTCTTGTACTAATTGATGAGCTTCAAGAATATCTCCAACTTTTATATCAACGTTACCATCCAGAGATACTCCACATTCAAAGTTTGTACCTACTTCCTTAACGTTATCCTTAAATCTACGTAAAGCTTTCAACTTTCCTTCATATATCAACTTATTATTGCGCATTACCTTAATTAAAGAATCTTTTTTTACAACTCCATCACTTACATAACATCCAATAATATTGCCTACTCTAGATACATTAAATATCTGCCTCACAGATGCAGAGCCAATACGCACTTCTCGTGTCACAGGCTTTAACATTTTAGTCAAATACATTCTCATGTCGTCGATAAGTTCGTATATTATGCTATAAGTATGTATTTCTACACCCTTCCTTTTTGCTAAATCCCTTATTTTTGAATCTACTTTGACATTGAACGCTAAAATTACTGCACTTGATGCTTCTGCAAGCAGCACATCTGAATCTGTTATTCCCCCTACTGCTTTGTGTAAGATATTCAATTTTACTTGGTCTTTACCGAGCTTATCAATTGAATTCGATATTGCTTCAATAGAACCAGTTACATCGCACTTTAAAACTACAGATAATTCTTCTACTTCACTATCATTGCGACTGAACATGTCTAAATTATTGTTGCTTAAATCTTCTTTCTTTTCCTTGATTAACTCTAACCTATACTCAGCAATTTCACGTGCCTGCTTTTCAGAACTTACTACAACAAATTTATCTCCAGCATTTGGTATACCATTTAGACCAGTAATCTCAATTGGAGAGGATGGTAGTGCCACCTTTTCTCTTTGCCCAAGGTGATTAACCATACTGCGCACTTTACCATATGCTGTACCAACTACCAACATATCACCAACTTTTAGCGTTCCTTCCTCAACTATCAATGTAGCCGATATTCCCTTGGCTTTATCTATTTTAGATTCTATTACCCACCCAAGTGCCCTACAATCTTCTATTGCTTCTAGCTTCATTAATTCAGCGATCAATAAAATCGCCTCTTCTAGTTTATCCAAATTAATTTTCTTTTTTGCTGATACTGGCACAACTATAACATCGCCACCGAGCTCTTCAGGAATGAGATCATATTGAGGTAAACTACTAATTATCCTCTCTACATCACCAGACTGTGACCTATCAATTTTATTAATAGCAACTATAATAGAAACATTTGCCGCTTTTGCATGATTCATTGCTTCAATTGTTTGTTTCATGACTCCATCATCAGCCGCAACTACTATTACAACTATATTAGTGATGTTAGCGCCACACGCACGCATCGCAGTGAATGCTTCATGTCCCGGCGTGTCAATGAAAGTAATTTTTTTATCTTTTGTAATTATCTGATAAGCACCTATGTGTTGAGTTATTCCGCCTAACTCTCTTTCTGCAACATTAGACTCACGAAATGCATCAAGCAAGGAAGTTTTACCATGATCAACGTGTCCCATAAAGGTGACAATTGGTGGTTTAGGTTTCTTAGGTAAACTTTCTCTCTCTTCTATAAAAAACAAATTCTTTTCTTTGTTAGCACCGCTCACTCGTTTAGCCGTATGATTGAATTTCTCCACTATTTCGCATGCTACTTCTGGATCTACTAAATCATCCACTCCATAATTCTCACCCATTTCTTCTTTCAACATCTTTAGCACACTTTTGCTATCTTCTGCCATGCGAATAGATAATTCCTTAATTGTTATCTCATCTGGTATAATAACTTCCCTTGAGATATTTTTACCCTTAGTGAATTCTGATTTTCTATTTCTTATACCAAATCTTTGCTTAAACACAGAAGGTTGCTCAATTTTGTCATCTATTGATTGTGCAATTATCCGCTTAGAATGCTTGGAATATATATCTTTGTTAGTCTTTAAAGACTTTTTATTATTATCTTCGTTGTCAGTGTTATTCTCTATTAGCTTAACTAAGCTAACATCATTCAAAACTTCCTTTCCAGTTTCTTTAAATGAAGTATTCGTGGCGCTATCTCTGTCGTTAGTCTTTTCATTACTATCTTCTTTTACTATACTATCTTTTTTTACTATGGCTTCTTTTTCTTTTAGATTCCTTTCTTTCAGCAAAGCAGCGTTCTGTACAGCATTAATACGAGAAATTTGCTCTTTTTTTGTTAAAGAACCTAATAATTTATTTTCATCTTGTTCTTCTGTGTCATGAGTTTTTCTTCTTCTTTTTTTTACTATTGTAGCTCCCATACTTGGACTTGCTGAAGAGCTCAAATTGAAGTCTAATTTAAGCTTACTAAAGCCTTGGAGTGTTAATTTTTTGCTACTGATATCTTTACTATTCATATTATATTACACCAAGCTTCTTGCGCGCTTCCATGATTATTGAGTTCACTGTGTTTTTTAAGTTTTCTTTATCACTCGCTGAAGAAGAAAGTATACTACAAAATTCATAGCTTGACAAATCTGCTATGTTTTCTAAAGTTTTAATACCATGTTCACTAAGAGCAATTTTATCATCTATTGATAAAGGTAAATTGATCACATCACTTTCCATACCTAAACTTTTTAACTCTTCTATTTTTCTATCATTTTCTGCTTTTAGATATCTATTTGCCCTGTTACGCAGTTCACTTGCAATATCCTCGTTAAAGCCTTCTATTGAAGCAAGCTCTTTAATGGAAGCATTCGATATATCCTCTACGCTTGAAAAGCCTTCTGTGACTAGCAGTTGACCCATAATCTCCTCTAAGTTTAAAGCTTCAGCGAATAGAGCTGAACACTGACTAAGCTCTCTATTGCGCCTTTCCGATTCTTGTTGAGTGCTTAGTATCTCAATCTTCCACCCAATAAGCTCCGAAGCTAGTCTCACATTTTGACCCTTTTTTCCTATTGCCAAACTCAATTGATCTTCAGCGACTATTAGTTCTACGCAATTTTCACTTTCATCAATAATAACCTTCGATACTTCCGCAGGAGTGATTGCTTTAATAACAAATTGGCCTAAGTCTGAAAAGTAATGCACGACATCAATTTTTTCACCATTTAATTCATGTATGATGGCTTTTATTCTCTCTCCCTTAACTCCAACACATGCACCTACTGGATCAATATTCTTATCGGGAGAGAAAACGGCAACTTTGGACCTTGAACCAGCATCTCTAGCTATACCCTTAACTGTCACTAACCCATCAGCAATCTCCGGTATCTCCTGACTTAGTAATGCCTCCAAAAAGCCTTCATTTGCCCGAGAAAGAATAATTTGACGTCCATCGTCAGAGCGCTTAACAGTTTGTATGTAAGCTTTAATCTTATCACCTTCGCGAAATAATTCACCACCGATTAAATTTCGCAATGGAAGATATGCCCTAGTACCATTCATGTCTATAATCAGATCTGAATATTCTACTTGTTTAACAATACCATACCTTATTTCCCCTACTTTATCCTTAAATTCTTCATATTGCTTCTTTAACTCTTCATATTTAATTACTTGAGCAATCCTTTGCTGGGCAATTCTTGCTGAGGCAAGATCAGTATTAAGAGAGAGCAATTCATTAATAGTGTCTCCAACTTTTGCATCCTCCTTTATTAATTTGGCTTGTGTAAGCGTAATTGACCCATATCCGTTATGCTCTTCTCCATTTGGTTCATCATCAACGACCTTTAATTCTCTGTACGAAATAACCTCACCTGTGCTTCTATCTATATTAACCACAACCTTACTTTTGCTACCATACTTTTGATAAGCTACTGCTTCTATAGCACTTTCTAACGCTTTCATTATAACTTCAAAATCTAGACCTTTCTGAAGTGAAATCTCCCCCGCTGTCTTTATCATATCAAGATTTCCTACTAAGTTATTTTTGTCACTTCTCTGTTTAACACTTCTTTTGCGATCAGCAATCATACAAATAAATCCTATACAATTAGTTATAATTATAGTTTCAACGGGCAAAGAACTCTATTCTCAATATTAAATAATTACTAATTTAAGTCAAGTTTTTTCATGTCTTTGCATTACAAGCAATGCAGGGGAAAAAATAAAGTTAAAACCGTTGCAGTTAATATTCCATTTGCTATAGTCGTTAAAATATCAACCACCACTGGCTTGATGGTGCGTCATATATGATTTGTAAAGCAAAAAAATCAATATTTAACTTAGTAATCACAGGTATCAGCCCAAGGACTGTGGTTTCAACGGTAAGCAATATTAGTCTAATACGAGAAATCGAAGCATTTATTACACATCGCTTAATATCATTTTCATATATCTTGATTTGGCGATGGAAAGCATTATGTTACTAATACCAAGATCATTGATGTAATTGCCAATATAAAAGCCTTTAACAAAAAGGCTTCTGATTTTGTTGATCTTCTTTTTATCACCTTTAAAGTCAACTTAAACTTCCTTGTTCCAATCTCGAGCAATTGAATTTTGAATGAACTTAACCCTTTCATCAACTAAATAACCAGGGTCAACATCAGCAGAGATTGTCACTGTGCGTAATCCATTAATTCTACTCAGTTTATTTATCTTTTTTTCTGGAGCATATTTTACTATGTTGCCCATAGGGTACAGGCTGTTAGCCATATTAATAAAAAGATTTTCCACAGCCTTCATGTTGCAGTCCTTTTCAGGAAAGTAAAGTACAATGTCGATTTCTCTATTCAGGTTATTTGATCTATATTTTCCAATGAATACTCCATTTGTAATCATTTTTATAAAGTCGCCAATAGCTGCAACACTTACCCCAGAACTTGTAGCCTTGTTTTTGTCAATACTCATGTTCCATTCTATTGCAGGTATTGATCTGCTGTCTTGAATCTTTACAAACCCTGATAAAGGCTGGTCCATAATTTTTAGAATTTCTCTGCTACTAAATCCAAGCCAGACACGTTTCCGCTGAGATTAATCTGTATTGGCTTATCAGCCGATGGCCCTAACTTCTCTCCTTGGAGATCAATTATTACTCCTTTCATACCCTACACACTGCTTCTTATATCATAATATAACCTAACTTTGCACCTAAAACGCAATTCACAAGTTCCAATTGAATTCTGGCGACAACACTATCATCAAATAACCCTGACTTAGCATAGAAAACTTTAACTTCCTTCTTCATATTTAAAACACGATCCTCTACTTTTCTAAGTATCAGACCTCGTTCTTTGGTTTATAAGCTTTCTTTTGCTTTAACACTAATATAAGATATTGTCTGAGTCCACCTTCGAAAAAAAACTTTACCCCAAGGGCCAAAGGTAAAGTACAACACACTAAACGAAAATAAAATTAATACACAGCACACACAAATTTTTTAGGATGGTCTAAACTTTCTCTAATATGAGTATGTAAGCTCTTATTACAGGTCCAGTATTCTTTATCTCACCACTTTCTATTGCATTCATTTTTTCAACTTCCTCTTTTGAAGCCACTGAAGGCTTGTCAAATATTGCACCAAGTGTTAGTATGAAAACCAAAGCCATAATGAGCGAACCAGTCAGAGTTAGAATTATTGTAATTGGTATACGCTGCATAAGTTTACCGACCGCATTAGGCCGCAAAAAACACTGCTAATTTTGTCAACGTTGATGATAGAACTGGGCAGAACATATCATGAACTGCAGTGTGAAAGGCTTCTACTTTGTCCATTCCACAGATCATCTTTCTACCAGCATATTAGTTGACTACAATTGCATCATCAACTAGCATACCAATCGCCATAATTAAACTAAAAAGTACGATAATATTTAAAGTTATGCTCATAAAGTAAAGGGCTATTATTCCAATAAGAAAAGAGCCAGGTATCGAAAGTGCTACAAGGATAGCAATCCTTGTTCCCATAGAGAATATCATTATGATCAATGTCAGCAATACGGCAAATATCATGCAGTTTTCTAGGTTATCCAATACATTACGGACATCTTTCAACTGGTCATTTAAATACACCACTTTTAGATTTTTAGGCAGCTGGTCTCGTGCCTTATCCACTAAGTATTTTACTTGATTTACTGTATCTATTATGTTTTTTCCATTACGTTTTGAAATCTCTAATACTATGACAGCCCACTGATACGAGCAAATCCTTTGTGGTCTTCAAATCTAGGGTACACTTTTGCTATATCCTTTATTTTCAAAACTGCATTATCTTAAGACCTGATAAGAATGTTTATAATATCTTCTATGTCTTTTATAACTCTGATATTTTAATCGAGTATTTGCTTGTATCATTGTCAAGTGATCCAGCTCCGACCAGTTTATTATGTTTGATATAGCATAAAATATTTTACCTGATTGAATGTTGTATTTTGTTAGGGCTATAGGTTCAACTATTACTTCTATGTTTCCTTACGCTACCTGCCATTTCAACTTTGAGAACATTTGGCAGAGATTCTATTTCTTTTTTAAAATTATGCGCTACCCCAGTTAAAGTCCTCTCTGGTGAATTACCAATTAATCCAACATTTAGTATAGGAAATAAGCTTAAATTTATTTCGCTGATTATCGGAGGCTCTGCTTCAACAAGTAGCTTCGATTTTATGTTTGAAAATTTTGAATGAACATTATCTAGCACTTCCTTATTACTATACTCTGCGCCAAATTTAAGTACTATATGTGCACCATCATTAGTTGCTAGGACTTTTAGTTCCTTAATTCCTTCTATAGACCTCAGTTCATTTTCTATTGGAATATGAAGGTGAGAAAAATAACATTGTAGTACCTGTAAAGAGCCCAGAAGAAACTGAAGCTAATTTAAAAGAGAAAATGATAAGAAAAAGGTCAGAGGAAGAAATGAAAAATGGACTACCTAAACATATGGACTACGAAGGTAATGCACTGCCTGAAAATACTGAAGCTAAAACTGATAGTTGCTCTATTAATTATACAAAAACTATATGGTAGTACTTGATAGAATCGTCCTTTATATGCAAGATGGCGAGAAACAAAGTACTAGCCAAGATGACACAGGTCAAACTCAATTTAAAGAAAACTACATGGATTTGATGCAATCTTTTCCTGAACATATAGATGCATGCGGTAATCCACTTTTACTGCTGCAAAGCAAATTTACTTATATGGAGCTTGAATTTGAAAGGTACGCAGGATACAAATCATCACCCCTAAGTCTAATAAATATTCCATCCTATTAAAGAGAAAGACATCTGTGAATCAATCCAAGCACATAAGTTTAGTGTTACCGCCAAATGCTGCAGTGTTTACACTTACAACTTTTTCTGTAGAAAAACGCTGCAAATAATTAGGACCTCCAGCTTTCGGTCCAGTGCCAGATAGTCCTCTACCGCCAAATGGTTGCACGCCAACTGTTGCACCCACCTGATCGCGGTTGATGTACACATTTCCAACTGATATTTTTCTACTTATTGAATCGATTTGATTTTGTATGCGGCTCTGCAAAGAAAAAGTAAGCCCATATCCTGTATTATTTATATCACTTATAACTCCATTTAATTGCGACTTATTAAAACGTATGATATGCAAAATAGGGCCAAACACTTCTTGTTTTAATTGCGAAATCTTTTGTATCTCATAAATATATGGAGAAAAGAAATGACCGTTATGAGAATTTGTATCCATAGGCACCTTGGATAAAAGGCTTGAATCCCTATCTCCTGACATCTTCTCCGTATATTTAGTCAGCATATCAATAGATGCTTTGTCAATTATTGGACCAATATCAGTGCTAAGTTGTATCGGATCACCAACCTTTAACTCTTGAGCCGCATCACATATCATTTTTATCTGTTTTTCTGCTATATCTTCTTGAATAAATAGCACCTTAAGCGCAG
Organism: Wolbachia endosymbiont of Brugia pahangi; assembly: GCF_012030695.1. Taxonomy (NCBI): domain Bacteria; kingdom Pseudomonadati; phylum Pseudomonadota; class Alphaproteobacteria; order Rickettsiales; family Anaplasmataceae; genus Wolbachia; species Wolbachia endosymbiont of Brugia pahangi. The sequence continues at coordinate 161,939 of NZ_CP050521.1, read as the reverse complement.
AACAGCGTTGGCCAGCGCTGCGAAATGCAGAAAGCAGAACATCTACAGTCACTTGCTCCAAGAGAGCAGAGCTGTCAACAATCATAGCATTTAATCCGCCAGTTTCAGCAATAAATGGCACAATGGGACCATTCCTGCTAGCAAGCATTCTATTAATCATTTGAGCAGTTTGTGTTGAACCAGTAAAAGCTACACCAGAGATTCTATTATCTGGCACTAGTGCTTTACCTAAATATTGACCATCTCCTGGAATAAGATGCAGTACATCTTTTGGTATCCCAGCTTCGTGTAATATCTTAACAGCTTCATAGGCAATAATCGGCGTTTGCTCTGCTGGTTTTGCCAGTACTGCATTACCTGCTGCAAGTGCAGCTGAAACCTGCCCAATGAAGATAGCAAGTGGAAAATTCCATGGTGATATGCATAAGAAAACTCCTCTACCCTCAAAAAAGATGAAGTTATCTTCGCCTGTCGGGCCTTGCAGTTTTTTCCAATTACTCAGTTCATTTCTTGCTATTATTGCATAGTAACGCAAAAAGTCTACTGCTTCTCTTACTTCTGTTATTGCGTCGGATAGAACTTTCCCTGCTTCCACAATTAGAATGTAAATCAATTCTTTCATCTTTTCTTCAAGCAAATCTGCAGCTTTTTCAAGGTACCCAGTACGCTTTTCTGCTGAAACATTTTGCCATTTAATAAAAGCACTATGGGCTACTTCAAGAGCATTTAAAGCCTGATCGCTAGTTGTATTTGACACTTCCCCAATTACGTTTTCCAAGTGTGCTGGATTAACCACTTCGATAAATTTAGCACTGTCAAACAGCGACTCTCCATTAATTATTGGTCCAACTTGCCATTTCTTCCCACTTAATTCTTTTATATCATTTGCAAATTGTGAAACTGTAACTGAATCACCAATGTCCATTCCTAAGGAGTTCTTTCTTTCCTCTCCAAAAATATCTTGTGGCAATGGAATGCTTGAGTGAGGTTCATACCCTAAGCTTTTAGCTTTTTCTAATGGATCTGAAATTAACTCTTCAATCTTAACATCAGAACCATTTATTTGATTGACAAATGAGCTATTAGCTCCGTTTTCAAGAAGGCGTCTAATAAGGTATGGCAATAAATCACTATGTTTACCAACCGGTGCATATATACGACAATCGATACTTGTTGCAAGTTCTGACATTGCATAATCATATAAATTCTTACCTATTCCGTATAAGCGTTGGAACTCAAATCCAGGATGATTTTTATCAGCGAGCTCTACTATAGTAGCAAAAGTATAAGCATTATGAGTTCCAAAGCATGGATAAAAGTGACTTGCCTTACTCAAAAGTTTCCGCGCACAGGCAAGGTAGCATACATCAGTGTAGCTTTTTCTAGTAAACACTGGGTAACTACTTAACCCCAACTCTTGCGTGCGCTTGATTTCTGAGTCCCAATATGCTCCTTTCACAAGTCTTACCATAATTTTATGCTTTGATCGAATAGCAACATCCTCAACAAAGTCAAGAACAGACAAAGCACGTTTTTGATACGCTTGCACAGCTAAGCCAAGTCCTTCCCACTGTGAAAGTGACTCATCAAGACGCAATTGCTCGAATAAAACTAATGACATCTCAAGTCTTTCTGACTCTTCTGCATCTATACATAATGAAATATTGTACTTTTTTGCTTCATGACAAAGTTCCAATACCTTAGTCTTCAGCTCTCCGGCTATATTACCGAATTGACAGAATTCATAACGTGGATGCAACGAAGAAAACTTGATTGAAATTCCATGTGACTTAAAACAATCGCTTGTATCAGTGGATTCACCTATAGCTTTTATTGCATGCATATATGAATTAAAATATTCTTCAGCATTCTCAGCTGTGTGAGCGGCTTCACCAAGTATACTAAAAGAGCATAAAAATTTGCTATGGCTATCCGACCTTATACTCTCCAATGCTTCTTCTATAGTTTCTCCAACAATAAAGTGCTTACCAAGCATCAGCATCGCCTGCTTCACTGCCTTGCGGATTATTGGCTCTCCAAAATTTTTGAGTAGTTTAGAAATTACGTGATAGAATCTCGGACCTTCTTCATTGCCTCTTAATACACTACTTCCTATCATCAAGCTCCACGTAGAAGCATTAACAAACAATGAAGAAGAACGCCCTAAGTGTTTACTCCATTCTTGATTGGCAATTTTATCTTTGATTAGTTCGTCTATCGTATAATCATCTGGTATTCTAAGTAGTGACTCAGCAAGACACATTAGTGCTACTCCTTCGTCACTAGAAAGCGAGTACTGCTGCATAAAAGAATCTATGACATCTAATTTGCTGCCTTTAATTTTTTCAACAACTTGTTTTGCAATATTGTAAATCCTATTTTTCGAATCAGCAGAAAGCTCTATTTTTTCTACAAGATAACGTGCATAGCTTTTTTCATCAGTACGATAAAACCCCTGTAAACGTTTTCTTAATTCGTTAGGTTCTTGTATAGAGCTGATCATATATAATTATCTACAAAAACACCCTTTACCATATGTAAGGTAGAATTATACCATAACCTCGCGTAGAATAAATTATTATTTATATAAAGGGCTAGGATCAACTAAAAAAGTCTACTGTCTACTGCGATAACTTCACTAAGTCAAGAGGACTGTGCAAGTATGTAACTTAACACTCCACCGCTCATTAAGTATTTCACCTCAGTTGCAGTTTGTACACAGCATTTTAGTTGAATTGATTGCTCCGAATTGTCTTTTCTTTTAATGATACATTCTAGATTCCCACTTGGTACTATTTCACCTTTTATGCTTATAATCTCACTACTATCAAATATCCTTCTGGTCACTCCGCCTTGAAATATAAGCGGAAGAACACCCATGCCGACCAAGTTTGATCTGTGTATGCGTTCGAAGCTTTCTGCAATCACAGCTTTAATTCCTAGCAACAAAGTACCCTTTGCTGCCCAATCTCTGCTTGAACCTGCGCCATATTCTTTCCCTGCAATGACAACTAATGGAACAGCTTCTTCTTTGTAACGCATTGCTGTGTCAAAAATTGACATAGTCTCTTGAGAAGGAATATGTTTTGTATAGCCGCCTTCATTGCTAATCATTTCGTTTTTTATTCTGATATTAGCAAAGGTCCCACGCATCATCACGTTGTGGTTACCACGACGAGACCCATATGAATTGAAATCCTGTGGTTCAATTCCAAGATTTTTTAAATATATACCTGCAGGACTATTTGAGGTAATATTTCCAGCGGGGGAAATGTGGTCTGTGGTTACACTATCACCAAACATTGCTAGTACTCGTGCATTTTTTATATCAATTACATTATCTTTATCATTTCCAGCTAATAAATCATCAAAATAAGGAGGATTTTGTATGTAAGTGCTTTTCGTGTCCCAGTTGTAAATTTCACCTCTCTCATACTTTATCTTTTGCCAATGTTCGTCACCAGAAAAAACATCCTTATACTTTTGCATGAACATTTCACACGTTACAACACTTCTAACACAGTCCTCGATTTCATCGTTCGTTGGCCATATATCTTTGAGATAGACGTTATTTCCATTTTTGTCTTTGCATATAGAATCTTTTGTTAAGTCAACCTGCACAGTACCTGCAAGTGCGTACACAACAACAAGTGGCGGAGATGCTAAGTAATTAGCCTTGACTAAAGGATGGATTCTCCCTTCAAAATTACGATTACCGGATAAAACCGCAGCAACGGTCAAATTTTTGTTTTTAATATCGTCCTCTATATCTTTATTAAGTGGACCAGAATTTCCAATACAAGTTGTACAACCGTACCCAACCAAATTAAAGCCTAGAGTATTTAGATTTTTCTGTAATCCTGATTTTTCTAAATATTCTGTTACAACTCGTGATCCCGGGGCAAGAGAGGTTTTAACCCAAGGTTTTGATTTTATACCGAATTTTATTGCTTTATGGGCTATAAGACCAGCAGCAATCATCACACTTGGATTTGAGGTATTGGTGCAGCTTGTTATTGCAGCGATAACTACACTTCCGTCTTGAAGCTTATCATTTTCCTTTGATTCATTAACTGAAAATGATGTAGAAAAAGACTCTGCTACTTGTGAGAGAGAAACTTTATCCTGTGGTCTCTTGGGGCCAGCCATTACTGGCTCTACGCCTGATAAATCAAGCTCCAATATGTCAAAAAACGCTAATTCTTCACCGCTGCGCCACAGTCCTTGCTCTTTTGCATAGACTTCAACTAACTTGATTAACCCTTCTGGTCTTCCTGTTAAGCTTAAATAGTCTAGTGTTTTCTGATCGATTGGAAAAAATCCACAGGTTGCACCATACTCTGGAGCCATGTTGGCTATAGTTGCTCTATCTGCCAAGGATAGGTAATCTAAACCATCACCATAAAATTCCACAAACTTACCAACAACGCCCTTTGCTCTTAAGATATTTGTGATTGTCAGTACCAGGTCAGTTGCAGTTACTCCCTCTGGAAGCCTTCCCATTAATTTAAATCCTACTATCTCTGGAATTACCATACTAATCGGTTGACCAATCATCACGGACTCAGCTTCTATTCCACCAACACCCCAACCAAGAACCGATAAACCATTAACCATTGTAGTGTGGCTATCTGTACCTACTAAGGTGTCAGGATACACAACTCCACTTTCGTTACATACAACTTGCGCTAAATATTCGAGGTTCACTTGGTGACAAATTCCTGTACCAGGTGGCACTACTCTAAAATTTGTGAATGATGATTCTCCCCACTTTAAAAATTGATATCTCTCCAAATTTCTTTTTATTTCCAATTCAACGTTTTTACCAAATGCAGAAGTATTTCCATAACTATCTACTTGAACAGAATGGTCGATCACAAGATCAACAGGCACAGATGGATTGATTTTACTTGGATTACCCCCCCTTTTTTTTACATAACTACGCATTGAGGCTAAATCAACAATGGCAGGAACTCCTGTAAAATCCTGCATCAATACCCTTGCTGGTTTATAGCTAATTTCGTGATTGACATGTTTTTTAACACAACCTGCTAGTGTTTTTATGTCATCTAACCTTACGTTCACTTCATCTTCATTACGCAATAAATTTTCAAGCAATACCTTAAGTGAACAAGGCAATTTGGCTAGATCTATTCCTAAAAATTTACTAGCAGCGCTAAGACTGAAGTAGCCGTATGACTTTCCGCTAACGTTTAAAGTTGTTTTTGAATTTAAAGAGTTATTCATCTTACATAATCATTATTTGAGTGAAAAGTATTCATTATCCACAATAATGTCATTCCGGTATCATGTACATAACTATATAAATTCTCCGTGTTACATTAAAATAGCAAGTGTGCAGTGTTAATCACCTTTGACACTGGAATGACAAAAATAGTGTTGTATCAGTTAAAATTTTCATTACTAGCATTGCTTTTTTGTTGTCGACTTTGCTGCTCATACATGGCTTCAAAATCTATAGGATCTAGCATCAGTGGGGGAAATCCACCACTGCTTGTAACTCTTGCGATTACTTCTCGTGCGAAAGGGAAAAGAAAAGTAGGCCCGCCAATAAATAAGGCTCGATTTACCTCTTCTGTACTCAGCTCCGCAAAGTTTTCTACTGAAAAAATACCACAGTATTTTGTTTCACAGATGAAAGCAACACCATCTTTTATGTTTTCATCTTTTATCATCGCTTTAGCTTCTATATGCAAAGTAATCTCATGGAAAGACTTTTCTTCACTTTCCCCTTCTGTGCCTTCAGATCCTTCTAATTTCACTGAATTGACATTAACCATTACATCAATATTGGGAACTTCTTTTAGAGAAAGGAATGGTGAATTTGGGTTTTCAAGCGATAGATCTTTAACATATTGATTGTGAATTCTCATTTTTTGTTGTGACATTTCCTACTCTCCTTATAATTAAGTTGAAGCATTTAATACTTTCTTGTACAATAAACCATTTACAAGTTAATAGCAAATCTAATTATAGATTAGTACAGGATAAGCACATCTTCATTAATAATGTTAAGATATTTTGTATACTAAGGAGTTGAGTTACTATGATAGAACTCGTAATATATGCTTTACTAGCTGCATTCGTTTTTTCACGTTTATACAATTCTTTAGGAAGATCAACAAGCCTCAACCTAAAAAAACTGACTAGTGTACTGGATATAAGCCAAGTTAGAGAAGATGTAGTAGAGAATATTGAAGATTACATTGATAGCAACGATAAAGATCCAATAAAAGCTACTTACGAGCAAATATTACAAAAAAACAAAGATTTCTCCATTTCCCATTTTATGGAAGGTTCAGGCGTAGTTTTCGAATTAATAATAAAATATTTTAACCAAGGGAATTTATCTCAGTTAAAACCTCTCTTAGATAAAGACTTATATAATAACTTTGCAGGGAAGATTAAACAACGTAAAGAGATATACGAGTCTATAATTGTCTCTATCGTTTCACAAAAGATTTTAGAAATAAAACTAGTAAAAAATGTAGTATTTATTGCAGTATATTTCCTTTCAGAACAAATTAATTTTGTCAAGAACGACAAGGGAGATGTCATATCAGGTAGCACATCCACTATCAATAAAGTTGAGGATGTATGGCAATTTAAAAAGAATGTTACTTCATCAAACCCAAGCTGGTTGCTTACTTCCATAAATTATAAAAAAGCAGATGATGGTAAAACGAACGGAAAGTATAATTAAATTTTATTTAATATGGAAAATAAATTACGCGAAATAGTACTTGATACTGAAACAACCGGCCTTGACATCGAATCCGGCCATCGCATTATTGAAATAGGATGTGTGGAATTAATCAACCGTATCCCAACAGGCAAGGTATTTCATAAGTATCTTAATCCAGAAAGAGATATACCTTACCATTCATTTAAAATTCATGGCATTAGTGAAGAATTTTTAGAAGATAAACCGTTATTTTCGGATGTTGTATTTGAATTTCTTGATTTCATATCTGGTGATATTTTGATAATTCACAACGCTGAATTTGATATTAAGTTCCTTAACATGGAGTTAGGCAAGTTGAACGCTAGGTTAATTTCTTCAGATAGAGTGCTAGATACATTGCCACTTGCAAGAAAGAAGTTTGTAGGGTCACCCGCTTCTTTAAGTGCATTATGTAAGCGTTTTGATATATCATTAGAGAATAGAGAATTGCACGGAGCACTAACTGATGCTGGATTGCTTGCAAAGGTGTACGTTGAACTTACAGGAGGATTACAAACTTTTCTGTTTGACAATGAATGCAAGCAAGATCATAACTCTGCATTTATTCAGCATAAAGTGCGTAATTTAACTTGCAGAGAACATTCACCAAGTAATGAAGAAATTAATGAACATAGGAAATTGTTAGGTAAAATTGACAATCCACTTTGGAAAGAACGTATTGAATAAATTAATTAATGAAGATATAATCTCATTTTATCCAAGGTGTTCCAATGATAAAGTTTGTAAGGTTATTATCTAGTATATTAGTAGCATTATCAGTCATTTTTCTCGGCTATTGTTATTTCACTAAAAAAGGCATATTTGCTCCAGCAGTAATTCACAACGCAGAAGTTAAAATAGGAGGAGATTTTTCTTTAATCAATCAAGATGGGCAGGTTATACGCAGTAATGATTTTAAAGATAAGTATATGATGATTTTCTTCGGGTTTTCTTCATGTAAAAAGATTTGTCCTATGAATCTTGGGATAATTTCAGAAACACTTGCAAAACTAGATGAAAAAACCAGTGACAAGCTACAAACATTTTTCATAACAGTTGACCCTGAATGCGATAGCACAGAAAAACTCAAAGAATTTCAACAGCAATTTGACTATAGGATACAAATGTTAACTGGTGAAAGAAAAAAAATAGATGAGGTAATTGCAAATTATAAAGTATACACTAGCAAAGTTGGTGGAGAAGAGGGAATCAATCATTCTTCAATAATATATCTCATTGGCCCTGGGGGAAAGTATGTTACACACTTTGCAGCCGATCTAAATTCGGATGAAAGTCAATCAGATAAAATTGCAGCTGAGATTAAAAAATATATAAATGAACTGTAGATTTCTTCCGCCCGGAATAACATCACCTGCAAATCGCAATTTCACGCAGATCAATTAGTGACTTCTTATCTGAGTTGTGCAATTTCGGCTTGAGGAAGATTAGTAGATTCAGTTATTAACTTGATAGATATGCTAGCTTTAAGTAGATTTTTTGCAACTTCAATCTTTCCTTCGTTGAACTTTTGTTCAAGGCAAGAAAGATAATTATCGGCATATTTCTTAGCTTGATTACACGCAAATTGCTCTTCTTCACTTTAATTATATCTGTTCAATTCATTATAAGCTCTACTAATAATTACATCACTTCCTATTATTCTTTCTAAACTCCCTTCACTGCTCTCGCTTGCATACTTAAAGAAATAACACCGCTTTTCAACTACATTTTCTAATTGGCCCTCTTTTGTTTTTGGAAATTTCAGTAATTCTATGAAAGTAAAACTAAAGTCCTTCAGATCATGTTCATAAGTAATCTGATCAAGAGTAACGTAACCTGATTTGTAGGCTAATTTGTTAGAGAATAGAATAAAATCAGTAATAGCAATAAAGATAACTTCTTTAAGATCTTGATATTGTTTACCTACATCAGCTTGACTTAAATAAGTTTTGGCAGTACAATATCGTGCGCGCTTTTAAAAGCTAGTGATTTTAGCGACCTGCATTTCGCAAATAAATTGAACACCTGTAGAATCCCTGTATAGTACATCGACAATACTCTCTTTTTTAGCAGCAATTCCAGGATTTTGAACGTGACTTAAAAAGTTTACATCCTTTACTTCAGCTTCACCAGTGAGACCTAGAATATCATTAAAAAAATGAATGAGAATATCTCTATTTTTCTTAGTACTAAAGATATGATAGAACGCGAAACCATTTTTCGGATCAAAAAACTTTGAAAAAACCACAGTAAACGCAATTAAGAAAATTATATACTATTCTGCACAAATATTCAACTTCTTTACGTTTGAAATCGTTATCTCATAGCCATTCCCAGAAGATAGGGTGTGCTAATGGTGAAAAGTAGCTTTTTTTTTAAAGCCTTCATAATGTTTCTTTCTGCTACATTAGAATAGATACAACTTTAAGAAACTTACTAAAGTGAAAAAAAGGCAAAAGATATCCCGTGGTAGATAATATTTACTCTCTAATCCTGCAAATTGGCATATTACACTGTCCTAAACACTTTATAAGCAAGTTTCAACTTATATAGGTAAAAACCTAGATGTTGTGAAGGCATAAGGTACATATAGTGCAAAAAATTAAATATAAGACGCCAACTACGTAATAATTTGTCATTTAACCTGCACAGATTAAAGATAACTGAATACCTTTAGTGCTATAGGGCTGCAAGGTTTGTCAAGTAGTTTTTTTGTATTCTGTGAGCTATTTGGATAACATCATTTTAAGAGTATCTGTAGAATCTAAGCTACTACACCAATAAAACTTACTTTGGTGTGAAATTACTCGCGTAAGATTTCGGACGTCTCTTAACATCTTTTGGCATTTCAATTATATATTTAATACCGCACTTTTCTGCATATAATACTGCTTTTTCAAGGGAATCAAATTTTAGCACAATCTGTTTTTTTGGGTTTTTTGAGCCAACCCACCCCATCAGAGGTTCAATATAGTAAGACTCAGGCTCAATTTTTAGATACCAAAAACGCGTATTGCCCAAACCAGACTGTGTTGCAGTTCTTGTTGGTTTATAAATCCTAAAAATTATTTTACCATCAATGCCCATAGTTCTTATTAAATAAACTGAAATATATCTCTAAATAAATCCTCGCACAAGTAATTAGCACGATTTACCTTTCTCTTTATAATTGCATCAATATAGTTTTTACAAATTAAAAAATCAGTGTTAAATAGGAGTACAGATACAAAAAGAAAAGAAATGATTGAACTTAAAGGTCCAGAAATTTACACAGATAGAAGTAGGGAAAATTTGATTGTTTGTTTACATGGCCGGGGATCAAGTGGCAATAATTTCGTTCATCTCGCTAAAGTTATGAGTAAGTCTTTACCCAATTCATGTTTTGTAGCACCCAATGCTCCGTCTAAAAGAGAAATAGGCAACGGTTACCAATGGTTCAGCTTAGAAGACCGCAGTGAAGAAGTATTATATAATGGAGTAAAGAATGCTGCATCGATAGTAAATCATTTTATTGACACGAAGTTAAAAGAGTTTAGCTTGAAAGATACACAACTTTCTTTAGTTGGATTTTCTCAAGGAGCAATGCTTGCAATACATACAGCCCTTACCCGCCCTCAGTGTTGTGCATCAGTTGTTGCATATTCTGGTAAGTTTCTTTCACCTTCAAGAGTTGCACCTAAGATTAAATCAAGACCTAACGTGTGTGTTATCCATGGCGACGCTGACAATGTGGTACCTTTCTCTTTTTTTGACTTGACGGTAAAAGCCCTAAAAGAAAATGGGGTAAATGTTGAAGGATACCCAATTCGCACACTGGGACATCTTATTAATAAAGAAGGAATAAAATTAGGTGTAGAATTTATTAAGAAAAATTTCAAAAAATAACTTCTATGCACTTATTTTGCTTTGGTTATGGATATGTGGCTAGGTTTCTATCAAAAAAATTACTAAGTTTAAGTTGGAAAGTTAGCGGCACTTCAAGAAATCAAGACGTACATAACACCAATTTTTTCAATTATGATAAAGTAAATAAGGATACGTTTCAAGACGTAACGCATGTTTTAGTTTCTATTCCACCAGATGGTGATGATGCGCTGGAGAGATATGGTCATTACTTTCAAAATACCAAATGGCTTGGCTATTTGTCTGCAGCTAGTGTCTATGGTGATCATGCTGGTAACTGGGTTAAAGAAGAATCTGAAACAAAACCTATAGAAAGCAGAGGAAAAAGCCGCCTTAGAGCCGAAAAAAAGTGGCTGAATAGTAAGTTACCTGTACACATTTTCCGCTTGGCTGGAATATACGGTCCTGGTAGAAACGTACTAGTTGATTTACAGCTTAATAAAGCAAGAAATGTACAAAAAGAAGGACATTTTTTTTCTCGTATTCACGTTGAAGACATATCAAATATCCTGTTCTCTTCCATGCAAAATATAAAACCTGGTGAAATATACAATTGTGCAGACGATTTACCTGCTACGCAATCTGAAGTGGTAGCATATGCAGCCGAGCTTTTGAATGTTAGCGTTCCAGAGCCAGTAGAGATTTCTTCCCTGTCTGATCATGCACAGAGTTTTTATTTAGGCTCGAAAAAAGTAAGTAATATTAAAGTCAAAAGAGATCTTGGTACCTCTCTAGTTTACCCTAACTATAAAGTGGGGTTGGAAAATCTAATTTCTAACCAACAAGCTCCTAGAGGAGAATAAAAGTCTTTTTTCATCGATATCTTAATACTTTTCAGTTGATGGATGAATAAGAAAGCAAATCCTTTGGTGCATCTCAATAATTGCCATTGATGTTTGTTCTGCCCCTTCCCCTATAACTAAAACAGCAGATGTTGCCAGTGCATCAAGAAGATTGACTTGTATCACCTTAAGTGGTTGATTATAAAGATTCGGGTTGCCTATAAGCGGTTCAAACCTACACCAAACAAGAGCGGTAGCTGTAACTCCACGACGCATAGGTGTTACGTTACTATCTGTAATCAAGATAACAAGATATTTTATGCAATGTTTTGTCTTGAGATAGTTTTCTATATCGACACAGCCACTTTTTGAACATCTTTTGGATATAGAATGTACATTTCGTCACCATTTGACTCATCAATACCTGCAGATGGAATCAAGATATCATCTTTAATTGTCAGGTAGAGATCGTAAGGATTGTGGTTCACATCTATTAAAACAAGAATTTAACTTGTTACGAGAAAAAACAACAGGGATACGATCCCTTAATAAACTTTGAGGTACTGTTTCAAATGTCTTTCTTCCCATAACAATGACTTGTTTGTCAGTTACCTGACAAAATGCTTCAACTCATTTGGATAACACCAAGGCAATTCATTATTTACTCCCATCACCCCATTGAGATTAATAGCCATAATACCCATAATTTTTCTAACCATCATCCCTGTAAGGCAGCTTGAGTTACAAAAATCGCATGTGATCATGCACATTATGCACTCAGAGGAAGATCAACCTTGTTTATAACATCGATTATGCAGAAATTGTTTCTAAATCTCGATTAAAGACAGGTTCTGTAGAAAAGGAAGGAATAAATGACTTCCTAGAATGACCACTAAACTTTGCAGCCAAATTTTTGTAATGCCTCTATATTGGGTAAAATTGAGATATTCTGATATAGATATTTTCCAAAACCAATGTCAGGATCAATAATTACCGAACTTTTATCAAAATCTAGAGCCAGTAGTCTTTTAATGCCCTTCTCTGCCCAATTATTTATGGTATCAGCTGGATCATGTCACCTAAAATAATTGTATCCTTATGTAGGTAGAGAGCGAATGCATAATAACAATACCACATCTACTAGTTAGCAATTGCTTTTAAAGTGTTATCATCTAGATCTCCTTTGATATCATTTATTCAGGTAATGTCGTAGTGTTCGAAAGTATTCAAAATAACATCTAGCCATAAACTACTAATGCTGACTTTAATATTGTCAACTTTCATATAGTGATAAGCTTATCAAGCACTGGTTTTAAGCATGCATGTTCTGCCTTTGGAGTCTGCATAATAGGAGATCCAAGTCCTGTTGATTGAGCACCAAATTCAACTATGCTTGCATCATCAAAGTATTAGTTGCAGCGCTTGCTTCGTTGCATAATCTGCATCAAGATAAAGACCACCATCTGAAAATGAATCAGGAGTAACATTGACGATACTTACAAGTTTTAGTAGAAGCGTAAAACTCTTTAGAAAGCAGTTTTGAGTATGAGGGATATTATGAGCAATATATTGAATGTTTTGCTAATTACTGGAGCATTACTCCCAGAATTAAGCATTGCTATCAAGTGAAGCAAAAATGGTCTATTCATTAATTCTGGATGAGGGATCTTAAGGTAGGGCGTATCAAGTGTCAAATCATCCCGTAATAAAATATTAAAACCAATAAGACGAGGTTCCCATTTTTCATAGACCTGTAGACGGCCTGTCACACTCAATTTGTCTTAGACCTTTTAATAGCTCTTCAGAAGAAGAACAACTTCCATACAAAACCATGTTTTAAAATGGCTTGTCCCACTCAACTGGAGCACCACTTGGTAGAATATCCTTAATTTCCAGAATAATTGAAAATTTTAGATCCTTAAAACAGCCTTCCTTCAGAAGGAAGCAGCCTTTTGTAAATTAGAAAAGCGATCCCCCTACATTTGAGCCAATAGAAATATAAACATTAGTTATCTTTTTATTTTTGCAGTATATCACAATAAGTAAAAAGAGAACACCTACATGCACATTTGGAACGGATGGTGTAACTTTGTGAGTAGTCACTCTTACAGAAGAAATAATATGCTTTTTTTACATCAAGGTTATTAATAATTATATACACACTACAAGTAAAATGCTCGATTAAATTGAACTGCTTGTCCTAAACGAGAGATTAAATATTCTATACTACCTGCAGATAGCAAACAGTATCCTCAAGTCGGTCAGTTGTAAGCCCAAGGAGATTTAAAGGTAAAATCAATATCAATACCAACTAACTGGAGATGAAATTTCTCTTCTGCACCATACCATAAATGAACCTAAAGCCATAAATTTCGGACAAGTAGGTTACACAAAGGTTTCATATATTTAACTCCATTTCCTTATTTTATAGTTTTAAAACTCATATGTCCCTGAAGTTAGCTCATTTGTTTACAAGAAGCCTTCCCTCTTATCAATGTAAAATTTTCAGCAATATGCATGCACGCTTAGAGCATTCCATCAAGAAAATCTCATAAGAGTTTCACGCCCTTTCTAGCACTTCGCATAATCTTCTCATCTAAATCAGCAATAAGGTTTGTAGACTCCTCAGAATGCCACTTATCAGAATCCATATGAACAGTAAAAAATTGGAGAAGAACGCCCATCATTTATTAAATAGTGTTTTTTCAGACCTTCAATTTTAGATTTCGAAACCTTTAGAGCTTGACGTTCATAGGCATATAGAGCACCAAGGCCTATTGCAAAGTTTGATCGTACGATACCGAAGTAACCATCGACTAATTTCTTGTCTCCTTGCGTCTTCACGAAAATCAGACCGTGTAACACCAAAACCTTCAGCAAAACGTTGCCATAACTTGGGATGATTCTCATCACTTCGTTCTTCTTAAACTACCAAGTAAAACCTACCGCATTTTAAGATTTGGACACAAAGAATGTATACTACCAATATAACGAGGAAACGCAGCAACATGATGATAATACTCCTTCGCATAGACTGTAAAGCCTCAAAGCTTAAATTTCCCTCATTCCATGATTGATAAAACTGATGTTTTAATAAGTGCAAATTATCTAATTCCTTATTAAATAACCGAACGAGTACCTAGCCCCTCCTTAATTAACACTAAAGTTACTTTAAGCTACTCACAGGCTTTTTAGATGTCAAGAGATATTATACCAGTTCTTACTATTACAAGCTTAAATCTAGCTTGTAATTTCGATAGACATAAAAATAGGTATATAAAAAGTTGACTTTTTAATAAAGATTGACTTTTTTCAAAATTTTATATATTACTAAATTAGTATGATAGGAAGTATGAAACGAAAGCAATAAAAGAAAACACAATAAAAACTAGGAAAGAGTTTATAGAAGTTCAAAACGGGATGTGGATTCAAAAGATAGTGATGTTGAACCCAAAGAGCAATGTAGATAACAGAAAGAAAAATCATATAGTTTATTTCTCAGAACTTACATATACTTCCGCAAAAGAATCAGACGAAGATAAAAGCGAATTGAATTGAACCGCGTCGAAGCAGGTATGGATGTTCACTTCATTAATTTTCCTGGTTCTGGAAAAAGCAAAGGCCATTCTTTAAATGGGTAGATCGAGTAAATGCAGGTATCGAAGTTATTTCAGATCTTTTAAAACGAGGCATTCGTTCAGACAACATAGTGTTATATGGTAGTTGCACTGGAAGACCGACAGCTGCTGAGGTTTATAAAAAGTTTAAAGATGACAATGTCCATTTAAGGTGCATTATTAATAAATCCTTCAGCTCACTTAAAAAACTTTTAGTTAATTTATTACACATATCAAAACCTAAATAGCCATTTCCCCCTATAATAGAATTTGTACTTAAGTGTTTTGGGTAGCATTTTAAGCCACACACGACAACTAATAACATTACTCCATACACAATTTGTTCAATTTAGAAAACGACAGACTTATAAGTCAACAGGCAGCTATAGGTGCTAAAATTGCTGATATAGAAAAAAAGACTATTAGAAAAAAGAAAAATTTTGAAGGTTTTGAACAATACAAAGAGTTTCTCATAGAGAATACTAACTTACCTAAAATACCCAGAGCAAAAAATCCTGAACCTAAAGTTGGAGTAACAAAAAAACGCCGAATAAGTTTTTATCATTACTACCTATTAAAACAACAACATTCACTTTTTTCTAATTACAGAGTTACATTCATCAAATAAACATAACTACACTCTCCCTAAGCTGATTTCACTCTTTTTAGAACTCACAGATAACTATTTTGAAAGGAAGGTTCACTCAATCAAGGGCATGCAAAAGAAAGACTCACACAAGAACAAGAATCCAAAATTTATTCCAAACATATAAACTAGATGTCAGAAGTAAATATTTCAGATTCATCAAAAAAGAACTCATGCGTGACTTCTTACATAACCCAAATTAAAATTTTAAAATTGGCGTTTTTTGTGTGCCCTTGAACTGCTTCAGCTATAAATATTAAGAAATTTATTAAATAAAAAAAGGCAAGAGAACCCCGAGGTAGCTAGTATTCACATTCTCCCTTGTCAATAAAGATAAATGATTAGCCTCAGTATCACGATAAGGGGCTGCGAGGCTTGCCAAGTAGTTTTTTCGTCTTTAATAACGTTGTTATATGCCCAATGCACTACCAAAAACTATGTAAGAGATTTAATGCTAGAGAAGCAGGTCTACCCCCAATAAGAGAACCCTTGTATGATTTATAATGTTGCACTAAACCCTAGAAATAAGATAACAAGTTAATAAAGAGTACCTATAATCGGCAATTAGCCTTACTTATCTATAGAAATTGATATTAAAACTCGTGTACTACCTAAAAGGTATGGTTATTCGGACAATTCCGAATTTATCATTCTGTACCACTGGTCTTCATTCAAAATTCCTACACCTAATTCCACTGCTTTTTTGTACTTATTTCCTGGTTTTTCTCCTGCAACTAGGTAGTCAATTTTAGCAGAAAGATTTGAGCTGACTTTTGCTCCTAGAGCTTTGGCTCTCACTTTCGCCTCTCCTCTACTCATAGTAAGTAGTTTACCGGTAAACACTATGACTTTATTATTTAAAACAGAATTACTAGAGTTGGAGTTCACAGAAAGGATTTGAAGATAATCAGTAAGATCCTTCAACATTTTGATGTTATGTTCTTTAGAAAAAAACGATTTCAAAGACTCAGCCACTTTTTCCCCTATGCCATCTATACCTACTAGCTCATCACTAAAAGACTTGGCTATTTTCTTCTCTACGCCACCTACACCCACTTCAGCATCATTTGATAACAGTTTTATCATCGAATTATACCAATTATTATAAGAAACATAATAATTTGCGAGCAATTCTGCTGCAACTTGGCCAATAAATCTAATACCTAAAGAAAATATAAACCTATCTAGAGTTATTACCCTTCTGTTTTGTATAGCATTTAATAAATTAGCTATTGACCTCTCGCCCCAATCAGGCTGTTCTTTTAGACTAAACTCACTCAACCTTTCTTCTAAGTTAAAAATATCGGGAATTTGTTTTATCAGACCAAGGTCATAAAAAAACTTTATCTGTTTTTCACCAAGGCCAAAAATATCAAATGCACCTTTCGATACAAAATGCCTTAATTTTCCTATTATTTGAGCTTTACAGGTTAATTCCTCAGAGCATCTTATTGCCGCTCCTTCAGCTTGCACTTTACCACCGCATTCAGGGCATATCTCAGGAAATACAAATCCAGGTGCATCTGCGTGACGAGAACCTTTATCTACTCTAACAATTTGGGGAATCACGTCCCCTGCTCTCTTGATTGTTACAATATCTCCTTCTCTTACGTCTTTACGTTTTATTTCATCTTGGTTATGCAAATTTGCCCTACTTACTAGCACTCCGCCAATATTGACTGGTATTAAATCTGCAACTGGAGTTAATACTCCTGTCCTACCCACCTGTATAAATATTTTGTTCAACTTCGTCTTTGCATAAACTGCAGAAAACTTGTATGCAAGTGCTGAGCGCGGGGCTTTATGGGTACTTCCTAGACGACTTTGTAGTATCAAATCATTTACCTTATAGAC
The DNA here is from genome assembly GCF_012030695.1 of Wolbachia endosymbiont of Brugia pahangi. Taxonomy (NCBI): domain Bacteria; kingdom Pseudomonadati; phylum Pseudomonadota; class Alphaproteobacteria; order Rickettsiales; family Anaplasmataceae; genus Wolbachia; species Wolbachia endosymbiont of Brugia pahangi. The sequence goes on along the minus strand of NZ_CP050521.1, from coordinate 144,392 downwards.
TATTCCATCAATATCATAATCCAAACTATAGCGGCAATTATAAACCTTGTTATAAAACTCCAGCATTCCGCCCAGATTGTTCGTTAAGGACCGATGTTCATTTACGCAAAAACCAAGTGACTCAAGCCTATTCAGTACTTCACTTTGACTTTTCTCTTTTCCACCAATCAAAGAATAAGCAAAATATTTCAACGGTCTATTTGCTGTAATGCTTGCATCTAATTGCTTTAGAGAACCAGCAGCTGCATTTCGAGGATTGGCAAATTCGTTGTCTTTATTTAATTTTAAAAAGTCACTGTTATTGATGTATATTTCACCTCTTACTTCTAACCTATCTTGTACATCTTGCAAAAATCTGGGAAAGCCTTTTATTGTTGCAACATTGCGTGTGACATCTTCTCCTATAAAACCGTCACCTCGAGTTGCAGCTTTGACAAATCTTCCATCTTCATAAACTGCAGAAAATGATAACCCATCAATCTTTGGCTCACAGAACACCTCTATTTCTTCTTCAATTAAAAACCTCTTTATTCTAGATAAAAATTGCCCTACACCTTGTTCATCATAAGCATTTTCAAGAGAGAGCATAGGTTCTCGATGCTTTATCTTAGAAAACTTCTCATCAGGTGCAGCACCAATACCATCTTGTGTTGCACACGCTCCCGGAAGTTGTCCTTCCATTTCAACTAACTTTTGCTTCAGCTTATCATACTCAGCATCAGCGATTTCTGGCTTACTCTTTTGGTGATATAAAACATCATGATAATTGATCTGATCTCGCAGTTTAGTAAACTCTTCTATCATCTTTTCCAAATCAGCCATGCTTAAATTACATTAATATAATACCATGTTAGCTTCATCGTCAAGTTGCGAATTTCCTTTAATTCAGCGTATGATACTTGATAAAGTACTGAGAAACAACAAAAGAAGTTGCAGATAGTTAAACGGCTTAAGAGTGATATATTTATTTGCAATTGATGACTGGAATTATTTATCATAACTTTGGAACTATACAAAATTTTATATGATTATATTAATAACAAATGATGACGGTTTCGAAAGTGAAGGAATAAAATTACTTAAAGAGGTTGCACGAAATTTTGCATCAGAAATCTGGATAGTGGCACCAGATACTGATAGAAGTGGAGCAGCAAGATCTCTTGATCATCCAGTGAAGCAGTCTATTAGAATAAACCAACACAATGAAAGGGAGTTCAGTGTGTCTGGCACCCCTGCAGATTGTGTAATTATCGCACTAAATAAGATTATGGATAAAAAGCCAGATTTAGTATTATCTGGAGTAAACATTGGGTCAAATGTTGGAGATGATGTTTGTTATTCAGGAACAATCGGCGCTGTAATGGAAGGTGCTGCAAGATCTATACCTTCTATTGCGCTAAGTCAAGCATACCATGGTGGAATAAACTGGTACAATACAAAGATTTTTGCCCCAAAGGTTATTGCTAAACTAGTTAAGGTTGGCTGGCCTAAAAATATAGCGATGAGCATAAATTTTTCCGCTACAGAAAAAGTAAAAGGAGTAGAATTTGCTGAACAAGGTGAATACAACATTGATGGAGACTTAACTTTCACTGAAAATCCGGACGGTTCTTTAAGTTTAAATTGGTCTCGAGAACATTTAGGTAGCGGTAGTGTAGGCAAAATCAAAGAAGGATTTATTACCATTACACCAATAAAATTAGATTTTACAGATTATGATACACTGAATGCTATGAAAAATTCTTATGCAGAGGAATTTTCTTCTATAGTTAATTGAAAAAACATTTGCAAATCTTTTATTAGTTGAATAACATATGGTAGTCAGACATAATAACCTCCTACTTCGCACCTTTTAGGTGCGAATTGAGGCATTTGGCAGGTATAATTAGGTTTTTGAGCAACTAAAGAAGAAGTATCACAATTTTCTCACTTATTATATAACACCTCACACCCTGGAACCATACACTAAGATTAAACCTTATCCCAAGTTCTACACTGTGAGAAGTTTTTGCAGTTTCTATAACCTATAACCAGCAAAAATACTTGTCTTTAAAGAAAGTGGAAGATTAATACCAGAGCTTATCTGATAAGCGAAAAAAATATCATTATCTATAAATTTTTTGTAAGATTGCTTGATTCCAGTAATACCTATTCTAGCAGTAATATATAGAGCGATATCTGTACCTTTAATCTTATAGTTATAATGTAATTTTGCAAGAAATCCCACTTCAGATCCTTTTCTGTAGAATCATAAGTAGAGCATAATGCCTAGAGCTCCAATTGAAACTTTAGTGATGCCTGTATAATGATAGACGATATCAGCTACAAAAAAAGTCATTATGATATAGAGGCACATCACAGTAGACCCTATCTCTAATCCAATCAACTCCAAAGCATGGCTGGACAAAAAAAGAAGTAAACAATGTATATAAAATAATTAAATTTTCGTTCTAATTATTAAATATTAACATATAATAAATATACCATAAACATAAAAACAATACAAGATAAAATTTAACTACTTATTTTGATCTTACCCAGAAAAAGCGGTAAAAAATTAGTAATATTTTTACAAAAAGGGCAATAAACCAAATTACCCAGGAACGTAACAATTAATAGCAGAATACCTACACTGTCTATTAGTAAAAACTCCTATGTATTCAAATATAGCAATATTTCAACACTTGAGTGTTTCTATAATCCAGGAAAATCATCTTTTTTATTTTTTATAGGGAAAAAAGTGCACTGCTTCCATTATCGCTTTCAATTGGAATAGTAGGTCGTATTAAAGCAATTTTTATAACTTCATCAATGTTCTTAACAAAAACTACGTTGATCTCTTTTTTAATATTTGCTGGAATTTCTTGCATATCCTTTTCATTTTCGCCAGGTATAATCACAGTCTTGATTGATCCTCTGAGCGCCGCAAGTAACTTTTCTCTCAGACCTCCAATAGCTAAAACTCTACCACGTAATGTTACCTCACCTGTCATAGCAACATTCTTGTTAATCGGTATATTTGTCATAAGAGAAACAATGGATGTACATACTGCACTACCAGCAGAAGGACCATCTTTTGGTACAGCACCCTCAGGTAGATGTAAATGTATATCATTATTTTTGAACTTTTCAGGTTTTATACCAAAAAATAGACAATTTGATCGAACATAACTATATGCAGCCTTTATAGATTCTTGCATAACCTCTCCAAGCTTTCCTGTGTATTTTATTTCCCCCTTGCCTGGAATCAGGACTGATTCTATCATTAAAATATCACCACCTGTTTCAGTATAGGCAAGTCCAGTTACTACCCCTACTAAGCTATCTTTTTCTGCAATACCAAAGGTGTATTTACGCACTCCCAAATAATCTTGTAAGTTATCAACTCCTACAGATATTTTCTTATTTTGACCTGCCAATATTTCTTTAACTGCTTTTCTCATGAGCTTTGCAAGCTCCCTTTCCATACTACGGACACCACTTTCACGTGTATACAAGCGTATTAACTCATATAGTGCATCATTAGTTATGCCCCATTCTCTCTGACGTAAGCCATGCTCTTTTTTTAATTTGGGAATTAGATGATATTTAGCAATATTGATTTTTTCATCCTCAGTATAACCAGACAATTGTATAATCTCCATCCTATCACGCAAAGGGTGTGGCAAATTTAAGCTGTTTGCTGTAGCTACAAACATTACACTCGAAAGATTAAATTCAACTTCTAAGTAATGATCAGTAAAGTGCTTATTGTGTTCAGTATCTAAAACTTCAAGCAATGCAGATGCAGGGTCACCACGCGAATCAGAACCCATCTTATCTATTTCATCAAGCAAAAAAAGCGGGTTACACGAATTAGCTTTTTTCATATGCTGAATGATTTTGCCAGGCATTGAACCAATGTAAGTTTTTCTATGGCCACGTATCTCAGATTCGTCACGTACACCACCAAGAGCTATGCGAACAAAATCTCTACCTACCGCTCTTGCCATAGACTTAGCTAAAGAAGTTTTACCAACACCAGGTGGTCCAACCAAGCAAAGTATAGGACCTTTTATCTCTTTTACTCTCTTTAATACTGCTAAAAACTCTATTATCCTATCTTTTACTTTTTCTATGCCATAATGATTTTCATCTAAGATCTTTTTAGCTGCATTTAAATTAATTTTCGTATCTTTATACTTTCCCCATGGTAGATCAAGCAACCAATATAGATAATTAGATATAACCGTAGCTTCAGGAGAAATGGGATTCATTTTCTTATATCTCTTTAACTCAGTCATAGCTTTTTCCCTTGCTTCCTGGGAAAGCTTTATTTCATTTATCTTTTTTTCAAATTCATTTATTATATTTCCCTCCTCTCCATTCTCAAATTCACCCAATTCTTTCTGTATGGCCTTCAACTGCTCATTAAGGTAGTAAACTTTCTGAGTACTTTCAACTTGTGATTTAATTGTTTTATATAAACGGTTTTGCGCGTTCAAAATACTTATTTCTCTTTCAATAAAGGCAAAAGCTTTTTTTAAACGCTCTTCCAAGCCATAAGTTTCAAGTATACTTTGTTTATCTGATGCTTTTATACTTAAATATGAGATTACCGTATCTACAAGCTGACCAATTTTTTTGATCTGCTCGACGGGATTAACAATAATTTCAGGATGATTTTTTTTGTTTAGTTTACACCAGCTATCAAACGCATTTATAACAGCTCGCCTTAAAGCTTCCAGGTCAACATTATCCTCACTTTCCTCATACTCATGATAACTATCTAACTCTACCCTAGCTTGTAGTAAAGCATGAGAGTCAATATACTCTATAACTTTCCCCCTGCTCACTCCTTGGATTACAACTTTTACTGCATTATCAGGTAATTTTATCAAGGGTTGCACAATATTTGCCAACACACCTACTTCATACAGATCTTTTGGCTCTGGGTTATCAATAGAGCCATCTTGCTGTGCTACGAGAAAAATCTCATTTTGACGACTGCGATTATTAATTGCATACTCTAGTGCGCTAATAGATTTTTCCCTGCCTATAAATAAAGGCACCACTATATTTGGAAAAATTACTACATCTCTTAAAGGCAATACTGGCAATGTAGCAAAACCAGAATCTACAGCACATTCAACTTTCATAATACATGTCTCAAATTAATCATTAACTGTTATAACATTGCCCTTGTTATTATGATTAATCACTGCTTTCCCTAATTCTACCATTTCCTTAGTGATTACTATTGTACTACCCTCAAAACCCCCATTTCCAGCTGTATACATAACATCAAGCAAAAGTGATTCTAAAATAGCACGTAACATCCTTGCACCTGTTTTATAACTCATAGCTTTTTCAGCAATAGCTGATATTGCTTCATCTGAAAATTCAAGGTTTACCTTGCTAAAAGCAAGTAACGCCTTGTATTGCTTTATTAGCGCATTTCTTGGCTCTATCAATACATGTACTAGATCTTCATGGTCCAGCTCATCTAAAACAGCAGTTATTGGAACCCGTCCTACAAATTCTGGTATTAAACCAAATTTGATCAAATCTTCAGGTTGAACATCATGCAAAGTATTCTTTTTCTTTTGCTCTTTAGATTGACTTATATCTGCTCCAAAGCCAACTGATGTTCCCTTTTTTCTTGCTTCAATAATTTTATTTAGACCTTCAAAAGCTCCTCCACAAATAAATAGTATGTTATTAGTATCTACTTGTATAAACTCTTGTTGTGGGTGCTTTCGCCCACCCTGTGGTGGAACATAAGCAACTGTGCCCTCCATTATCTTAAGCAAAGCTTGCTGGACTCCCTCACCTGAAACGTCACGTGTTATCGAAGTGCTTTCAGATTTTCTTGTGATCTTGTCTATTTCATCTATAAACACTATACCACGCTGTGCCTTTGCAACATCATAATTTGCAGCTTGCAATAGACGCGATAACACGCTTTCTACATCATCACCTACATAACCTGCCTCGGTCAAAGTTGTCGCATCAGCCATAGCAAATGGTACATCTGAAACTTTAGCAAGCGTTTTAGCTAGTAAAGTTTTACCAGAACCAGTGGGACCAATGAGCATCACATTCGATTTTTCAATTTCGACATCACTTATGGCATTAAACTGTGCCATGGATTGACAATGGTTATACATAGCCACAGACAAAACGTGTTGTGCGTGCTCTTGACCTACAACATGCTTGCTAAGAAAAATTTTTATATCCTCAGGCTTTTTTAGTAATAACTTTACATCAGACATATAATCTGAATTAAAAGACCCACCTTTCTTTTGACTTATTGCTTTATGGGATAACTCTATGCACTCGTTGCAAATAAACACTTTCAAACCATCTGAAGAATTAGTAATCAACTTGTCTACTTCATTTTGTGCCTTGTTGCAAAAAGAACAGTAGTGTAAATCGTCATTGTTGTTATCCATTAACCTACCTTTTGTTCAACTTTAATATTCTCGACCTTAATATCCTTACGCTCAGCTATTACTCTATCAATCAAGCCAATTCTTCTCGCTTCTTCAGGATCCATGAATTTATCTCTTTCCATCATTCCTTCAATTTTCTTCAGTGAATTTCCAGTATGTTTTTCATAAATCTGATTCAGTTTTCTCTTAACCCGCAAAATTTCATTAGCATGTATTTCTATATCAGTTGCTTGACCCTGATAACCACCAGATGGCTGATGTATCATAATTCTTGAATGAGGTAGAGAGTAACGCTTACCTTCTGTGCCAGCTGCAAGTAATAAAGAACCCATAGACGCAGCTTGACCTATACACAAAGTTGAAACATCTGGCTTTATATACTGCATTGTATCATAAATCGACAAACCAGCAGTTACAACACCACCTGGTGAATTAATGTACATATAAATGTCTTTATCAGGGTTTTCCGATTCTAAAAATAAAAGCTGTGCTACTATTACACTGGCCATGTTATCTTCAACAGGACCAGTTACAAAAATTATCCTCTCTTTTACTAGCCTAGAATATATGTCATAAGCACGCTCACCACGACTAGTTTGCTCAATTACAATTGGTATAAGAGTCATACCTTTTCCTACTAAATATTACCAAACAATTCTTTTAACTCTTTCACAGAAACAATTTGCTCTTCTTTATTAACTTTTTCTATTATGTAACTCGTAACTTTATGCTCTAGAGCTTGCCCTCTAACTAACTCTTGAAATTGTCTGTCTGACTTAAAATGCTTAAATACCCTATCAAATGGCACATCTTTACTGATATACTGATTTACAATAACATTTAAAATATCATTTTGAGTTAACGATATCTTATGCTCTGTACTAAACTTCATAAATAACATTGCAAGTTTTACACGCCTTTCAGCTTCCTTACAAGAGTCATCCTTAGAGCCCAACTCCCTTTCCACTCTCTGTTGCTCCTGTCTTACTACATCTGTAGGTAAATCAAAGCTATAATTAGCATCCAAATAGTCAAATAGCTCCTTCTTAATCAAGAGATCTCTCATTTCTTCACACTGACCACCAATTACTTCTTTTGCATGATTTTTTAGCGAAGAACAATCTCTAAACCCAATTTTCTTAGCCATTTCATCATCACCTCCAAAATCTTCAGCAACTTGAATATCATTAACTCGAACAGAAAAATTAGCCTCTTGTCCCGCAAGGGAAATGGTTTGATAATCCTCAGGAAATTTCAACTTAAAACTTTTTGTTTCTCCTTTTTTCATACCAGTTAATTGATTTTCAAAACCATTAATAAATGTGCCAGACCCTAAAGTAACTTTAAAGTTTTTGTTGCTCCCACCCTGAAAAAGCTTATTTCTAATTCGTCCTTCAAAGTCAATTACCAATTTATCTCCATTCTTTGCCTGATAAGAAGTATCATCAACAGAAACAAAGCTAGGAAATCTTGTTTTTATAGAATCGACAAACCCTTTTATGTCCTCCTCTTCAATCCTTGCTTCAACTTTTTTCAAATTTATTTTATCAAGATCTATTGCTGGTACTTCCGGCATTGATTCAAAAGACAGTTTGTATACAAAATTGCTCTTCTCACCCTCTTCATTCAAATTTGGTAATGATATAATATCAACCTTAGGATAAATGTGAGACTTGACTTCAATTTTTTTCATTAAATCACTTGAGCAATAGTCAATTGTACTATTTACTACATATTCCAAAGCTTCGTTCTTATAATTTGTAACAACAAGATCATAGGGCATCTTTCCAGACCTAAATCCAGGCAATTTTGCGTTTTTTGCTATTTCTTGTAGTCTAGAATTCACCTTTTGTTCTATATAATTGCTACCAACCGTGATTTCATACTCATGCTTTAGTTTATCTATACTAAGTTCCTTATAAGTATATATACTACTTAATGTATCTACTTCTACTGCATTTTGAGGTATATTACTAGACATTACAATCCATTTATCAACATTTTAATTTATATTCTAACAGAGTCATTCTATCAGAATTTAAGTTAAATACAATCTTTAAGAACAGGTTTTTTCACACAGCTAAAAGTGTATTCAGTGATTATAAATTTTTTCTTAAAACCTAAGTTACATGATTTCAAGTGCGGATAGAGGGACTTGAACCCCCATGAGCAAGCTCACCAGGACCTAAACCTGGCACGTCTACCAATTCCATCATATCCGCAAAAAATCTTCAGTACTCCATTATAGGTACACTATTAAAATATTCAAGATTTAAAGTCTTACTTAATTTATGGTATTTACACAATCAAAAAAGCTTATTAACATTTCTTAATAAGAGCTCTAAATTCTAAAAACCAATAATGAAATTAATAACAAGTTTATTACTTGCAATTTTTCTGATCACACAGAGTGGCTGCACAACCCTTATAATAGGTGGTGTAGTGGCAACAGCAACAGCAATAACAATGCAAGATAAATCCCTGGGAAATATCGTTGATGACACAACCATGGTCATTAGAATCAACAAGGAACTTTTAAAACATGGGCTATTTTCATCTATTAAGGTTAGAGTAAGTGAAGGAAGAGTATTGCTTATTGGAAACGTTGACACTCCTGAGAAGCAACTCACAGCAGAAAAAATAGCTTGGCAGCAAAAAGAAGTTAAAGAAGTGATAAATGAGACAAGAGTAACACCAATTCAAACTACTTCCATGTTTGATACCACTGTGGATTATATGATAACGGCAGAAATAAGAACAAGACTCCTGGGAAAAAGAAACATCAAATCAATTAACTATAGCATCAATACGGTTGATGGAGTTGTTTATTTGATGGGTATAGCCCAAAATAAAGCAGAATTAAAAGCCGTAATAGCAATTGCAAGAAAAGTAAAGGGAGTAAAACAAGTCGTGAGCTATATACGGTATAGAAATAGCAAGTTACGTCATTAACGGACTTCTTTGAAACTTAGTTTTCAGCAGTAATTTTTATATCAAAAGTGATATGCAAACAAGAGTAGCTTTTCAAATGGATGAAAATATAAACTTTGAAACTGATACTACATTTGCATTAATAAAAGAGGCACAAAGAAGGAAGTACAAAGTTTTTGCCTATGCCCCTAGCAATTTAGCACTAAAGCTAAATCAGCCAATTGCTCTTGCTCAGAAAGTCAGTGTTGATGATTGTAATTTTACCTCTAAAGAAGATGTAGCTATTAACTTGAATGAAATGGATATCATATTTATCAGACAAGACCCACCTTTTGATATGCGTTACATTACAACTACCTATATTTTAGAAAAAACTAGAGCACTGGTAATTAATAATCCAACAGAAATGAGAAATTGTCCTGAAAAATTGATAACTTCATTATTTCCAGAGTTAATTCCTCCAACTTTGATTACTGAAAATATATCAATGATCAGAGATTTTTACCACGATTACAGAGGTATTATTCTGAAGCCATTGTACAGCTATGGAGGAAACGATGTAATAAGAATACAAAATGAAAACAGTATTCAAGTAGTAGTGGAACTCATGATCACAAAATATAAATGTCCTGTAATTGCACAAGCATTTTGTAAAAATGTAAACAAAGATAAAAGAATATTGTTGCTGGATGGTCAACCAATTGGAGTAATGAAACGAGTTCCAAGGGTCAGTGGAGAAATTAGAACAAATTTGCGGCTTGGAGCAAGTTTTGAACCCGTTGAAATGAACGATAGAGACAATGAAATATGTAATAAAATTGGCCCTGAATTAAAGAAAAGAGGGCTAATATTTGTTGGCATTGATATTGTAGATGACTTTCTTCTCGAAATCAACATAACTTCACCCACGGGAGTAGTTTACATCAATAAACTATATAATACATCACTAGAAAAAGACCTATGGAACACATTTGAAGAAAAAGCCAGCAGCCATATTAGTCAACCAAGTTTGTGAATTACTATTTTAATAAACTCAGTAACCCCATTCTTTATCCTTATTTTCTTAGTATTATTAGCCATATCACGTAGTTTTTGAGAATCACCTAATAGATTAACTAGTAACTTCGTTAGATTTTTTTTCACCTCACTATTTTGCTCAACTACTACAGCTGCCCCTGAATCTTTAATATATTCCGCGTTATAAAATTGATGATCATCCTTTGAGCAAGGATAAGGAATATATATAGCAGGGCGTCTAGCAAGAGTGATCTCTGCTATTGAAGTTGCACCTGCCCTGCTAATTACCAAATGAGCATCGGTTAATCTGCTTCCCATATCATCAAAAAATTCACTCAACTCACAAATAACCTGTCCTCCTTTGTATAAGCCCTCTACCTTATTCATATTTTTCTTCATGCATTGTTGTACTACTCTAATCTTCTTTCTTATTTCAATAGGCAGGTTACAAATTACGCTACTTACTACATCATCAAAAAAATTTGCACCTTGGCTACCTGCTATGATTAATACAGTTAGGATTTTCTTAGTGCCAGAATGGCTCTTTGCTTTTATATCAACAAAATTTCCTGTAAAAACACATTTATTGCCTTTTGCATACTTAGTTTCTGGAAAGCTAGTTGCAATCAATTCTGCACTATTGAAAAAGAATTTATTTACTCTCCCTAAAACCACATTTTGTTCATGTAAAATTATAGGTATAGAAAGAACTTTTGCTGCAAGAAGAGTTGGAAAAGAAGCATAGCCACCAAAACCAATGACCAGTTTTGGTTTTAACTTTCTTATTTGATATAATGCTAACACACAACTATATATCAACAAGAGAAAAAATCTAAACTTATTGCCACCAGGTTTATTTAGTGGCAGGGTATAGTCCTTCACGTCAGCATTTTTACCTGTTTTTTTATCAGCAAATAATATGCTATCGTATCCTTGCCTTTTTATTGCTCTTGCTAAGGTTATAGCTGGAAAAATGTGTCCACCTGTACCACCTGTTGCTAGAATGATATCCATCTGTGAATAACAAAATGATGCTAGATTATTAACTATAATTTAATAACTTGCACGCAGAATCTTATTAAGCTTTATGATAGTTGAGTTACAATGCCCAAAAGTAGTAATAGCAAAAAAGAATCTAATGTGAAAAAAAATAAACCTAAAGAACAAAGAGAAAGCAGAGCGGAGTTTTTTTAAACTGTTAAAAACATAATAAAAGTTCTCCTCAAATCAACTGTTGATCTCCCTCAGCAAGCTCAAAATAAAATGAGAAATACTGATCAACAACAAGGTTTAGATAGCAAAGAAAAAAGCTCAGAAGACCTTAAACCAGAGAAAAAACGTGAAATGAAAGAAGCAGCTGCAGAGTTGAAAGAGGCATAAAAAAATCTGATGCTGGCAATCAATCTGTTGGAACTGAAGTATCAAATCAAGCTACTACTCAAGATATTGACAATTCCAAAACAATAGAACATTAACTCAACTGTTTAACGACTCATCATATGCAGCAAGTACTGATTCATGTATCATCTCTGAAATGGTTGGATGAGGGAAGACCACAGACTTTATGTCACAGTCTGTTCCTTCTAGCTGCTTTACAAGGACAAAATTGCTAATTAACTCTGTTACTCCTACTCCTATCATGTGAGCTCCAAGAAGCTCACCTGTTTTTTTATCTATAATCACCTTTACTAACCCTTCGGTTTCACCTAGCGTAATAGATTTACCATTAAAGTTGGAATGAAACTTCCCTATTTTTATATCATACCCATCTTTTATTGCCTGCTCTTCAGTAAGGCCAACACTTGCTATTTGCGGATGAGAGTAAGTGCAATTTGGTATGCATTCTTTTCTTAACGCACGAACATTTTTACCAGCAATTCTTTCAATGCAGATCACGGCTTCGTGGCTTGCTTTATGTGCTAAACATGGCGGACCAGCTATATCACCTATTGCATATACACTTGATTCATCAGTTTCATACCATTCATTCGTTTCAACAAAACCAGAAGCACTTAATTTAACTTTTGTATTTTCTAAACCTATACTTTCAGTGCTTGCCTGAATACCAACTGCAACAATTACCCTATCAAACTCTTTGCTTTCACCACTGCTTAGTTGCACTTTAATAGAGTTCTTACCTTTAGTAAAGGCTTTTACACTATTGTTTGTATATATTTTTATTCCCTTTCTTGTAAATATCTCTTGTGCCAAATTTGAAATATCTTTATCCTCCAGCGGCAAAATAGCGTTCTTTACCTCTATGATTGTTACATCAACTCCCAAAGTACTATAAAAACTCGCAAATTCTATTCCTATAGCACCAGACCCTATAATTAGTAGTGACTTTGGCAATCTATCCGGGGTCATAGCATGCTGTGCATTCCATAATAAATCTCCATCTGCTTCTATCCCATGCAGATTTCGCATTCTCACACCTGTTGCTAAAATAATATGTTTGGAAGAAATTTCTTGTTCCTCCCTACCACTAGAAACTTTTATAGTATGATTACCTGCAAGTTTACCAAAACCTTGGTAGACTTTAATGCCATTTTTTTTCATCAAATACGCAACACCGCTTGACAATTTACCAACAACGTTCCTTGAGGATTTTACTATCGACTGTATATCAAAGCTTGCATCCTTTACTTTTATACCAAATTCCTCTGATCTTTTTATGAGTTCATAGACTTTGGACGCTCTAAGTAGCGATTTAGTTGGTATACATCCCCAATTTAAACATATACCACCTAAACTTTTTTCCTTTTCAATAATTGCAGTTTTAAATCCAAGTTGTGCCGCTCTAATTGCTGCTATATAACCACCAGGACCGCTACCTATAACTACAATATCATATTCACTCACTAGTTTTCTCATATTCAAAAGACTATATATAACAGATGGAATACGTGTAATCAATGACGTTACCTCTTGTTACTTAAATAGTTAAAACTAGCATCTAGATCTTTCTAGCCACACAGAAACAGGACTAAAAAAACTACTTGACAAGCTTTATCATTCCTCTTACTATGGAATTTAAGTTATTTTATAACTTTCCAATCTGGGCAGGTTAAAATGACAAGAAGATCTTGCATTTAGTGTACTACTGTTTAATTTTTCGCACTATGTGCACCGCTTTATAAAATTTAGATTTTTACAGCTGAAACGCGCTTATAAAGCGCTTAAGGTATTACCCAATATCAAATAAAGTAAAGAGTTAATAATTAGCTACTTTGTTTTTTTTGCCTTTTTTCTATTTGGTAAATTTTTTAAATATCTATGGCTAACGTGAAGCCAACTTGTTAAACACAACAAATGATGTCAGTTACTCGCATGATACCTTGAAGATTTGAAAATCGTTATTCCTATAAAGAATGCAACTGATTTTTTGTGAAAAAGCCCTACACTTTCAACATGCAATAAGAACATTTTTATTGTAATTAAGATTTCTAGCATGTATATTAATAAATCTTGTTTTCAATAAGTAATGAAAGTAATAATTGTTATGATAATATTATCGTGTAGCAGCTACACAATGGCAAGCGAACGAATAAGTCTAGTGAATAAAAAATTATCCCAAGGATATGTGGCCCCAGTGCTCACAGAAAATAGTGTTATTTTGGCAGATAAGCATGGCACCTTGTATTCCTTTGATATTGACAACTCAAGGGTTATGAACTGGAAATTACACCTTCCACACAGAAAAAAGATTGGTAACATAAGCCTATCGCGTTATGGAAGAAATGTTTTCTTTGTAGTAGATAACGTTCTACATGCAATAGATGCAAAAACTGGAGAGATTCAATGGGAAAAAGAGCTGAGAGCTCCTGCAAGAGGAAAAGTAGTAGTAATAAATAATAAACTGATAGTTTTGACCATTGATAACTATCTGCATACGTTTGATGTAAAAGACGGCAGTCCTGCTTGGACTTACCAAAATGGTATCAATGAGATTCGAGGTTTATACTCCATATCACCAGCAATTTTCAACGATAAAATAATAGCACCATTTTCAAACGGTGAACTAATAGCCTTTAATGAAGATGGTAAAAAATTGTGGAGCCAAAAATTGTTCACAAACCTTTTTGATACACCGCTCACAGATATAACTACCACACCAAGAGTATGTGATAACATTTTAATAGCCAAAAATAACTCTTACATTTATAGTATTGACGTAAAATCAGGAAATATTTTATGGTCCAAGCCACTAAAGGTAAAAAGTGTATCAGACATTGAGTCATATTATAGTCCACTTATCCCTGTAAAGGAACAAAAAACAGGTGGTAGAATTTTTATAGTGACTAAAGACAACAAAGTAATTGGCATCGATATACAAAGCGGAGAAGTAGTCTGGACGTCTGATTTAATAGAAAATACGCAATTATTTGCTCCAGTTATGTATGCTCATACGCTATGGGTTACAAGTAATAAAGGTTCAATGCTTGCTTTCCCTGGGTCTGAAAGTGTAGAAGAAACTATTAAAATACCGGGTAATGTGTTTCATACTCCAGTGTTTACCCATGGCAAGATATACATAACAACTGAAGGAAATGGTGTTTATTCTTTAGAAAATAGGTTCGTTTTTTATGAATAATTATGATCTGATTGTTATAGGTGGCGGTCCAAGTGGTTATAAGTGTGCTATCGCTGCTGCAAAACTTGGATTGAAAGTTGCTTGCATAGATAAAAATAGCATTTTTGGTGGCACGTGTTTACGAGTTGGATGTATACCCTCTAAAGCGTTACTTCACTCCTCCTACCAGTATGTCTGCACGAAAAATAACCTGCCAAAACTTGGCATAAAAACTAAAGATGTAAACTTCAACCTAAAAGAAATGCTAGGGTACAAGGACGCCAGAGTTCAGGAGCTTGGAAAAGGTATAGATTATCTGTTTAATCTTTACAAAATTACTAAAATCAACGGCCTTGGAAAAATTACTTCTTTTGATCAAGATAGCCTCAAAGTTTCAGTTGAAGACAAGGTGTTGAAGACAAAAAACATAGTAATTGCAACCGGTTCCAATGTCAGTTCTTTACCAGGAATTAATATCGATGAGAAGAATATTATTTCATCCACTGGTGCATTATCTTTAACTGAAGTGCCAAAAAAGCTCGTCGTAATTGGAGCTGGGGCAATAGGGCTTGAAATATCTTCCGTATGGAGCAGACTAGGGTCTGAAGTTATTGTAGTAGAATTTCTTGATAAAATTGCTGCAACAATGGATGGAGAATTAAGTAAGTCTTTGCTTTCCAGTCTACAAAAACAAGGAATAAAATTTTTGCTTAGCACTAAAGTTGAGAAAATAAAACAAAATAGTAATTCTTTGAGTGTGAAAGTTTCCTCTATTAAAGATAATCAAACGAACACTATAGAAACAGATAAGGTGCTCATTGCAGTAGGCCGCAAACCATGCACTGAGGATCTTGGTATCGATGAAAAAATAGAGGAAGATAACCGTGGTTTTATTCAAGTCAATAATAGATATGAAACTAATGTGAAAGGAATATTTGCCATTGGTGACGTGATCGGTGGAGCAATGCTTGCTCATAAAGCAGAAGAAGAAGGAGTGGCAGTTGCAGAGATAATAGCTGGGCAGTCCCCTCACGTTGATTATGAAATCATACCTTCGGTCATTTATACTCATCCTGCAGTTTCTTCAATTGGTAAAATTGAAGAGGAATTGAAAAGTGCTGGTCGAAAGTACAAAGTTGGTAAATGCCAATTTGCTGCAAACGGCAGAGCAAAAATCACTGATGATGCTGAAGGGTTCGTGAAAGTGCTAACTTGCAGTACAACAGATACAATATTAGGTGTGCATATCATAGGTGCATATGCTGATACCCTAATTAACGAGGCAGCGGTGGCAATGGCATACGGTGCAGCAGCAGAAGATATATATAGAATTTGTCACTCTCATCCTGACATAAATGAAGCTTTCCGTGATGCGTGCATAGATGCTTTCTTTAAAAAGTAACTATGGACTTAGGTCCAATCATTGAAAATTGGCATGAGTGGCTAAGGTGCTATAGGTCTTATTCATCTAACACTTTAGAATCATACATGAGGGATCTAAAAGATTTTATCAGTTTCCTCAGTGCTCACATTGGTGAAGAAGTAAATGTTGGCTCTTTGGAAAAATTGAGCGTACCTGAGCTCAGGAGTTGGTTTAGTTTTCGCTATGCAAGAGGTATAAACGCAAGATCTAACACTCGTGCATTATCAGTAATCAGAAACTTCTTCAAGTATATAAAAAACAATTATGAAGTAAATAATGAGGCTGTATTTTCCCTGTCAAGGCCAATTCAAAGAAGAACTTTGCCTAAAGCATTATCAATATCTGATATAAAAACTTTAGTAGATTTCTTCTTGCATAACTATTCTTTACAAGAAACTCACTCCTCTTTGTCATTCCAGTATGCGACCAAAAAAAAAGAACCGGTGCTAAGCACACAACTGTACAAACATTGCAATTTCAGCTTGCCAGGATTCCAGTGCTCAGACACCAGAAAATTAATCATAAACAAGCGCACACTTTCGATCAAAAACTGGATTCCAGTGTTAAGCATCGGAACGACAGAAGGCAATACAAAAACTTCAGTGAAAGAAATAAAATTGCTTGACTTAGGCGAACCTTGGATAATAAAAAGAGAAATTGCGATTATTGTCCTGTTATATGGCACAGGTTTAAGAATCAGTGAAGCATTGAATCTTAAAGTCAGTGATACCAGCAATGAAAGTTTAATAGTAACAGGCAAAGGAGATAAACAAAGACAGGTATTTATTCTTCCAGTAGTAAAAATGTTTATACAAGAATACGTAAAAGCTTGCCCTTATCTTAGTGTTAACAATGAAGCACAACATCTCTTTGTGGGAGTAAGAGGAAAAAAATTAGGAAGAACTTATGTCGCTAATCGTTTGCAAAAAATAAGAAGAATGTTAAATTTGCCGGAAATTTTATCTCCACATGCATTCCGTCATAGCTTTGCTACTCATTTGCTTCAAGAAAATGTTGACATAAGATTTATACAACAACTTCTTGGTCATTCAAGCCTCGAAACCACTCAGGTTTATACTCACCTAAATTATCAGGATGTTTTTAATATGTATAAAAATTTCCAACAGAGTCTGGAAAAAGATAAAAAGTTAAAACTCTAAATCATCTTTTAGTCAATTGAGACAGCCTGCAACTTGATCGCGTTTAACATCCCTACTAAGCATTGTGTTAGCTTTAAACAACATTCTGCTGTAAGAAAAACCGATGTAGCCGGCAACAAGCGAAATGCATATTGCTTAAATCAGATATTGTTAAACATGCACCAACAGCGCATATTCCCAAACAACGTAAAAGATGCAAAAGCGTAGTTGCTTTATTTTCTATTCTGAGCGCTTGCTTCTGAGGTTTTTGGTTTCCACTATTTAAACTTTGGCTTTGAGTACAAAGTTGAGCATTTTCATCAGTAAGCCGAGCTATTTGACTCGTTGATTCACTCTTTCTAGTTCTATTCGTTCCAAGTTTCTTTTTAATTGTGAAATTCTGCTAATTTTAACCGCTTCTTCATGCACAACCCTATTCAGCTTTTGCTCTTCTTCTATAAGTTGAGCTTTTGTACTTTCAAGTTCATCTACAAGCTTTCACACAAACTGTTCAAAATCTACCGGTATATCATTTGTACTTGCAAAATGTTGCACTGCACTTGCAGAAAATTCTTCATCTAGATAATTTATAATAGATCCGATTGGATCACTAATATTCCTCAATATAGCAGTAACAATTGCACGATTCATGAAACAATTACCTTCTACCAACTTTTTTTTACATCATCTAAATTTTCCTACTAATAGCATCAGTTAATCGTTCTATAATAGCCAGTTCAATTATTTGCTTCAATTGTACATTAAGCTCTATTGGAGGTGTCGACTTTATTTGACTAAAGTATAGATTTTTATGTTCTAAAAGCTTTATCAATACTTCCTGCTTATCTTGTGTTATTCCTTCTAAACACGATTTGACGATCAGGTCAAGTGGTGTTTCTATTTCTCCATTTGGGGCTATTCTTCAGCAATTAGGATTAAGTTTTGTATTTAATAGAACCTTCACTAGATAAACGTTTCTACTATGCAGAGGATTCAATAATTCTTTCCCTTTTTATGCTTTTTCAAATTCTAGTCTATTGTATCCTCAAATCCTCTTGCAGTACAACCTAGAAGGTTCCTATATCCATAATCTCTAATATAAGTTTTTATCTTGAGGTGTGAGCAACATTTCTACTATATCCTTAGCCCCAACCCGGCAAGCAATATGCAAGGCCTTATTTTTTTTCATATTAGAAGTTTCAACAGACTCCACCATATCATTGTATAAGTCACCTAAGTATACACACTCACCTTAATCATTCACACTATTCACAACTTGACCATTATTACAACATCTGTAATAACCTGGCCGTACCTCTGCCACTTTCCAACCACAAAATAAATATACTAGACGCCCAAATTGATCTCTCTTTCGTCTTTACTCACAAACAGATTGCTTACTTTGAGCATTAACATCGATATTTCTGTTTTTTGTATAAGCAACTTAGTCATTTCTTTCAGTGTAGGCTGATTACTGCTAGCTATGTAGGTATTAGCAACAGACATTAAAGGTGTCATACCTTCTTCATCAAACGTATTAACATCAGTACCTTCTGCTATAGCCCGTTCAAAATCTTCTAGGTTCTCATTATCAATAGCCTGAAATAGCTTTTGTGTTGATTCATTAAGTGGTCCAGGAGTTATCCAACTAAATCCGTAACCAGTAGTACTTGTTCTATTACTATGCACATCAAATCTACTTCAATAATTCACTATTACCATACAACAAAAAAAGAAAATAGTGATAAATCCTCCCTTCTTCTTAAAAAAGCAATCTTATACATTCCCTACTTTTTAACTCTTTATTTACTTGTGCATTCTAAAAACTTCTCTGCATCAAGTGCAGCCATGCACCCTGTACCTGCTGCAACCACTGCTTGACGATATACCTTATCTTGAACATCACCTGCAGCAAACACCCCTGCTCTACTAGTTAAAGTTGTTCCAGGTTTTGTAATTATATAACCCTGCTCATCCATTTCAATAAAACTTTTGAAAACACCTGTATTTGGTGCATGCCCAATTGCAATGAATACCCCATTCACTCTCAATTCCTGGATTTCATCAATTTTCGTTGATTTAATTGTAATACCAGTAACTTTCTTTGGATTCTCTTCTCCAAGAACTTGTTCTACAGTATGATTCCATATGACTTTTATTTTATTATTCGCAAAGAGCCTGTCTTGCATTATTTTTTCCGCTCTCAATTTATCGCGCCTATGTATTAATATAACTTCTTTAGCAAAGCGAGTTAAGAATATCGCCTCTTCAACGGCGGTATTTCCTCCACCAATCACGGCTACAATCTTATTCCTAAAAAACGCACCATCACAAGTTGCACATGCTGAAACTCCGTAACCTTGAAATTTCCTTTCACTTTCCAAACCAAGCCACTTCGCTTGTGAACCAGCTGCAATTATAACTGCATTGGAATAGTAGTCATCGTTATTACCAGAAGACCTAAATTTATACTCATTAGAATGCTCAAGTTGTTCAACGCTCTTTATTTCATCATTTACTATTTCTGCTCCCACCTTTTCTACATGCAACCTCATTTGTTTCATTAGTTCTGGACCTTGTATTGAAACAAAACCAGGATAATTCTCAACACCCATAGTGATCGTAAGCTGGCCACCAGGCTGCATTCCTGTTACTACAACTGGCTCCAAGTTTGCACGTGCTGCATATATAGCAGCAGCGTAACCTGCTGCCCCAGATCCAATAATAAGAACTTTTGTACCAAATCTATAATTCTTCACTGTATGAGTTTAGATAATCAGTCACTCCTTCATCACTTGCCTGCATTGCTGGCTTGCCTTTCTTCCACCCAGCTGGACACACTTCACCATGCTCTTCGTTATGTTTTATTGCATCAACGATTCTAATAAATTCATCCATATTACGCCCTAAAGGCATATCATTTATTGACTGGTGACGCACAATAAATTTATCATCAATAACGAAAGTTGCCCTCAGTGCAATTGAGTCATCATATAACACTCCATAGTCTCTTGATATAGACTTTTTAATATCAGACACCAAAGTGTAGCTAATTTCTCCGATACCACCATTGCTAACTGAAGTTTTTCGCCATTGATAATGCGAGAATTTTGAATCTACACTTATTCCTATTACTTCAACATCACGCTTTGCAAACTCACTTATTCTATTATTCAACGATATCAATTCAGTTGGACAAACAAAGGTAAAATCAAGTGGATAGAAAAGAAGGATAGCATACTTACCTTTTATGTGCTCACTCAGATAGAAATCATCAACTATTTTCCCATTAGGAAGAACAGCTGGAGCAGTAAAATTGATAGCAGATTTTGTCACAAGATTCATAATTAACCTATTCATTTTAAAACATCTTTAATTTTACACCTTGAGAAATTTACATGCAAGTTTTCTTTAGTTTTACCACCTAAGGATCTTTTCCAATTAGCTGTCTCTACTAGCCTAAAATATACTCAAGCTAACAATGGGCTATCAGGTACATTACCAATTACATTAATCTGATTTAATATCCTATTAGTGGGGTAAAAATAACTTTTTATAAATTCCTTATATATAGCTGTTAATTTGTGTATATCGTTCACTAATACACACTCGTTTACCTGATGTGAGGTTTTATTAATCATCCCAAATTCAATCACTGGACAAACATCTTTAATAAATGCAGCGTCAGATGTGCCACCACTTGTAGCCAGCACAGCATCAATATTGGTAACTCTGTTTATTGCATCAAACATAACATCAGTATTTCTATCGGGAGTAGAAAGAAAAGCACCCCTGCTGCTATGCATAGAGAGTTTATAATCGTTAGTTACACTGAAGCATATTTCATCAATCAACTTATATAAACCATCAGGTGTTTGCATATTGTTGTATCTAATGTTGAAGCCTGCAGTTATTGAATCAAGTATTACATTGTCAGTACTGTTTCCAACATCGATAGTAGTAATTTCGCAATTTGAAGGCTGAAAATATTTATTACCGCCGTCAAAAGTAGTATCTTTTATCCTATTCAATATTGATATCATCTTATATATTGGATTGTCCGCTAGATCTGGATAAGCAACGTGCCCTTGTTTTCCATGGCAAATTAGCTCAAATGTTGCAGAACCTCTTCTGCCTATTTTTATAGTATCACCTAATTTCTCACTACTGGTTGGTTCAGCAACTACACAATAATCTATTTTCTTATGCTTACTCTCCATCCATTTCAAAACCGCCTTTGTTCCATATTCTTCCGTACTTTCTTCAGCACTGGTAATCAACGCACTTATCGAACCGTTGAATCTAAACTTTTCTGCAACTAAATCTACCATAGCAGTAATAAACGCAGCTATCCCGCTTTTCATGTCAGTTGCCCCTCTCCCATACAACAACCCATCCCTAACTTCTGGACTAAACGGGTCAGATATCCAATCTTTTAATTGACCTGGTGGTACAACATCAACATGGCCTGCAAAACACAAATTTTGTACCCCGTTTATATATTTTGCATAAAGATTTTTAACTTTAGTTTTATTATCACCAAACTCTAAAATCTCACAGTCAAAACCACTTTTCTCGAGGATCGCCGCTATATGCTCTATTGCTCCATCGTCCCTTGGTGTTATACTCTTAAAAGAAATTAATTTCTTAGTTAGCTCTACAGGATCAATTTTCATGTCACCTTAAAATACTGATATTACTATATTGTAAACATTTTATGCATTATTTAAAACAAATATTACATCAAACCAAACAAACCTCTATAGTAATAGTAGGTCATCACTTTGTAGACAATATCTATGAAATATGCACACAATACGAAAATGATATTTTTTTAGTTGTAGATAAAAATACAGCAGAGCTTTTAATAAAAACGTACTCAATAAAACTCCCAACTTAATTATTTCTGGCAATTCTACCGCCTCTCTTGACATCACAAATTCAGTCAGAAATAAGGGGTGGAAGATAGTGGTTTAATAGTTGCGCTCGGTAGCAGCACTGTTAATGATGTCTGTAAGTACGCAAACTACCTAGAAGGCAAAAATTACATATCTTTTCCAACAGCTGCTTCTATGAATGGATATACTTCTGCAAATGCCTCAATATTAGTAGATGGATATAAAAAATCGTTCAAAGCACATCTTCCTAAGGCAATATATATTAACATTGATATAACCGCTAATGCACCACCGCGTCTTACACTAAGTGGATCTGCAGATTTCACTTGTCGTTCAAAGTGCAAGCAGACTGGTTACTATCTCACCTATTACTTGGCACAGAATACAACGAATCACCCTTTACACTTGTCCGCGACCTGGAGCAAATTTTGCTAAGAGAGTATCTAGCGCTTGTTAAAAGAAGCAAAAAAGTCCTATTACTCATAGAAGCCTTACTGATCTCAGGACTTGGAATGGTAATATCAAAAGGTAGCTATTCTGCAAGCCAAGGAGAGCCATAATAGCTCACGCAATAAATGGTAACAAAAGATTACTCCTCACTACATGGTGAAAAAATTGCCGTTACAACGATTACCATGGCTAATTTGCAGGAAAAAAGATTATTAATACAAAATCCCATCATCAAACCAACTACTCTAGACACAGAACATATAATTAAGTGTTCTGGTAATACTGAATTTACAAAAATTCTAGAACAAAAAAATTCTGCAGCAGAAAATCAAAGAGATCCTTCATAAAGGATGGAGTAATGTTTCCAGTTTAATCAAACAAAATTTATTACCTGCAAAATGTCTGCAGAAAATATTTGAAGATCTGTCAATTCCACATTTACCAGAACACCTCAATTGGAATGAAAGAGCAATATTGCAAAGTGGTAGATCTTGCATTTGCAACAAGAGATAGATTCACCTTTCTTGACTTGGCCAACTGCTTAAAAGAAAGTAAAGTGTTGTAGCTAAAACAATAAAAAAAAATCATTGATACTTTATTCCTTGTTGATCGTTCTATTTTGCTTCCCAACTCCAGTTCTAAGAGAGCCATCAAAGCCAAGTTTAGATAACCCACTTATTAAGATGAGCCCATCTATACCAATGGAGACAGAGTTGACATGATTAACTATAACAGATCTTGTTTGTTATAATTTTTCTATTTTTGGTTAACAGGACAATGCTCAATATTAAACAGGCTTTTTTGCCAAAAAGGTAAATTAAACCTCACACTTTCTATTATATCATTAGCAGATTCGATAAGTTTAGCACCTTTCTTATTAGATAACTGCTACCAATAGAGCGCAAATCTAAAAGAAAACCAGAAACCACAAACACTTCCCTTACCTGATCCAAAGCAAAATTTGCTGTTATTAGGGAACCAGAACTTTTCGATGCTTCAATTACTGTTACACTTAGCAATAAATCAGATATAATCCAATTCTTCTGAGAAAAATACTGAGGTTTGGGTTTAGTAGCAAATGGAAGCTCAGTAATTACTAATCTACCATTTTCAGCGATTTTCTTGTATAGATCAAAATTTTCTCTTGGATATACTACATCAATTCCGCTTGCTGTGACAGCAATAATTAGATGATTTTGTATATTATGCTGTTCACCACAGTGTCTATCCCCCTTACAAGCTCAGAAACAATAACAAAACCAGCTTCGCTTAAATCAAGTGCCAGCTTACTGGCAAAATTTCTTCCATTTACTGAAGAGTTACGTCTACCAATTATTATAATCATCTCACAGCTTAATAATGACACATCACCAAGCGCAGTTATTACAGAGGATAACCCGGTATATTCCCTAAAATGTTGGGGTAATCTAGACCACATTCAGGCATGATTTTAGCCAGAATTTTTCTGTATCATTGATTTCTTTTCGCGCATCCTGAATGCTATATACCTTTTTATCGTTTAGTGAGTTCATCGAAACATTCTAATGCCTCATCCAATGGCCACGTGTTTTTAGCATACTAAAAAACTTTTTCGGTCCCGAGGTTCTGTAGGCTCAGCCATATTTTCAATTTCTCACTGTTCAATTTATTTATCTTCATAAAGGAACGTTTTTCCAATTACTTAAAAGATACCCAATATTTATCAGCATTTAAGCTATAATACAACCAAAAGACTTGAATTTCTTATTAGTTTAGTGTACCTAAAATTATAAATATGTAGTACTTTATGACGCATTTTGTTACAGATAAATGCATAAAATGTAAATATACGGATTGTGTGGAAGTGTGTCCTGTCGACTGTTTCTATGAAGGCAAAAACATGCTCGTAATCAATCCTGATGAATGTATTGATTGCGGAGTGTGCATACCTGAATGTCCAGTAGATGCAATCGTAACCGACGACTCTATAAAAGACATTTTAGAACTAGATGAAGAGTTACTGAGCAATGAACAAAAAACCTTCAAATCATTTTATAACATAAACATAGAATACTCGCAAAAGTGGCCAAATATCACAGCTAAAAAGCAACCTCTCCATACTGCAGAAAAATATAAAGAAAAAAAAGACAAAACAGCTTATTTCAACGAAAATCTAGAGTAATGCTACTGAAGGAAAAAGAAACTTCTTGTACCTCATGGTTTGGTTGCTGATTATAGTTGTGTTATTTATGTTCTTGATAACATACAATATTAACTTGAAAATAGGTTAAGTAATACAGTAATTTTACTACTATTAACTGTTAACAGGTATATTAGACGATCATATGGAGAATAAAAATGGATGTTAAAGTAAACTAGGCGGAAATTACTAAACGTGTTGCAGCGCATATAGTTGACCATACGATATTCCTAATCTTCTATCCATCATCTTTATTAATTTCATTTTTTTATTAATTTCATTTATATTACCAGAAGAACCTCTTGCCGACTCTTTAAATCATGTCTTTCCTGACACTGATACTGACCTTATATTAGAACAACATGAAATATTAGAAGACTTAAGTATATTAAGAAATTTTATTATATATAGTATTAGAAGTATTAATGATAACAAGACTTGGTTGGACTTAGGGAAAATTGTTACTTGGTATATATAAAAGATGCAAATACACTTAAAAACACTGCTTTACTGCAAATAGTAGTAAGAAGTACTCTCAAGGTGCTTTTGTTTGTACTCTTCTATATTTCTGAGTGGTTTCTAATTTTATTAATATTAGTTTTAATATTTGCAGCACTTGATAAATACAAGCAGTTCTTTCACGATAAAATTGCAAACACGTTAGTAATAGAGTATAAACCTGAAGAATATTATTTAAATTTAAGCTATGTGGGAGTAACTAGACGTGTACAGCACATATTATTGACCATCTTATTATTATGGGAATTTCTTTAGTCTGTTTGATTCTTGTAGGAACAATCTCTCACATCGCTGGATCTAAGTCATTCATTACACGTAGTTGCTTATCTTTTTTGCTATCGATAGTATTCGGAGCATTCATGATAAGAAGATTTGGTGATACTCCAGGGCAATTGTTGTGCAATATGTGCAATATTAATATAAAAGATGCAAATACATTTTTAAATATCACTCCAGTGCAAGCAATAATTAGGCATGTCTCGTTTGAAGTTATTTACTTTCCTATATTTTTCATGAGAAGGAATTTTTTTATAAGTATATCTCTAATAGTAGTTTGACTCCTCATTAGGTTTAATCTTTATGATCATAATACTAATTTTCATATGTGCATATTTAACCGACGCAAGCAGTTTTTTCATGATAAAATTGCAAGGACAGTGGCAACAACCCATAAATCTTCAAGATAATTTTCTCTTTTATTTACGAAGTTCATGTATGTAGTCACTATTAATATAGTTCTTCTAAAAGTGCTTATGGTCCTAACTATAACAATTTTAAGCGGTGGATTTTCTCGTGAAAGGAAAATATCATTGATGAGTGGAAAAGCAGTAAAGAAGGCGCTTGATAGCCTTTCATATAATGCAATAGAAATAGACGTTAACAGCAACACTGCTGAAAAGCTTAAAAAAATTAATCCTGACCTTGCTTTTATTGCTCTACATGGGCCTTATGGCGAAGATGGCTGCATTCAAGGTTTATTGGAGATTTTAGGTATAAAATATACACACTCTGGAGTTATGGCTTCAGCTATTGCTATGAATAAAGCAATGTCTAAGCATATATTCCGATCCCTTGGTATTGATACTCCAAAAGGGTACATAATCAGTCGAGGAGATATACTAAAAAATAATATTAAAATTGATTATCCGTATGTCTTAAAACCCATTAATGAAGGTTCAAGTATTGGAGTGCACATAACTTTCTCGCATGAGGATTATTTAAAATTAAAAAACATGTTTAGTGTCATTCCAGTGCGTGACGCTGGAATTGAGGAAGAAGAACCAGTTTGGATAACAAGAGATTTGATGATCATAGAAGAATACATACCAGGTATAGAGTTACACACTGCCGTGTTACTAGATGAAGCAGCTGGCACTATGGAAATAAGACCAAAAAATAAATTCTATGACTATAAAGCAAAATACACAAACGGGTTTGCAGAGCACATATTTCCTGCTGAAATTCCTGACAACATATATGAAATGACCTTGGAACATGCATTGAAAGTTCATCGATTTCTAGGATGTAAAACTATTTCTCGCTCAGATTTTCGCTATAATCCTAAGGATAATACTCTAAAAATGCTTGAGATCAATACACACCCTGGCTTTACTGAATTATCGTTAGTACCAGAAATTGCAAAATTGACAAAAGGAATTGATTTTAATGAATTAGTTAAAATTATTATTGAAGATAGTCTACAGCACAAAAAAATATTAGAGATCAAGTAAATGTTGAGTAATATTACCAGAAGTCAAAGGAGTTTTTTACATAAGTGTGCTTTGGTTATCATAACAGCACTCTTTTTTACGTTAGTATTCTATAGCTCACTTGATAAAATCACAAGTCGATTTAATCATTATCTCACTTGGTGTAATGACTATTTATCTAGTCTACTACTCAGTAGTGGATTTTCAATCGATGAAGTAGTTGTAAATGGCAATAAATTTACAAATGAGAAGGACATTTTAAATCTGGTAAATAAAACGCAGCCAATTATATATATATCACCTTCAAAGCTTGCTGATAGCATACAATCCGTGAGCAAATGGATAAAGCACGTAAGAATTCATAGAATTTTGCCTAACACTCTATACATTAATGTAGATGAACATAAACCGTTTGCTCTATGGAAAGATAATAACAAAACTTCAGTAATTGATTCCGAAGGTAAAGTGATTGTAGATGATTATCCTACAGATAACTTTATCGTAATTACAGGACAAAACGCACTATCAAACCTAAAATTCATTAAAGATATACTAGAAAGCAAAACTCAATTAAGTGATCACATTTCTTCTTGTGTTTATGTAGAAAATAGAAGATGGAACATCATACTTGATAACGGCTCCACAGTAAAATTGCCTGAAGATGATCCTCATAGTGCATGGAATTATTTAAATCACTTACAAAATACAACCGATTTTACTTTTAGCGATTGGAGTATAATTGATATGCGTATTATCGATAAAATCTTTATAAAGAGATAATCCTACCCCTTCCTCTTCATCTAAATTTTATGTAATAATGCTTCTATGATGTTATCCCAGCGTTACGCGCTACCATCAGCGGTAGATTTAAATTTACAAACATTAATAAACTTACCAAATAGAAAAAAAAGGCAAAAGACACCACCATAGTAGATAGGGTTTACTCAGATTAAATAACTAAACACCTTCATTGCTATGATAAGGAGGCTGGAGAAGTTATCAAGCGGTTTTTTGTAGCTTTGCTTTCATGGCTGTAATATTCATAGCAAAAGACCTAATAACATGTATACTTATTAAGTAGCTTATGTAGTAAATCATGAAACTAGGCGTTAATATCGACCACGTTGCAACCCTTCGCAACACACGTGGAACCCCCCTTATCCAGATCCATTGAAAGCTGCAGAAATAGCCATTAACGCCGTGGCAGATTTTATCACTGTACACTTACGAGAAGATAGAGGCATATCAGAGACGAAGATGTGTTTACCCTGAAAAAAAACACTAATACTGAACTAAACCTTGAAATTGCAGCCACGGAAGAAATGCTTGAAATAGCAAAAAAGGTAAAACCTTATCCAATTAACATAGTACCAGAAAAAAGGGAAGAATTAACAACTGAAGGTGGTCTGGATATAATTAACATGTATAGTAAACTTTCTAGTATAATAGAAGAGGTGCATAATTTTGATATAAAGGTTTCATTGTTTATCAATCCAAATATTAATCAACTAAAATATCTTGAAAAGTCAGAAATAAAGCCTGACATAGTAGAAATCCATACGGGTGGTTACTGCAATAGTCCATTAGAAAAAAACTAAAATTAATTACCAATACTGCAGAGTATATTAATGCCATGCAGAGCATGGCATAACTTATAAACACGCTCAAAGAATGAAAGAAATACCCCACATTTCAACTCTGAATATAGGCTACTCTTTAATCAGCGAAGCTATATTTGATGGGTTATACAGCGTAGTAAAAACAATGAAGATGATAATATCTAACTAATTACTTCTTCTTTCTCCTTATTTAAAATACTTAAAAGAGTTTGGCTTGCTTTAAACTTCACTCTTGTCTTTTGAGGAACAGTCATGATTTCACCATTCTGAGGATTACGACATTGCTTCTCCTGGCTTATAGCAGTAGAAAATGTGCCTATTCCATGCAGGCGTATTTCACCTTCCTCATCTAGTTTACCCTTTATTATTTTCATAAGCGCATCAAAAATCTTGCTCAAATCAGACTTTGTTATTTCTACATCTTGACTAGAACAAGCTTGTTTTAATTTATTTATTATGTCTTCTTTACTCATAAATTACCTTAATATTGAAAAAATTACACAAACAGCATATTACGTTCATAACGATAGTCAACTAAATTTATCATGAAAATAGAATATACTATGCATTTTTTTTAACATTTGTATAATATACACAAAAAAAATATCACTACAAAATAATTATCTCTTAGAAAATTGATATTTTGCCCGAGCTCCACGTTGACCATATTTCTTACGTTCTTTAACACACGAGTTTCGTGTTAAATACCCACTCTTACGTAATATAGAATATAAATCTTGGCTTATTTTACTTAAAGCTTTGCTTATTCCATGAGCTAATGCACCTGCTTGACCAGATAGTCCTCCACCTTTTACAGTTGCAAATACGTCATATTTATCTAGCATAGATGTTACAATAAGTGGCATTTTCACTATTTGGCACACTGACTCTCTCTTAAAGTAAGAGATCAGCTTGTCTTGCTGATTAACGCTGAACTTTCCACTTCCTGATTTTATCCATACTCTTGCCGCAGATTCTTTTCTTCGACCTGTAGCATATAAACAACCAAACAAATCAATTGCTGGCTTAGTTACTTTTTCTGATTGATTTATTACAGAACTTTCCATCTTATTCCATTATTTTTTATTTTTACGATTTAAAGAAGCAAAATCTATCTTTTTAGGCTGCTGCCCTTGATGTTTATGCTCTGGACCAGAATAAACATATAAATTTCCAAAACGTTTACGCGCCATAGGACCATCATCAAGCATTCTTTTCACCGCCATTTTTATTACCCTCTCAGGGAATTTACCATTAAGAATATTATTTGGGGTAGTTTTTTTTAAACCACCAGGATAACCTGTATGCTTGTAGTAAACTTTCTCTTTAAATTTTTTCCCGGTAAAATGCACCTTTTCTGCGTTGATGATAATTATATTATCGCCACAGTCCATATGAGGTGTATACTCAGGTTTATGTTTTCCACGCAACAGTGTTGCTACAAATGCTGCAAGTCTTCCTACTACTAACCCTTCTGCGTTTATAACAAACCATTTTTTATCGATTTGTCCCTCTTTTAGGAAAAAAGTCTTCATCACTCTAACTGAACAATAGTAGGCTATGATACACTTAATTTCTAAGCAGTGTCAACAATATTAGTTATTGATTATTAAAGCAATTTATGCTAGTAACTTAGTTGCACAGCCAATATATATGGGAGTAGAATGTTTCATTTGATTATTACACTTGCGGCTATTTTTAGTACTGTAAATTGCTATGCAATTGATCTTGAAGAAGCTGTAAATAAAGCCATTAAAAATAGTTCAAAGCTCAAGTCTCAATTTTACCAATATAAAATCGCTAAAAAATACTATAAATCTTTAGGAATAGCTGGGTTTTTGCCAGATATTAATCTTCGATACTATTTTAATAGTAATTTTAATATCATCAACAGTATACAAAACCCAGGAGAACTCCTTACATTAAGTCAGAGAATAATAGATGGAGGCGGTACTTTTGCTACATTCAGTCAATCAAATCATCTTCTCAAAGCAGCAAAGACTCAATTTCAAAAGTCAAAGCAAGAGCTTGCACTTAATGCCGTGAAAGTATACGTTGACGTTCTACGAAGTAGGGCAGTATTACAGCTTAAAGAGCATAAAGAACACGTCTCTTTGGAAAATTTATCAGAGGCAAAAAAACGTTTTTCTCTCGGGGAAGTGACCAATGCTGAAGTTTCGCTGGCAAAAGCAAAATTTTCATCTTCAGTATCAGAAAGAGTTGATGCCGAAGGCAAATTAAAATCGGCAAACATTGCTTACTTCCACCTAATTGGGGAAGAACCTGATGAACTTTCTGAAGCTAGTGATAAATTACCTTCTGTTCCAGAATTAAATGAATGTTTACAGTTAGCAAGAACCAATAATCTATCTTTGAAAACAGCAGTTTATCAAAAAAAAGCAGCAGGAATGGGAGTGTTTGCTGAAACTTCTAAGTGGCTACCTTCTCTGCACCTTAGTATAAATAAAATTTTTGACATAAGAAATATCAACATCAAAAAGCCTTTAGAAGGTGCTAGTGTTGCTTTTACTCTCGATATTCCAATTTTTAAAAGAGGAATAAATGCTTTTGGCATTAGTAAAGCTAGAATGGATGCAAAAAAATTTACTTACGATTATTATGAAACAGTGAAAAACATAGAGCAAATGGTTGTAAATGCTTGGAATGATGTGTTGACAGCAAAGGCTATCATTAAAGCAAGTCAAGAAGCTGAAAAAGCAGCAGCTCTAGCGTTGGAAGGGGTTGAACAAGAAGTAAGCTTAAACTTAAAGAGTATAACTGATCTTTTATACACTGAAGACACGTTATTCAAAGCACGTTCGGACTTAGTTGAAGCACAAAGCAATTATGTGATTAGTGTTTATAATTTACTTTTTATAATAAACAGTATAAATCTCTAAATCTGATGGCATTAGTGTTATGAATTATAAACAAAGCAATCAATCTGTAAAAGATATCCTAGAAGATATAAAGAAAGCTATATCTGGTAAAAGCTCAAGTAATGATGCAGTAGAAATAGAAAAGGAGAAGAAGGATGACGATGTTTTGTACCTTGAAGAGGAGTATTTAGAAGATTCAGAAAAAGATAGTAAAGAGCAGAATAACGAAAAACAAGATGTCAACAATGATCATAAGAGCGAGGAAATAGTTTTTAATAATACTCAATTTAACAACCACAGTTATAACTCACAGAGAAGAAAAGGACGTTCATTTGCACAATAATACCTCAAACAGTAACAACAAAGGAATAACAGTGGCTTACAAGGGCAAAATAGCGATCACCTAATTTAAAAAGAACATGGAAGAGATTAAAAAGCTACTTGAAAAAATGCAAAACGAACTACAGCACGAACAACAAAAAAAATCAAACCTCACTGTTGAAGAATTAGTTATATCTCTTTTAAAGCCTCAGTTGCCGAGTGGCTGAATAATTATCTCCATACATTGGTAAAAGAAGTAGTCGAAAAAGAGCTCAAAGATATCATCAATAATAAGTGATTTTTACAAGGTGTCAGCAATAAAAACTAGAGTAAAAACAGCTAAAGGTAGAAAACTATCCTCAACAAGGTGGTTGCACCGTCATTTAAATGACCAGTACGTACAAAAAACTAATAAGGATAGTTATAGATCACGCTCAGCATATAAGTTGATAGAAATAGATAATAAATTTAAATTACTCCAAGCAGGGCAAAAAATTGTTGACCTTGGTGCTTCTCCTGGTGGATGGTCACAAGTTGCATCTCAGAAAGGTGTAAAAGTGGTTGCTATTGATATAAAGCCAGTAAACACAATTAGTGGAGTGAAATATATACAATACGATATAAATGAACTTGAAACTTTAAGGGAAAGATTTAAAGATCAAAAATTTGATGTAATTCTATCTGACATGGCCCCAGAATCTTGTGGGTTAAAATCGCTGGACCATATTAGAATCATGCTTTTATGCGAAGCAGCACTGAACTTTGCAAAACATTTCCTAAATTACGGTGGTAAGTTTGTAGTAAAAATTTTTCAAGGAGAATCTGACAAAGACTTTTATAATGAATTAAAAAAAATGTTCAAAATAGTAAAGTACTTTAAACCAAAATCAAGTAGATCTGAATCTACAGAAATGTATTTGGTAGGTTTAGGTTTTATCAGCAACAGTTTTCCTATATAGATTAATGGCAAAAATTTCTAATTCTGCTCTACAGCAAATTTCAATGCCATATGAGTAGCTATAGTACCGTTAACCATTAAAATGGCAAAAATTAAAGCAGTAATAAGTAACATATGAATACTTAAGAACAAACCCTCAAAATGAACTAGTAATTTAAAATACACAAATGTTGGCATTATGATTGGCAAAACAAGAATTTGTGATATTCCCGATGCTAAATTGTTTCGACCAACCACTAATGCATTTCCAGTAGCTGAGATATTAATTATTATCAGCGTATTAAGTAATAAAGATAAGCCTACCACTACTGAGTGTTCAATGTTACTATCCAAAACTACGAAGCTAAATATGGAAGAAATCACTGAGATTGGCAGCCCGAACAATAACCAGTGAACAAAAATTTTATAAGCAACTACAAACCTAGGGGAAAATGGCTGTATAAAGATTTGCTCTAATATTCCATCATGATAATCAAAAACAAATAAATTACTTGTAGAGATTTGCAAAACAAACGTAGCGCATATCCATATTAACGTTAACATGATTTCTTGCTTATTGCTGCTTTCAAGTGCAAATGAAGATAGACTTAACATTATAATAAAAACACATATCGTATAGATAAAATTTTTACTATCTATCGCTAATCTTCCTATTGAGCTAATCATACTAGGTTTTTAAATGTTTATTATAAATTATAGTGTTTAATTTTAGATAGTATAATTTCTTACTCACAAATTATACAAGATTTATTAATTAATTAATAATATAATTATGAAAGAGTCATCAAAAACAAAATTATCAGAAGATTACACTCCTTCAGAAGATGAAGAATATATGAGCGTAAGACAGTTGGAATACTTCAACTTAAAGTTGGAATCAATCCTTGCTGAGCTAGAGAAGCAGGAACTAGAAGATAGTGCATACTATTTTGATGAAGACAGTGGAAATGAAAAATTAATTAAGCGCAGAAAAGATAGAAAAGAAAAAATTAAGGAGGCATTAGAAAAAATAAAATTAGGCACCTACGGCTATTGTGATAGAACAGGGGAAGAAATAGGAATTGCAAGACTTAAAGCTAATCCGCTTGCTGTATATTGCATTGAAGAGCAAGAGAGATTAGAAAAGGAAAAGAACGTATATAAGACTGATGATTAATTGCATATGGTCACCTAAACCCCTGATCTCTTAAGTCTTTCTTTATCTAATATAGAACTTATCTCTTCTACACTCTTATCAATATCATCATTGATTACTACATAATCATATTTATCGCGCTTGCTCATCTCTTTTTGAGCTTCGGCTAACCTGTGTTCTATTTCACTTGCACTGTCACTATTACGTTTTTGCAAACGCAACCTAAGCTCCTCCATTGAAGGGGGAAGTATAAAAACACTTATAACTTTTTCCCTCATAAGCTCAAATAAATGAAATGCTCCTTGCCAATCTATACTTAGTAAAACGCTTATTCCACTGCTCAGGTTCTGTTCTATAAAACTTTTCGGTATGCCATAAAAATTTTCAAAAACTCTGGCGTACTCAAGCATTTGACCAGCTTCACATAACTCATGAAATTCTTTCTTGGTAACAAAAAAATAGTCTTTTCCATTTATTTCGCCTGGGCGAGGTTTGCGTGTAGTCATAGAAACCGATCTAACTAAATTAGTCGATCGCTCAAGTAATCTCTCTAATATAGTAGTTTTGCCAGCTCCAGAAGGAGAAGATAAAACTAATAATACACCTTCATTCTCTACAGCCATTATTTTCTTCTAAGTATAAGTTAACAAGCACACTACAAGGTTCTTCATTTGATTAGGACTTTGCATTTTCTAATATGGCACTTTTTGAATCAGGTTTTAAAAAGCTAGAATGATCTAAATTGGAATCCGATAAATTGGTACCAATAAGAGAAGAATTATCAAAAATAGTATGGCGTAAATCAGCTTTTTTAAGGTTTGCCTTATTTAAATTAACATTTACAAATTTCGCTCTACTCAATATCGAATTGGAGAAATCGGCATTCTCTAGATTCATATCCTTAAATTCAAAGCAAGAATAATTTACATCAAACTTTTCACCCTGTAATATCTTTTCTTGCAAATTCTCAATTGAAGTTATAGCACCTTCTAAGCCAGCAAGTTTCTCCTGCCCTTCATTATCAATCAAAATCGAATGATCAAATTCACAATCTGCTAAATGAGCATCAACAACTGAGCCTTTATATATGCTAGAAGAACGAAAAGACGTACCACTGACCGTTGAATTATTGAAGTTGCTAAGAAAAAAACTGGCTTTCTTAAAGGCACTACCGCGAAGTAAAGAAGATTCAAAGTTACTTTCAACAAAATTTGAACTAGTTACTTTTAGATTAGACCAGATTGAGTTATTCGCTATTAAATTAAAAAAAGT
Organism: Wolbachia endosymbiont of Brugia pahangi; assembly: GCF_012030695.1. Classification (NCBI taxonomy): domain Bacteria; kingdom Pseudomonadati; phylum Pseudomonadota; class Alphaproteobacteria; order Rickettsiales; family Anaplasmataceae; genus Wolbachia; species Wolbachia endosymbiont of Brugia pahangi. Next base: position 108,936 of record NZ_CP050521.1, on the reverse strand, counting down.
TGAGCTTTCTATTTCACTAGAATCGATGCTATTGTGAAAAAGTCTACTATTATAAACCTGAGAGTCTCTTATTTTTACCCTATACATCGAAGTTGAGGAAAGGTCTGTACTTTCTATCTTCGCAGAGGTAAATAACGAATGGTCAAAAAACGAACCATTCATGTTAGAATGTACAACTCTAGTATTATGAAACTCTCCATGGCGAATGTCAGAATCAGAAACATCAACTTGATGCAGCTCGCTAAAACTAAAACCAACATTGGATAAATCAGCATCTTGAAAACTGACTTCAGAAACATATGAATGTTTTATCTTGGAACCATTTAACATAGATTGAACAAAACTTGAATTATCACCATTTACATAGGAAATTCGAGTTTTGCTTAAATTAGCTCCACCAAAGTTGCTGTCAATTATAGCAGAAGAATCAAAGCAAACATTAGAAAGATTGCTGCCTGTGAAGTCTGATTCTTTTATTTCCGTGCCATATATATTAGCATTTTTCAATGAGGAAAATTGTATTTTTAGTTTATATGAATCCACTCCAAAAAAATTTGCATTATCAAGACTGCTTCTTTGCACAACAGTATTGTTTATTTCACTATCACTAAAACTTATATAGCCCACATTTGAGTCTGATAAGCTGGAAAAATTTATTTTTACATCTGAAAAATTAGTATGTAAACCGGTCATACTGTGCATTCTCACTTTTTTGAGGTCAGAGCTGACAAATTCAGCACAACTAACATCAGATTGATCAAGTATAATATCTGTCAAATTTGCAGAAATAAATTTTGTAAAACCCAAATTCGTACCTTTTACTTTTATACCTTGCAAATTAGCATTAGAAAAATTAGCACCACGTAAATCAGAATTAATAAAGGATACACCTGACAAGTCAGTATGAGAAAAATCAGCACCAATTAGACTCACTCCATTAAAAATAGATCCATTGAGGTACAATTTACTAAAATCTGCTCCATTTAAGTTAGAGCCAAAACCTTTTCTAAAATCCTCTTGAATACCTTTTTTGTGGCATTGTACTAGAAATTTAGCAAAGTCTTTTTTACTGTAAGACACATACTTTATCTTATGCAAAGCATCTAAAAAATCACTAACTGGATTTTTTGCATCATTTATTTCATTCCCGTAACACAAATGACCAACTAAAATTAATATCAAAAATCTAATTATTTGCTCAGTCTTCATTGCATTGTAATTCATTATCTTTTTTTGTCTTCACAGCCCAATCATACATTTGGCTTTTCTTATTATCTACTTTCTTATGTTCTAAAAGATGTGGTATCATTTCAGCAATTGCATTTATTATATCAACTTGTTCTCTTTCAATTGCTATATCAATAGGAGATTGAAAATTATTATTAACTACTTTAGGATTAGCACCTTGTAATAAGAGAAAGCGTATTATATCTATCTTACCTTGCTTAACTGCATAAATTAAAGGAGTATCTCCAAGTTTATTTCTAAATTCTAATATCTCTCGAACTGTTAATCCAAATTCTTCCAATTTATTTATTATTCCTCTTAAGCAAACCAAGTTATTCTTTTTAATACAGTAAAAAAGCTGCTTACTGTAGTCATCAATAAATATGATTGTCGGAAGATGCTCATTAAGATTATCGTATTGTCGCTTATATATTGACTTGCTTTGTGCATTTTTATGACACCATTCCTTTATTGGTTCTCTATCTAGCTTTGTCCATTTTTGTAGATTCTCCTTTTCCTCTTGTTTGCTTTCTTCATCTTTCTTAGTGATAGGTTTTTCTCGATTTTTTCCATTAAGGTCCCCAGTTACTTTTTCCACTTTTTCTTTTCCTGCCTGATCTTCTGCCTTTTCTTTTTTTTTCTTCAACAATTGACTTGCATTACTTTCCGAAGGTTTATTTTTCTCTACATCGACCTCTTTATCAACTTGTAGATCTATCTGTTGGTTATTCATATCTTCATTCAAATCAGCGCTTGAAGGCTCTTTTTTTACATCTTTTTTCACTTCCTCACTAGCAACATCCGGTAAACCTTGAGCAGATCTATCTGTACTTTTTTCCGGTGGATTATTACTAAGGTCTAGCAAATCTTTACCAATTTTCTCATCTCCGCTCACAATTTTCTCAACCGGAGGGACTTTATTTTTATCGTGTTGCAATTTTTTTTTATTGGTCGCTCCTTCGAACTTAGTATCCTGTATTCCTTCAGCGTTCAACTTATCGACGTTTGTAGAATCGTTCCTGGAAGATTTTAGTTCGTCTCCCCGTTGGGTCATGTTTTTCAGTAAATCTTGTTTCAGATTTTTCCTCATACCCACATCTTCATACACAGAACCAACTGATTCATCTACATCAAATCTTTTTTCTTTAGCCAGCAAATCTTGTTTTAGATCCTTCTTCACACCTACATTTTCATGTACAGAATCAACTAATTCATCTGCATCAGTTTTTTTTTCTTCAACTTGTTCCACAGCAAATAGGTTTAGTGATCCAAATACGACAAATAACAACGTAAAGTATAAAACACTTCTCATAAATATTCCAAGCATAGGCTTAATTAAGATAATACTATAATCAAATAATTAATCTATAGTAAAAAACGAGCATGAGGAACAAAGAGCGATTAAGAACTTTTATTTTATAGGAGCAGTATGGCCACAGGAAAATATAAGAACTCATCTGAACTCTATAGCTTCACAAAAAATCCAATAAAGTTAGGTATATTGTGTATGTCTAGATTAAGGTGAAAATAGGTTAACACAGTGAATCTTATAATGTGCTAATAACACGCGGAAGGAGAGGGATTCGAACCCTCGATACGACTTTTGATCGTATAACGGTTTAGCAAACCGCCGCCTTCAGCCGCTCAGCCACCCTTCCAAATCTTGAACTTCAAGACAAATACTCTATATAATACTAAGACTTTACAACCTGCCTAACCTTTTAATAATAGTATCTTATACTAAAAATCCTTCAAACCAGTTAACAACTATGACTTTACTATAACACAATAACTAAAATTAACATGCATTAATTTCTACTTTTAATAGCGCTCTCAACAATTTTTTTCGCTTTTTCTGCATCAACCCACTCTCCAACTGTCACTGTTTTCTCTTTCTCTAGGTCTTTATAGTGTAAAAAGAAGTGAGTAATTTTATCCAGTAGGTTTTTAGGCAAATCAGAACAGTTTTTCACATGATCATAATAGCTATCAACACTGGAAACAGGCACAGCTAATACTTTTTCATCTTTTCCCTTCTCATCCTTAGTAAGCAAAGCACCTACCGGACGCACCGATATTAAAACACCAGGCGCTAAGGGAAATTGAGTTAACACCAGAACATCTACGGGATCACCATCACCCGCACAGGTATTTGGCACAAATCCATAATTGCAAGGATAGACCATTGCAGTAGATAAAAACCTGTCAACCCGTAATAATCCGAGTTCTTTATCAAATTCATACTTTACGGGCTCAGCATTTGCACTTATTTCAATAATCACATTTACTGCATCTGATGCTATAGTTATCTTACTCAAATCCATAAATTATCTCTTATCTTTAAGAGTAAGCATTATACAATAGACTTCTTGAATAATCTAGAAAAAAGGCAATTATTTTAAATATTGGCGTTTTTTATAACGCTGCTGCTTTTAAATTGCTTCAACTATAAATATTTAAGAAATTTATCAAGTGAAAAAAGGTAAAAAAAGCCCTATAGTGACTAATTATCAACATTTTTCGTTGTCTATTTGACGTTTTTTAATCTCCTGAACGCTTTATAAGCGCGATTCATGATATTAGGTATAACAACCCTGCTATAGAAAAAGTTAAGAAAGAATATAATAAGGATACTCTGGAAACTAAGTACAATGCAATAAAAAATACACAACCCCAGATTTTAGCTTTCAATAGTCTTTAAATTATGAAACAGCTTTATTATTGATAATAATAAAGCTGGCAAAATGTGTCAAGCAATTTTTTTTCGTTTCTATTGAACAACAGTTATTATACGCTAGCGCGTTGCCAAAAACTATGCAAAAGGTCTAATATATACTTTCGAGTTGCCATATTTACATAATTTCATCTTTATGAACAAAAAGCCGCCTGAAAATTAGCTAAATCAACTTAGATAAATAAATAGCAACTTTGCAGCCTGTTTTTACAAACGAAGATAAAATATTATAGCCAAGCGCACTTTCAGCGTTGTGTTCAATTGCAATATCTCTGTGTTCTAGCTCCTCATTGCAAAATTTACTTATTATTTCTTTTAATTCCCCATCTTCTAAATATGAAACCTGTTCTCTGTAGTGCTCTCCGATCACCTCCTCAACTGCAGCGGTGCAAGCCATAGCAGCTTTTTTGCCCATAATTGCAGTGATAACACCAAGTGACACTCCTAATACATACCAAACTGGCAATAAAATAGTAGGGCGAACTTTTTGCTCTTTAATTTTTCCGTTAAAATAGTGAAAATGTTTCTTTTCCTGCCCTTCCATTTCGATTATTTTATTGATTATAGAAGATTTCTTAAGAATAAATTTTTGACCGTAATAAATGCAAATAGCACCATATTCCCCAGCATGGTTTACTCTAATTGTTTGATGCAAGAACTTACTGTTGCTATACCTTAAGCTGTTCAGATTTCTTTCCTTCTCCACAATAAATTTTACCTGATAAGAACAGAGCTGCTATAAGATAAATAAGGTTCCATGTTGCTAGGGAAACACCTAAGATATAACGAGGCCTGTCACAAAATGGAGAGTAATCAGGGTTTAATAGATTATTTCTCAGCTCTTCTACGCTAGCGTTACTACTTGCTTGCTCCGCGCAGCCTAAGACATCATGAAATAAGTGGAATTCAAGACCTACATGATAAAAAGATATTACTGCACCTATAAGATAGCTGCAAAACATTGCATAAATTAGAACCTTGTTATTTTTGAGCATATAAACCACTGTAAGTAATCCTGCAACATAATAAATTATCCGCTCGTACATACATAACTTACATGGTAGCATATTGAAAAAATACTCTAGTACGTATGCAAAAACTAGAGCAATAGCACTTGATAATAAAAAGATTGCAGAAACTCTAGAGTTATTACACATAACTTTAAGTGAATTATTATACATACCTCTGAAAGTATAAAGCAGAATTTCATTTTACATAGGGATTTTTATTCTTTTTTAAAAGAAGCCTAACAGGTATACCATCTATAAAGAAATTCTTCCTGAGATCATTAATTAAATAGCGTTTATAACTCTCATCAACACCTTCAGGCACATTACATGTTAAAGAAAAAGCCGGAGGTTTAGTACCAATTTGAGCAATATATTTCATCCTAATTGCTCTACCTTTTACAAACGGATGAGGATGCCTACCTAAAGCATCAACTAGCCACTTATTCACTTTTGCAGTGCTGATTTTCTTATTCAAGAATTCGTTCACTTCAAGACACTTGTCTATTACATCACTGCAACGAATGCCTTTCAGTGCAGAAATCGTTACAGTTGGCACTTCCAAGAACAACCTAGTTATCTCCTGTTGTCTTACAAATTTTATCAACCTGCTTCTATCATCTTTATTTATTAAGTCCCACTTATTTAAAACAATGATAATCCCCTTCCCTCCTTTGATTGCAGCTTCACCAATTGATAAATCCTGCTGCTTAATGCCAAGTAGAGAGTCTAGCATCAAAACCACCACATGAGAGCGCTTTATTGATTCCATACTTTTTTTAACAAACTTTAATTCTAGATCATCTATAAGATTTGCCCTTCTGCGAATTCCCGCAGTATCGATGAGAGTAATAAGTTTTCCATTATGATTGTATGTAATATCTACAGAGTCACGCGTGGTGCCAGGTTCTGAACTTGTTATTAGCCTATTTTCTGAAAGTAAACTGTTTAAAAAAGTCGACTTTCCAACATTTGGACGGCCAATTATTGCAACCCTAAGCCTATTAGGTTCATTAGATTGATTTTCAGCATGTAACGTTGAAATCTGCTCATTTTTTTCCTGGATCCCAGTTCCAGCTACTTTGATGACAGGCAAGGGTTTTGGAATAACAGAGGAGAAATTTGTAGAAGAATCAATAACGCCAGCCAATGCATTGTAAAGATCAACCATGCCAAGATTATGTTCAGCTGAGATGTATACTGGGCCTATGAAATCAAAAAACTGCAGGTAATCAATATTTTCAGATTTATAACTCTCACATTTGTTTGCTATAAGTATCACAGACTTATTTGTCCTTCTTTTTAACCATTTTGCAAATTCTTTGTTTTGCTCATTTTGCACTTTTGCATCAACAAGAAAGAAAATTATATCTGCACTAAATAAAGAAAATTCTATCTGTTCAATAATCTGAAGGAAGAAATTAGTTCGATCATTCCACCCCCCTGTATCTATAATTTTAAGCTCCAAATCACTAATTCTTCCGACTCCTTCTTGTCTATCCCTTGTTATCCCTGGAATGTTACTAACTACTGCTGCTTTTCTTCCCAATATCCTATTAAATAAGGTTGATTTGCCAGCATTTGGCAGGCCTACTATAGCGATTTTTAACATAGTTTAAAAGCATGTCCTGTATGAAGTAAATTATAACTGAAACTTTTCAACTTAACTATTGACTTTGTAGATTACATCAATATCCTAAAATTAAGGTATTTTATTTTAACTTTATTATGTAAAGTAGGGGGTGGTTATGTCAGTGTTAGAGAAAATAGAAAGTGCAAGTAGTGAAAGATCAAAACAACTAGGATATTCAGAAGAAATGGGGAATTTGCAATCAAGCAAGACAATTTATGGACATGTTAATGAACATATGGAAGAAAATATTTCAAATACGCTGCGTGAAATATATAATGCTCTTATCTTATATAATGAATCGGAAAACTTACCTAATGATGTAGCCATAGAAAATATGGCAAAGGAATTTCGAAAATCTATAAAAGATGCAAAAAAGAACAAGATCATGTTTAGCGTGCCATGTCATATTGATGTATTTCGAGAAGGAGAAAAGTTATCAGTAATAGATTATTTAATGCTGGTTTTACAACATCTTATGGAAAGCGATGCCAATGTTACTGAGACTGGAAAAAGCAAACTACGGCCTTTTTGGTTAGAAATGTCTGATCTAGTTTCAAAAGGTAACGATATAAGCACAAGAGTCTCGAAAATACTACCAAGCGATATACTGCAAAAGCGTGAAGATTACTTGTCAAGTCTAAAACAGATTGTACGTGGCGGCATTGAAAAAAGCAAAGAAAAAGATGTGATAAAAGGTGTTACGGTAGAAAGAGATAATGGATTTTATTATGTAAGATGTCCAGAAGAAAGTGTTGTGGTTCCTGCAAAGTTTCTGAACAATCCAGAATTTCAAGGTTTAGATGGAGCATTAAAGATTGGGAAAAGAGATAATATAATCCGAATACAAAACGGGCAATATTGTGATATGAAGGGCGTACTTCAGATGACTTTCCCAGTAGGTGAGAAAAAAATTGAAATGATTTTATCTTCTGAAAATACCTCAGGCTTTGGCAAAATAATGGTGTATATAGATGACAAAAATTGTGAAATTTTTTCAAAATATTGTGAAGAATTAGCAAAAGAACCTCGTATAAGCAAGGTCATTGAGGCTGCCAAAGGTTTCGTGCAAGCAAAAAAGAGTGAAGTTAGCCCACCTTCCTTTGCTTTAGAAAAAGTCAGTGAATCACAGCATTCTCAGAGCAATGGACAGGAGTTACCAGGAAATTAACCATTACTATATATACACTGTTGCATACAGCAAAGGTGTATGTGTATAGTTAATGGAGTTTATAAGCTTAATAAGGTTTACAATCAATTTGAAAGTTGTTCTACCACATGCAAGACTTTAAAGCACTGGAAAACTTACAGACCAAAACGTTAGAAGCTGAAAAAGGGGGTGGTCTTGATAGGATTAACAAACAACACAAAAAAGGGAAATTAACTGCTAGAGAAAGGCTTAGTATATTGCTCGACGAAAATTCGTTTGAAGAATACGATAAATTTGTAAAGCGTCATACAACTGATTTTGGTATGCAAAACGCCAGTTTTTTAGGTGATGGTGTTGTAATTGGCCATGGCACTATTTATGGCAGAAAAGTTTTTGTTTATTCTCAGGATTTCACTGTTTTTGGTGGGTCACTCGGTGCGTCACATGCAAAAAAAATATGTAAAATTATAGATATGGCAATTAATGTAAGAGTTCCCATTATTGGACTAAATGACTCTGGTGGGGCCAGAATTCAGGAAGGAGTAAATTCTCTTGCTGGTTACGGAGAACTCTTTCAAAGAAATGTAAATGCATCAGGCGTGATACCACAAATTTCCTTAATTATGGGTCCATGCGCTGGTGGTGCGGTTTATTCCCCAGCATTGACTGATTTTACCTTCATGGTAAAAAACAGTTCATATATGTTTATAACCGGACCAGATGTAGTAAAAAAAGTTACCTACGAAGACGTAAATCACGAAGATCTCGGCGGAGCAAAAATTCACACAAGTAAGACAGGAGTGGTAGATTTTGCGTTTAATAATGATGTTGAAATGTTGCTAAAAATACGTGAATTCTTTACCTTTCTACCAGCAAATAATCAAGAATTACCGAAATCTGTACCAATCTGTGATGATGTTGATGACATTAATGAATCTTTAAATACCCTCATTCCTCACAATCCTAATACCCCTTATGATATGCATGAGCTCATTGAAAAAGTTTGTGATGAAAGGAATTTTTTTGAACTAAAACCTGATTTTGCTCGTAATATTATAATTGGGTTCGGTAGAATTAAAGGAAATACTGTTGGCATTGTTGCAAATCAACCTATGTATCTTGCAGGATGTTTGGATATTGATTCTTCAAGAAAAGCTGCAAGATTTGTAAGGTTTTGTGACGCATTTAACATTCCTATTACTACACTTATTGATGTTCCAGGATTTCTGCCAGGTACAAATCAAGAATACAATAATATAATACAACACGGAGCAAAGCTGCTTTATGCCTATGCTGAAGCGACTGTACCAAAGATTAGCCTTATTACCAGAAAAGCGTATGGTGGTGCATACATTGTGATGAATTCTAAACATCTAAAAGGCGATATAAATTATGCTTGGCCAACTGCTGAAATAGCTGTGATGGGCCCAGAAAGTGCAGTTGAAATTATATTTCGGCATGAAAAAGATCAACAAACTCTAATTAAAGAATATAAAGAAAAATTTGCTAATCCATTTTTTGCTGCATCACACGGGTATATCGATGACATAATAGTGCCAAGTAAAACGAGGTATCATCTTTACAAAGCATTAGAGCTACTAAAAAACAAAAAAATAGAAAGAATATGGAAAAAGCATGATAACTTACCTCTGTAACTCTTTTTCAAGTTTTTATTATGGAGCATGCAATACTATAAACACAATCAGTATGCCGTTACCAAGATTCGAACTTGGGACCTCATCATTACCAATGATGTACTCTACCACCTGAGCTATAACGGCAGAATTTATATACAATGATAATGAATAATATAAAAAAGAATAAAGAAAAAAAAGAGGGGAGAAAAAGGTTAGTAAAAGCTCTAAAGCAAAATATTGTAAAAAGAAAAAAACAGCAGCAGGGTAGGCAAGATGCCAGAGCTCCCAGAAGTGGAAATAATCTCTAATTTTCTGTTTGATAAGATTAAAAACAAGCAAATAAGCGATGTTACAGTCAACAATTGGAATTTGCGTGTACCAATTACACAAAATATCGATGATGTAATAAAGGGTAAAGTAATAAATAATATCAAGCGTAGAGGCAAATATATAATTTGGCACATAGACAATGATATAGTTGTCACCGTACACCTTGGCATGAGTGGAAAGCTCATATATGCTAAAGGGGAGCAAGCACAGAATAAACATGACCATGTGATATTTTCATTTTCTGACAATACTTCAATAATTTTTAATGATCCAAGAAAATTCGGATTAGTCATTATTTTAAATAAAGAACAAGAAGTAAATTTTTTTAATGATTTTGGAATAGAGCCCTTCACAGATGAATTTAATGGAGATTATTTACAGAAGCTACTGAAAAGCAAAACGGTCAATATCAAGTCAGCATTAATGAATAATAAATTAATAGTTGGTATAGGCAACATATACGCTTCTGAGAGTCTGTTTAGAGCTCGCATATCACCATTAAGATCAGCACAAGATTTGACGTATAAAGAGTGCGAAAAACTTGCTACTGAAATAAAAAATACTCTGAGTGATGCAATCATAGCTGGTGGGTCGACGTTAAAAGATTATGCACAGCCATCTGGATCTGTTGGATACTTTCAAAATAGTTTTTATGTATATGGTAAAGTTCAAAAACCTTGCAAAATTTGCAATAATACTATAACACTTATACGACAAAATGGTCGCAGCACTTATTTTTGCAATGCATGTCAGAACTAAGACTTCACTTTGGGTATGATGTTTTTGCCTGAAAAAGATCCGTTTGATTTGTTTTCAAAATGGTATAAAGTAGTACTTAATTCTCCATATAAACAACCAACTGCAATGATACTAGCAACTTGTAGCAAAGACTGCACTCCATCTGCAAGGGTAGTATTGCTAAAGGAATATAGCGAAGAAGGTTTTATGTTCTTTACTAATTGTAAATAGTAGAAAAGGGAAAGAATTGACCAAGAACTCCAAGGCTGCACTAGTATTTCACTGGATAGAGTTTTTTAGGCAAGTACAAATTGAAGGAGGGGTTAAGCTTCTAGGCAGGAAAGAGCTGATCAATATTTCTCATCTCGAGCACGCAATAGTCAATTTAGTGCATGGTGTTCAAAACAATCGAGCGTTTTGAAAAATTGGCAAGACTTCGAGCAAGTTATCGGACTGAAGAAGAAAGAATTTTACAATACACAAGTTCCTCGTCCTGATTTTTGGGTAAGATTCTCCATAATTCCAAAAATAATTGAATTCTGGCAAGAAGGTAAGCACAGAAGACATACTAAGTTTAGGTACACTCTCTTTAAGAGAAGAAACTGGAAAATAGAGCAGTTGTATCCTTAAGTTATGTCATTTAAGATAAGTTCTTGAGTAGATCAGGCAAATTTTTCTGCACATCTCCCACCATTAATATATCACCATTTCCAAGATGTTTGGCTGTATAAGATTCATTACAATTATCTTCCCTTAGGGTTGTGCTTTTATATAAAGCAAGAAACCCAACTTCATCACTATTTAGTCCAGCTGTAATGATAAAATCAACTTCTTTAATATACTGACCTCTCATATTTTCCTTTAACCAAGAAAAATCCATTTTATCTGCTATATTAGCATAGCACAAAAGTTCCATACCTGAACTCTGGTGAAGTAAGTCAGGGTTCTCAGTTAAGAGTTGCCAATTTTTTAGTAGAACTATATTTCTCACTGTATAATGAGCCGTAGTTGGCTTACCATACAAACAGCCTTCGTTAAAGTCACTTATGGTTTTGATAATCTTATCTGGTTGTACTAGCATCTTACGTATAAATTTGATTATATATTGAGACACATCAACATCACTACTTAGATTATGCAGTAATCTCAGTCGTGACACAAGATTCTGAATTAAAACAGGTAGTCCACTTCATTTCACTTAGAATAGTCTGAACAATTGTTTTATCGATAATTTCTTCAGAAATTTTGGTGGTGCTTGCAATAAGATATTTTTTGCATAGCCCAAGTTTGTAGTGCAGATTATAAATAACAATATAAGTAAATGCACCTTTTTTATGTTCAAAATTTTAGTCTTTTTTTAGTATTTAAATCCTGTATACCACCTAAAACATCACTTTTTCGAGATGCAGGTAAAAGTTGCGGAGGTAGGATTTGAACCTACGACCTTCAGGTTATGAGCCTGATGAGCTACCGAACTGCTCCACCCCGCATCGTTGTTTATTTAGTTATTATATATGAATAATAGGAAATAAAAGAATAAAATTACACTTGGTGTATATTTTGCGTATTTGTTAACTTTCCTTGACATAATAGTTAGTTATATACGTAACAACTTACGCAATGAAAAATATAACTCAATACTGTAGTTTCCTGTTTTTCAGTGTGTGGGAACTTTAATTTACTTCTCTTAAAACTTTGAATCCAGCTTTGTTATACCTATTTTTCTTGCGCTTTTACCTACATTAATTTTGATTGCAACACTGCATAAAAGATATGCAATATTATATACTGCTTTAATTGCGGTGCTCATAGGATTTACAGTCAGCAAGTTAAGAACAGTTTTATAGTAGTTGATACTCAACATTCTTATGAAAGAGAGGTACGTAAAAAATATCGTTGCCACAGCGAAGGATGTTAATGAAAGGGAGCTCATATAAACAATTTTGCTTTATGAAAAAAAACACTAAGTTTAAGTTGAACAACATAAGAATATCAGTTAGAACTAAAGTGGAAGAAAGCATTAAAATAGGTCGATCAGGTAAAATTATCAGCAAAGCTTTTTCCTCTAAATTGCACCTTCAGAGTAGGCATATGGTTTTGTAAGAGTAGCATATCATAAAAAAATAAGTGCAACAGGTTTTGCAACAAGTAAAATAGCTCTAGTACAAAAAAGATAAAGCAAGGAAATTTCAAGGAGCATATAGAATCTTTCGCCAATACATTTACGAAAATCCGAAGCAAAATACTTAAAGAACCACATGCAGATATAGTCTCTGCATTAATAATTGGTAAAAAAGATGGAATAGAACAAAAAACTATGAATAGCAATATGAGAATTCAGATATAGCACATTTGTTCGCTATACCTGGTCTATATTTATCACATTCGTTGATGGTCTATTTTTTATAGTATTCTGTAATTTATTTGCAATATCTGAAATTTTGACTCTTAAGTACAATACTAAGAAAATATCTTCATTTCTTACCATTTTGCTAACCACGTTTTATTTATTAATCACTGGTATGCAAATTTCCGCTTAGCGCGCATACATTATGGTAATTTAGTACTTGTTGCAATAATGATAGATAGAAAATATCGAGGGTTAATAGTAATTGCGTTTGCTGCTTCAGTGATACTCATAATAGAACCAGAAGCAATTTTAGAGCCTGGTTTTCAGATATCGTTTTCTGCTGTTTTGGTGCTGGTTACCAGTTATCAGATTAATGCCAACAATATTCAAAATAAAAATAATGAAATATTTTGTGTCAATAATGATTAGCTCAGTAATAGCAAGCTTAGCAACTGTTCCTTACACAATATACAATTTTAACTATTTTTCAATCAGTGGCATTATTACAAATTTAATTGCTATACCAATAGCCACATTGATCATTATTCCATTTGGAATAATTTATGTTTTATCAACTCCTTTAGGTATTGAGTGAATTATAGCGCCACTTATAGAGCGTCCTATTGTATAGCGTTTTGTATATAACAAAAGTAATCGTTAGTCTTCAATATTTAGTTATTCCTATTCGTGTTTTTCCTGCATCATCAATTTTCATCATAATATTTGGATTATTATGGCCGTGCTTATGGGAAAGGAATTGGCGTTTCTTTGGAGTTTTGTTTATTGTGCTGAGTATTTTCTCTAGTGCTATACATAGAACTCCTAACATCTTAGTCAGTTCTGATAATGTTGCAGTAAAGGAGAGCAACAACTTACTATATTCTCTTACCAGAAAAAGCAGAAACTTTGTTGTTAAAACTTGGGCAAAGCAAAATGGGCAGAATTAAATTTTGAATCATACCAAATATAACAATCCAGACAAAAGATTAAAATGCTATAATTATAGTTATATATATAACAAGGGAAACGATAAATCAGTGCTGCTAGCTTATAAAAAAAGAAGATATGTTAGAAAATTGTAACAATGTTGATCTAATAGTTCAATTAAGCAAATTTGACCACCCAGCTTGTAACACTCAAATTATTAAACATGCTGACCTAGAAACATATAGCACACATTCAATTTAGTTAACAAATTACAACATAAAGATTAATAAAGTGCGTTCTAACCGTGGCCTCGGCATGTGCATTTGAGCCAAAAAGCTCGTTTTTGAAGTGTGCTTCATATACAATTAACCAAATTGAAGTATAAGAAAATTCATGGGTCCAGGCACTACAGAAAGTTTTTTTATCTCAAAGTAGATCACGATATAGCTCAGTTAATGAAGTAGGTTAGTTGCCACAAGATAAAACCTTAAATATCAATAGTGCTGAGAAAAATTAAGATTAGATACCTATATAGCTGAAAAACGCAATATATCATGCAGTAAAGCTCAAAGACTGATACAAAATAAGTAAGTAAAATTATTTAGCGTGCCCATAATTAATAACGATCACGTAGTAAAACTAGGTGAGGAGTATGTAATGCATCTTACTTTTCAACAACAAATCTACATTAATTGAGCCTAATCACAACATAAAACTTGATATCATCTACAAAAATGAGGACATTATAGTTCTCAACAAATAAAGTAGACTAACCGTTCACTCAGGTGCTGGAACAAACAATGACACGCTCTTAAATACAATTATCGGCATCTTAGTAAAATCCTATATATCCACATAAGGCCAGGAATTGTTCATAGGTTCGATAAAGATACCAGAGTGGACTAATGGTAATTGCAAAAAATGAGAAAATCCATGGTTTTCTGTCTGAAATATTATTAAATCGTGAAATAAAGCGCGAATATTGAGCAGTAGTTTGGGGAATATTACTTTTTAACCTGGAAACTATAAAAACCAATATTGCTCCCAACTTGGTAAACAAAGAAATGATGTACGTAACAAAAACAATTGGAAGTTAGCAGTCACCCATTACTCAGTGCAGAAAGTTATAGGGCAAGCAAGCCTAGTTGGATGTGTTTTAGAAACAGATAGAACACACCAAATCGAGTATACATGAGTCACATAGGACATTCCATTATCGGTAAACAAGTTTACGGAAAAAATAGTAGCAAAAGTGTAAAAATACGCCAAAAGCTCCGACTTTATCCGCAAATTCAATGGACAAGCATACATATCTATAAACTAGGTTTATATCATCCAAAAAGTAAAAAATATGTAGAATTTAAATCTGACTTACCAAAAGACATGAGAATTTTAATTGGCGAGTTTGAAGAAATGACAAATAAGTAGTACATAAGAGTCGATGCCTTAACAGTTGCAGTTCATGTCTCTCAATGATAAAATGAGGATTAGTATATAGTTTTAATATCATGATTAGTTTACTGCTTGTTGTACTGTTGTTTTTTTGTGGTGGTGACGCATTTGCAAAACAGGAACCACGTTCAATAGCTGCAGATAGTCACATAAAGGTAATAAACTATAATCCACAGGCTATACATAAATACACTGGTTTTTATGGTTACCAATCTAGTATATTGTTTGAACCAGGTGAGACAATACAAAACCTTTCAATGGGTGATCCAACTGGTTGGCAGCTTGTTCCTCAAGGTAACAGGTTGTTTATCAAGCCTATAGATGATATTGCTGACACTAACGCAACTGTAATTACTAATAAAAGAGTCTATTACTTTGAACTTCATGCTGAAGAAGCAACCGGATTGGATGATCCAAGATTAGCATATGAAGTAAGATTTCTTTATCCACTATTTAGCAGTGATGAAATTTACACAACCAACAATGGTGATATCCTTGAACAAGCTAACCCCACCACTATTCCCGATATAAATGATATTGAAGTTGTAAAGAAGGGCATAAATTTTAATTATTCCATCTCACATGTTAAGGGCAGCCAGTCAATAATACCAACTAAAGCCTTCGATGATGGGAGATTTACATATCTGCAATTTAATAAGGTAAATTCTGATTTTCCGGCAGTTTTTATGGTTGATTCTGCAGGGTACGAGTCTCTAGTAAATTTTCGTACAGTTGATGATTACCTTATAATTGAAAGAGTAGGCTCGGTGTTTACCTTAAGAAACGGATCAAGTACAGTCTGTTTATTTAACGAAAACATGCCTTTTGCAAAGGGTAAGCGATAATATAAACTCAAAGTCACATCTATTCAGCAAAGTGGCAAAATAAATGGTGTCACAAGGAAAATAATAAAAGTACATATCGCAGTGATAACTGGTGGTAAAATTAGAAAAACAGGTATTTTTTTAATAAAAAAATTCTTGGAAGATTTTGAGAAAAAAGCGTTGTAAATTATTGGCAAAAAGTACATAGCATTGAGTACAGTGCTTACAGTTAATACTAGAGTGACAAATACAGAAAGCGCTATATTGCCAGAGTTAAAAACAGCTTGAAAAATGAGAAACTTACCCCAGAAAGTTGAAGCAGGTGGCACTCCTATCATAGATAACGCACCTATAGCAAATGCTACCATGGTAACTGGCATACTTCGTCCTATGCCGTGAATTCTATCTATATATTTTTCACCTGTTTTCGTTATTATACTGCCTGCAATGAAAAATAAAGTGATTTTTGCAAATGCGTGACAAACTAATTGAAAAATTGCAACTCTTGCACTGAGGTCGCTAAAAATTGAAGCAAATAGTATAATATATGACAACTGAGAAACAGTAGAGTAAGCAAGCAATCTTTTTAATTCTTTCTGCTTTAACGCAATAAGTGAAGCAGCAATGATGGTAAATCCTGCAGCATATGGAAGCCACCCTCCAGCAAACCAATTTTGTTGTGCAAAGCGCTGCAAATTATCGATACCGAAAGTGTATAATATGACTTTTACGATAATAAAAGCCCCAGATTTTACAACAGCAACAGCATGTAGCAATGCACTTACAGGAGTTGGTGCAACCATCGCTCTTGGTAACCAAAAATGCATTGGCATTAATGCAGCTTTGCCTAAGCCATAAATTAGCATAGTGAAACACACTGCAGTAAAAGTAACGAGTGAGGCATCAAATTCAAATATTCCACTGCTCACAAAGTCTAAAGTATGAAATTCATTATACAAGAGACCAAGAACCGGAAAAAACAGTACTAAGGAAGAAAAAAACAACACACCAAAATAATAACGTCCAGCTATCGTTGACTCATTTGTTGCGTTATAAGTAACAAGAGGGTAAGTACTGATAGTCAAAAGTTCATAAAAAACAAACGTAGTAAGCAAATCGCCGGAAAAAGCAATAAACATTGTACAGCTGATCGATACCAAAAGAAAGCATAGGAAATCTGAGTAATTACTATCAGGATAGTTGTTCTGCATATAATATATTGTGTATATACTGGTTAATATCCATAAAAATGATATTAATAAACTAAACACTACTCCAGTAGACTCTAGCTTTAAACTAACATGCAAATTGTTGCCAAAATTCATGAGGATAAACTGAGAATGATCGCCATATGCCCAATATAAAGTGCATAGACATGTATATACAAATAGAAGCACAGAAGAAGCAACAGTAATGCCATTACTTACCGTAGGCCATTTACCAGTAAAAAGAATAACTACTGCGCTTAAAAGCGGAACCAGTGCAGTAATTAACAAATAATTTTCAGTAATAAAAAATGGTAAGGAAAGAGATGCTAAAATATAGTCCACCAAATAATTCATCTTTTTAATTAGGTAAAGTTAGAATTATACTTAAATCACAGAAAACTGCTATGTTTTTATACTTCATAGTCAACTAACTATACTTCACCAACCCAATTACTTTTCTCCTGATCCAGCCTATCATCTAATATTGCTTGTCTTATCGACTTCATCAATTTATTCATAAAGAAAACATTGTGAATGGTAATGAGAGTATAGGCTATCAGTTCTTTAGTTTTCAATAAATGATGTATATAAGCTCTCGAATATTTTCTGCAGGTAAAACATAAACAATCACTCTCAATTGGATTACCGTCTAGTTCAAATTGTTGATTTCGCAAATTAATATGTTCTTTGTACCTTGAAGAAATGGTATTTCTATTTTTCACTTTAATAAGTGCACCACCATGTCTTGCCAAGCGGGTTGGATGTACGCAATCAAATGTATCAATTCCAGCCTCTACTGCATGAAAAATATCCACAATTCTACCAATACCAAGTAAATGAGTAGGCCTATCTTTTTTTAAGTGCTCCATAGTAAAGAAAACTACATCATACATCTGTTCTTTACTTCGACCAAGCGATCCACCTATTGCTTGACCAAAAAATGGTAAATTATTAATAAAATTACAGCTTTCTCTACGCAAATCTCGGTATACTCCGCCTTGGCTAATTCCATACAGCGCTTGTTTGCCATTATCATCTTTTCCAAATTCATTCAAAGAACGCTCAGCCCACTTGTGACTCATGAGCATTGATCTTCTTGTGTATTCCTTGCTGACGTGAAACGGAGTGCATTCATCTAAAACTAGAATTAAGTCTGCACCTAATTTCTGCTGAATTTGTATAGATCTCTCAGGAGTTAAACAATAAGCTTTACCATTAATGTAAGAACGAAAAATTGCCCCATCCTCATCAATTTTAATCAGAGTTTTTTGTTTTTTTCTTATTCCCTTTATCTCTTCCGAAACTGATCCGTGTCCCAAACTAAATATCTGGTATCCACCTGAGTCAGTTAGCATTGGCCCATTCCATCCCATCATCTTGTGCAGACCACCAAGTTTTGCAACAGTATTCTCCCCTGGTTGGAGCATTAGATGATAGGTGTTAGAAAGTATTATTTGAGTACCTGCTTCACTGATCCTTTCGATATCCGCAGCTTTAATTGCAGCTCTTGTTGCACAAAATATAAATGCTGGTGTTTCTACGTTTCCGCTCGGAGTTTTAATTGTTCCAGTTCTTGCAGAATTTGATTGTTTAATTATCTTGAATGCAAAGTCTCCTCTCATCTACTTATTAGAAAGTTCTGCTATAATGCTTTCTACTTTTTCAGGAGTAAGATTTTCATAAAAATCATTGTTGATCTGCACAACAGGAGCATTGACACATGCACCAAAGCACTCAACTTCTTTTAAAGTGAACAGATTGTTCTTAGTAGTTTCACCTATGTTAATTCCAAGTTTCTTTTTAAAGGTATTTAAAATTTCTTCACTACTGCATAACCAGCAGGGAGTTGTCCTACAAACTCGTATCAGATATTTACCCACTGGTTTTAAATTATACATGGTATAAAAATTTGCCACTTCATATACACGAATATGTGGAATATGCAGCATGTCAGCAACGTAGCACATAGCGGGTTCAGGAACCCATCCACATTGCTCTTGAACAAGATATAGTAAAGGCATAACAGCACTTCCTTCTTTGCCTTTTGGGTACACCTCTATAAATTTTTTTGCTTTTTTGAGATTTTCTGATGTAAAACTAAACTGCTCTTCTTTTCCTTTCATCCGTAAAGCTCATGTAAATCTCAATAGATTATACTTGAAGAGCTAATAATTGCAATTGCTGATTTTTGAGAAACAGCGTTCTATAGCATCATACTATCTGCAGAGTGATATTATTTATTTACCCAGTCTGTGAACTCTTTGTTTCTACTCATTTCTTATATTTCATTTTGCAGATCATGGTAACACTTATAATCTCCTTATGCAGTGCAGTAAAATTGTTCAACAATCGCCTCAGAATGCTGACCATTCAAGTATTTTGATACTATAATCCCTGTTTTATTAAGGATTATCATGTGTTTGATCATAATAACCATAATATATATTGTATAAACTTAAGTGTTCGGATTTAACCTTATCAACCACTGCTCAAAACGAGACTTACATATAGCTTTTTTCAAGCCCACTATATGTTTTCTCATACGCCATAAAGTCTGCAGTTTCTTTAAAAACTGGTAATTGAAGTTTTGGCGAAAAATCCTCAATTACTGGCTGATAAAACTTAAGAAACTGAATACAATGGGTAAATTCATGAAAAATATGATATTTAACGTAATCACTCTACTGTCATTAAGAAAGAAAAACATATTTGAAGCTGAAGATTTTAAAAGCTCCTTATACTGAAGGTAGTTGTTATTAACTGTCAATCCAGTTCAAGTTTTGGTAGATCAAAGTCATATACTTTTTCAAAACCCAGCAAGTTAGTTCCTACTCTCCAGCATAAAAATAAGGAAATTTACATAATCGTTAACTTGAATATCAAAAAACCTACAGCATCTTTTTAAAGCATTGTTGGTAGTGTCTTCAATATCTTTTAGTTTCTCATCTTTAAGATTTTTATGAAATACCTCTACTGTTAAATTACTTCTCTCAACATTATAAATATATTTATCAGAAAGAACTTTACTTATTTCAGCTTCAAGTTTATCTCTAGGCCAATAATTTGGCTCACTAGGGCTAAAGAATTCTTTAATGCCGCAAAAAGGCCCATATAACCTCGTACTGCAATTATACTCATTATAGAATGATACACGATTGCCGTCAAGAAGTATATCTAACTCAAACTATATAACTACCTGCAAAAATTGCGAGTGGTCCAGTAGACTTCTTGCGTAACTCAAACTCAGCAGAAAAAAGGCAATTTACTTATCTGTAGCTAACGCAGACTAGACGTTATACCGCCGCGGCACCAATAAGCAGCTGTTGTCAGTAAATCTTCAGCTACAAATATTTAAGAAATCCACCAAGTAAGAAAAAGACAAAAGAAGCCCTAGTTAATATCTATTTAAAAACACTAGCGTTTTTTTATGTTTTAAATACTTAATAATCGCGACTTAGTTGTTTTTTATTGCAACTAACCTTTAGTCATAAATGTTTTAGAAATTTACTAGGCAAAAAAAAGGCAAAAGATATATTGTGGTAGATAGTATTTACTCTCTAATCCTGCAAGTTAGCATATTATACTGTCCTAAACGCTTTATAAGCGAGTTTCAACTTATATAGGTAAAAAATTAGAAATATTGTGAAGACATAAGGTACATATAGTGCAAAAAATTAAACATAAGATGCTAACTATATAACACTTTATTATTTTAATCTGCACAGATTGAAGGTAACTTAACACCCCCAGTATCGGGATAAGGGGGCTAGCGAGGTTTGTCAGGTAGTTTTTTGTGTTTCTGTGAGTTACTGAACGATCGACAGCTATGCAACTAATTCATTGACAAGAACGTTAAAATAAAGAAACTCAATTTCTATCATCTCATAATTTCTGTATAATCTTACAAGTTTAATTGGTATATTATGAAGATAATAATAGGTAATGCTAGTAAAGAGCTAGGAAAATTAATAGCTAACAAGCTGAATGTTCAGCCATTTTCCGCTCAGGTATCAAAGTTTGCCGATGGTGCGATAAATGCGGAAGTGGAAAGTAACCTCTGCAGTCAAGAGGTATATATAATACAGTCCATTTCTCCCCCTGTGAACGACCATCTCATGGAGCTTCTGTTCATAATTGATGCAGTAAAGAGGTCAGGAACTAAAAGAATTACGACAATTATTCCCTACTATGGGTATAGTAGGCAGGACAGAATCATTAAAAACAACAACATGCAATCTGCTTTAAACGCCAAATTAGTCGCAAATCTTATTCAGACTGCAGGTGCAAGCAGTGTTGCAGTCATTGATTTGCATTCAAGTCAAATTGAAGGGTTTTTTGATGTACCACTAACTAATTTGAGTTGTTTTGAAGCATTCGCTGACTCTATACATATAGAAAACTTGGCAATAGTTGCACCTGATGTTGGAGCAATCGGTAGAGCACGTGCTTTTGCAAAGACTTTAGAGAAAAAGTACGAGATAAAATTGAGTGATAAGATTATCATAATAGATAAATATAGGGAGAAAGCAGGCACATCTCATGTAATGAATGTAATAGGAGAAGCCACAAATAAAAATTGTGTCATTGTTGATGATATAGTCGATTCCGGTGGAACATTATGTAATGCAGCTCTCGCTTTAAAAAATCGTAGAGCAAGGTCTGTAATTTCATGCATAACACATGGCGTACTTTCAGGGAATGCAATTGAAAAAATCTCTTCCTCTTCTCTAGATAAATTAGTGACTACAGATACCATATTTCACAAACTTGAAAAGACTGATAAAATAGAAATTGTTTCAATTGCAAATATTTTGACTCATTTCATTCAAGGAGGTAAAGATGCCAGCTAGGTCAGCAGAAGATGTCATCACTTCGCTAATAGAATTTGTAAATAAGAGAAAAGTAACAATCACTAGGGAAGAAATGCTTAAAATCGCACAGCTTGTAAGAATTAAGTTATCAAATGACGAAATAGAGCATTACTCCAAAGAACTGACAATGTTAGATTGGATACATGACATTTTATTGCGAGTTAATACTAAAGACGTTTCCCCTATACGCTATGGCAGTATAGATAAGGATATTCACGTACGCGACGACGTTGTCAATTTCCAGAGCATGAAAGAGGAGATACTATCTAATACAAAATCTGAGCATGGGTATTTTGTAGTGCCAAAGGTTATAAATGATTAAAATAAGGCTCATTTTTCAAAGAAAGATTTAGAGAGTGGATTGATATAGGTTCAGGGTTTATGTAGAAGAACAGGTCTATAGAAACATAGGGTTACCACTTGTCATGGTTAAGAGGTTTAATGACTTTACCTGGATGTCTGATATAATAATTAAATTGTAAAGCCTATTAAAGCCTAGCATGAATGAAGTAGTGACATTTGGTTGCCGCCTAAATTTTTACGAAAGTGAGTTAATTAAGGAAGCATTAAGAAAAGCAGAGAGAGAAAATGTTGTAGTGGTACACAGCTGTGCAGTGACAAATGAAGCAGAACGTCAAGTAAAACAAAAAATACGTAAGATTTATAAAAATGACCCAAATAAAGAAATTATCGTAGTTGGCTGTGCCGTTCAATTAGACCCTGAATCGTATAGTAATATTCCTGGTGTGAGTAAAGTGTTAGGTAATCAAGATAAGCTAAAGACCGAAAATTACTTATTAAGTAACAATAAAATATTAGTTAACGATAACCAGGCAAGTAAGTCAGAACCTGCTCTAATTGATAAATTCAAAGATAAATCAAGAGCATTCATTGAAGTTCAAAATGGCTGTGATCATAGCTGCACATTTTGCTCGATTACTGAAGCAAGAGGGAATAACCGATCCGTACCAATAAACAATATTATTGAGCAAATCAAGATTTTCGTAGCAAATGGCTATCAAGAAGTAGTATTTACAGGAGTTGATATTACTGATTTTGGTACAGATCTATTTGGCAAACCTTCACTTGGTTTAATGGTCAGAAGAGTTTTAAAGGATGTGCCAGAACTAAAGAGGCTCAGGCTTTCTTCTATTGATGTTGCTGAAGTTGATGATGAATTAATGGATTTAATAGTTAACGAATCAAGATTTATGCCACATTTACACTTAAGCTTACAATCTGGTAATAATTTAATTCTAAAAAGAATGAAACGTCGTCATAGTAGGGAACAAGTGATAGAATTTTGTCATAAAGTGAAAAGTTTGAGATCTAATATAGCATACGGTGCTGATATTATTGCTGGATTTCCTACGGAAACTGATGAGATGTTTCAGGATACAGTTAATCTACTTGAAGAAACAAATACAGTTTATCTACACGCTTTTCCATATTCGAAGCGGAAAAATACACCAGCTGCACGAATGCCACAAGTGCCAGAGAATGTGCGTAAAGAAAGAGTAAAAAACTTAAGGAAAATAAATAAAGCAATGATGAGTAACTTTTATCAATCTTTGATAGGCACTAAACAAAGTGTTCTAGTTGAGCAAAATAATATTGGTAGAGCAGAAAATTTTGCATTAGTAAAATTTACATCAAAGATTCAAGCTAAAAGTATTGTAAAAGCTACCATTATAGGAATGGAAAGTGGTTACTTAGTTGGAAGTATTATTCCCTAATTTTTTGATATGAGGAAAGCACTATAAATTGTAAACTTGTTTATGATGAAAAGATCTATTGTTTTTGATGCATTACTAATCTTATGTATTAGCTTTTTTCCTATTCATGCTAATGAAAGTTGTTCAAATGATGGACAGTTTGTGGAAAATTTAATGCTTGCAGACGAATCTACATGCCACAAATCTAGAAAATATAATGGAAGAGAGGTTATATCAGTAAAGGATAAAAAACTTGATTTTTATGTTAGCGCTAATAGCGGTAAAATATACTCTGATAACTCAGAAACATTTGTGAATGGTATAAAAGCAATTGGAGAAAGAGTTCCTACTTTAGTTGAGAGCCGTTATGGTACTATAATAAAAAATATGGTAGCAGATGAGATTGAAAGCGTAAAAAAGTTTGATGATGAAATTGATTTCCAGTGGCTTAACAGTATATCTTTAGGCTACTATGCTGGAGAAAACGGCCGTATTGATTTTGAAACCATGTATTCTAAGGTCAACATTAAAAATGGTAATTCTTTTCCGATATTTGATAGATCAGCTGGTATATTTGCATTTTTGTTAAACTTTTACTATAATCCCAGTGTTCAAGATACACAAATTGCTCCTTACGTCGGCCTTGGTATAGGACCAACGGTTTTTAGATTAAGAAAGATTAATGGGTCACCTCAAAACTCGATGCCACTGAACGTTCCTTGGTTTGCTTATCAAGTAAAGCTTGGTGTTAGTTACTCGATAATCCCAGAAATTAAAACCTTCCTCGGCTACCGTTATTTTAGCATTCCGATACCTATTGCAGATGACATATCAACCCATAACATTGAAATTGGCTTAATATTTAATTTTTAGTAACGATTCAATGTATATACAAGTTCTTATCTTTATTTATCCAACAAATTAAATGTTGGCACAATTGTTGCTTTTAAAAAGATGACAGTTTCTACTGTTCTCATGTTGTCTGCTAGTCTCTTTGACTTCTGACTTAATGCGGCTTTAAAGCTTTGCTTATCTTCTCTATGCTCTATAAGTTCACCAATTACCATAACTTCACCACTCTTGATCTTTAACATAGAGTTCATTTCTCTAATTTCAACAATTGAAATATTGCTATTCAATTTTGTTCTACTCTGCTGTGCGATGTACTCTATATTTGGATCTTTAGTGTAGCCGTTAATTCTTGATAAAGTTGGGTGTATATTCATGAATATTTCACTAGTATCAGTATTAATGCTTGGATGAACTATTAACACGACACCTATTGGCACGCTATTCATTTTGGTCACTAAGATCTGATTTGAATTTTTAGTATTTTTTTGTATGTCAGAAGTAAAATAAATGTGATTTTTAGTGAATGAAATCATTTCCTGCTAATTATTTATGGCATGTACTCTGGGGCTTGAAATTACAGTTGAAGTGCCAAATTTGTCTAAACTTTTCACTAAATTCCCTAGGTCACTTGCACCTAAATTTACCGCAAGATCAATAATAGAATTATCTTGATTCACCACAGGTTTATTTACATTGCATAAATCATTTAAGTTAATACCAGAAAGGTATTTGTCGTCTAACACAACCTCAACTATCTTTGCCTCTATCATCACTTGAGAAGATGCCAATTGTTTAACCTTATTAATATATTCTTCAACAGCTTTATGGATACTTTTTCTAGCATTTAAAATAATAACACCTGTTTCTCTGTTAGATGAAAGAAATTCCTTATTATCCACCTCGTTAATGTCCATTATTGCATTAAGACCTTTTTCCAATGAATTCCACAAATCACTGCTATATTGAGACTTTATAACACTATTGCAATCTTCATCAGCGTTGCCTCTATTGCCGCTAGTAATATTGTTATTAACAATAAAACTACTCTGAGCAGAATGTTGAATATTGATGAAATCTACGTAGTAGTTTTGTGCATATGGTAAATCCTGCTTAATTTTAATCACACCATTACTTGTTGAATAACGCAGTTTAGCGCTATCAGCTATACTCTGGATTACTTCATTTATATTTTTATCTTTTAGCTTTAAAATAATATTACCTGATATTTTGGGGTTTATATCCAAGTTAATATCAGAGAGTTTTCCTATCTCAATCAGCAAACCCTTTACTGACACTTCTTCACTAACATTAATAGAAATAAGTTGATTGCTGACTGTAAGATCAGGAAACTCTACAGGCAAAGGCACAATTTCTGGTACTGCTGGTCCGTTGCCCTCTGAAAGAGAGATTTCATTTTTACATTGCTCTACCGAACAGCCGTGTTCACTTATATCATGATGATCTTCACCTTCTATTTCAGTAAGGCTTTTATCATATCCTTGAGTAGGTAGGCATATACAAAAAATGATAAAAAGAAGCATCAAGCATTTTAAAATAGCCATTAGAAAAAGCATACAAAACCATTCTAATAGGTTTCTATAAAAATATTAAAAATGTATTTAATTTTGTTTTCATCAGGCAGCAGCAACGCTAAATACTAAAACTGTGGTCTTAGCTTTCTTAAAACTTGTCCGTTTTTGTTCAAGCTAAATTGTCTTTTCACTATTATTAATCTTTTCTAGCATTAATTCAGCAGCTTTTTGTTCAGCAACCTTTTTACTAGAAGCACATGCAAAAACTTTACCATAATTTTCTATGCAAATTGATATAGTAAATTCAGGACTATGTGCTGGTCCAGTTTGTTTCATAAGCTCATACTCTGGTAAGGGTAACTTATTTTTCTGAGTCCACTCTTGCAGTGAAGTTTTAGGATCTTGAGGGAGACTGAGCATGCCTTTGGCCCGCTCTTTCCAATGCTTGGTAACAAATTTTTTAACATTTGCGAATCCGCCATCAATGTAAATTGCACCTATTAGTGCTTCAAGTGCATTTTCTAAATTCTTTAGGTTACGTTTTCCTCCATTGCAACGTTCACTGTTATTCATGATAATAAAGTTACCCAACTTTATTTCTTTAGCAACATTAGCAATGGTATTACCACAAACTAAATCCGTTTTTCTTCTTGCCAACGCCCCTTCTTTTTCTTTAGGAAATAATCTAAACAGTATAGCAGATACAATCATATTCAAAATACTATCGCCCAAAAATTCTAGCCTTTCGTAATTTTCAATTTGATTTTTACTATTTCTTTTATTTAAGCTTGGATGAGTTAATGCTTCCTCTAATATCGCACCATTTTTAAATCTATAGTTAATGATCTTAGATATAGTGTCGTTCAAGTCTTCCATGCTTGTTGCTTTAAAAGGAGTATCACCCATCATATCTTTATACCAAAAAAATTAGTTTTATTCTATTAAAACAAGCTTCTAGAATCTACAATCACAACCCACTGCCTCACCAATATTACTCAGTCCATCTTTCCTCACTAACTCTGCAAGTTCCAGATTAATTTTATTCACAGCTCGAGGTCCGTGATATATGAGAGCAGTGTATAATTGCACTAAAGATGCCCCTGCCTTTATTTTTTTATACGCATCGGCACCACTTGAAATGCCTCCACACCCTATCAATAATATCTTGCCTTGAGTAAGTTTGTATATGTCACTCAATAACTCTGTTGAAAGCTTAAACAATGGTCTGCCACTTAATCCACCACTTTCATTATGGTGAGAATGTAAGTTATCTCGACTGACTGTAGTGTTGCTTATTGTCAAGCCATCAATTTTATACTCCAACGCAAGCCCAGCAATATCTTCCTTTGTCTGCTGATCTATATCTGGAGAAATTTTTAACATTATTGGAACAGATTCAGAATTATCAATTGATTTTCTGGTTAGGGTTATGGATTTTAACAACTCTGATAATTCTTGCCTATTGTGCAGATTGCGTAAATTAGGTGTGTTCGGAGACGAGATGTTTAGCACTATATAACTACTTTTCCCATACACCATCTTTATTAAGTCAATGTAATCACTGACTTGGTCCTTCGATGCACTATTTTTCCCTATATTTATACCTAAAATACAGTCATCAAGCTTGGTTTCACTTATTTGCTTTAAAAAATAGTCTATTCCCTTGTTATTGAATCCCAATCTATTTATTACTCCTTGATCTTCAATTAACCGAAAAATTCTCGGTTTTGCGTTTCCATATTGAGGATGCTTAGTTACAGTACCAGCTTCAATAAACCCAAAACCAAATGAAAGCATGGACCTGATAACTTCTGCATTTTTGTCAAAACCTGCAGCAAGACCTACAGGACTCCTAAATTTATTATTAAAGCAGTTCACACTTAAAGATTCTGGTAGTTCTATAGGTTTTCTATAAGAGATCCTTTTCAACATCATGATCGCTAAGGAGTGAGCAATTTCAGGCGGCAGCAAAAACAGTAAATTACGTAGTATCATTTTTGTAAAACACTCTACTTACTCTTAGCTTATTTTCTACCACAAAATGCAGAGTATAACCATAACTTTAAAAGAAGACATTTTCAAAGAAGACGTTTTCGTTGATTCTACTTATGAATCATAGATAAACTCTCTTCATGAAATTTATTATTGTTATTATTTTATCCTTATTTACTTATGGTTCATTTGCTCAACAAATAGACCATATTGAATTATTCGAGAACATAATCAAAAAATAGAAAAGGAGTATGTCTGGCCCATTAATCAAAAAACTCTTGTTTTGAATATGCAATAGATGAAATATTTTCTAAACTAGATTCATATTCTTACTATTTGATAGTGAAGAATTCAAGACAATGCAACTTCAAATAAATACTGTTTCAAATAAGATTATAGACAATATAGTCTACATTAAAATTTCTGAATTTAATGAAAGCTCTGACAATCATTTCAGAAAGCAATGGTTCAACATTAAAGAAAATAACAGTACCATAAAAGATGTAATTCTAGATTTGAGAGATAATTACGGCTTATTATTTTTTCAAGCAGTATTAATATGCGATAGTTTTTTTGATGGTGGAGAAACAGTTACTGAGGAAAGTAAAGAGAAAAAATATTACAAAGCAAGCAAAGGAGATATATTTTCTGGATTATCTGTAATAGTATTAATTAATGAAAAATCTGCATCTGCATCTGAAATAGTTGCTGCTGCTTTGTAGAATAATAAACGCACTAAAATTGTTGAGGTGAGATCATATGGCAAGGCTTCTAAACGAACAATTCTTCTACGAAAATGGTAGTGTAATTAGGTAACAAATAAATTATATTATCTTCCTTCTGGTAACCTTATAACAGATGTAATACTGAATATAATAGTTATAAACCAAAACGATAGAAAGAATTATCGATTTATCAAAGGAGTTGAATTTTTAAACTCGTATGTGGCTAAGTAAACTTAGGCTTATCAAACATGCTTAAAGTGTATCTATTCAGGAGTGTAGATAAAAGGCCTACTATGAAGGTTTTAAAAGTCCATTTTTCATCCCAAAAATACTAGAAACCATATTTTTTTTATGTTTAGCCTACCTTATTTTAACACCTGTGTTTGTTTGACGGTTTTTTTTGCTTACACCTCTAAACGGATACTTTTTTCAATATTTTTCTATTAACTTCCTACACAATTGCTGGAATGGGTACTGTGAGATTATAACTGCTACACTTCCCAATTTTTTCTATATCACCCAGTAATCTCAGGGTAATTCGCAATAGTTAGTAATTTTCCAGCATTTCTTTCTTCAGCTGTATCACTGAGGTTGGACGACCCTGTAATAACCTTGTGGTCATCATAATTAATATTCTATTATGAGCGATTTCTGGCTTGTAATCAATCCAAATTGGTATTCCTTCTTCAAATAACTTGTGCATAACACTATGTTTTGAATGTGCTGTGATTTATCTAGAATAATTTTAATATCAACGCCACGTTTTTTTGCTTCAACTAGAGAATTAGCCACTTTCTCAAGAGTAAATTTGTATTATTGAACCAAAATGGATTTCTCAGATTGATCTATTGTATTAATTACTTGCTGAGCACAATCTTCTCATGGAGTAAAGTAGACAGTAATTTTTGAATCTAAGAAAGACAACCTCATAATGCACACCATAAATAAATTCAAGTTATATATAGCTACTGAACTTTGTTGCATAGCAACCAAGAAACTTAGTGTGGTTACTGACAAAATTCATTGTAAAATGGCCATTTATAACTACTTAAGAAAAAATATGCTATTAAAAATGAAAGCCAGTAGCCACAGCTAATATAACAAATTTCTCAAAGACAGGAGAAATATTTTTTATTTTATTAATTGGGGTGGCGGTAGCTAAAAATATTTAAGAAATTTACTAAATAAAAAAAAGGCAAAAAAGTCCAAAGTAGCTAGTTACTAACTCTTCATTTTAAAAATTTGACGTTGGGTGATATCTTAAACGCTTTACAAGCGAGCTTCAACTTTTATAGGCAAGAAGGCTAAAAATTTTATTAAAGACTTACGGTAACATAGTACACCAAATAAAAGATCTTCTTGTCATTTTAATCTGCGCGACTGGAAAATTATATAAAATAGCTCCAGTTTTGTGGTAAGAAGGCTAGCGAAGCTTGTCAAGTAGTTTTTTAGTCTTGTTTTTATTGCTACATTTAACCTACTTAGTCGTGCTTGCTTGAAAACTCTCTCTGCCGCACTCCTAAATAGATACTTAAAGTTACTGTCAAATTAAGCAACCTCTACAAGCTATAGAAGAGGCCGGGACCGGAATTGAACCGGTATAAAAGGATTTGCAGTCCTCCGCATAAACCATTCTGCCACCCAGCCGTTTTTTATGTGTAGATATCCATTATATCTTTTAGCATAGATAAAGCTTCTTCTTTCTTTCGTTGAAAAGTGTTACGCCCAATAATTGAACCATTACCCCCACCTTGTTTAATTTCTTTTGCCTCATTATATATATCATTTACTGACTTCGACTCACCACCAGAAAAAACTACTATTCTTTTTCCTGCAAAGCAAGATTTTTTGACATATTCAATCCTTTTGGATAATGACTTAATATTTTCAGCTTCTATTTTCTCTTTTTCCAAGTGGTTAGTTGGAAGTTTTACTTTTATTATATTAGCACCAAGCAAAGCTGCTATATGTGCAGCATAAGCAATAACATCAACTGCCGTCTCACCTTCTTTGGAAATGCCTTCACCACGTGGATAAGACCATAATACAACTGCAAGCCCATAAGACTTAGCTTCAGCAATGATTTTACGAGCTTCTTCTATCATATCAAAACACTTAGCAGAACCAGGATATATAGTAAATCCAACAGCTGTACAGCCCAAACGTAGTGCATCTTTTACAGAAGCAGTGACTGCTTGATCGGAAGTCAAACTTTTTGAATGCAAAGAGTTGGAACTATTAAGTTTCAAAATGTGTGGAAGCATTCCAGCATAAGTTGAAGCACCAGCTTCAATCATACCAAGTGGAGCAGCGTACGCGCTCACTCCTGAATCAATTGCAAGCTGAAAATGATAATGCGGATCATAAGCATGAGGGTTAACTTCGAAGCTCTTTATTGGCCCATGCTCAAATCCTTGGTCTACAGGGAGAATTACTAATTTACCAGTACCACCAAGCTTTCCATGCATGAGAATACGAGTGAGGTTTGCCCTCACCCCAGGATTTTCACTCTCATAGTAGCTTAGGATTTGTCTTACTTTATCACTTATTATCACTATAACTCAAATTGAACTTAAATTATAAATTATAGCAAAGATGAAATTCAACACAAGAATTTTAAGTTATATCGAAGGAAATTTTATCCTTTTGCCTATTCATATAAACCCTTAAATTTCTTCCTTTAATTAGTCGACGGTTCAGTATTTCCTCAGCTAAGTAACTCTTTATCTCCTTTTCAATCAGTCTCTCTATTGGGCGTGCTCCCATTTTCTTACTGTAACCGATTTGCGCAAGATAAGAGTTTACTTTTCCTTCCACTAAGCAGCTTATGCCTTTTTGTGCAAGTTGTTTTTTCAATTCTTGAACGAATTTATCCACAATATGCAAAATCACATCCATATTTAAGTCAGAAAAAGAAATAACCTCATCAAGACGATTACAGAACTCAGGACTAAAAACCTGTTCCATTACTTTTTCGCTATCACTAATATTGAAATTTTTATATCCAAAGCCAATAGAGTTCTTACTGCGTTCAAATACCCCTGCATTGGTTGTCATAATTAAAATTATATTGGAAAAATTAATTTTACGTCCATAAGTGTCTGTAACACAACCATAGTCCATGATTTGTAGTAATATATTGTGAATACCACTGTGAGCTTTTTCAATTTCATCAAGAAGAACAACACTATACTGATTATTAGACACAGATTCTGTAAGTAGTCCACCATGATCGTAACCCACATATCCAGGAGGAGAACCAATTATTCTAGATATAGAATGAGACTCCATATATTCAGACATATCAAAACGTATGAGGTTCATGCCCATACTCTTTGCTAACTGTTTTGCAAGTTCAGTTTTGCCAACACCTGTTGGCCCTGTAAAAAGATAATTTACCAAGGGTTTATTATAATTTCTCAACCCAGACTTAGCAATTTTAATAGAATTGACAAGGGATTCTATTGCTTGTTCCTGGCCAAAAATAACTTTCTCAAGATTTTCTCTTAGGGCCTTTACTCTTTGCATATCTTCAAGCTCAGACCTACAAGGTACGTTTGTAATTCTAGTGATAGTGTTTTTAATATCTCTACTGTTCACAATTTTGCGTCTGTTTCTCAGTAACTTACAATATGCTCCTGCTTCATCTATAATATCAACTGCTTTATCAGGTAATATTCGTCCGGTAATATACTTATGTGAAAGTTCAGCTGCAGACTTAATGGCATGTTTTGTATAATATACTCCATGATATCCTTCATAGCAGTGCTTTATACCATTTAATATCTTTATTGTCTCATTAACAGAAGACTCTTGCACGTTAATCTTTTGAAACCTTCTTGCTAACGCTTTATCTTTTTCAAAACTACTGCTGTATTCTCTGTATGTGGTTGCACCTATACAACGCAATGTACCTCTTGCAAGTGCAGGCTTCAGCAGATTACCAGCATCAAGAAAACTACTGCTCGTTGAACCAGCTCCAATGATAGTGTGTATTTCGTCAATGAAAAGAATAGCACCTGGCTTTGCCTCAATTGCCTTTATTATAGACTTTATTCTCTCTTCAAAATCACCTCTATAGCGTGTTCCTGCAAGAAGTGATCCTAAATCCAAAGCATAAATTACGCTCGACCTAAGCACATTTGGAACACTGCCTTCGATTACTTTCAATACTAAACCTTCAACTATTGTTGTTTTGCCAACACCTGGGTCCCCAACATATAAAGGGTTATTTTTTCTGCGCCTTAGTAGTATTTCTATAGTGCGGTTTAATTCATAATCACGACCAATAACGCAATCTATTTTTTTACTTCTTGCATAATCATTTAAATTTTTACAATAACTTTGTAGAACTTTTTCATCTTTTAACAACTCACCTTTATTTACTGCAGCAGAAACATCATTATTTTTACCGAGTTTTACCTTACGATTAGTAGTGTATTCATCTATATTACTGGAGTATTTCATATTAGATATATGATAAATTAAATTGGAATCATTCGCGTTTTACCTCTACAATAATCTTCAATGTAGAAATTTTGTTCAGACAAAATTTCTACTAGAATATTTACTCCACTTATTTTCTTTTTTCCTAAGCTATGAGCACGTATTATGGCTCTATGTATTAGGCATAGAAATAGCGAATTATGCTCAACTCCATTGATAGTCAATTCAGAATTGTCTTGTAAAAAAACTTTTATATCACTACTATAGCCATATAGAATGCTATCTATATTGATGATTTTATCAGCCCTAATATTACACCTTGATAAAACGTAGTTTACATCCACATCTTTAGTTAATGCAAGTAATAAATGCTCTACTTTTGCATATTTAAGATTAAAATTAGAGGCAATCAATAATACTCTATTTAAACTTGCCTCTAAATTCTTAGAAATCATCTTCTACCCTCTTTGCAAATGGGAACTTATATAATTAGTAGTGTACAATTATTAAAAAAATTAAAATCCAGCAGTCTGTTATAGCTGAAAGCCCTGTGTATGGAGCTTATTGTAAAGAAATTGGTGTGTAAATACAGCATTACAAACCAAGTTTAGATTAAGCTTCTTGCAAACCATATAATTTTTGCCTGGCCATCATTTAGGTAAGCCGAAAAAACTACCTGACAAACCTCGCTAGCCCCCTTATCCCGATACTGGGGGTGTTAAGTTACCTTCAATCTGTGCAGATTAAAATAATAAAGTGTTATATAGTTAGCATCTTATGTTTAATTTTTTGCACTATATGTACCTTATGTCTTCACAATATTTCTAATTTTTTACCTATATAAGTTGAAACTCGCTTATAAAGCGTTTAGGACAGTATAATATGCTAACTTGCAGGATTAGAGAGTAAATACTATCTACCACAATATATCTTTTGCCTTTTTTTTGCCTAGTAAATTTCTAAAACATTTATGACTAAAGGTTAGTTGCAATAAAAAACAACTAAGTCGCGATTATTAAGTATTTAAAACATAAAAAAACGCTAGTGTTTTTAAATAGATATTAACTAGGGCTTCTTTTGTCTTTTTCTTACTTGGTGGATTTCTTAAATATTTGTAGCTGAAGCAACTTATGAGCAAACGAAAATGGTACAATTCCAGCGCGCGACGCTGGAATAGCTTTGTTGCATAGCACACGAAAAAAATATGGTGGTTATCGACAAAATTCATTATAAGATGGCCACTTAACCACTTAACAAAAAACATGCCAGTAAAATGAAAGTCAGCAACCAAAATGAATACAATAAATTCCTCAAAGAGAGGAGAAATATTTTCCGTTTTATCAGATGAAGCAATTGACAATTGATATGAACAAAAGTGCAAGGTGGTAACTATGTTTACAGTGATAAAGTCAGTAGGAATTGGTATTAGTAATAAATTAGTAAAGTCATATTAAAATGTGACTGAAACTTGACTTAAAAATTTTTTAATACTTAATAGGTAACTTATATTCATAAATAACAAGGAACCCATTTTATGCACTACAAGCTGAAGCAGAAAATTTCTCATTTAACAAGTAGTGACTGATAAAAAGATAATGCTAAAGCAAATTCTGGTAAGATAATGTACCTAAACTTTTTTGAAATAGACTTTATTATCAACGAAAAGGAAATAGATTGTAATGTGACTCGCATGTTAATTGAAAAAGCTAAGAAAGGTCATAAATTTGGTGAAACATGGGAAGATTATTATAGATCAATTTCTGATAATAAAAGAATTAGCATATACAAAAATGTTTGAGTATGCTGATCCTTATGGGATAGTACCTAATGAGGCCATTACAGGGGAATTAATCACTAATTGTAATGACGCTGGTATTTTAATAGACTAATTTTTAGCGATTCACTTAAAACTCGGTTTGGGTTACGACTTTATGATTGCAAGAAAATGGTAAATATTCATTATGATGGTACTAATTTTATAGCAGTGAGATCCAAAATCGTAGCAGATGTAGAAGACCTTAATCCATCAGAAGTGCTTAATCAAGAAAAGAAATGGGTAGTCAGTTAGATGATTCACTTGAATCTGTGCTTGAAGCCAAAGTTAATGAAAACACAAGCGATATAGAATATAGAATGGCAAACTAATGAGGGATTACACTATAGGAAGTGGTAGAAGTTTGCTCGATATTATTACTGAGTATTTCCAAGAATTATGTGAAAAATCAGGATTTATTAAGAAGGAATATAGAATAGAACGTAATGTTGATAATATTTTCGTGCTAGATAGAAGAGTAAATGAACCTGCTGTTACTAATAACAGAAAAGAAATAAGCTGAGTGTAGCGAGTAGAAGACTTTTTAATAACAGCTCTGGATTAGAAGGAGAATATTTAAAGATAGGAAAAGTATCTATTCTACGCTGAACAGATAACTTGAAGAAAACTAATTTTTAATTTGCGATATAGCAACCAGCCCAATTAATGCACAAGAAATCATACAAAAACTAGCTGAAGTCTCTTGTCCTGTAACCCCTTGATAACTGTTGTGCATATGAATGGTGTACCAATAATCCATCAGATATATTTCTTGATAAACTAAATCCGCTGTACCGCACCTTTGTTGGAAATAATCGCACATAAGTGCACTGACAGGATCAAGCAATGCGGCTATTGGGATTATAAAAGAATGTGTACCATTATAATCAGCAATCATTACCACTTAATATTATTGAAAAAACTGGATAACTTGCTATTTACAAAAGTTATGAATACAAATTTCATGACTTTTTCTCTTCCTATCTTGTCGAAAGTATTGCAACTAATATAGTTAATCCTCCGAGCGCAATTTGGCTCAGTATTTTTACTATATGGGTAAGAATGAGTATTTATTGTTAATGTAAGCACATTGAAAAATACTAGGTACATGTAAAGGGACGAATTTTCAACTATGTCGACCCCTAATGATACCAGAAAAGTTTTTTATAGCAATTCAATAGTTCTTTTAATGGTAATTCAGGTGGATTTCTCTGCTTTTTATACTCTGGGCTCTCATCAAGTATATACCTTGGTATTATGCTGATTAATCCCACTACTAAATTAAAACTAAAAGTTAACCTCCATTCCCAAGATTTGAAATCAGATACTTTTTTGCATATGAGTACTGCTATAAGACTCAGGATTGACCCAAGAATTGCGCTTAATACTTCAATACTGCCAAAGAATTTCTTCTTGTTTTTAGGAGCATGCTCTAAAAATGGAATATTTCCTGCCTCTCCTCCAAAAGATATACCCTGCAATAACCTTAAACATACCACCAGTATTGATGGCAAGTATTCCGAGATTTTGATACCCTGGCATAAAAGCAATTAATACGGTTGATAGAGTCATCAATATAATTGAGAGCAATAGGGTAAACTTTCTTCTATGTTTATTGGCCAATATGGCTAAACATAGCAGCACCGGTTGTCCCATCAGGAAACCCACTACAAATATTCCAAAAGCCTTTAGTAGACTAACCAACTGATCGCATAATGAAAAAAATATCGCCGATTATGTTTACTAAATGACCAAAAAGCATGTGACATACCACAGTACAGTGTTACAAATTAAACTTGATAACATTACTTTTGTAATTTACCACACAATTTTCTACATTCAGAATGTGAAGGGTAGGATAAAATAAATTAGGAGATTTTTCTACTGATTACATATAACTAAAAGGAGGTGAGAGTTTTGAGTCTTTTTGCATAATTACAAACCATAACAAAGTCATAGATTTTGAATTGCTGATGCGACTGACTTCCTAACCGTAGCACCTTTTAAAGTTTTGTTCATATGCTCAACTTGCTAAAGGCAAGAAAATTTGACATCTCTCGATATTCTGGCATAATTATATATGCAGAAAAAATCTGAAAAATTTTTGTCTAGTACAGTTTTTTTAAAGTAGAATATTTTCCAAATATAAAGAAAGATTTGTATCTAATAAACAGATAAATTTAATGAATATCATTGAATCTGACAAACAAATGTTTCAAGACTATTAGAGCATTTGATAGTATTGAGAAAAGAGATTACTAGTAGATAATTTAATCAAGAAAGTTAAGGATATAGTATTGCTTCAGATGGAATAAATTATCAGGAACGGGTGCAGGAAGTAAGCAACAGTTTTGATGAAATAAAAGTTTTTATAGAGCAGAAAAAAGAAATACTAAAATATATTGTGTCTTGGCTTAAAGAAGATAAACAAGAGAATTTCTTAAAAGAGTTTGAACAAATACAAATAGATTTCTCAGAAAAAGCAAAAAGATTAACTTCTTTAGCAATGAAAAAGCTAAAGATATTAACTATAGCAGACCTAAATCTAGCAGTAATAAGTCAAAATCAGTATATGAAAATATCTTATAAGTCTGTTATAAGTCGAAATTCTGTACATATTATGCTAATAAAGAAAAATTCAGATAATAGTTTTGCATTTTATGATCCTAATTTATGGTGCAGTTTTTGACCTAACAGAAGAACAGCTATGTGAGGTTATAACTCAATTATTTTATGGCTACTAAGAATGAGCAAATTATATATTGTCGAGCTGTTTATCTTATTTACCTCAGTTGTTGCTAGAATTGTTGTAGCAGTATATGGTTATAATCCAGCGTATCGCTTGTAATTTGTTTAGTAGATTTGTCAATTTTGTGTTGCTTAAACGAAAAATTAATGCCGCAAATGTATAACACTATTATATAAGCTGATAGTATAACA
This sequence comes from Wolbachia endosymbiont of Brugia pahangi, assembly GCF_012030695.1. Taxonomy (NCBI): domain Bacteria; kingdom Pseudomonadati; phylum Pseudomonadota; class Alphaproteobacteria; order Rickettsiales; family Anaplasmataceae; genus Wolbachia; species Wolbachia endosymbiont of Brugia pahangi. The sequence goes on along the minus strand of NZ_CP050521.1, from coordinate 70,836 downwards.
GCTTTTCGTAGAGAGCATGAGGCTGAATTGAAAAATCTTATAGATAAGTATTGCGGTAATGATAGCAAATCAAAGAATGTAGCTATTATAATCGATCCACAAGTAAAAAGTATAACTGAGGAAAATTTAATTTTGGACAACGTTCATAACTTATATGCGTCGAGTTAACCCATAACTCCTTTTTCGGTGGTATGATCTTCTCATTTATTATACCATCACACTCAGGGACTATACATCACGGTTTGTTTTATATCATAATGGTATGTTTTATTTTTTCAAATATGGAAAGAAAATGTGAGCATGACATAAATATTATATTAATAACAATATTTTATTAAATCTTAATATTTTTATATTATTGCCCATGTATTTCTATAGTATACTATACTTAAGTAAAAAAGTTATTTTTATATATATACAAAATCTTTCAATAGAACGCTATGGCACATATTCCAGTCTTATTAAAAGAGATGCTATTACAACTTTCACCACAAAATGGTGGTATATATGTGGACGCTACATTTGGAGCTGGAGGATATAGCAAAGCAATACTGGAATCAGCTGATTGCAAAGTGTATGCGATTGATAGAGATAAAACTGTTATTAAATTTTATGAGGATTTAAATATTAAGTACCCCAGTAGAGTAAAGCTATTTATTGAAAAATTTAGCAATATAAGAAGTATATTAGATAGTAATAGCCTTGAATACCTTGTAGAGCCCTCTGCTGTCTCAAAACTCTCTTCTATTATCTCATCTGGGATTCAGAAAAAAAATATATGGATCTCAGCGTCAAGCACTGGAGTGACACCAAGTAATACTGTAGATGGAGTTGTATTTGACATAGGAGTTTCATCTATGCAGCTTGATGACGGAGATAGAGGATTCTCATTTTTACATGATGGTCCACTTGACATGAGAATGGATAACTCTTCTCATACAAACGCTTCAACATTTGTTAACGCTTTACGCGAAGAAGAAATTGCAAACACTATATATAACTATGGAGGCGAGCGTCATTCTCGTAGAATTGCAAGAGCAATAGTAAACGCACGGAAGAAAAAAACTATCAAAACTACATTTGAGCTTGCAAATATTGTGCGTTCTGTAGTGTTTCGTGGAAAAAATAAAATTGATCCTGCAACTAGGACATTTCAGGCAATTAGAATATGGGTAAATGACGAACTGGGAGAACTTGAAAAGGGCATTAAAGCAGCATCTGAAATTTTAAATAGGAATGGCAAGTTAATAGTTGTCACTTTTCATTCTTTGGAAGACCGTATAGTCAAAACTTTTTTTAAAAGTTTATGTGAGCCAAGATCTATCGATTGTAAGGTATTCTCTCTCCTAAATAAAAAAATGATCAAAGCAAGCGCAGAAGAAGTAAATGCAAATCCACGTTCGCGTTCAGCAAAGCTAAGAGCTATACAGAGGTTATCGTGAGAATTTTCTGTATTATCTTAATAATTATGTTTTTTTAATATTATAGACCTGTTTAAGGTAAAATTACATGTTCAGTCATTAAATAAAGAGCTAATAGAAATAAGAAGTGAGATTAGTTTGGTGTGTAAAGCGACATAAGAGTTCTACAAGCAGAATGGAGCTATTTGAATAATCTGAAAAGGCTTGTAAAGCTTATGAAGAAATATTTGAGAGATAACTCTTTAGTGTTAGCTGGTTAGATTAAAAACCTTGACGCTATAAATGGTCGCAGTGTATCAGCCACAACTTAAAAACCCAGGTTGATGATTTTGCGACTCTCTGCTTAAATGTAGAGCAAGTTTTTCAGCATAACCTTAATTTTTTATATATTTTACTTCTTTGCACTTACTACGTAGCTCTTTTAGTGAAGCAACAAAAATTTGCAAAAATTTTTATAATTTTTTTTGATGTCTTTTGTGCTATTAGCTTTGCTGATAGACATATCTATTGCAGTGTAGCCATCATTGCACTTAATGCTCAGGTTTGCTCCCTTTTCTATTAGCAATTAAGCTATATCAAAAAATCTCCTTAAACAGCAAGATGTAGAGGCATATAACCCTGCTGCTCACAAATATTCATATTGGCTTTAATTTTCAATAACATTTTTATAACTTTTGTATGGTCTTTTTTAACTGCTAAGTGTAAAGGGACTCTGTTACATCTACTGACAGCATTGATCTACTTTAAGCTTCAATAGGAACTTAACTGCTTTAGTGTTACCACTATAGCTAGCCTTATGTAACCTGGTGTTATCATTAAAATCTTGATCATTTGCTTCTATTCTCTTTGAAACAAGAAATATTACCATCCTCTTAATTATTATGCTCAATAGCGTAATCTAATGCATCAAAACCATGATTGTTTTTTGTACAAATAAATCCTTTAAAGTTAGCTTTTGCTTGCTGTTTCTTTACAATGGGCTTAAGTATTTGCATTTTATTGTTATATCCTGCTAGAAAAAGCGTAGTATTATTTTTGTATCTTTTGCTTCTATGTTTGCACCTCTTTTTATCAGATATTCTATAATTTCTGCTCTACTTTCGTAATACGCAATGCATTGATAAATAGTTAAAAATAAAGGAGTGCGGAAATTATTATCTTCACATTCAAGATTTGCTTCCCTATCAATTAAAGTTTGAACACTTTTTTTAGGAACGCATAGTGAAGCTATATGAAGAGGAGTATAGCCTTCTTAGGCATCTTTTTCATTGATTTTTGCGTCTTTTCTATCAAAAAACCTATTAATTCTGTATCATCTTGTAGTGCGCGAAGTAAATCCATTTTTATCCTTAGAATTAATTGTAAGTTGATTAACAAGGAGTTTATCAATTTTCTTGTGCCCATGCATAATGGTATGGATTTCTATTTTCATTGTCTATTACATTAAAATCTGCTTCGTGCTCTAATAATGATTTTACTTTAATTACATCACCTTCTTTTGCAAATTTACGCAAAAGAGTGATTTCATTTGCATCTTTTTAGTTAATAATCAAATCTACTTTCCACTAATTGGTTTATATCTTCCTCATGTGCCATATTATTTAAATCTCCAAACTCTTTTCCTTATTAATAGTACTCCTACTTAATTAAGTTTAGATGAATCTGTGAGAAATATATCATAGCTAAGATATTGCACATGGTTGTACGAGTGCCCTTCGCCAAAGCGAGGGTATTTTCAAGTAAGCTGGCCAACATCTAGGTTTTTTAGCAATAAAAACGGATTAAATACAAAAATACTTGATAAACTTTGCCAGTCTCCTTATCATAGTAAGCTTAATTATTTATCTTCTCTATACAGGTTAAGTAACAAAAAACTTAATATATTTAGTATTTCGCATTTAATTTTCTGCACTATGTACACCTTATGTTTTTTATATTGTTATCTATTACCAACTAGTACTGTAAATTGCGCTTGATAAAAAACGCCAACTGATAAAATGATAGTGAACAACTAACTGTTCTAGGTCTTTTTTTCTATCAGTAAGTTTCTTAATATTTATAATTTAGATTAATTGCAGCTCAAAAGCAACCTAGTCATGATTATTAAGTGTTTAGAATAAAAAAACGCCATATTTGAAAATTAAATATAAATAAGTAGTCACTCACTAGGTTTTTTTACCTTTTTTCTACTTATTAAATTTCTTATAACCGTTCACGGAGATAAGGGATTTACAAAGTGATTGTAAAAGTGTAAAGACATGAGAAGCTAAGTATGGAGTGGGTATGATAACAGGGCTGCAGAAAAGATTGTGGCGTACAAATCAAAAAACGCTAATCTCAAAGAAGAAATAAAGGCTCTGATTATAGAAAATGATGGCTTAAAAGCAAAAATAATTGAGCTAGAAGATAAACTGGGCTGAACTCAAAAAGTTCATCTCTACCACCATCGCAAGATATATATCGCAAAAAAACAAAAAAGAAAAGTGATAAAAAACCAGGAGGTCAGCCAGGGCATAAGGTATATAAGTGAGATTTGATGGTAGCAAATATAGTAGTAGACTATACAATTTTATCAGGTTTGTGTGTGTGGAAATAAGGTTGTTTTAGAAGATGAAATTGTCCATTAAAAGGTAAGAATTACCAGAAATCAAACTAATCGTAACTGAGTACAGGTTGCAAAGAAACTATTACAGAGCTTGTGATAGGAAGGGTTCAGCTAGTTTAACCATGGGGGTTTCAAGATGTCTTCTAGGGTTCAATGCTAAAACAACAATTAGCAGCCTAAGTGGCTTTTTTATTAACTCGAAAAGAAAAGTACAACAAATTTTAAGCAGTATATTTAACCTCAATATAAGTCTTAGTTTAGTATCAAAGACTGAGCACAGAGTATCAAAAGATGCGCATCTGAATATGAGAAAATGAAGGAAGAATTGAAAGAAACCTGCATATAGATGAAACATAGCACAGAAATCAAGGAGAAAGAGGCTGGGTTGGGTAATAACAACAAAGCGCTCTGACACTTCTAAAGATGACCGAGTCTCGTGGCAAGAAGGTGTTGCAAAGTTTACTGCCAGAATACAATGGCATAGTTGTAAGTAACAATACGCTGTGTACAATTATTTTAGTCTTGAAAATAGATAGATATGTTGGACACATTTGACAAGAGATTTTGAAAGATTTGCGTATAGTAAAAATATTGAAGTGAGCAAAATTGGCCAGGCGCTCAAGTCACTCAACAACAGAGTATTTGTGGTACAAAAGCAAAAAAATAAAATTTGGTAGATGATTTAAGATTTTATCAACTAATGTAAAAATTTTGAAAAAGGGTAGAACATCTTTTTAGCTGCTTTTAACCCGTAACTAACCTTAGCTTAAATATTTAAGAAATTTACTAAGCAGAAAAAAAGTAAAGAGACCAGTAGTAGCTAGTTACTAACTCTTTAACTTTAAAAACTTGACGTTGGATGATGTCTAAAAAGCTTTTTAATTTAGAAATCTTACAGTATATATAGTGCAAAAATTAAACAACAGTACACCAAATGTAAAATCTTCTTGTCATTTAATCTGCACAAATTAGAAGTTATATAAAATAGTCCTATTACCATAATTAAGAGAGCTGGCAAAGTGTGTTAAGTAAATTTTTCGTTCCTATATCAGCTACTTGAATCCTAGTCTATCAAACCCAATGTTCGTACAGTTGTGAGTCACGCACTGGAATGACACTGTCAAACTGCTGCTATTTCACCATCCTTTTCTGTATCTGCTATGCTAAAATATATATTATTAATAACTTCATGCTATAATAATTATTTTAATATAGGCAACACAGAAAACAGCAAGGATTTTATGTTAGCCATAAAAAATTAATGCTAAATTTTATTTCAAAAAGTAAATAATCTACTAACACTCCTGCACAAATTTAAAACAAATTGTGCACGAGTGTAGCACTACAAACCGAGGATGCTATATTAAAGCTTACCTCACTATTAAAGCTATCGGTCAGGTTAGATTACAAACCTAATCTGACCGTTCTCCTATAACCCCTTAACCCTGATATAATTATATGATAATTAGTTTAATTAGTAGTTAAGAGTAACTACAAGCAAATTGATTTTACTTATACATTAAGGTAGTATAAACTACATTAGTTTAAATCATCGTGCAACTTTACAAATCTTCACTGTTATTTCTGCTGACTATATTAATGGTTATAGTTCTAAAACTACCTGAAGTCACAGTAAATTGGTCTTATCCAGTTCTAAATTTTGATTTATCCTTTCGCATCATACTAATATCTTTTTTATCAGTTGCATTTTTAATTGTCTTACCAGCAAAAAATTTTAGCTTTTCAGAAATGCTATCTTTTTTTGCCTACACTACTAGTTCACTATGTGCAATATTATCTAAGCAGATAATATCGGTTATAATATTCTGTGAATTAATGGCCATCAGCGCATCTTTTATTATTGCAGCCGGCTGCAAAGATAATGGACCTGCAATAAGATACGCTTGCGTACACTTTTTTGTCGGGATTATACTAACAGCAGGGTTAGCGATTCAAAATCCTAATTTAATAATCATGGGTTTATTAATAATTTGTGCTTGTTTTCCTTTTTCATTCTGGGTTGTTGACGCATACCCTGCTGCGTCATTGCACGGTGCATCATACCTTTCCCTATTTACTACTAAGATTTCTTTTTTAATAGCACTTTTACATACCTACAACCTTTGGCAAGATCACGCTGAAATATTAGCATTCTTGGGTACTATCACTGCAATTTATGGTATTATATTTACTTCCCTTGAACAAAACATCCGTAGATTTTTAGCCTACAACGTCGTAGGACAAATGGGCATACTAATTATGACAGGGAGTCTGCTTAGCCATTCAAAAAATGCCATACCACTACTTATACTTAACATAATTTTCTCCATTGTCTATCAATTATTGCTCACCACTGTTGCTAACTCGATTATCTTGCGGACAAAAGCAGTAAATTTTAATAGAGTGGGTAAATTCATGTCAGCGGAAGGAATATATGCTTTGATCGCAATACTAACAATGGCTGCATTTCCAGGAACTGCTGGATTTATCAGCAAATCATACATTGCAGTCGAAATTAAAATGAATGGTACTAACTTAGAATTGTATAAAAACTTACACAAGATTTTGAATTTATCACTTTATTTAAGTGTGGGGCTCAAGTTTCTTTATTATATATTTATTACCAAAAGCAGGTCCAAACTTTTAGCAGAGAAGGGGGGAGGAGTAGCTATGATTATTTTAGCATTTATATGCGTGATCGCTGGCAATCCTTACCTGCCTATTTACAACAAGCCCTCGATTTTTAACCTTGCGTATAACACAAAAAACATCTGGTCACAACTTAATTTACTACTATGTGTTACTTTGCTATTTATTCCTTTACGTAAGTTATTTTTGCCAAGAATAAATCTTAAAATGGATATCGATTGGATTTTTAGAGCTCTCATACCCTATGTTGTTTCACTGTTCAATAAATTAATTTTCAAAATGAGGAAAATGTCTGCTGGTGCACTGCAAAACTTGACTAATTCACTCACTAATTTATACTTTAATAATGCTAATAAACTTAAAGAAGCGCTAAGTTATGATTCAGTGAGTTTTATTTCAGCTTCTTCTCTTTTTTTGATGAGTATTTTGTTAGTGCTGCTATGTTTAAATCATTAACCGAAAGTTTAAATTCTGTATTTAATAAGCTCAAGGGAAAGTCTATCATTTCTGAAGATGACTTCAACCTTGCTATACGTGAAATACGCATAGCTTTAATTGAAGCTGATGTTTCTCTTGAAGTCGCAAAAAAATTTATCAACGACATTAAAGATAAAGTAATAGGAGAAAAAGTCATAAAAAGCGTTTCTCCCGCACAAATGATAATCAAAGTCGTGCAGGATAATTTAATTGCAATTCTTGGACTGGAGAAAAGTGATCTAAATCTAGGAGCCAACCCTCCTGCTGTAATCATGATGGTAGGCTTGCAAGGTGCAGGTAAAACAACCACCTCAGGAAAGCTTGCTTTAAAGCTAAAAAAACAAAAGAAAAAAGTGATGCTTGCCTCTTTGGACATTTACAGGCCTGCTGCCCAGAAACAACTTGAAGTGCTTGGAAAACAAATAGACATACAAACTTTATCTACAGTAACGGATGAGAAGCCTACTGCAATTACAAAAAGGGCACTGGCGGCAGCAAAAAACGATAATTATGATGTGCTGATACTAGATACCGCGGGTAGACTTCACATAGACGACAATATGATGAATGAGTTGAAAACTGTGAAGAAAATAGCTTCACCTGCAGAAGTTATTTTAGTAGCCGATGCGATGATTGGCCAGGATGCAGTAAACATAGCCAAATCATTTAACGAAACAATAGGTGTAACCGGTATTATTCTCACCCGTGTTGATGGTGACGCACGTGGCGGCGCTGCCCTTTCTATGAAAATGGTAACTAACTGCCCAATTAAGTTCATTGCCTGTGGTGAAAAGCTAAGCGACCTTGATGATTTTTACCCCGATAGAATTGCAAAAAGGATACTCGATATGGGTGATGTTATCTCATTGGTTGAAAGAGCTGCCGAAATCGTTGGTCAGGAAGAATTTGACAAACTACAAAAGAAAGTAAAAAAAGGCAGACTTGACTTAAATGACTTGGTAAGAATGCTAAAAACGCTAAAAAAAATGGACGGTATCAGCAATATAATGAAATTCATTCCAAGCTCATTTACAAAAAAGCTAAGTAGCGGAGTGCCCGATGATAGTAAAGTGAAAAAATATATAGCTATCATAAATTCGATGACTGAAAAAGAAAGGCAAGATCCGAATATTTTAAATGGCAAGAGGAGGCTTAGAATCGCGAAGGGCTCTGGTACAAGAGTACCAGATGTCAATCTTTTAATTAAGCAATATGATCAAATGAGCGCAATGGTTAATAAATTCAGCAAAGTTGACCATAGCAAATTCAAAGAATCTGACTTAATGGATATGTTAAGCAGGAAGTAGAACAGCTTTTTTTTGGTGTTAATGAGTATGCAACAAAGCCATTGGTGCTTGAATTGTCCTCTTGTACCCACTCACTTAGAACTTAGACTCTCTATTGTAGAAAGTGGCTTCTTTCTTACCTTCTAATTAACTTTTTCTTTTACCTCTTCTATGTTGTTAATAATGGCCATAATTGCAGGTAGAAATTTCTCCATAAGCTCCTTAAGTACTGCCATATTATTCTTCTCATGAGTACTGTAACCCTTTTTTACAAGTCTGTCCATAATATTCTCTTCTTCCTTTGGAAAATCAATGTTCCATCCTTTATTAACTCTTTTATAGCCGACTGTTGTCCCTTGTTTTGAAGCATTTCTATTACCTTTGCCTTATTTCGAGCATTCTTTACCTCACCTTCTTTCTCTGACTTACCAGTATCTATAAATAGATTTAGACAACTTCCTATATAACCTACCGAAATTATTCTCTCTTGCTCGAACTTCAGGTAATTGATTGATAAAATCTTTAAGTAAATTTTTCATCGCTTTCCCTACTTCAATCACCCATTCCTTTATTTTTTCACAGCTTTTCTTATCCTTATCCCTGTATAATCCGCTCTAATAGCTACAAGCATCATTAATGTGGCAAACATAATAAGTGGAGAAAACGTCACTTTCAATACCACCCCAGCAGAAGCCATTGCAATTTTTTCATTTGCAGATGCTGATTTAAAATAGTTAAGATTACCTAACGGGCCTTTATTACTATTTATAATATTACTTATCGCCTCATGTTCAACAGATTTTAGAATATCCTCTATTACCTCTAAGTGGTTTTTCAAAAGTTGGATTTTATAAGTGCTCCTTCAATCAATTTTATAAACAATTCTTTATTCACTTCCTTTTGCAAACTTTGGCAATCAATTGCTAAACCCAAGCCATTAAAATCCATCTTTCCAACTTGTTCTGATAGAGCTTCAAATAAACTGCTTTTTTTCCCCTGTGAGGATTGCGCAATTATTTTTATTACACTCGAAACAGTTTCTTCTAATTTATCTTACTCTAATAGAGGTTCTTCTCCCTTTTTAGGCGCCATACCAAACTCCATCAATTATAAGTATGTCTAATTATACATATTAATTGTATTATAACTAATACAAAATAATTAATATAATTACCCCTTTCCAAACATAGAATTTGTATTACAATACCTAAATTATATGAAATCAAGGTACTCTATGGGTGAAAAAAAATTAAAAGCTGCTGTGGTTTTATCAGGATGCGGTCATCTTGATGGTGCAGAAGTGAGAGAAGTGGTTTTAAGTCTGCTTGTACTTGATCAGCAGGAAGTGGAGGTCAAATGCTTTGCACCTGATATCAATATTACACAAGTTGTGAACCATAAAACAACAGAAGCAGTAAAAGAAAAAAGAAATGTACTCGTGGAAGCAGCAAGAGTTGCAAGAAGCGAAATATGTGACCTAAAAGAAGCTAAAGCCAAAGATTTTGACATGTTAGTTGTACCTGGTGGATATGGAGTTGCAAAAAATCTATCTGACTTAGCTGAAGATAAAGAAGTGGTAACAGTAATACCCGAATTTGAGAGATTAGTTTCAGAATTTTTTGCTACAAAAAAACCAATAGGAGCTATATGTATATCTCCAGCAATAATTGTTTCTATTTTAAGTAGTAAAACAAGTAAAGGAGAAAGTAAGATTAAGGTTACTATAGGAGATGACAGAGAAAAGTTGATAGAAAAGCTAGGTGGTGAGCACATAAAATGTGACACAGGGTTATCAATAGAAGACGAAGAACATAATGTGTTTTCCTGTTCTGCTTATATGCGTAGAGACGAAAGTACATATTCTGTATATCAAGGAATAAAACACATGATTGACAGCATGGTGAAAAAAACTAATAAAAGGATTTAAGTAGCCATTAGCAATTTTATCTCTCACACAATTAACTGTTGAATTTTGTATTTTGAGATGTATTATGGTTACATATACTTAAAAAGTATATATACTTCTTCAAGTGGTAAATATTAAGGGTATTTTGTATGTCAAGTGATTTATGGAATTTTTTTACAGAAGTTCCAAGTGAAGGCTATATAGTTGAGAGTTCATATTGCACAGACAGTGGGTGTAGTAATTATATAGGAAATATTGACCTAAGCAATATTCGGGAATTTAATCTGGTTTCTCCGGATAGAAAGATAACAAAGAAATTTGAGGCTAACATAATTGACTTTTTTGAACCAAGAGTTCATTTGAGTATGGATGACAGTGGCAAAAAAATTAATTTAGACATCGCCCCTGAAAATTGCAGTGCAACAAAAGATGGGTTTCTTTGTATTGATAAAAATGAACAAGATTATAAACTTAAAATTTTAATAAAGAAATCATAATTCTTGCATCTCAGGTGTAACATTTAAGTATAGGTGCTATTTTATTTATAATATTCTTAGTTATAGGTGCAGTGATTATTCCTCAGGTGTGGTGTATGACCTGAGGTTCATTAATAACAATTAGCACTATATATCTGGGTTAACTGTAGTTAGCACTCCTATAAATGATGTTATGTTTGCATTCTTGTTGTATTTATCGTTTACAACTTTTTCTGCTGATACAGTTTTATCTCCTATCAAATACGCTTTTATGCTTGTTCTCCTACCTATCCTATTTGTTACTGCTGCACATAATAATTTTCTTACTTCTCAGTAAGCGCTTCTTGCAATAATCTGCTCTCCTATACTTCCTTTATTTAACATCAAAGTTGCATTGTGAAATATCCCACTGCTGATTAATGCGGCTGCAGTCTATACAAGATGGATCTGGGTTACATCTTTCCATAACCGCAAGATGCCGTTATTAAAGTGCTTTCACTCTATTTATACGGGGTTATTGGTGTGGATTTCTCTAGTATTTCATTTTCAAAGTAGAAAAAAGTTTCATAGTTTTAAAGTATTCTACTTGCTTCTCAGTACCTAACTCGGCTGCAACTTTTGCTGCACTAATGTTGTACGATTTCACAAATATATCTTGGTAATTTTTTTGACTTCAGATTTATGAAAATCCTAAATTTTACACTTTCCAATTGTGATTGGCTTTGATACGTCATACAAATCACTAGTTTTTACAACGTTTGCATCAAGCGTTGCAGCTATTGTAAAAAATTTTAACACTGATCCCATCTCATACACTCCAAGACTAACGAGACTAAACTCTTGTACTTCTTTTTCGCTTTATTTTGCAGATCGGAATCAAAATCAGGCAAGCTGACCACTGAAATGATCTTGCTTATTTTTCACATTTAAAACAAGTCCTACTCCACCAAGTACCTGACATCCATTTACAGCCTTAGTTAGTTCTTCATGTACTATACCTTGCACTCATGTATCTAAGGATAGTTGAACATATTCACCAGGTGTCATTCGAGTAGCGTGAGGCTGGATTCCAGTCTTATTTATGGTATACCTCAACTCCAGCAATGCCCTTGCCATCTATATCAGTGTAGCTAAGCACATGTGAAAACAAATTATTGTGTGGATAGACACATCTTACATTGTCGCAAAAATTTACTTCCGGCACACCGGCACTTTTGACCGCTAGCACCCTTTTGAAATTAAATGCCGTTTTATCCAAGTAAGTTTCTTTTTTAAGTGAGTATTTTACACAGGTTTTCGTACTCAAGGTCATTAAAAATAGAACGCAGTTGTGCTACTATACCTTCCAGATTTTTCACTTTAGTTGGATCTATATATAGTGATGTTGTGGCACATTTGTTGCTATTACCACTTCATTCCTATCTAAAATATTAGGTTGCCTGTATGCCTTAGTACCCTTTTTTAAATCCTCTACAGCACTAAACTGACCAAAAATTAAAGAGAATATATGAAAATTAATTATTATATAAAATACAAATAATGGTACTATAAAGTACAGTGAGCAGAGCCTATTTTTAAGCAATGTTTGCATACTTACTCGATTTAAAAAAATGGAAATCATTTTAGCTGAACCGCGTGGTTTTTGTGCAGGAGTCAAAAGAGCTGTAGATATATTAGCCATCACTTTAAAAAAATATCGAAACAAACGCAAAGTCTATGTGCTGCATGAAATCGTTCATAATAAATATATAGTAGAGGACTTTAAGAGACAAGGCGTGATTTTTGTGAATAGCATCAGGGACATCAAGGACAATAGAGGAATATTGATCTTCAGTGCGCACGGAGTGTCAAAAAATATAGAAGACAAAGCAAAAAGAAAGGGCATTCAAGTGATTGATGCAACATGCCCACTGGTTAGTAAAGTACATAAAGAAGCAAAAAGGTATGAAGATAGTGGTAAAGAATTAATCCTAATTGGACATAAAAACCACCCAGAAGTTAAGGGAATCAGAGGAAGAGTGAATAATCCCATAGTTTTAGTGCAAACCCTACAGAATGTACGCGATTTAAAGGTTAAAAATCCAGATAATTTATCTTATGTTACACAAACCACGTTAAGCACCGACGACACCCGCGAAATCATTACTGCCCTAAAGCTCAGATTTCCAAACATTACAGGCCCCAACTTAAAAGATATATGTTATGCAACACAAAATAGGCAGAATGCTGTCAAAAAATTAACTGAAATTGTAGACATAGTGCTAATTATAGGAAGTAAAAATAGTTCGAACTCAAATCGCTTGTTAGATCTATGCACTGCCAGAGGAAAAAGAGCTTACTTAATCGATAATTACAGCTATATGGACAAAAGTTGGTTGCAGGGCATAGAAAAGATAGGAATTACTGCAGGTGCCTCCGCTCCTGACATATTAGTTGACGAATTAATAAACCATTTGAAAATAAACGTGAATACAAAAGTTTCAGTTATGTCAGATGGAGTCACCGAAAATGTTCAGTTTAAAATACCGCATTTAGTTTAAAGTATATCTTACTTACAAGATTGGTTACAGCCTCGAATAATAGGCTACCCAAATAGGGAGCTACACACTTAGCTATAGGTATAGACCCCTCTACATGAAGAACCCTATTCATTCTATCTACCACAACATTTACTGCTTCTCTTATATCATCACTTGTAATTAACTCCCTTAAATTTCTGCTTTATAGGTATCCTCCCAACTTTTTGGCCGTACCTAATTATAGTAATTGAAAAATGCAAGCTTTCATAAAAGATCGATTGAAGTTTCTGAGCTTCAGTTATATTATTAATATATTTAGATAAAAAAGTTAAAAGTTATTGTGTCAAACAAAATAGGTTTCTTGGCTATTTTTGCCTTAGTGATTAGTAGTCAAATCGGCTCTGGAATTTTCATGCTTCCAATTAGTCTTGCACCATACGGTACTTACAGCCTTATAAGTTGGGCAGTATCAGGGCTCGGTGCTATACTTCTTGCTTTAGTTTTTGCATTGCTCTGTGCGAAATTTCCAGAAACTGGTGGTCCTCATGTTTATGTGAAGCATGCTTTTGGTCCTACAGCAGCTTTTTTTGTTGGCTGGACATATTGGGCGAGTTCGTGGGTTAGTTCAACAGCGGTAATAGTTGCAAGTATTGGCTACCTAGCTCCGCTCTTTCATAATAATATACAAAATATACGCCTGTTTTTAGAAATAGCATTAATCTTAGCTATCATGCTAATAAACTTAAGAGGGATAACTACCGTCGGACATGTTGAGCTTCTATTGATGACTGTCAAAATTACCGTGCTGTTTGCAGTACCCATAGCGGCATTACTTCTTTTTGACAGAAATAACTTTGTCGTAAGCGAGGAAATATCAAACCTCACAATATCTCAAGCTTTTGCCCGTTCCACACTTCTTACTTTATGGTGCTTTATTGGACTTGAAATAGTAACAGCATCTGCAGGATCAGTTGAAAATCCAAGCAAAACAATTCCAAGAGCCATAGTATTTGGTACGGTCTTTGTTGCTATCATATACTTCATTAATAGCCTTGCAATTATGGGATTGATTAATGGCAATCACTTAGCTAACTCAAAAGCACCATACGCTGATGTGATAAAAATAATTTTACCTGGCAATTGGTACTTAATCATTTCCATTGTTGCTTTCATTGTTTCTGTAAGTAGTCTAAACGCTTGGTTCTTAGCCGACGGACAAGTTGCTTTAGGCCTTGCAAAAGATAAATTAATGCCGCAATTTTTTGCTAAAAGAAACAAGTATGGTGCCCCCTTTTGTGGAATCATAATCAATACACTGGGAATATTAGCTTTACTCGTTCTAATATCGAGCAAAAATTTTGCCAAGCAAGTAACTTCAATAATTGATGTCTCTGTAGTTTCATTTTTATTCGTCTACTTAACATGTTGTCTTGCTTTCCTCAAGGTCATCATACAGGAAAAAAACTACTATAAATTTCTAATTGGGGGTGTGGCTGTACTTTTTTGCTGTTGGATAATATATGAGACTCCTATGAATACCTTGTTAATTGCAAGCTTATTCCCTTTAAGCGGCACACCTACCTATCTACTTTGGTACCGCAAGCCTACAAAGTGACCTTCCTAAAAGCTTAACTTAAAAACATAATTTTTTATTTATTAAAATTCTTGGGAATCAGATTATACTACTGACTTACACTAATAGAATTAAGAGGTATTGTGTCAAATAAAATAGGTTTTTTGGCTGTTTTTGCTTTAGTAATCAGTAGCCAAATTGGCTCTGGGATTTTTATGCTGCCGATTAGCCTTGCACCATACAGCACTTATAGCCTCATAAGCTGGGCGATATCAGGATTTGGTGCTGTGTCTCTTGCTTTAGTTTTTGCTACACTATGTGCAAAGTTTCCAGAAACTGGAGGTCCCCACGTTTATGTAAAACATGCTTTTGGCCCTACTGCAGCCTTCTTTGTTGGTTGGACGTATTGGGTAATCTCATGGGTTAGCACAACAGCTTTGATAGTTGTAGGTGTTGGCTACCTTACGCCATTTCTCCATGAGGAGATCAAAAATATACATTTGTTCTTAGAACTGTTATTATTTACAATTATTACATTAATAAACTTAAGAGGAGTAGCGACCGCTGGACGCGTTGAGTTTCTATTGACGGTTATAAAAATTGCCGTATTGCTTGCAATACCTGTAATGGCATTGTTTTTTTTCAATAGAAACAATTTCATCATAAGTAAAGAAATGTCAAGCCTTACAATATCACAGATCCTCGCTCGTTCTACACTCCTGACTTTATGGTGTTTCGTTGGAGTTGAATTGGCAACAGCACCTGCAGGATCAGTCAACAATCCAGCAAAAACTATACCAAGAGCTGTAGTACTTGGAACAATCTGTGTTGCTATCATATATTTTATCAACAACTTTGCAATCATGGGTTTAATAAACGGTAATGACCTAGCAAACTCAAGAGCACCATACGTTGATGCGATAAAAATTATGTTTTCTGGTAACTGGCATTTGATTATTTCTATAGTTGCATTCGTTTTCTGTGTTGGCAGTTTAAACGCCTGGGTCTTATCTAGCGGACAAGTTGCTTTTGGTCTTGCAAAAGATAGACTGATGCCACAACTCTTTGCTAAAAGGAATGAACATGGATCCCCTTTTTGGGGAATAACAACTAGCTCATCTGGAACTGCAATTTTACTAATCCTCACTTCAAATAACAATTTTGCTCAGCAGATTACATCGATTATCGACTTCTCTGTAGTTTCATTTTTATTCGTCTACCTTGCATGCAGTCTTGCTTTTCTAAAGGTTGTTATAAAGGAGAGAAATTATCACAAGCTTTTAACTGGCAGTATAGCAACAACCTTTTGTTGCTGGGTGATACTTGAAACTTCTATAAATACCTTGTTAATTGCAAGCTTATTTACCACGAGTGGTATACCTCTTTATTTATTTTGGTACCGAAGAGCTTCCGCACAATAAATATTATACCAGATGCTCTTGAAATATTTGATATTTATGGACTACGACTTTTTTTGTCATCCACTTGTTCAATATTACTCTTCTTAAGCTTGCTGCTTATTTCTTCTGTATATTTATCATCTATGCGAGACTCATTTCTTATCTTACTGGAGCGATCTATTTGCAATTGTAGCTTTTTATATGTCTCTTTTTCAGATGTGAAAATTTTTGCTAAAAATCTTCCTATCACCGGTATTGATTCCAATAAATCTCTTAGCTTCGAAGACTGTTGTTCCGTTTCTAGAAACCGTGTTTTAACAGTTTTTACAGCATACTTTTTATCATCAAAATTTATATCATATCTTCTTTTTGAGAGAACACTTTGAAACTTTGACCCATTAATTCTCTTAGGTTCTTGAGATGTAGATATTGCAGGTTTCACCTTAGTTTCATCATATTTTTTGCTCATCTCTCACTTTATTATGTAATATTATTAATATTGCATAATAATAACTAAATTACAATTAATTGCAAGGTAAAAATATTAAAATAATTGTAAATTCTGCCAGTAAAAATATAATATAATTTTGAAGTGAGAATTTTATTTATATGGGACAAAAAATTGCTGTTGTTGGAGCAACCGGTAGAGTAGGACACGAAGTACTAAGCATACTTGCTGAGTTCCAAGACGAGGGAAAAATTTCGATAGATTCTGTTATTACATTTGCATCAAAAAAATCAAAGGGAAAAAAGGTGAGTTTTGGTAACGAAGAATTAACTGTTTTATGCCTTGAAAATTATGACTTTGCTGATATTGATATAGCCATCTTCTGTGCTGGGTACCATGTTTCGGAAAAGTACGTACCGATTGCAACTGAAGCTGGATGCATCGTAATAGATAACAGCTCTTATTTTAGGATGAAAGAAGGTGTACCACTAATCATTCCAGAAATTAATAAAGAAAAAATCATGGAATACAAAAACCACAACATAATATCCAATCCAAACTGTACTATAATACAGATGCTGTTAGTGCTACATTTATTATACCAAAAAGCAAAAATAAAGAGAATCGTTGCTTCAACTTATCAATCAACCTCTGGTGCAGGCAAAGCAGCAATGGATGAACTCTATAATCAGACAAAAAAAATCTTCACAAATGAAGCCAAAAAGCCTGAAATATTCCCTAAGCAAATAGCATTCAATTGCATTCCTCATATAGGAGAGTTTATGGAAGATGGTTCTACAAAAGAGGAATGGAAAATGCAAGAGGAAACAAAAAAAATCTTAGAGGCAGATATAAAAGTTACTGCAACTTGTGTAAGGGTGCCCGTTTTTATTGGTCATGCTATAGCAGTAAATGTAGAGTTTTACCAGCACATAACTGAAGAACAAGCTCGTGAAATGCTAAGCGAAGTTGAAGATACCGGAATTTTAGTGTATGATAGGCGAAAAGACGGCAAATATATAACCCAAATTGATGTCGTACAGGAGAATGCAGTATACGTATCACGTATTAGAAAAGACAATACTGTTGAACATGGATTAAATATGTGGATAGTGGCTGATAATCTACGCAAAGGTGCGGCACTGAATATAGTACAAATTTTGGAGATCTTGACGAGGGAGCATTTATCAATCAAGTGCATATAGAGTACACGTACGCTGTAGTTCGAAGAAAATTTGCATACCAATGGTGTCATTCAAGTGAAACGAAAAAAACACTTGACAAATTCTGCCAGACTCCTCACCACAGAGCTGAAGGTATTCAGTTATCCCTAGTCTGTGCAGATTAAATGACGAAGTATCATGTAGTTGACATCTTATGTTTAATTCTTTATACCATGTGTACTTTATGTCTTCACAACATTTCTATGCTCTACCTATATAAGCTGAAACGTGCTTATAAAGACAGTATAGTATGCCAATTTGCAGGATTAGAGAGTAAACACTATCTAACATAGGGTTTCTTTTGCCTTTTTTCTCTTTGGTAAATTTCTTAAATATTTATAATAAAGGTTAGTTGCAATTTATGAAGCCAATAAATGGTGCTATTATCAGTTTGCTCATAAGCAAACTTTTCTGGATGCCAGTGATTCTTGTGTTTAAGGCAAAACTGGCTATGAAACTTAATGCACCGTTTTCGAAAACAAACGTTTGTGTAATCGTGAGAGGTATAGCATGCTAACTTAAATCTATATTAACATGCCCCATTTTACGCCTACCTCTGACCTCTTTTTTTCCATATATAGTCAAATTGGCTCTTTTGTCACTCAAATACTTGTAAGTATTATATACATCATTACCTATTATGTTTTTCGTCATACAAGGAAAGCGCAACACCACTTCTTGCATAGGTAACTTACATATTACCCTAATCAGTTGCTCGAATTGACTAACATTACATGCATCCAAGCTCCAGTGGCAAGAATTGTGAGGTCTTGGAGCTAGTTCATTGACTAGCAGCTCACTATTTTTAGTAATGAAAAACTCAATAGCTAGAACTCCCACTACATCAAGTGCATCTGCTATTTTCTCCGCGGTTTGTTGTATCTCTTGAACTAATTTGCTATCTACTTTAGCTGGCACTATTGAAGTATCAAGTATTCCATCGACATGGTGATTTTCTGCCACAGGAAAAAAAGCTACTTTACCATTTTTATCCCTTGTAACAACAATTGAAACCTCTTTTAGTAAGTCAACACTTGCCTCGAGAATGTACTGTGCATTCCAATCAAAGGAAGCAAATTGCTCTACTTGAGAATCATTCCCAATCATATATTGTCCCTTCCCATCGTAACCCATTTCTGTTGTTTTTAGCCTTGTTGGATAGCCAAAAGCTCTAGTGACTTCTAATAGATCGTTATGATCTTGTATACTTTTATAATCAGCGGTTCTTATACCTAAATTTCTAATAAAATCTTTCTCTCTAAGCCTATTTTGTGAAATGTGTAATGCTCTTTTACCTGGATAAAAATCTACATATTGTGACATAATATCAATTGCGTCACATGGAATATTTTCAGATTCAATAGTAACTAAACTCACACTCTGTGCAAAAGATTCAAGCGCCTTCTTATCAGAAAAATCTGCTATTGTTAAATCATTAGCAACAGAGCAAGCAGGATCATCTTTAGCATTAGCGAAAATATGTGTTTCTTGCCCAAGCTTTGTCGCAGCAATAGCGGTCATTTTACCTAATTGTCCACTACCCACTATTCCTATCACTCTTTTACAAAGTATGTCTGATTTGCTCATATAATTGATAAACAATTCTTAATCAGAATACTACAATATGCTTGAAGAATCTACGAAAACAGTGTATAATTAAAGTATTACTTTTCTATCATGAATACTCTGTCATGACTTTAGAATATACACTTACTACTAACTCTGTTGAAGTTACAGTCTTGCCAGTCTATATTGAGGAGCAATCTATTCCTTATGAAAATTGCTATGTATGGATGTACAATGTCAAGATAAAAAATAAAAGCCTATCAACTATTCAATTGCTGAGCCGCCATTGGCAAATAATAGACTACAAAGGAAAGATAAATGAAATTGTTGGGGCTGGTGTTATTGGAGAGCAGCCTGTGATAAAACCTGGAGAGGTATTTAAATACACAAGCGGAACATACTTGAATGCACCGTCAGGAATAATGCAAGGTAAGTACGAATTTCTAAATGAAGAAAACACAAAAGTTTTCGAGGTCACAATACCATCTTTTTCTTTAGATAGCCCATACACAAACATTAGGCCACATTAAACCAACTGATTGCCATCATAAATCTATTTTTTATTTTCATCATCAAGCTTAAATAAGATTATTGTAGAGATTAAGCCAGTTATAACTATCATTAACGAAAATGGGGCAGCTTCTCTATAACGTTCATCGCTTACAAGTTCATATATTCTAGTTGATATAGTTTCAAAATTAAATGGCCTGATAATGAGTGTTGCTGTAAGCTCTTTAATAGTATCCATAAATACAAGCAAAAATCCTGATAATATACTTTTCTTTATGAGAGGAATATGAATATTCAGACACGTGGAAATGGGTCCATGGCCCATAGTATATGCGATCCACTCAATTTCATTAGGCGTTTTTTTAAGCCCTGATTCTATTGCTTTGAAAGATATGGCAAAAAAACGAAATAAATATGAGTAAATCAAAGCACCAACAGTTCCTACCAAGCTTATTTCTGTAAAGTATTGAGTAATAAAAGAAGATATCTTGCTTAAAAATATTATTATACTAATAGCAATAACTGCATTTGGAATCGCATAGCCTAAAGAAATTAGACGCGCTATATTGTTGATCACCTTATTCTTACGTGCCGTACATCCTATCATTATTGCAATACTAACTGAGATCATTGCAGTGATAAACGATAAGCCAATGCTATTTGCTATTATGTTATAGAATCTTGCTCCGTATATGAAAAATCCCTTCTCTATGCTCCAATATATGAGTGGAATGATCGGCAAAGCAAAACCTACTAATATCGGCAATATACACATAGCATAAGCAAAAACTAATGGTATAGCACCACTTATACTCCGTTTGTTATGATAATCTGAATTAGTATTAATGGCAGAGTAGGATATTTCCTTTTTTTGTAGAATTTTCTCGACAGCTATCAGTGCTGTAATGAAGACCAATTCTGCAACTGCTAAAACAGCAGCTGAATATTTATCATGCAGTAAAAACCAGGTGCGATATATTCCTGTGGTAAAGGTGTCAATCGCAAGAAATTGTGGTGTACCAAAATCTGTAATTACCTCCATTAACACCAAGGATATCCCAGCTATAATTGACGGACGTATAGAGGGAATAACGACAGAAAATAAGCTCTGTAAAGAAGAGAACCCAAGTGTTGATGCAACAGTAACTGAGTTGCTAACATTCTTTAGATTTGAGCGGACTAATATGTAAACGTATGTATATAAACTGAATCCCATCACTAATATTCCACCGCCTAGAGACTTTATCTCAGGAAACCAATAATCACCTTTACCCCAGTGAAAAATTTCTCTTAATAAACTTTGTGTTGGACCTGAAAATTCTAACGAGTTGACGTAAACAAACGATACTATATATCCGGGAATTGATATTGGAAAAAATAAAGCAACCTCAAAAATTCTACTCCCAGGGAATGAAAAAAATGTAGTGAGCCAAGCTGGAATCACTCCAAATATAAAAGATATACTTCCAACCCCTATCATCAAAATTAACGTATTAAGTATATATTCAGGAAAAAGTGTGCTGATTACCCACTCAGAATTTGCCGATTCTGTAAATAGAATCGACACTAATGATAGTATAGGGCAGACAAATAATATACTTACTAGAAATAAGAATATACTTTTAAATACTTTTAAAAACATTAAATTAAATCCATATTTAATATTAAAATGTTATATATAAAAGCTGAAGATATCCAGAGCTGATCTATTGAATATCTTTATAATTTTGTATATTATGTTCTAAGTTGATAAGTTAATAATCATGAGTTTTGTCATAGCAACTTTTTACCATTTTGTAAAACTCTCTAATTATTATGACATGAAAGATGAAATAAAAGCTGCATGTGACAACTTTGAGCTAAAGGGCACCATACTCCTTGCAGAAGAAGGCATTAATGCAACTATATCTGGTGAAAGAAATGCAATTAATAAAATATTTAATTTTCTATGCTCTGATTATAGGCTGAAAGATCTTACATGGAAAGAAAGTGCAGCAAAATATCAACCATTTAGTAAGATGAAGGTGAGGTTAAAAAGAGAAATTGTGAATCTTGGTGTAAGCAATCTTGATACTTCTCTTAGGGGCAAATATATTGACCCAGATCATTGGGATGATTTTATCTCTCAACCTGACGTTCTAGTAATAGATACACGAAATGAATACGAAGTGAAGTTAGGCAAGTTTAAAAATGCAATCAACCCATATACTCAATATTTTCGCGAGTTTCCTCAGTGGGCAAAGTCTTTCTCTAAGAATAAAAACTTGAAAGTGGCCATGTATTGCACGGGTGGGATTAGATGCGAAAAATCTACAGCGTATATGAAAAGTCTCGGGTTTAACGATGTGTACCATCTTAAAGGTGGCATTCTTTCTTACCTTGAAAGAACTCACAACAAAAATGGTAACTGGGAAGGTGAGTGTTTTGTTTTTGATGATAGAATTGCCATTAACAGCTCACTTGCCCCAAGCAATAAAATAAAATGCATATTTTGCTCAAATCAAGTTTCAGCGGACGAGTTGAAATCAGTCTCACGTGGCCAAGTGGTTTGTTCTGATTGTAACCCTTCATAATATAAGAAAAGTTCCTGTGTTAGAATTGAATGAAGCCTCAGTAAATTTAAATCATGCATGCCTTTACTTCTTACTTTTAATCAATTCCAGAGCTCTCCTCAGATCTACACTTTCAATATCTGCATTTTTACCTAAAGCAACATTTGTTTTACCGCATTTTATATAGAATCCATACCTACCATTGCAGATGAAAACTTCTTTTCCCTTTTCATTAAAACCAAGGGACTTTAGCTCCTTGCGTGGGCTGTTTGCAATAATTTGCACAGCTTCATCTAATTGTATCTCCAATACCTCTTTGAAACTTTTTTTAAGAGAAAAGTATTTACTATCATAAAAAATATAGTATCCAAACCTTCCAAGGCCTATTTTTACCTCTTTTCCGGTTTCAGGGTGTTCCCCAATTACTTTTGGTAAAGAGAGCAGCCTGGTAGCGGTACTAAGATCAATATCATTAACATTTATATCTTTTGGTATGGAAACCGTTTTTTTCTTTTCTGACTCACTATTAAACTCCAGGTAAAGGCCAAAAGGACCTTTTTTGATTACCACCTCCTGCTCCGTTACACCATCTATACCCAAGCTTTTTGGGTATTCTGAGTTGTCATTACTGCCAGTAATTTCTTTTGTATGGGTACATGTAGGATAGTTAGAACATCCAAGAAATACCCCAGCTTTTCCAAAGTTTAATTTTAATATACCATCGGGGCAATCTGGACATTTCTTATTTACTTCTTTTTTTCCTTCTTCTGAACAAAACCAATCAACTACTAAATCACGAATGCCGTTAAAAATTTCATCATGCGTCATTTGCTTGACAGAGTTTACATGGTTAAAAAATGGCACCCAAAAATAACCTAGTTCCTTTTTCCAATCTGCACGCCCGTTTGAGATTAAATCGAGCTTTTCTTCCATTTGTGCTGTGAAATCATACCCTACACAACGCTGAAAAAAAGTTTCTAAAAATATGGTAACAATCTTGCCGCGGCTACTTGGAATAAATCTTTTATTATCCAACTTAACGTACTCACGATCCTGTAACACTGAAATAATTGCTGCATAAGTCGATGGACGTCCTATACCAATTTCTTCCATTTTCTTGACGATACTTGCTTCACTATAACGTGATGGAGGTTGAGTAAAATGTTGTTCTGGGTCAACAGAAATTAGCTTGCATTCCTCACCTTCTTTCATAGTAGGTATCATGCTCTCGTCCTCACCATCCATGTTATTTTTATAAACCTTATAGAAACCATCAAAGAATATGATCGATCCACTTGCTCGCAGAATTACTTTCTGATCAGTAGAACTAATTTCAACTACCACTTGATCAAGGATTGCCGATTCCATCTGACTTGCAATGGTTCTCTTCCAAATCAAACCATACAATTTAAATTGTTCTGGCGTTAAGTAATCCTTAATGCTGTCTGGCGTTCTATCTATATCAGTTGGACGAATCGCTTCATGCGCTTCCTGAGCATTTTTAACCTTTTTTACATACTGACGAGAAGACTTCGGTAAATATTTATTACCATACAATGACTTAATTGACCTTCTGATTGAGTTTACAGCTTCATCTGCAATATAAAACCCATCTGTACGCATGTAGGTTATCAACCCTACAGTTTCGCCACCAATATCAATACCTTCATACAAATCTTGCGCTATGCGCATAACATTTTTCACATTAAAATACAGCTTATTTACTGCATCTTGCTGAAGACTTGAAGTAATGAATGGAGGCAGTGGATTTCTCTTAACTTGCTTGCGTTCTACTGTGCTTACAGCATATCGCCTTGATTCAATTTGCTTAACTAAGCCTTTTGCTTCTTCTTCGTTCTTAATATCAAATTTTTCTAGCTTTTTATTATCATAGTGGCTGAGCATAGCAAAAAACGTCTCGCTTTTGCTATCTTTTATTTCTGCCTTTATGCTCCAATACTCTTGTGATACAAATTTACTAATTTCATCCTCTCGTTCGCATATAAGCTTTAATGCAACAGACTGCACTCGCCCTGCAGATTTGCTTCCAGACAATTTTGTCCACAGCAGTGGTGACAAGCTAAATCCAACTAGATAATCCAAAGCTCTCCGTGCTTGCTGCGCGCGCACTAAGTCCATATTTATTTCACGTGGATTCTTTACTGCCTCTTGCACCGCCCTTTTTGTTATCTCATTAAAGACCACTCTATAAATGTTGCTTTTATCATTGATTGCTTTCCTCTCCTTCAGTGCCTCTATTACATTCCAGGCTATTGCTTCCCCTTCTCTATCTGGGTCTGTTGCAAGATATATATCTGATGTTTGACTTGCTTCCTTTACTAGCTCTTTTACATATTTCTCTGCTTTCTCAATAATTTCATACTTTATAGCAAAATCATTATCCGGATCAACAGAACCGTTCTTCACTGGAAGATCTCTCACATGTCCAAAAGATGCAGCAACTTTAAACTCTTTACTTAAATATTTACTTATCGTCCTTGCCTTCGCAGGTGACTCAACTATCAATAATGCCATATTATTATATTAGTACTTAAAGATAATATGTTGAGAAATATACGATGAAAAGTAAAAAAATGTTTTAATGAGTCCTTTTGATTCTATGAAGTGGGTTGTGGAATGTTTCCAGAAACCTCATGGATCTTGCTATTTCTAAGCGACTTTGAGGGCCCATTACAATGATATGGGATTGTAGTAGCAACAAGATAATAAACCCCGACTGCTATTTCTACTGCTAACATTTCTAGGTAAACTGCAATAGCTACCCCTAAAAGCAATTCCGGTTATTGCTAGCATAGAAGCAGCCGCAATAGGCAGCTTGCTCCCATTTTCACTTTGCAGATTTGGCTGCTGATTATTGTTTTGAGTGTTACTCACTTGATTTGAAACCGGTATTTTAGGTTGACCTAACTGCTCCTGCTTATTTTTAGGTATTTTTTTCTTCTTTCACGTCACTTGGCTATACATCACCATTTTGGATATTATTTGCTTGATCTGAAACTGGTATTTCACGCTGCTCCTATTTACCTTCAGGTATTTTCCTCTTCTTGTTTTACCCCTAAAACTTCTAATAAATTCTTAAGTACATCTGATTTTTCCTAGCAGAATAAGCAACACCTTTCTTCATACTTTCACACCTACCAATAGAGCTATTGGAGATTTGCCATTACTGTCCTTAGCATTAATTTTTGTCCCACCTTTTATTAATGCCTCTAACTTGGGATAAAAACGTTCATTTACCTCTTTAGGTTCAAAACTTAATCTATTCCCTCAACACTGTCACAATATTCCAAAATAACTTGATGCAGCAAAGTTTATCCTAGAGAATCAGGAGTATTTATTCTACTCCATTTTAATTAAAGATTCTATAGTAGAAATATCACAACATCCTTTAACTAACAAGTTTTTGCCATTGCTATCCTCTTCCATTAAGCTAACATTTATTTTATTTTCTATGTGCGGATAAATATTATGTTTTATAATTTTGTGTGATATAGGAGTACCGTTTTCA
Source organism: Wolbachia endosymbiont of Brugia pahangi (assembly GCF_012030695.1). NCBI lineage: Bacteria > Pseudomonadati > Pseudomonadota > Alphaproteobacteria > Rickettsiales > Anaplasmataceae > Wolbachia > Wolbachia endosymbiont of Brugia pahangi. Next base: position 44,696 of record NZ_CP050521.1, on the reverse strand, counting down.
TCCTTTAATTCCACAATTCCTTTCTCAACAAAAATACTTATCATTGAATAGCATGCTTTTTCTGTTTCTACGCAACCGCGATAAAAGGAGAAATCACTCCATGAACTATTTTTCTATGATTATCTACAAGCTGGTTAACACATATATCAAGCAGCGTTATACGTTCACTATTTGGAATAGTGTAACATACACCTTTATCTACTAGTGAGTAAAAAGGGGAAATAGCATCCTCAAGGGATATAATTATACTCTCTTTTACATAGTCTTCTCTAGGTTGTTCTGAGTTTACTCGGGACTGAAACTGATTAAGAAATTTAATCACACCCTTATAGAAAGGACCTGTATTACAACTGGCGTTACTATCTTGCATTTCTTCTTAACATTAGTGTCACTACTGTTTTTGAAAGAAGATGTTTTGGAAGAAGGTCGATAAAAAAATTAAAAGCACCAAAGTTAAACGACGTTTGCTTAAAAACAAAACCACCAGAACCATGGTTATTAAAATATTAAAAAAATAATGAAAATCGTATTTCTGTCACTATTTTGCATATTAATATCGTTTACATCACACTTTCTAACAGCAAGCCCGCAGTTTCATAAGAATTTAATTTGATAGCAAGGCGTAAAGTGTCAATTAAGAGATACTTTCGTTTCTTTGCTGATCAAACAATCAATAATTTGCACATGATTTTTCTTAATCACATAATCAATTGAAGTAATGCTAATATACATAATCATATTTAACGTTAATATCGATGCTAAATTCTTCTACTACCATACATACAGATCCTAGATTATTCTCAAGAATTGGTTGATACAAGAAATCGTATGGCTGTTTCCTTATATAATCTGAAAATAAATCGCCAGGTGTTACTATATTTTTCTCTTATAATCATTTTATCATATCTTTTTTTTCTTTAGATTAGATAACACCTTATATGCCCCTTGAACTTCTAGGAACAACATTACAGACTTTGCATCTCTTCCAACTCAAGCTTAGATAAAGCAGCACCATTAATCGCTTTTTTAACAATTCTTGATATCTTTCTTTTTTTAGGTAGAAGTTTATCAGGATGACATTTCAATCCTAATTTTTTATAAGCTTTGTTTATTTCTTCTGGAGCAACATATTTATCTACTTCTAGTATTTCATAGTAGTTTCTAGCCATATGTACCCCAACTCAAAAATAACAATAATATATTAATATTATATGGCAAAAAGCCAAGCGATCTCATCCAGAGATGTAGACATGTTGGAATTCTATATACTATAGCTAGTGCAGCTCCTACGTAATACCGCTACCGTTAACAGGCAGAGATTGTTAGTAAATCTTTAGTTATAAATATTAAGATATTTACTAAGTAAAGAAAAAAGGCAAAAGAAACCCCGTGACAGCTAGTTATTCACTATCATTTAATCAGTTGGCGTTTTTTTTTAAGCACCTAATAGGCGCGAATTACAGCATTAGTTGGTAATGAGGTGTATATAGCGCAAAAAATTAAACATGAAACAATAGATACATTAAGTCTTTTTGCCGTTTAATCCGTACAGAGAAAATAAATAATTAGCTTCAGTGCTATAGTAACAAGGTGGCAGAGAGTTTGTCAAGTAGTTTTCAGTCCTGACTCCCTGTTTTCAAATCATAATATTCGTTCAAGTGCTTGCTGTTTTTAACCTTTTATAGTACATTTGCATATTGAAACTATAAAATTCAATTTATATATTTGCGTGCTATAATTTCAGTTTCAAAAAGGTTTTTCAAGTTTCATTCTATTTTAAGTATTATAGGACCAAGACAGTATGGTAAAATAACTATCACTAAAATATTGTTTAAGCACCTGCCATACATATCTTTAGAAAATATCGATATCAGTTTTTAGGCGCAAAATGATCCTAGGGCGTTTTTAGCTAATTATAGCAGGGTGCTGTTTTGGCAAAGTAAAGCATGTTCCTGAGCTATTATCGTACCTTCAGAAATAGTTGACAAGTTTCCTGTAAAAGGTCGATATGTATTAACAGGGCCTCAAAAACTTGCTTCTAGTCATCACGTTTCCCGATCTTTTCCCAGGACGCATAGACATAACAACACTATTACCTTTTGAGCTTATCTGAGCTTGGTATGCCAATAAACATTAACTCAGCTATTTTTAAGGGGGCATCTTAGGTTACATAGTTTTAACATGCATCCATTAGATTTTTATTCCAGTTACACCCAAATTTACATTGAGCAAGATGTTCGACAACTTAAAAATATTGAAAATATTGGTAGACTCCAAACTTTCCTCAAATTGTGTGCAGGCGAGTAGGTCAGATTCTTAATCTATCATCCCTTGCCCAAGACTGTGGTATTTCTCATACAACCTTATGACAGTGGCTGAATATCTTGGAAGCTAATTAATATTTTTTCTTCAGCCATTCCATCAAAGTTTCAGCAATCGCCTAATCAAGATGTCAAAATTATACTTTTATGACACCAGCCTTATCTGTACACTCTTCAACTTTGAAAAGGAGAGTCAATTAGAAACACACTATCTTAAAGAGCTCTGTTTGAAAACTTGACTGTTTTGGAGATTTTTAAGAGGCGTCTCAATCAGGGGTTGCCTGCTAATCTATACTTTTGGCGTAACTGAACTGGACATAAGGTAGATTTATTAGCAGATTGGGATAGTAACATTTATGCTATTAAAACTAAGGCTGGGTTCATGTTTTAGAGCAATTTTATTAAAAATGCACAATATTTCCGCAAACTTTCCCAAATAGCTAAGGGGTATTTAATCTTATATAGGTCAGCAGAATGGCTCACATGCGAAAGTTAAACTTGTGCCAATAAATGAAATAGATCGGATATTCCGGAAGATCTTTAAATCATTGCAATAAAACTAAGCGTATACGTTTAAATGGGAAAAACAGGCTAACAATACTTGCTTAAAGCATACTATACGTGGCACGCGGACGGAATGGGATTCGAACCCATGGTACGCTCATCACGTACGTCAGTTTTCAAGACTGGTGCCTTAAACCGCTCGGCCATCCGTCCACTTCTTTTTTATCACAATATTCGACTTCAAGCAATCCATAAAAGTTTCATTTGCCTACACAGAAGTTATTGAATATATCATCCAATACTTCTTCAACATTAATAATCCCGGTTACTGCACCAAGTTCAGACGCGGCAAGCCTTAAGTCTTCAGATACCAACTCAATTGGATTGTTCATATTAAAACGTCGTAAATGTTCTATAGCTTTCTGCATGCAATTCCTATGCCTTTGCCGGGTAATTACAGGAACATCTCTATCATAGACAAATTTTTCCTCTACTTTTTCTTTAATCACAGAGACTAGTTTCTCTGTGCCTATTCCTTTTAAAATAGAAACAGGTAAAAAATCTATGTCGCTAATTTTTATATCGTGATCATTGATAACATCGTCAGCTTTGCTCAACACGTAAATAGTGTTACTACTTATAACATTGCAATTGATGTTATAACGCTGCTCAAAAGGAAATAGCTCTATTCTCAAATCAGCTTCACAAGACCTCTTTTTTGCTCGACTTATACCTTCTGATTCCACCGGATCTGAACTCTCACGAATTCCAGCAGTATCAGAAAGAATGATTGGGTATCCGCCAATGTCAATATGAGCTTCAAGTATGTCCCTTGTTGTGCCTACATATTCAGAAACAATAGCAATATCGCGCCTGGCCAAGAAATTAAATAGTGTTGATTTACCAACATTTGGCTCACCAGTTATTACAATATGCAAACCCTCACGCAATCTTTCGCCCCGCCTATTATCATTCAAATGCTCTTGTATTGACTGCACAAGAGTTTGCACTTCATCATTGATTTTTTCCAGTTCGTTTTTTTCTGTTGCAACATCCTCTGGAAAGTCTATATATGCTTCAATTTTGGACTGCACTGCTATTAATCTCTGCCTCCAACTACTGTATAGCTTTTCCAATTCTCCTGACATCTGCTTAATTGCTTGTTTAGCTTGCATCTTTGTTTCAGCATCGATTAAATCTGCAATCCCTTCTATCTGCGTTAAGTCAAACTTGCCATTCAGAAAAGCCCTAAGTAAGAATTCCCCAGGCTTAGCCATGACAAAGATTCTTGACAATTCCTCCAAAACGATCTTTATGACTGCTTTTCCTCCGTGCACTTGTAATTCTATAACATCTTCGCCAGTGAAGCTGTTTGGAGCAGGAAAATAAATTGCTATTCCATTATCAATCAACTGATCGGAACTATCATACAGATCAACCAAAGTAGCAAACCTTGGTTTCATATCTTTATTAACATGAAAGTGATTTAAAGCTCTAAGTGCATGATTACCTGAAATCCTAATTACTGCAACTCCTGACTTACCAAATACGGTTGATAAGGCAAAAATAGTTTCATCCGTGTTCATCATACATAAACTAGTTTATCTCTCAACAATGTTACACCTAAGGGACCAAAATACCTAATCTGAAAATGTTAAAAATTTTTATTCACTTTGTTAATTTATAGTAAAATAATAATACTATATTAGGAAATCAAATATATCTATTCCACAAAAATCTTTAAAGGTCACCTATTGGCTAGCATTAACTTAATATTTATTATAGAATTGATTATGAACTAAATAGCCTTGCTTATGCATAAAATACTAATTTTATTATTGATAATATTGCCAATCAAGTTGCTTGCAGTCGAGATTGAAATTATTGCAGATGTAAATGGCGAGCCAATCTCAAATCTAGATATTGAAAAACGCATTAATTTGATACATTCATTGTTTGGCACTCAGAGTATTGATAAAAATGAACTAAAGCTTCAAATTTTAAAGCAGCTAATAGACGAAATTATCATTATCAACGAAGCACAAAGATTAAACATAAAATTAAGTGATGAAGAGTTAAGCAATGCTGTCGTGTTATTCCTAACTCAAAGCTTTAAACTTAAGGACAATGAAGTTGATCAATACGCAAAAGAGCACAATATAGGCCTTAACATTTTAAAGAGGCAAATAGAATGTCAGCTTTTGTGGGACAAAATTATTGAAGTAAGAATTGTGCCATTTATTAACATAAGCGACAAAGAAGTAAACAACGCAAAAGGACAAATAGAAAAGCCGGATTATCTTATCACATTCCAAGAGTTTATAATTCCCAATCAGAAAGGTGCAGATGTTTACGGTATAGCTGAAGATTTAGTAGAAAAATTACGCAATAATAATAACGACTTCATTCCAGAAGCTCCAATAAAGATGCGCAAAGTAACTGTTAATTTAAACCAACTAAAAGGCAACCTCAAGAGCATTTTAGAAGGATTAAAAACCGGCGACATAGCAGGTCCAGTCAGTTCCAGTGAAGATTACTCTATCGTAAAAGTAATAGATAAAGTACAACTTAATCATGCAATGCTGGAAAGCACTCTAAAATTAAAACAGATTGTGGTTAAAGACTCAGAAAGTCTATTAGACAATCTCAAGGAACAAAAAGTTAACTGCTTAAACTTTGATGAATTGGCAGATAACTTTAATTTGCCAAACGCAAAAGAATTTGAAATAAAGATGCGGGATTTAAACCCTGATTTACAGGCTTTATTTAGCAAAACAAGTGTAAATGAAATAATAGAATCCAGAGAAAATAGTACTGCAAGGTTAATGATGTTGTGTGATATCAAGAATAATGTGGTAGACGCAGAAGCAACTAAACAGCAAATATATCAACAAAAGATCATGACACAAAGCAACTTGCTATTGGATAACTTGCGCAAAAATGCAGCTGTCAGTTATCAATACAGTTAAGACATAACTAAAGTAACTTATGATATTTGTTAGCGACACAGTGTAGGATTATACTAGCTATACCGACAAAACATCCTCTTATCACCTGCGATATTTCATCTGCTGATACTTAAATCAATACATCTATACACAGCTTTTTTTCTCAGTTGCAAAGCAGTAGTCTCCAACTACAAGAATCGAGTTACAGAAGGATGGTACACACCTTAGGAAGGCTGATTACTTCCTTTATCACGCCAGGCCCTTGACCTAATAGAAACATGATTTCCTTATTACTCATAATAAATAATTTTCCATTTTCTATTACTGGACTAACATAATACGCATTTCTTAGTTTATTATTTAGTTCATCATTCACCACTAAGTAGTATCCCAAATTACCTGACTACTAGTAAATAAGATTTTCATAATCTCATTTTTTGTATTTATCATAAAAAATTCGTTACTATTAATATCCTTATATGACATGTAGGATAACCGCTCCGGTGTAGCCCCACATAATCCCATCACTAATATTTCTCGCTTGCATGACCTGTAAACACAAAAGATTTCCTGATTCTACATCAACTGCAACAACAGTAGAGTTACTTGTTATTATTAATATGTTAAGCTTTACTACCGGAGCAGTTGTAACATCTGTAAGTTGAGTGTCTAAAATATTAGTAGAATGTAACTTATAAAACCACAACTTTTCCTATCTTTGTCAAAAAAGCTACTAACTCTCCAATTTGAAAATGGAACTATTAGCTTATCGTGTATAATCACAGGAAATACATAATCTGACCTTGTCATTTGGTTACTATCATTATGACATGGCTTATGATAGGACCAGATTGTACTATCATTCTCATATCCAGCATGTACAAACAGTCATCTAAAGTTGAAATTGCCAGTTTATCATTAAAAATTGTAGGGTTTCCTTTCACCAAAGACTTTAACTCTTTTTTCCACATAACCATAGTTTCATTTATTGCATATAGTACATTATCTATTGCTAAGTAAATTTTACGACAATAGCCTCTGCAAGCAGCACCCATCCTACCAATTGTTTTATAACTATCAGATAAATCCAGTTTTTTATCCTCCCATCCTGGGTAATATAATACCCCATCACTACCAGTAACTAGATCACAGCTTTCGTGTAATGGGATTAGTTCTATAATAACCTTGAGAAGACTCTTTACTTGGGTTATTCCACAGGTAACACCTATATTTATCTTTATATTTGTAAGCCAGGCTATATCTCATCTTTCGCAATAACACAATTTGTGCTCAATAAGAAAATATTAAAAAAATAGCTAATCTCATAAAACTTTTTCAGAAAGGTTATTTACATGCATGTAAAAGATTACTATTACAATATAGTTTACCTTTTCTTGTCCACCTGACTGAATGGATACCCACCACAAAATTTAATGAGAGTCCCATTTTACAGTGTTTAAATCTATCCCTTCTTGTACCATTTCCCAAAGTGGGCTCATTTCTCTTAGCCGCCTTACATTTTTAGCAATAAGATCTGCCGCATATAAAATTTCGTCTTTAGTCGTAAACCGGCCAAGGCCAAATCTAATTGATGAATGCTCAAGGTCATAGCCACTGTTTAGTGATCGTATAACATAGGAAGGCTCAAGAGATGCAGATGTGCATGCAGAACCAGAACTTACTGCCAAATCCTTGATTGCCATGATGAGAGACTCACCTTCAACATAGGGAAAACTTAAGTTTAGATTGCCTGGAATTCTATTATTATAATCACCATTTAAAACAACATCAGGAAACGCTTCTTTTATCTTATTGTACAAAATATCCCTCAATTCTTTTAATTTGCTTGCCTCCTTTTTCATTTCTTCTTTAGCAATACGTGCTGCTTCACCAAAACCAACTGCAAGAGGAGTTGGAACTGTTCCAGAACGCATACCCCTTTCCTGTCCCCCACCACTAATCAATGGTGTTAGCCTAACACGAGGACTTTTTCTACGAACATATAACGCACCTATTCCCATAGGTCCATAAACTTTGTGGCTAGTAAGACTCATGAGATCAATGTTCATTCCATTTACATCTACTGGAACTTTTCCAAAACTTTGAGCAGCATCTGTGTGAAAAAATACGTTATGTCTCCTGCATATTGCACCAATTTCTTTTACAGGTTGAATTACTCCGATTTCATTATTTACCATCATCACTGAAACCAGAATTGTTCTATCAGTTATTGCCTCCTCAAGTTTAGATAAATCTATAATTCCATTTCGCTTAACAGGCAAATATGTAACCTTAAAGCCTTCATTTTCCAGATGCCGACAAGAATCCAGAACGCACTTATGCTCCGTGCAAACAGTTATTATATGATCTCCTTTATTTTTATAAAAGTGAGCAACGCCCTTGATCGCCATGTTATTTGACTCGGTCGCACCTGAGGTAAAAATAATTTCCTTGCTATCTGCATTTACTAGATCAGCAATGTGCCTCCTTGCCTTCTCCACTACTTCCTCAGCAGCCCAGCCAAACGAATGGCTACGAGAGTGCGCATTACTGAACTCACTAAAATAAGGTATCATCATCTCTAGAACACGAGGATCTACTTTAGTAGTAGATTGATAATCAAGAAATATCGGTAATTTTACTTTAGTAATATGTGCTTTCTCATTTTCCATATTCATAATCAGTATAAAAGTTTTGAGCATAGAAGTTACAGTTTTTCGTAGCACTAAAACTTAATTTTTTCAAGATATAATTGCCTCAAAGTACAAAATCCAGTGCACGAACGTCGTTACCAGAGGGATGATGAGGAAGGAACATCTGGTTCCTGGTCTACAAGTTGTGCATTTGGCTTCATAATAAAACTAAACAATAGTACACCAAATACAAGATCTTCTTGTCATTTTTATCCGCACAGATTGGAAAGTTATAAAATAATCCCACTATTATAATATAATAAGTGGGCTGTAAAGTTTGTCAAGTAGTTTTTTAGTTCTGCTTTCCCTGTTTTTAAATTACGATGTTTATAAAATTGTAGGCCAAGGCCATAATTCTAAAAATCTTTATTTAATTTACCTGGTCAGCTGTTGGTTTATCGAATTTAGCTAGCTGCATACAGTTGTTGGCAGTTAAAAAGCAGGTTTTCAGCTCGAAATTATGCCTAAAAAAATAACTTGATCGTGTACGCCAAATTTATTATTAACTTTATTAGGGGAAAGTTATTATGCCAGGTAATGGAAATAAGCTAAGCATATGGAGAGGGAAAAACACTGTACATATAATAAAAACAGGTATTGAATACATGATTGCACTTACATCTTTAGCAGTAGCAATAACAACAGTATTAATTGCGACTAATGTAATTGTTGTACCAAGCCTTTGGTGCTTATTAGCATAATTGTCAATCCTGTTGAAGTTGCAGTTCTATCTGTCATTGCCACATATTTTTTCATATCAGCAAATGCATAAAAATGAAGAAATAAGTGAAGCCAAGACATCTAGGAATGCTGAGGAAGTTAAAGAAATAGTGAAAACGCAGCTAGAAGAGCTGAAGCAACTAAAAAAGCAGTTGAAACAAAAACTAGGGGTTTAGGTTACTAACACTCAACTAACAAATGTACCAGGCACAAAAGCTGACACGACTTACGTTGATGAGAAGATTGAGACTATACAAACAAAACTAGATAGCCTGAGTGTTGATAAGCTCTAGTCTCCTATAGTTTTAGTTGGAAGTCAATAACCCACTAACTAGAGGTAGATTTTTTATCTCTTTCTTTTATTCAAGAATATAAAAACTACTGTGATTTGTCCCAAACTTCAACTATATCCTCATCAAAGTCTATTATCTCGGCTTTCTTGAATTGGTAGCAGTTGTTAATGGATTGAATTTCTAAATTTCCTATAAAAGGAATAGCGTCATTGCCTAGAATTTTACCACTACGGCAGATTATCAATCTGTCGATTAAATCATGCTTTAATAACTCTGTGGTTAATACTCTTCCACCTTCGACTAGTAACCTTGTTATGCCAATCTCTGAAACAAGTTTTAACGCCATGTCTTTTAGGCAAACTTTATCTGTACTATATTCTCCTTGATTCGATGTCATTCCAGTATGTGAATCTGGAATAGGTTTATCATTTGAGTTGACTATTAGATAGTTAATATTTTTTATTTTTTTCTCTATTTTTTTATTTATTATTACCCAAGTTGTTACTTTATCTGCAGTCTTTACAACATTATGCTTTTCCTTCAATTTTTCCTGGCTGTCTATAATTAGTCTTATTGGTGATCTGCTTTCAAGTCCTGGTAATCTGCAAGTTAAGAGTGGATCATCATTAATGAGAGTATTACTGCCAATCATAATTGCATCATATTTTGCTCTGAGCTCTTGTACCCAATTTCTTGTGCTTCCACTTGTTATCCATTTGCTATCACCTTTAAATGTTGCGATTTTTCCATCAAGAGTTGTTGCGATTTTGCAAGCTATAAATGGTCTATGTAATTTCCTGGTAGTGAAAAAGCCGATATTCAGTTTTTCTGCTTCCTCTTGCATAATCCCTTGTTCCACTGTAATTCCTGCTTCTTCTAAAGCTTTAATACCGCCACCTGAAACTCTTTTATCAGGGTCAATTGCTGCAACTACTACCTTTTTTATTCCTGATCTTATTATTTCTATAATGCAGGGTTCTGTAACCCCATAATGGCAGCATGGCTCAAGAGTGACATACATAGTTGCACCATGGGTTGAACCTTTAGCGCTTTGCAAAGCGGCTACTTCTGCATGTGGGCGCCCACCGATTCCTGTATGGCCCTCACCAACTACTACTCCATCTTTTACAATGATACACCCGACAGCAGGGTTTGGCGCAACATTCCCTAGAGTTTTTTCTGCAAGACTTAATGCAATTGACATGAAATGGTTGTCAATCATTAGAAAGAAGTCATTTCGTATGAGGTATCAAAAATTCTTCTGTGCTCGTGTATAGCAAATCTATCTGTCATACCCGAGATATAGTCGCATATTACTACCGAACGCTGAAATTTATGAGCGAGCTTGTTCCACTCTATGGGCAATAACCTTGGATTTTCATAAAAACATTGAAAAAGTTCTTCTACTATACGTTTTGCTTTGTTCATTGTTCTGTTAAGTTTGTAACTTCTATATATTTTTTCCATGTTGAATTTCTTCACTTCTTTCGTGGCATTTGCAACTTCTGGTGAAAATGTGACTAGCATTTTATTTAGACTTCTTACGTCTTCTACACTTTTTATTTTGTAATCTTCAATATTTTTTTCCGTCTGAGAAACAACATCACTTATCATCATTCCTATGGTCCTACTCAATGATTCATGTATAAGTTTGTTCTGAGGTAATTCTGAATATCTACTTTCTACGTCTTTAAACGTTTTTCCAATTAAAGGAATATTAAGCAAATCTTCAATAGTTACTAAATTCGCTCTCAATTCATCATCAAGGTCATGAACACTGTAAGCAATATCATCAGCAATTGAGGCAACTTGTGCTTCAATGCTTGAAAATTCTTCAAGTTTTAGATTATATTTTTCATTATATTCTAGTAATAGCTGATTATTTGTGTAAGATACTGCATTTCGACCAAGCAAGGGACCATTATGCTTTGCAACCCCTTCAACCACTTCCCAACTTAAATTCATGCCATCAAAATCAGCATGTTTTTGTTCAAGATAAGTTAGAATCCTTATAGCCTGAACATTATGGTCAAATTCATATTTCTCGTTATCAAGATTCAGATCTTGAACTGCTCTCTTTAGAGCGTTTTCGCCTGTATGGCCAAATGGAGGGTGACCGAGATCGTGTGCGAGCGCTATGCATTCAGTAATATCCTCATCTAAGCCAAGCCTACGTGCGATAGATCTTGCAATTTGTGCAACTTCAAGGCTATGGGTAAGCCGAGTGCGATAGTAGTCGTGCTCATAATTAATGAAAACTTGTGTTTTGTATTCCAATTTTCTAAATGCATTAGAATGAATAATGCGATCTCTATCACGCTGAAAACAGCTGCGGTTTTCATCTTCTTGCTCTTTAAAGTATCTTCCCCTTGTTTTGTTTGGAAAGCACGCGTAACTTAATAGAAAATTGTTGTTTGACATGTAAAATTTTTACTATAATAAGTTATCAATAATAAAAGGTGGTGACTATGTCAACAGATTACAATATTAACTTAACTGACAGTGCATTAAAGAAAATCCACTCTCTTGTAGAGCAGGAAGAAGATAAGAGTTCTATTTTGCGAGTTGCAGTTTCAGGTGGTGGATGTTCTGGCTTCAAGTACAATTTTCTTATGGATCAAATAGATAAAAACCTATCTTTGAGTGACGATGATGATGATGATGAATTTGATGATGAAGATGATGATGATGATGAAAGTGAGGACTATAGAAGCCGCTCTAGCTTTAGTAGAAAAAGCAAAGATATAGTAATTAATGATAAAGATGGAAATCCTGTATTAATGGTTGATAATTGTTCGGTAAAATTTTTAAATAACTCAATTATAGATTATACTGAAAACTTAAGTGGTTCTGGTTTTCAAGTAAAGAATGCTCTTGCTAAGTCTCAGTGTGGATGTGGTAATAGCTTCTCAGTTTAATTATTACCAGAGTTTGAGTGCCTCTTAAGTTTTTTTAACATGGGTGTTAATATAGTACTCGAGCTAACTTCTATAAGTAAGAGCTTCAAAAGAAATTCTGCTATTATAAAAGGTATCAATCTAAGTGTTGCAAAAGGACAAGTAGTTGCATTAATTGGCAGTTCAGGGTCAGGAAAAACAACTATATTGCAAATTGCAGGCTTATTAGATAAGCCAACTTCAGGAATAGTTACAATAGATGGAGTAAATTGCACACAAGCCAGTAATAAGCACAAAACCCACATGAGAAGGAGTTTTCTTAGCTTTGTCTATCAATTTCACTATTTGTTACAAGAGTTATCGGTGTTGGAGAATGTTATTCTTCCTCAACTAATTGCAAGAAAAGGCAAAGCTGAAGCAATAAACAATGCACAAGCAGTGTTAGAGAAATTTGGGCTGGAAAACAAAGCAAGCAGTATGATATCTGAGATTTCTGGCGGAGAAAGGCAAAGAGTTGCAATTGCAAGAAGCATCGTGAATTCTCCAAGACTTTTACTTGCGGATGAACCTACAGGAAATTTGGATCCAACAAATTCTTTGAATGTGTTTTTACTATTGTATTCGTACGTAAAGGAAAATAATAGCTCTATGCTTATAGTAACACATAGCCATCTTCTTGCAGAAAAGGCAGACTATATTCTACAATTAAAAGATGGATCGTTAGTGAAATTATAAATAGGTAGAATCTATTTAGTTACTAACTTGTGCTTACCCAGCCAGTGATCATTGACAGAGTATAATTTGCACGAAGTGCTTTCATTGCCTTTTATACATGGGCTTTTTAACTTGCGTGGCTTAGGACAACCCCCTTGTAGGGCAAAAGTAACTAAAACACATAACAATAATTTCTTAAACATAATCAAACCTTTCTCCGATTAAGCGTACTCTTTTATTCTTATCTCTTTTTTAACCATTTGAGAAGAGATAGCTGCACTATTCAAGCGCAATTTTACATAATTGTCTATAATTTGAGTCACCTCCTCTTCTTTATCTCTTAAGAAGTGGTTAGTGTCGCCTATAATGTGGTACTCCATATGATCGCTTTTTACTGAGTTTATCAGCCTGTTTGCTAATTCTGTTACATCACTTTCTTCTGAAATTGTGTCATTACTGCTTTGTATGATAAGCCCAGGAACCGGACAGGGGGAGAGAAAAGAGAAATCATACTTTGTTGCTGGAAGGGAAAGAGCAATAAAGCCTACTATCTCAGGTCTGCGCATTGTCAATTGCATAGCTACCCATGCTCCAAAGGAAAAACCAACGATCCAAATTGGAACATTACTAGGGTTGTGTTCTTGAAGCCAATCAATGGCTATTGCGGCGTCAGTTAACTCCCCTATACCCTTATCGAAAGTTCCAGTGGATTTTCCAACACCACGGAAGTTAATTTTCAATGCAGAAAAATTGTTATCTATAAAAGATGTGTATATACTATGTATCATTTTACTATCCATACTGCCACCATATTGAGGGTGATGATGTAAAATTAACACAACTGGTGCGTTGGTCTCTTTGCTCTGGTGGTACTCACCTTCTATTTTTTTTGTTGCATTATTTAAAAAAACTTCTACCACGGCAGCTCCTAATGAAAACCTGTTAACAGATATATAAATTGTGCATATATTAATTATGTATTAATTTTACTGTTTTTGCAACAAGCTTTTTACCGTGTTAAAGCTAATACATAGTTAATAGTAGGCTAATTAAGTGGCAAATGAACATTTGAATCTATTTTCTTTAGAAAATAGTGATTATATATACGCTGACTATAATGCAACTTTTCCAGTTAGTGACAGTGTAAAAGAGAGTATACTTGAAGTCCTATCAAAACAGGTTTTGAATCCTTCATCGTTACATAGAAAGGGACAAGAAGCAAGAAGGATTCTTCAGGATGCAAGGGATAACATTCGTAGTGCTATTGGCGTTCCAAGTAATAAAGAAATAGTTTTTACGTCTGGTGCAACTGAAGCAAATAGTCTTGTTATGAAAGGGATAGCAGGCTTTCAACATGTGATTTCAGCTGTAGAACATCCCTCAATTCTTAATTCTGCGTGCAATCCACATATAATACCCGTCAATCAGGGGGGTATTGTCGATCTTTTGGCGCTAGAAAGAATTTTAAGTGAACTTAAAGGGAATAGAGTAATAGTTTCGGTTATGATGGCCAATAACGAGACTGGAGTTGTTCAGCCTGTTAAAGAAATAGCTGAAATAGCACATAAATTCGAGACAATCTATCATACTGATGCTGCTCAAAGTGTTGGAAAAATTAAGGTTAATATGGAAGATTTAGGAATGGATTTACTAACTTTATCTGCCCACAAATTTGGCGGTATAGCGGGCAGCGGAGTTTTAATATTTAATAAAGACCTAGTAATAGAACCTATCATAGTAGGTGGTGGACAAGAAAAAGGATTGCGTGGTGGCACAGAAAATATTGTTGCAATTGCAGGTCTTTCTGCTGCATTGCAAAGTATCTCAAATCTCCTATCAAAAATGGATGAAATAAAGGAGCTACGTGATCAATTGGAGTATGAGTTATTGAATCTTGCCAGTGGCATCAAAATCTTTGGCAAAAACTCTAAAAGACTGCCAAATACGAGCCTTATTTACATGCCAGGAGTGAAAAGTGATGTGCAGCTCATGAATTTTGACTTAAATAACATTGCTGTTAGCAATGGCTCTGCCTGTTCTTCTGGAAAAGTTGAACCTTCCCATGTTTTGCTTGCAATGGGGGCAACAAGAGAACAAGCAGAGTGTTCAATTAGAGTTAGTATAGGTCCGCAAACCAAGCCACGAGACATAAGAAAAATAGTGGATTGTTGGTATAATATTTACGAAAAGAATATCTTGGATATGCGCAAGTAGTTGACTGGCATAAAAACTACTTGATAGCCTCGTCAGCCCCATAGCACTAGAAGGTACTCAGTTATCTTCAATCTGTGCAGATTGAATGACGAAGTATCACGTAGTTGGCACTTTATGTTTAATTTTTTGCACTATATGCATCTTATGTCTTCACACAACATCCCTAGGTTTTTACCTATATATATAAGTTGAAACTCACTTATAAAGTGTTTAAGACTCAAAAAACGTCAATACAGAAAATAGATAGTGACTAGGGTTCTTTTTACCTTTTTTTATTTAGTAAATTTCTTAAATATTTTGTGGCTACCGTCATCCCGCTGCTTGCTAGCGGAATTTAGAGATACCACAAATGAATCGCGGTACAATGAACTGCACCCAGCACGTGATGCTGGAGTCCAGACTTTCCGCAATCCAGTCAAGAACGTTATTTTAACATAAAATTAGCTTATATCTTAAAAAAAGTATCTAATGCTTTAAGCGTGAACATTAGATGGAGATATAGTTGAAACTTGGAATAATTTACTATGAATTTTATATGCTGAGGTGGAAGGAAAGAGGTAGAGATGCCTCCACCTCCCATTCCATTTAGCTTATGCGCCTGTTCTTGCTCGAAACTTGCTTTCAAATATTCTCATAACTTCAGGATTTTGTAAGAGAGTAGGTAACACTTCTTTAACTTTTTCTTGAAGATCACTTGAATTCAGTTTTGCATTCAATTCAGCGTCAACGTAATCCTTGTCAGCTTTTGTATCTAGTGTAGCTGCATCAGCCTTTTTACCCAGCTCAGTTTTAGTAGCTAAATCTTTAGTTTTTTCTTCAATTACTTTTTGAGCTGCTATTTCAGCCTGACTTGCTATATTAGCCTTATTTACAGCCTGAGTAACTTGATCTGCTATATTAGCACCAGCTACAGCATTGTTTACAGCCTGGGTAACTTGGTCCACTATTTTCGCATCAGCTATAGCTTGTTTAACTGCTCCCTCAGCTTCTTCACTCTTATACATTTGCTGATATGAAGAATAAGCCTGTACAGCAAAATATATAGCTGCAATGAATAGAGCTGCAATTCCAACAGGACTAGCAACAGACATTAAAAATGCAGGTCCAACAATCACACTATTAGCAATTAATATTGTTGTTATTGCTGCCGCTAAAGATGCAAGTGCAACTGTACCTTCAATACTCATTTTTGTTATAAGTGCTATGTCTTCCTTTTTCCATATGTTTAGTTCTGCAGTCATAATAACTTCCTCCTAATTAAAATTAACAAAAATTTAATTATATATTAAAACACATACTAGTCAAGCTTTATTTATAATAATTTAATATAATTATATCTCTAGCTACTTCCTACATCGTCAATTGTTCAATTGTATATAATTGATATATGACATACGGTTGGCTGAATCTTGACAAACCAACAGGAATTAGTTCTGCACAAGCTATAGCCCAGGTTAAAAAGACTTTTGGAATTAAAAAAGCTGGTCATTTAGGAACACTTAACCCTTTAGCTTCTGGTGTGTTGCCAATTACTCTTGGTAAAGCAACAAAGACTATACCATATTTATCCTACAATTCAAAGGTACACAATTTCACAATAAAATTTTGCTTTTTAGCATCATTCCAGCGCGTGACGCTGAAATACAGAAAAAAAGAAGAATGGATTGTATTGTCAACCACTGGGATGACAGAAGGTAATGGAGTGATAGTGAGTAATACAAAAAGTTTCGTCATCCCTATTGAATCAGCTTTAAAAGCAATGTTTAAAATTGAAATTTCCGCAAGAAGAGGCAAAGAAAATCAGAAAAGGTCAGAAAATCATATTAAACAACTTGCGTAATTTAAAAAATTATGATATTTATTATACAATAGTGGGTAATGTACCCATTGTAATCCGCAGCTTTATTTGTGGTTGTGTAAAGCCTATTCGTGTTTTTAATATTTTGAAATGAGGTTTAGATGTCAATAACATCCGAAAAGAAAAAGAATTTAATAAACACTTACGCAATTAAAGAAGATGATACAGGTTCATCTTTTGTACAATGCGCAATTTTAACCGAGAGGATCAGTAACTTAACTGAGCACTTTAAGGTGCACAAGCATGACCATCATTCTAAGCGTGGTTTACTTATATTAATAGGTAGAAGACGCAAGCACTTAAATTACATAAAGCGTAAATTTGGTGACGAGGCCTACCAGCAATTAATAGAGAAGTTAGGCATCAGAAAATAATCGAGGAATTTTGTATGTTTGAAATTATAAAGAAATCTATAGAATGGGGTGGTCGTACCTTATCTTTAGAAACAGGAAAAATAGCACGTCAAGCTGATGGCTCAGTTGTTGTAAATTATGGTGACACTTCTATTTTAGTAACTGTTGTACGTAAAAAGAAGGAAGAAATCGTTGATTTCTTGCCTTTAAATGTGCAATTTATCGCAAAAAGCTATGCTATGGGTAGGATTCCTGGTGGCTTTTTCAAAAGAGAAGGCAAGCCATCTGATAGAGAAACCTTGATTTCAAGAGTAATAGATAGAAGTATAAGACCACTATTTTTAGAAGGTTTCCATGATGAAATCAGTATAGTGTGCAATTTATTAACTTATGATACAGTTAACCCTCCTGAAGTGCCAGCATTGATTGGTGCTGTTGCAGCTCTCGCAATCTCCGGTATTCCTTTTCACTTTATTATAGCTGGAGTTTTAGTTGGATGTGATGGAAATAATAACTATATACTCAATCCTTCTGTTCAAGAGATGAAAGTCAGCAGTTTAGATCTGTTTTTATCTGGTGATGAGCGTTCAATTTTGATGGTTGAATCAGAGGCGAAAGAGCTCCCTGAAGAAAATATTTTGAACGCAATAAAATTTGGCCATGAACACCTTCAACCTGTTATTAAGCTCATAAAAGAGTTTGCTGACACAATTGGCAATAAATTCGATAGTTTCGCTCCTATCGACATATCAGACATAATGCAAGATCTTGAAAAGCACAGTAAAGATTTTGAAGAAGCATATTCACAAACAGTAAAACAAGAGCGAGCTCAAACTTTAGAAACGATCAGAAATAATATATTGAATCCTCTCAAGGAAGCTGGAAAAGATGAGAAATTAATTACACAAGCGGTAAAAAACTTTGAAAGGTCTTTACTGCGTAAAATAATTAGAGAGAAAGGTACAAGGATAGATGGTCGTAAGTATGATGAAATACGTCAAATAGAAGTTGAAGTTGATATTCTATCTAGAACTCATGGGTCTGCACTATTTACGAGAGGTAGTACTCAGGCATTGGTTGTTACTGCTCTTGGTACTACACAAGATGAGCAAATTGTAGATGACATTGAAGGGGATAGACGTGAACATTTTATGTTACATTATAATTTTCCTTCGTTTGCCGTTGGAGATGCTTCTGCCATACGCGCACCAGGAAGAAGAGAAATTGGTCATGGTAAACTTGCTTGGAAAGCAATTCATCCTGTTTTACCTGATAAATCTGAATTTCCTTATACAATAAGAGTAGTATCTGAAATCATGGAATCAGACGGCTCTTCTTCTATGGCAACAGTTTGTGGAACTTCCCTCGCGTTAATGGATACAGGCGTACCAATAAAGTCTCCTGTCGCTGGAATTGCTATGGGCCTCATTAAAGATAAAAACGATTATGTAATACTTTCCGACATATTAGGTGATGAAGATTATCTTGGTGACATGGATTTTAAAGTAGCAGGAACCAGTGAAGGAATCACGGCACTACAAATGGACATGAAAATTTCCGGTATAAGTTTCGAAATTGTTGAAAAATCTTTAGAACAAGCAAAAGCTGGAAGATTACATATCTTAGAAAAAATGAATTCAGTGATTTCAGAACATAGTGATGACGTGAAGGGTCACGCGCCAAGAATGGTATCATTTTACATAGATAAAGATAAAATTTCTGCAGCTATTGGTGCTAAAGGGAAAAATATACGCAGTGTATGTGAAAGAAGTAATGCAAAAATTGAAATAGGAGATGATGGTAAAGTTTCTGTATTTGCCATGAGTAGTGCTGAAGCTGAAATTGCAAAAAATATGATGATCGACTCAATCACAGAATTAGAGCAAGGTGCTATAGTTGATGTTAAGGTTGTAAAAATAGATAAGTCTATTGTAGAACTTGAGCTTTTCAATGGAAGAAAAGGAAAAATGCACATAAGTGAAGTAGCCAATCAGCACATAGAATCTATTGAGAGCATACTTAAACAGGGTGACACTTTTAAAGCATTGGTGATTGATTTTGAAAAAGGTGGGTGCCCAAAACTGTCAAGACGCCGCGTTGATCAAGAAACAGGTGATTTTTTTGAAGGCGAGCTTTATAACGAAGAAAAGAAAGATAGTTCAAACGACAGGGATTATTATAATAGTCCATTTAATAGAAAATCTGGGCACCGCAAGAGGCCTGTTCATTCTCGTTCTAGCTTCAGTAATAGGAATAATAGACCAAAATTTGGTAATGATGACTCATCATCAAGTTTTTATTAAGAGTAGACTTTTTGCACTGTTTCCTATTGTTCCAGTACACTGGCATTGGATTTAGGATTAAAGTGCTTGTGAACTCTATGCAATAGCAAAATAATGTTCATAGGCTGGATTCCAGTGTCATGCGTTGGAGTGATATCTTTACACTAAATACCTTACATTGACTCCACCGCAATTTCAAATTCTCAATAAATTCAATTTTTTTTAACAAATAGGAGGAAAACATAAGTCTTAATATTTTTCAAAGAAGAAAAACACATAGTAGAAATTTAAGTCAAGAGCAGTATCAACACCTGAAAGAACAGATAAACTATCATTATTCAGGTTCCATAAACGCTGGAAGATCAATATTGCTCGAAGGAGGCTTGAAAAATAGAAGGAGATGAGTCTGACACCTAGGGATATGGATTTATTGAATCCAAACACAGCTCAGCTTGCGATGTTGCTTTGGCTTTTGGTGTTCCACCATAGCTGCTTAGTATACCAGATGATAACACTTACAGCAATTTGATTGAAGCCGCCTATTCTTCTGGGAATAGACAGTTTTACCGACACAAGAGAATATTGTCTATCACCTAAATTCTTGGCTAATACTGAAATTTTGCGAGGATTTACGCTTATCATACAACAAAGATGTAATAGAGATCTCATAGAAAAAAGACAAAAGTTGTGGAAACACGTAGAAAACGCAAGCTTCATGATGCTCAACGAAAAAAGAGAAGCACTTGGCTTATCACCACTGCCGGGTGGTGATAGATTAAGGGCTTTACACCACTCTAAAGGAAGTCAACTGTTATGGGAACAACGTATTGGACAGCAATCTTGACAATCTAAACGCTAAACAACACCAAGCAGTTACCCAGAGACTTTTAACCAAAGCAACGCAGATAGGCCTCAGTGGACCTATGTGCAAAGTGTACTAACTTTAATTAGTCATTTTTATTTTGAAAACATATTAAGGATTTTATCTATTATTCCACCTACATTTGCTTCAGATTGGGTATACTCTATCTTACCACCATTTGAAATTAGTTTTATGCCTGACCCAGGCGATATATTAACAAACTTACTACCAACAACTCCACTGCTAGCGATTAGAGCCGAGCTATCAATTGGCAATTTTATGTCTTTACTTATACACATATCAAGCCGCGCCACATAGGTAGCCTTATCAAGTGATATACCAGTTATACTTCCAATATTTACACCAGAAATCTTGACACTGTCACCAACTTCTATACCGTTGGCGTTAGAAAAAAAGCCGTATATTTTATAGCAACCCTTATAGCTTTTTTTTATGTCAGACAGCTTATTTATAGCAAAGAAAGCCAGAAAAATAGTAAAGACCAATACAAATAATCCGGCAGTTATTTCAAGTATGTTTGACCTTTGCATCTTCAGTTATTAGGATTCCATCTCTCATAATAATTCTTTATTTTTTGGTTTGGATAATATGCATCCTTTGTACCCGTTAAATTGGGGATACGCTTTATTTTTCTTTTTTTACTATTAACTGGCATTGCATCATCAGTGTAGTGAAGCCATACATGCCATTCAGGTGATACCGTCGTGGGTTCAGAGACATTGCTATACATAACCCACCTTTTTCCTTCACTTGATTCATAGTAAGAATTTCCATTTTCATCTTTCCCTACAAAACTACTTTCCTTTTGTAACAGGCGCTTTATTGCATTACAAATTTTAGATAACATAAGGGTATTAAAACAAAAAGTATTATATATACTAATACTTTAACAGCTTATTAACAACAACTTAATGCAATTACCAATTTTACAAGTTATTATACCAATAATTGCATCGATGCTTTGTTTTTTTACTAGAAAACACAAAGTGTCTTGGTTTATTTCTTTTACTACAACAATAGTCACCCTTTTTATTTCATCGGTGCTACTCATAAAAACATACAACGGCGAAACTATAACTTATCACCTTGGAAATTGGGCTCCTCCATACGGAATAGAGTTAAGAATCGACGTGTTAAATTCCTTAATTTTAACTCTAGTAAATTTTGTAGCGCTGATAAGTGTGCTCTATAGCTTTTATATTAATGAAAAAGAGATTAGCAAAAATAAAATCACAGGTCTTTATTCCTTGTTTCTATTGTGCTTGAGCGGACTACTTGGGATTTTAGTAACAAACGACATATTTAATCTCTATGTTTTTCTGGAAATTTCATCTCTTTCGTCCTACGTGCTAGTTTCAATGGGAAAGGATAAAAAAGCCCTGGTTGCAGCATTTGAATATCTGATTAGCGGAACAATAGGTGCAACATTTTACTTACTTGGTATCGGGCTTTTGTATTCCACGACAGGAACGCTCAATATGTCTGACATGGCTGAAAGAATAGTGCCGTTATATAATAACAACATCGTAAAGCTTGGTACATTGTTTATTTTTGTTGGTCTCTCAAACAAGATGGCACTATTTCCACTAAGCAGGTGGTTAGTTAACTCATACAGTGAGGCACCAAGTTTCGTTAGCATATTCTTTTCAGGTACAGTGACCAAAGTGATGATATATGTTTTTATCAGAATCTTTTATACTGTCTTCCATCAAAACTTCTTCTTGCTCAAATTGCCATTGAGCAATGTGATAATTATCCTTGCACTTTGCGCTATCGTATTTGGGTCAATTTTTGCAATAACTGCAAAAGATATAAGAAGACTATTTGCTCACTCTAGTGTTAGCCAAATTGGTTATATAATCTTAGTACTGAGCCTAAACTCAAAAATAGCTTTATCCGCAGCAATTCTCCACATAATAAATCATAGTATAATAAAAACATCTTTATTTATGGTTGCAGGATGTATTTCTTATAAATTTGGCACGACAAAAATAGAGAATTTATCAGGGCTCAAGAAATCAATGCCTTATATAGCTTTTGCGTTTACTCTACTCAGCCTAGCACTAGTCGGTGTACCTTTAACAAATGGTTTTATAAGCAAGTGGTATATAATAAACGTAATTATTGAATCTCATGCACGGATTTCTCTTATAGTTTTTGTTGTCGGTTCTTTCCTTGCATTGATATACATGTGGAAGGCAGTTGAGAAAATGTATTTTGAAAGTGATGCAGTATCATGCGTTGAAATGACATCGGGCAAAACCGATGTACCATTTCCTATGCTTTTCTGTCCACTATTTATGGCAACTTTAACGTTAGTAGTTGGAGTATATAGTAATCCAATTCGGCTAGTAATTGAAAAGCTGGTTTTTTAATCTTCATTTTTTTCATATTTTACTATACTTCAAGGTCATAAGATTTTTGTTGTGGATAGACTAAAGAAAATTCACTGGTTATTAGTTATTAATGTAATAGCTCTGTTTTGCATTGGTATAGTTGTTCAATATTCTTCTGCTGGAGGAAAGTGGGCACCATTTGCAATTCACCAGTTAGTCATATTTTCCTTCTTCTTTTTACTAGCTATAGCTATGTCATTCATAGAGCTAGATTTCTATTTGAAGCACGCTTATTTTTTTTATATAGCAGCAGTGATTTCGCTGCTAGTAGTAAACTTTTTTGGCTTGTACATAATGGGGGCGACAAGGTGGATAAGAATTGGACCAATTAGTTTGCAACCATCAGAATTTGCAAAAGTTGGTTTAATACTTGCTCTTGCTCGTTATTTTAATAAGCAAAGTGTGTATAAAATGATGGAATTCCAAAGGCTGCTTAAAGCACTGATATTTATTTTCTTACCCGTATTCTTGGTATTAAAGCAACCTAACTTAGGCACAGCTGTGATAATGTTATTCATAGGGGCATCAATTATATTCACAGCAATAATAAAAAGAGCTCATTTAATAATTTATGGAATAATTAGCATTCTTGTAATACCAGCTATTTGGCCTTCTTTACGTTCTTACCACAAGCAAAGGATATTATCATTTCTGGATTCATCAGTGGATCAGCTTGGAATAGGTTATAATGCACAGCAATCTCAAATAGCCATTGGTTCAGGGGGTCTATTTGGTAAGAGTTTTGTTAGTGGCAGTCAAACTCAACTTGGATTTTTGCCAGAAAAGCATACAGATTTTGCTTTTGCAGTGCTTAGCGAGGAATGGGGATTTTTAGGTAGCATGACTTTGATTGTACTCTATACAACATTACTTGCTATAATATTCTCTATTGCTTACAGGTCAAAAAACTATTTTTCTAAGTTAGTATCTATTGGAATTTTTGCTTTTTTCGGCGTTCACTTCTTTATAAATATCGGAATGACAATAGGCCTTTTACCTGTAATAGGAGATCCATTGCCATTCTTATCTTATGGAGGAAGTACAACCGCTGCAAGCTTAATATGTATAGGGTTACTACTCAGTTCTGTAGCGTCTATGAAGGACTTAAAACTAAAACTTTCAATTTCATCTATAGAAAGGCCTGTAGTCTGAGATATAATATCAATTGATACACTGCTTTAATATGAATTCTTTTTCTGACTAATTGAATTTACTTAGTTTTTCATATACTTTCTTGATTATTATATCACTTCCTATTATTCTTTCCAACTCCCTTTTACTGGTTTCCTCTGCATAATCGAAAAAGTAGACCCACTTTTCGACTATACTTTCTAGTTGGTCTTCCTTCGTTTTGGGAAATTTTGGCAATTTAACAAATGTAGAATAAAAATTTTTCAAATCATGCTCATTTTGAATCGAGGAATTTAGAAAAAGCTATAACAAATTAACTAAAAAAGTATTAACAATAATAAATTATTTCTCACAAATATTCAATTTTATTTTTAACTTACAACTTTGAGTAGTTATCATTAACTTGATATACATGGCGAGAGGATGTCAGCTATAACTATTGAAATTACACACGTCGATTGTTGTAAAACTACACAATTGCTCTGTAGAGCTGTGTCCTGTAATAATTACTATACCATTTTGCTCAGAGCGTACTGAAATTAAATTTAGCACTAATTCACACGTTGCACTATCAAGATTACAAAATGGTTCATCTACTAGCCAAACACTTGCATCAGAAACCAAGAGGCGAGCAAGTGCAACCCTCCTTTTCCAACCTGCAGAAAGTTCACCATATTTAATATTAAATACAGGCTGTAACTGCAAACAACAAATAGCAGCTATAATCAATTCCTTAGTATTTCGTATTCCTGCCCAGAATTCTATGTTTTGAGCAACAGTTAAGCTATCCTTACAGGCGTTTTTATGCCCTATATAGACCATAGAAGGTATATAGGATTTTAGGTCATCATATATATCTTTTTTGCAATATCTTATATTACCTGATGCCGGTGGCAATAGTCCAGATAAACTTCTAATTAAGCTGGTTTTACCACTACCATTTGGACCGGTAATTAAGACCTTTGACTTTGGCTTAGCTTTAAAACTAAGATTTTTAAATAACACTTTGTCATTATAAATACAGGATAAATTTTCACATTCGAGCATGAATTATTTGCCTTTCCCTTTATGTTTACCATGAGTTGAAGCTTGAGCTTCTACAAATAGCTCCCAAAACCCTTTCCTACCACTTTCTCTTTTCATTAATTGTGCCAAACGCTGCATCAATCCACCATCTTGCATAACCATTTGTGTCCATTTACCTATTGGCTTTGCAATTTCAACTATTTCTGGATCCTCTTTGTAAACCTGTATACCATTTTGACTCTCACGTAGTATTCCCTGACGTTTTATTAGCTTTCTCTGCTTATCTTTTTGATATAATTTATTGAATTTCCTGCCTTCTTCCCATTCTTCTCCAAGAACTTTCTTAGGAAACATGATCTTTCTAATTCGATCCCTGTACATTTTTCTAAAAAAGAAAAACACCGCAGCTACAGCAAGCAATGTTATGCTATATATTATGATCTGTACAAATAGCATTCTCCGTGTTTAAATTTTAAAATACCCTTATCATTATATCACAATTATAGAAATTCTGCAAACTTCTGTGTGAGCAAAGACAGCACAAAGCAGTATTTCTTTACCTCGCAAATCGCCTAAATATACGACGAATGGACTTGTATACAATAAGGTTTATTTTTATACTTCTAAGAATTGCGTAGTGGAGGACGCACTGATATGAACTACTATAAAACCCACACGTGCAACGAATTAAGGAAGAACGATGTAGAAAAGGAAGTTACCCTTTCTGGGTGGATGTACCGCAAACGCGACCATGGGAATCTAATTTTTGTTGACTTAAGAGACTTTTATGGAATTACTCAGCTGGTATTCAATAACGACAAAGATTTTTTTTGTAAGATATCAGATCTAAAACCGGAGAGTGTAATTACTGTTACAGGAATAGTCAAAGCTAGAACTGAGGATACGATAAACATTTCTATTTCGACAGGAGAAATTGAAGTTACAGTCAACAACTTACAAATCGAGTCAGAAGTTGAGTTTCATCACAATGAAGAAACAGCAAAAGAAGAAAGGAGTATATTAGCAAGCATTGCAGATGATCAGGAATACCCAGAAAATATGAGATTTAAATATCGGTTTCTTGACTTAAGGCGTGAAAAAGTCCGCAACAATATCGTTCTGCGCTCACAAATCATTGCAGAGCTTCGCAAATTCATGATAGAGCAAGGATTTTTGGAAATTCAAACTCCAATACTTACTGCTTCGTCTCCTGAAGGAGCACGTGACTATTTAGTGCCAAGTAGGTTAAATCCTGGTAAGTTTTATGCATTGCCACAAGCTCCGCAAATTTTTAAGCAGTTATTAATGGTCTCAGGGTTTGATAAATACTTTCAAATTGCACCATGTTTTCGCGATGAAGATGCAAGGGCTGACCGTTCCCCAGGAGAGTTTTACCAGCTAGATCTTGAAATGTCTTTTGTAACTCAAGAGGACGTATTTCAAGTTATTGAATCTACCTTATACAAAGTGTTTGCCAAATTTTCTCGCAAGTCTGTCGATAAAGGTTTTTCACGTATTACCTACAAAGAGGCAATGCTTAAATACGGCTCTGACAAGCCAGATTTACGTAATCCACTATTAATTAGCGATGTTACAGAAATCTTTCGTGACTCAGAATTCAATATTTTTAAGAGCAACATCGAACGTGGTATGGTAGTGAGAGCCATCCCTGCTCCTAAAACAGCAGAGGAACCTCGTAGTTTTTTTGATAAAAAGATAGAACACACACAAAAAGAATTTGGTGCTAAAGGTCTTGGATATATAACATTTAATAAAGATGGTACTGCAAAAGGACCGATTGCTAAATTTCTTGATGACAATAGGCTAAATCACATAAGAGAAGCAACAAACATAAAGCCTGGAGACAGCGTGTTTTTTGCTTCTGACAAAGAAAATGAAGCAGCAACAATTGCAGGAAAAGTACGTACTCTCTTAGGGTCAGAACTAGGCCTCATAGATAACAATATCTTCAAGTTCTGTTGGGTTGTTGATTTTCCATACTTCGTGTATGACGATAAAAGTAAAAAAATCGATTTCTTTCATAACCCATTTTCCATGCCACATGGTGGTTTGAAAGATCTAGAGGAAAAAAATCCACTGGATATCCTTGCTTACCAATATGACCTTGTTTGCAATGGAATAGAATTATCAAGCGGGGCAATTCGCAATAACAAACTGGATATCATGTATAAGGCTTTTGCCACTGCAGGCTATAATAAAGAAGAAGTCAATAAGAAATTTGGTGCACTTGTGCGTGCATTTAGATTTGGAGTACCACCTCATGGTGGAATAGCACCAGGAATTGACAGAATAGTTATGTTGCTTGCCGATGCACCAAACATTCGTGAGATAACCTGTTTTCCCATGAATCAGCAGGGTGAAGATGCTCTAATGGATGCCCCTTCTAAGGTGGATAATAAGCACTTACGTGAGTTGTCTTTAAAGGTTGTTGAATGAAAATTCCATAACGAAGCATACCAATCAACAATATACTATAACAAATTAAAAATCATGAATAATATTCAAAAAGCAATACTATCAGGTATAATCTGCAATATGATTGTATGGTATGAATTAACTCTATTTGGAGTCTTAACACACATAATAAGCAATGTTTTCTTTCCTTCGGAAAGTGATTATTTAAGCACAATCAAATTTCTTGGCAGTTTTGCAGTCGGGTTTGGATTTAGGCCACTCGGTGCATTTATTTTTGGCTACATCGGAGATAAGTACGGTAGAAGGAAAGTTTTGCTAGCTTCTGTAATATTAGTTTCGATATCATCTACTGCAATTGCAGTCATACCAGATTTTAAAGAAATAGGAATACTCTCCCCTATATTGCTTCTGCTTTGTAGAATAGTACAAGGAACAGCAGCTGGTGGAGAAACAAGTATTAACTCAGCTTTTTTAATAGAACATTCAAGTGATAAAAAAGATCTAGGTTTTTTAGGTAGCATGAAAGCTTTCAGCGGCGCCCTTGGTTCCATTACATGCTTTTTAATGATAGCCATTGTTAAAAAATTTACAGGTGAAAATTATGAAATTTGGGGATGGAGGTTGCTTTTCTATTTCTGCTCTATTATGGGTATAATAGGTTTTTTAACAAGATACATAATGGAAGAAAGCTTAGCGTACAAGACTCATGACCAAAATAAAAGCTTATCTAATTCTCCATTTTTGGAACTAATCAGGAGCTATAAAAAGGCATTTATGATAGCAATTGGGCTTGGTATCGCCCAAAATGCAATTGTCTACTCAGCAATCATGTTTTACAACATATCTGTAAAAGAGCTTATCCTTTCAGGCATTGATATTAAAAATGTAGTAAGGATTACAGTTGAAATTACATTTGGGACATCTGCAGTGCTGTTCGCAATATTATCTGATAAAGTCGGAAGAAAAAATGTGATGGTTCTTATATTAATAGCTTTAGCCTGCGCTGGATTACCAGCGTTTTCGCTACTATCATATGACAATCACTATATTGTAACACTCACTTTTCTATTAATAAGCATACCGATAGGTGCATCTTTTGGAATATACAATTCTCTTGTTTGCGAGTTACTTCCAACGAAAGTTAGGTGTACGGGCTTTAGCCTAGCACATAATATATCTGCAGGAATTTTTGGCGGAATTTCTCCATCCATATGTATGTGGCTTATAGAAAAAACTGAAACAGAGCTTGCAGCAGGTTTTTACCTTACCATGTGTGCATTGATTAGCTTAATATATGTATTGCAAATTAAAACCGAAGATAAAAAAGTCGATTGGTGAAGTTTTTTCACATAGTAATATAAATAGACTAGAAATTTTAAATAGCTAAAACTTTTACTCTAAACCTAGTAGTTTTGCATTCTCCAAGGCACTGCAAATATTTCATATCTAGTAGTTTTTTTATAATTTCCTCTACTGTTCTTGAAGGAAATCCTAGAGCTTCTATGGCATTTTTCTACTAAATTTCTTATCTACAAGGCCAAGTGCCCATTTCCAGAAGAGCAATTGTTTTTGTGATAATAAATATTCAGTATTTTCTCTCTCAAGAATACAATGCGCCTCACTTGCTTGAGTTTTAAGTATGTTGAGAAAAAATATCAACTATAGGAAAATATCTTTTTTATTACTTTTTTAACGCTTTATATTTTATTAAGCGCTAAATAGTAACCAAGTTTGTTAGTTTCAATTACCTTTTCATGTGCACAGTAGATACAAAACCATAATCCTACTGCAATAGCATTAAATTAGTTATTAATCTACTAGTTATATACCATTCCCATCTTGAAAAGGATGTATTGCCAAATATTCAAAAAAAAGTTAGCAACAATAATAAGAGGATGTTTAAAGTCTATTATTTAAGGATCAGTGATATTAATTAATAAACCCCTGTACTTCTTTTTTAACAAGGTAAGGAGGTGTAGGGCCAAGAACTATACCAACTATATTTTCATTCTGATTTTTTACCTCAACTCTATTAGGGCTTGTTTTATATTTCCCCCCCCTATGTATAGGTCCTTATCACTATAGAGTATCATCTGGTTGTTGACGTGCAATATGTAATAACTTACTAATTGTAATATTCACATAATCATGAAATATTAGTTTAAGCATTTCTAAGTAGCCAGCAACTTTTTGCTCATCCCTATTTTTAAATTTTCTAATACGTAATTTTCATATAGATCCTTAACTTCTTTATCGGTTAGGCTGTCCCCTTCAATACGGTTAGAAGCACCAGAAGATATAACAATAACCTAGTGGACTAATCTTTTTCAATAGCGTGTGGTAGTGTTTTTTGTTATTTACCAGCTATTTTTAACACCGTCAATTGCAGTAATCAACTCATATACTTGCTCATTACAGGTGCCCCTAGGTCAAGGGGCATACTAAGATGAAAATTTTTCCAGTCCATATTTTTCTCACATGCATATTATGTGAGATTATGTGATAAAAGTCAACGGAAAAGGGGGGATTCGAACCCCCGACATAGTTTCATATGTGCACGCTTTCCAAGCGTGTGCTTTAGACCACTCAGCCACCTTTCCACACTACTTATAATAGTGAAAATTATGCCACTGAACAAGTTTAACTGTAAAAACCAGGTATATAAGGTTTACCACGAAAAACTTACAGCATTGTTAAATCTGCTTTTGCACGTTGAAAATGTTTTATCGCAATCTGTAAGTATCGAACATTTATCACCAGCAAAAATTTGGCATGTAGGCAAAGCAAACAACTACTTTTTCTATACTCTTTATCGCACCTTCAAATGCTGTATATGCTACTGAGCCAAAAAATTTCACTATTCTATGCTTATAACACCCATTGCTCTCAGTTAAATTAGTGTCTTCAAATCTTTTTTCGTCTATCACTTTAGTAATCGTACTTACTCTGCTAAATTTCCTAGCATCAGCTTTACAGCTACTATCACAAAATTGCGTTCTGCACATAGGAGAATATAACTTTGCTATGTTCCCTCTAAGCTTTGCTAAGAATTCTCTATTTCAACGATAAATTACCTACTATCTAATGTTACTTTATCAAAAGTTCCGAATGTAGATTCATTTCCCTTGACTCACATCTTTGTAATTTACAAGAAATATCTCAATATTTGCAAAGTCATACTTTCCTGATAAAACTCTCCTTCCTTAATATCATCACCATTTAACATTCCTTTATTCCCAGGTTATCAGTCTTTAAGTCGCTGTTTAATACTATACTACTGGTTGTGAATCCACTTGAAGATTTATAGAGTATATTACTGATATTTAAACCCTCATCATAACCAGTGGACCTCATTACTTTTTCACCAACAAGCGTCAATTTCCAGCATGTAGCGATGGTAAGTAACCCTCCAGCTAAATGTTTTTTTAATGTGGGTTGCATAGCTACCTCTTGTTTTCATATGAAAAAATTACGCCAACGAGCTTATTGTTATTTTTCAGATTCCAATATCATCTACCTTGATAAAAAAACCACTAGAATGGCAATTCACAACTGCTAAAAAGAGCTGTTAAGATGATAACACTGTTACACTTCCTTGAATTAGCACCCCTAATATCTAAATGACGTTATAGCTTAGTTCATGGTTATTGATTACTCTGGCCCAGTGCTCGATTTGTTGCAGCATGGAACAAGATTGTACTATTTCCTCAAACCCTCTATCAAGATCCACTGTTATATCCATGATATCGTTACTTTCATTTTAACCTATTGTACATATATTGAAAAATTTTTCAACATAAATAACCCTGAAAGCCTAAATAGATGACACTGAAAATACACACCACAGCTGTGGTGTGTATTATTCAATTAGAAAGAAAATTTCATACCAGTAAGGAAGAGAACCCCTTGGTTAGAAGGTGCTATGCCTGAACTATCTTTTTTTGTAATCTTATACCCACCACCTTGCTTCTCATCAGTTTTAAAATAATGGAGAGATGCATAAGGAACAAACTTGCCCTTACTGGAAGCAGGAGAGAGATCATACTGAATACCAAATGCAACATCGTGAAGCTTATCTCCATCACTCATCTTACTACCAAAGTATGTCAAGCTTATGTAGAAATTCTCATGTTGATAACCAGCTCCTGCAGTCCAATACATAGTATTTTTATCATCTCCTTTAAATTGATCTTCGAGTTCTTTCACTCTCTTGTCATCATCAGTAACACCTTTACCATCAATTTTTTGATAGACATTACCAACCAATTTTTCAATACCCTTTGGTTGACCAGATTTGCCCAAATATGCAAAGGAGGCAGCAAATTTTACACCTTGATCTTCATTAATATTACAGTCAGCACTTATACCTAAATTAACACCCATCAGATCATTATACTCCACATATTCCTTATAAGCATACTTAGTACCGTCTGGTTCTTTTGCTTGACCATATTCACCAACTGCAGCAACTTTAACTTTTACCTTACGTTCGCTAAAGTCATATTCATATGATGCACCAGCACTTACTATGTGCTCATAGTCTGGACCAACATGTTTTATGTTATCACCATCCTTTATAACAAACAAATTACTGTCATAGCGAGGTGAGTAGCTAACACCAAATCTTGCCCCCATATAATTTGGTGAGTAGTAAGCAAATCTAAATGGTAATGTAGTCATAACGTTTTTATGATATTTCCCTGCCATACGGAAAGAAAGTTTTTCACTTTCACTTGAGAAACTTTCAGTGTAAAGACGTGGTGTTACATAAAATGGAAAGCTTGCAGCACTTCCTTCCAAGTTCACTTTTCTGAACCAGTCACTATCTGCAGCTCCGTCAATAGTTGCAATCCTTGTTGCATCAAGCCTCATCAGGGCCTCAGGACCAAACTGATAACCAAGTTTCAAGTCACCATATCTCGAACTCAAAAACACATGTGCACTTCTACCCCTTGTAGCACGAACACCCTGTGAAGCCCCTTTGCCTTCTGTCACTGGAACTTGGAATTGCACATCAGCACCATAAAGAAGACCTTTATCTTCATTTTTATCTTCTGCTCTTAAATGTAATATTGCATCTGCAATCATATCTATGTCTTCGCTATAATCACCAATATTTCCTATCCCGCTAGGAAATATTGGATTTGCTCCTTTTACCTTGTCCGAAATATCCTCATAGTAACCTGTAGATTTGCCCGACATAACATTATAATGTTTATAATCTTCACCACTTGGTCCAGCTTTACCATAACCTTGAGCATCAACAACACCACCAAAAGTTATTTTCAAACCACTTGTTCCTTGGTTAGTGTCAATAACATCAACGCCACCGACCAAGATAACAGGGCTTGCTTCACCTTTTTTTTCTGCATTTTGACCAACAATTTTTACATCTTTCTTAAAATTCTTCTTTACATCTCTAGCTTTCTGAGTTTCTGTACCCCTAGTCTTTGAACTCTCTACATTAGAGTTCTTAGCATTTAAAGGTTTCGCTTTCTTTTCACTTGCTAGCTTCATCTCCTTTCTTTTCTTCTCAGCTAGTTCCTCTTTCTTTTTCTCAGCTGCTAACTTGAGCTCCTCTTTCTTCTTAAGCTCTTCAGCTTTTTTTCTTGGATCAGCATTACATATCCTGTCCATTTTCTCTTTTAGCCTTTTGTTTGATGTCTTCATAACTTCCATTTTTTCAGAAGTTATGATTGACTTTATGTTCTCTTGCTTTTTTACTCCCTTCATACCTTCATTAAAAGAGTCAGCAGCAAAACCGCTGAAAGAACATAAAGTTAATAAAGAAGCTAGAGCAGTTCTAGTGTAAGTAAATTTTTTCATGAAGTGCCCCCAAAAAATTTCAAAATCATTATCTTAAACGTAAATAGTACAAAAACGTTGAAAACTCAACTTAAAGCAACCTTATAGCTAAAACAAAAACAAAATGCAATACCTCAAAAACAACTTTTTTTAATATCTCCAATATGTACGTTAACTAAAATTTAGCATAGAGGTTTTTCATTTGTCACCCATGTTATAACCCCAATATTCATTCCATGGAAGTAAAATTTTTCTATGATTAGACAATAAAATATTTTATTATTTACTAGAATAGTAATAATAGTTACTAACAGCAATATCAATTTATAGTATAGTTAAGTAATATTGTTTAGTTCTAAATGTATGGATTTTAGTTTCTCTCACAATTGATTTAGTACTGCAGGCAGTACAAATTCAAAAAATAACGATCGGATCACAGAATCTATAATAGAAGATGATGATGAGTTTGAGATTATTGATGAGTTTATAAGTCTTCGTGATTCAAATAAAATATATTCTTTATCTTCTTCTTACCAAATAGATGAAAGTATTGTAGAAATTGCAGGGTTCAATTAAAGAGAAATTATTGAAATGAGTAATTTCTGTAAAATAATTTACGGTAATAACGATGATCAATTAAGCGAAAAAAGTTATAAATCTTCAGTTTGTAATGATGATCTTTTATTACTCCAGAACTTCTACATGAAGATGGAAGAATTCACCGCGGTCTTTACAACTCATTTATAGTTCATAGCCATAATCTTTATGGCGCTTTAAAATCTCATGCTGAAAAGCAAGGATCAAAAATTAAAGATTTTAAAATTAATCTTACAGGCTACAGTATGGAAGGGGCTGTTACTAAGATAGCCGCACGTTGCAACTTTTGGTAACCCAAGGTTTTTTGACCTTACTGGCTAGTGAATTTTATAATAAAGTTTTTCAGGATGAAACCATTAGAATAACTCAACTCAGATTGAGTAAGTAAAAGTCAAGCAACATGAAAACTCTTTATCTATTACAATAGGTTGACAGCTATTATTAAGGAGCAATCTAATAACTGCTTCGTATGCTTGCGCTCATTTAAACTCAACACAAAACCTTCCACCACAAGTTATTTCCCACTCCTCTTTAAATTTTCTTAGGTGCGCTTTTTTTTCACATTCCAAAAGCAGCTCTTCTATATTTTTGTTGTAGCTTCTAGTAGTGATTCTCCCTTGATGATGCATAAATCTCAAGTAAATCAAATAAGTGTTAACTACGTCTGTTTCACAATAATCTCGAATTTCCTGTATTCTACCACTATCATACAAATCTACAACTTGTGACCCGTCAACTCCAATTTTACCAGGAAGATTAAACACTGCACAAACTTCATCCATTTTTACTCTAGCAAAGGCTCCAAAATCAGAGAGAGATTCAAGCAAATCACAATGCCAATTACTACTATATCTTTGATTGTAGCTATTCCACTTATCACCAGCTTTATGAAAATATTCCGCTTGAACGTCATGGACCATAGCACGATATTTTAGCACCGGTATGTCAAAAGTGCGTCCATTAAAAGAAATTAGCCTTGGTTTTTTCTCCGATACGTAGTTAAAAAATCCTTTTACCAGTTCCTTTTCACTGGAATCTAGTGTGCCTTCAGATCTAATTTCCTGAAGGGTAAATACCTCATAATTACTTTGATAGGTTACACTACAAAGTAAAAAACTGATAACTATAACTTGGTGGAAGGGCTGACGCAGAAAAGGGTTTTGTCCGTTTGTTATTTCAAGATGATATTTTGTTAATGCGCTTCTCTTCTCTTTTAAGCTACTATCATCACTAATATTGAGCAAATTCCTGCAGGAGTTTACATCTGGTATAGTCTCAATATCAAATACCAACAAAGAATTAAACATCGTCTATATACTCCTCTGGGCGATCAGTCCAAGGTCGCACTTTCACAAACAAAAACAGATGAACTTTACGCTCAAATAACTTTTCTAATTCAATGCGCGCTTCGATGCCAATTTTTTTAATATTACTCCCACCCTTCCCTAGCACTATTTTTTTATGACTATCTTTCAGCACAAATATTACCTGCTTTATGACCAAACTTTCATCTTTTTTCTCTTCAAATTGTTCAGTTATAACAGCTGTAGAATATGGCAATTCTTCACGCAAATTCAAGAACAATTTTTCTCTTGTGATTTCCGCTGACAAAAAATTCGTCGAGGAATCGGTTACCTGATCTTCTCCATAAAACCAAGGACTTACCGGTGCAACTTCAGATAAGTAATCCATCAGATCAGAAAGTCCATCACTCTTTAATGCTGATATTGTAAAAATTTTTTTTAACTTATAAAGCAAATCCAGATGTTTATACGTCATCTTTAGCTCAGGTTTTTTTACCAGATCAATTTTATTGATAACAAAAATGCACTTCGTTTTCGTGTGCCGCAGCCGTGTGAATATGGTTTTGATTCTTTCTATGTTTTTTAAATAACTGCTCGCATCAATAAGCAACAAAATGACATCATCGCCCTTGATTGCCGACCACGCAGATTTGACCAGAGCTTTCTCAAGTTTTGTTTCCGCCGAAAATATCCCTGGAGAGTCAGTAAAGATAATTTGTGCCTCATTATATATTGCAATACCCCTTGTTTGCGTTCTCGTTGTTTGCACTTTGGGAGTAACTATTGCAATTTTCTTACCAGTGATGCTGTTAATTAGTGTGGACTTCCCTGCATTTGGTAAACCTGCTATGGTGACAAATAAGCATTTTTGTTCTTTCACAAAGGGGATTGTAAAGAAAACTGGATTCTAGTGTCAAGCATGACAATGAGGAAAATTCTAAAATAACAAACTTCAAGAAGATCTTATATAAAATCTGACATTTAAGGAAATTATACTTTTTTCATGCATCTTACAAGTTTAATAATCAACGTAGAGTGATATGGCAGATAATTTATATCTTTATAAGGGGTCAGTAAAAATCACAGAAATGACATTAAATCTAAATGAAGCTAAAATTATAGTTTATGAAGATAGTGGAGGTAACAAATATACCCTAGATGCTTCAGGTATTTCTACTCTAACTAATATTGATGATATCAAGTTAAGCGATCTGCTGGAAGGAAAGGTAAAATTTATATATCAGAAAAAAGATAGTAACGCAATCCAAATAAAAGGCCTTGGTAATATTATAAGTACATTACTTGCTACACAAAAAGCTGTAGATGGTGAATCAATCCTTGCAGAAGAAGTATCAAAAAAGCCTGTTGTAGATACTATACTTAAAGCAACAGATCTCGTTAATTTGAATAAAAACATTGTTGAAACTGAACTAGAAGACAAGTTTGTTAAAAAAGACGCTTCCAATTTGACAGATGCAGTAAATCAAAAAGCTTTTGCAGAGAAAATACTTCCTGCAAAAGACGGCCAAAAATCAATCCTAGTGGAAAAACTTGGTGGACTTCTTGGTGAACCTGGTGCAGTGTACGGCGACAGTAATCCCAAAATAACAGCTAAGGATTTCTTAGCCGAAAAAGCCTCACTTGTCAAAACTGATGGTTCAAACATTGTAACTCAAACAGACAAAGGAAAAGCTTTAGTAGAAGCAATACTTAATGCAAAAGAACCCATTAGCAATAAAGAGGTAAAGATAGTTGAAACTGAATTAGCTAAGACGTTTGTTAAAACCGCTGACCTTGGAACACCAGCTGTAGCAGGAAAAGTATTTGATGCAAAAGACGGCCAAAAATCAATCCTAGTGGAAAAACTTGGTAGATTTCTTGATACCACTAGTACAGAGTATAGCAATCAAACAGCAAAGGTTTTCTCAGGTGAAAAAGGAACGAAACCAACAGCTGAAGAAGTAGTTACTAAACTACTTGCTAATAACAAAAAAGATTTAACTGATGAAGTTGCACAGAACCCAGGTTTGCGCGCTGCTGTAACAAGTAACTCAGGGTTACGAGGTACAGTGATAGATAATTTGAAAGGTGACACAGATTTTAAAACTGATATTACAATCCAGGTTGACGCTAAAGACCCAGCATTTCAAGGCTTTGTGAGAGAAATAATATCACAACCGTCTTTTGAGATTCCAACAAGTGATGATGCTCCACTTTCTTGGGATTGGATTTAAGATACTTGGATAACGTTCACCATGTTATTCCTGTACTTTTTTGTCATTTCAGCGTGTGACGCTGGAATCTAGTCGATTTTGCCCTCGCGTTTGATATAGATTCCAGGATAATAGAAGCAAACCTTCGTTAGTTATAAATTCCAGTGTCACGCACTGGGATTTACCCTTTTGGTAGGTCCAAATCGTAATGCTTATACAGTCCAGCTACTTTTATGGCACTAACCTTTGCCATTCCAATGCCACTGGGATTTATGTATTTTTTCCTGGTCATGTGCTAGAATGACACCTTATTTTCCTACCATTCCAGTGCGTGGTACTGGGATTTTAATTTTATTTTATGATTTCCTCATATAAATCAGCTTAATATGGATTTCTCTTCACAAGAGAACCAATTTTCCATTCTCTTTTCTAGCTTTTAGTAGTTTTTCTCTATTAAAGACAATTTAACGTCTTGAAATTCCTCAAAGTAAACTAACTTTTGCACATTATGTTTCAATGTAAAGCTAGGAGTGACCTTGTTCTTATGTTCCCAAACCTGTTTAACTAAATTTGACATGACACCTAATATATAGAGCTCTATTGTGTTTACTTGCAAGTATACAAATATAATAACTTTTCATATATAGTAAATAAATTTAATATTTTCTACCATCCCATGGTTTTCCAGTATGAGAAGCCAATGTCACACACTGAGGTATCGGCAGCCCCTATTTCATATACCGTGAGAACTGCGGTATCTCTCAGCTGCTAACAAGCAGCAAAATGACGGTAGCTATAAATATTAAAAAATTTACTAAATAAAAAAAGCAAAAGATATTCAGTGGTAGATAGTGTTACCCTCTAATCCTGCAAATTGGCATATTATACTGTCTTAAACGCTTTACAAGCGAGTTTCAGCTTATATAGGTAAAAACTTAAAAATGCTATGAAGACATAAGGTACATATAGTGCAAAAAATAAAACACAAGACGCCAACTATGTAATACTTTGTCATTTTAATCTGCACAGATTGAAGATAACTGAATACCTTCAGCATCATGATTAATAGAGTGGGCTAGCGAGGTTTATTAAGTGGTTTTTTGCAGCTCTCATGGCTTATAGCAACTACTAATAAATAGGAAAATCATCACAAATCTTTTTAACTTTATTTTTCACTATTCTCTCAACATCTGAGTTGTTTCCGTTAATTAATCCTTGAATCACTTCATTTATTAGGTCAGCTATTTCTTTAAAGTTCTCTGCCTTAAGTCCACGTGTCGTCTCAGCAGCAGTGCCAAAACGTAGTCCTGAAGTAATAGTCGGTTTTTCCATGTCAAATGGTACAGAGTTCTTATTGCAGGTAATACCAGCCCTTTCAAGGCTATCCACAGCGCCTTTTCCAGTCAATTTTTGCGGTCTTAAGTCAACTAGCACTATATGGGAGTCAGTGCCACTGGTTATAACGCTCAGCCCATGCTTTTGCAACGCTTGAGCTAGCACTTTCGCATTCTCCACAACTCTTTTGATATAGGCTTTAAACTCTGGCGCCAATGCCTCTTTAAATGCAACAGCTTTTGCAGCTATCACATGCATAAGCGGCCCACCTTGTAACCCTGGGAAAACTGCAGATTGAA
This sequence comes from Wolbachia endosymbiont of Brugia pahangi, assembly GCF_012030695.1. Lineage (NCBI taxonomy): Bacteria > Pseudomonadati > Pseudomonadota > Alphaproteobacteria > Rickettsiales > Anaplasmataceae > Wolbachia > Wolbachia endosymbiont of Brugia pahangi. The sequence goes on along the minus strand of NZ_CP050521.1, from coordinate 5,474 downwards.
CTTTTTTATGTAGTGCTTCATCATTTGTTATTACCACTCCACCGCGAGGACCACGCAGAGTTTTGTGAGTCGTGGAAGTTATAATATGCGCATATTTAGCAGGGGACGGATACTCACCCGCTGCAATAAGTCCAGCATAGTGAGCAATATCTGCAAGTAAATATGCACTAACTTTATCTGCAATCTCGCGAAAGCGCTTGAAATCCATTCTTCTTGGGTAAGCAGAAGCACCAGCTATGATCAATTTTGGCTTATGTTCGAGTGCTAGTCTTTCCACTTCGTCCATATCAAGCAGACAGGTACCTTTGTCAACTGCATATTGAATCGATTTAAACCACTTACCAGAAAGATTCGGCGCCGCACCATGAGTTAAATGTCCTCCACAACTTATTGATAACCCAAGTATTGTATCTCCTGGAGTGAGTAGTGAAGCAAATACTGCTTGATTCGCTTGAGAGCCAGAGTGAGGTTGAACATTTGCAAATCTAACATCAAACAGCTTACAGAGTCTTTCTATAGCCAAATTCTCAACTTCATCCACATACTCACAACCACAGTAATACCTTTTGCCTATATAACCTTCTGCATACTTATTAGTCAGAAAAGAACCTTGTGCTTCCATTACCGCTTTACTTGCAAAATTCTCTGATGCAATCAGTTGCAATTGCGATCTTTGACGCTGCATCTCTCTCTCTATAGATTGATAAATCTCGTCATCAAGAAACTTTAAACTATTCTTAGAGTCATAGATTCTCTCTGAAACATTTGTCATAGGTAAAACTCCACTTCAATCTAATAATACCAAAATACCATAAGCAATTTCAAGACCTTTTCTTTAACCAAACGAACCAAAAAACAGCCAAAAGTAGACATATAGGAATAATTGATATTGCTTTTATCAGCAGCTCAGAACCATATACAGGATTTCCTTGTATTACCGTTCTATCCCAACATAAATCTACTATTTTTGCGATTCCAGTGTGAAAAAAATAGCCAAAAACCATAATTATCATGTTTGACACAGCTGTAGTCAGGCCTACCAAGCTATTGTCCACATAACTTATTGCTTTATAAATGGCAATCACTTGGTATCCAGATGCAAAGCCAATAATAAGAAGTGTAGGCAGTACAACATATAGACCGCCAGCTTGTGCAAAAAGCAAGAGAAAACTAGCAATCATTGCAAGAGAACATGCAATAATTGCTTCGTAGTGCCTATTTGGATGCCTCTCCAGGAAGTAAGCTAAAAAGAACGACCCAGCTCCCATGCCTATAAACATGAGAGAAGAAAGCAAGGACGCTAGATCTCCGGTCATTTGATATACTTCACATAAGAATGCCTTTGCCCAACCATCAGCAAAACCCTCTAAAGGACCAACCATTAAGCCACTAAAAAAGCTGATTAGAATGATATGCTTGTTGAAAAGCACAGTTTTTAAATCTTGAAATACATTGCCACTTACATTCTTCTCTGTACTATTGTTTGGTGTTATGAAGAATAGAAGCAGAGCAAGTAAACAACCAAACGTTGAGAAAACGTATATAACATAATCCCAACCAAACTTATTGAACAAAAAATTCAGGGGTAGTCCGCCATAAATAGCTCCCAGCAATCCTACTATTATAGATAAACTGGCCATTTTTGCCGATTTTTTCTGCGAAAAATATGTGCTTGCAATTTTGAAGATTCCAATTGCTGAAGCAGATGATCCAACTCCAACAATTATTCTACTAAATGTTAAGTAATACCACTCATCAAAGTATATGAGCGGTAATGTTCCAACAAACGTTAAAACAACACATATAGGCAAAACAAATTTTGGTCCGAACCTATCAAGGGCAAAACCAACAGGTATGTGAGCAAATGTGTAGCCTATATAGTATAGCCCACCAAATTGACCAATATCTGCAATGCTTATGTTAAACTTTGTTATTAATTCAGGTGCGATTATGTTTGGGATTACGCGTAATATATACTGGTATGCGTAGAATAGCGATGCTAATAACCATATTAAAAAATTTCTCTGTAGCATCAACTTCACCTCAAACTTAGGATTATAGGTACTTTATTTACAAAGAACAATATTTTTATAAACACTTAGTTTAATTTATCGAAATTTAACAGAGCTAAATTCATAGCAAATAAGTAATTATACATCAACTAAATTTTTGGTGTTAGCTGCTTAAACGGAAAAAGGTATTTTAAATAGAGATTTTTTATCTCATTTACGATTTTTCTACCATTTCCGCTACTAGTTCACGGATAAGATATATTAAAAAATTACATCACAGATGATAAAAACATTTATGATTTTGCCCTTATTTATCTTTAATCTTAGGCTTTACTTTTGTTACAAGATCCATTTTATTTATGTTTTTATTCTACAATGAAAATTATATCTAAAATAACACAATTTTTAGTAAAGTTTGGCTTCAGAAACGCTTCAGTTAGCTCAATATTAACCTTTCTGCGTGAAAAATATCCAATGTAACGTTAAAATAAGTTATGAGTATAAGCATAGTAGGTAACACGCTGTAAAATTATATAACAAAATATATCGAACAAATACTTGCCGCACATGTAGGTAATAGATACGGCAAACTTTATGTAGATAAAATAAATAATATCAACTTAATTCAACAAAACGAGGAAAGTGAAGAATTAAACATTGGAAAGGTACTTGCCTAGTCAGTAAAGCCTTTTTCACAAATAAAAGAATCCGAGATAACTCAGGTAAACATCTTCGACATTATCAAAGTATGCATTTATGAACTGTTTACTTTACCTTAATTTTTAGCATATATATTTTTACATCTGGTATTCAATTATTTATTTGGTAAACACTTTCAAGCCTATAATGCCTATCACCACTAAAATAATGGAAAATGAATGCCAAAAATTTACTGGATCATAAAAAAAGCCATTCCCATTATTGCTGCGCCTATAGAACCCGTGCCAGTTCAACCCGCATAAGACGTGTCAAGGGAATGAATTTCATTGCTACCGATAACTAGTAAAGACTTACAGGAGTACAAACCAAAATTATTATTACAGGTAAAATGCGAGTAGAACTACTGCTGTATTTTAGTGCTGTAGTCCATACTATTTCAAATAGACTAGCCAACAACAAATACGTTCAAGCTATACACTAACTCCACTTCACTGATATGTAAGGATATTACACATGAAAGTGTAAAAAAGTTAACTTAGCATTTTACACGCTTTAATAATGCTGTTACACCCAATTTCCAGTTGTTCCTGAGAGGTTGCATAAGAAATTCTAATAAAATTCTTCAGGCCAAACGCAATTCCCGGTATCACAGCAACCAGATGATCTTCCAGCAAGTATTCAGCAAAATCAAGATCGTTATTTATTACTTTACCGCTCTTTGTGCTTTTGCCCAACAAGTCTTTACACGAGACAAACAAATAGAACGCACCTTGCGGAATGGACGCTAATAACCCTGGAGCAGAATTTAGCTTCTCTATTACAAAATCCCTACGACTTTTAAAGATTCCCATTCTTTCCTTCAAAAAGCTATGATCACCATTCAATGCCTCAACTGCTGCTGCTTGCGCTATCGAATTTGGGTTAGAAGTGCTCTGAGACTGCAATGTGGAAATAGCTTTCACTACATCACTTCTACCTGCAATGTAACCTATTCTCCAGCCTGTCATCGCATAAGCCTTTGACACTCCATTGACCACAAAAACCCTATTGTAAAGTTTCGGTTCAACCTGAGCTATGGTGAAGAACTTCTCGTCATATATTATATGTTCGTAAATGTCATCTGTAATAATATTCACATGTGGATATTCAAGCAATACTTGTGCTATGCCTTCCAACTCACCGTACGTATATACAACCCCTGCTGGATTATTTGGTGAGTTGAGAATCAACCACTTAGTTTTTTTGGTCACCTTGTTCTTCAACAATTCCGGTGTCAGTTTTAAGCCTTGTCCACACTCTATCACAACTGGCAAGCCACCAAAAAGGCTTACCATATCAACGTACGAGACCCAATAAGGAGCAGGAATTATAGCTTCATCTCCAGGGTTAACTGTTGCCATAAACAAGTTAAATAATACCTGTTTAGCACCAGCACCAACACAAACCTGACTAAGTGCATACTCAAGATTATTATCCCTTTTTAATTTGCTGATTATTGCCTCTTTAAGTTCACGTGTTCCATCCACAGCAGTATACTTGGTTTTACCTTCATCTATCGCTTGAATGGCCACTTTTTTTATGTGGTCAGGAGTATCAAAATCTGGTTCTCCCGCGGCTAAAATACAGATTTTTTTTCCTTCATCTTTTAACCTATTTGCCTTATCGGTTACAGCAATTGTAGGTGATGGCTTTATCAGGAGCATTCTTTTTGCAAGGTCTGACATAATTTTACTAGAGCTAAACTCAAATAATAAGCCTCGTACAACAAAAAAGCTAGGAATTTTGTTACTGACTCTTCACTAAGTCGACTAGCGCAGCAATATTCTCAATCGGAGTATTAGGAAGCACTCCATGCCCAAGATTAAATATGAAAGGTAAATCTCTAAAGCAATCTATTATGCGCTTCGTTTCTTTAATTGCTTCCATTTTATTGTAGGCCAAAAGGCTAGGATTAAGATTTCCTTGTAAGGGAATTTTTAGGTTTTCTTTTGCCCATTCTATTGGAACGTTATAGTCTATACTCACCGCGGACACACCAGTTTTTTCACAATAATCTTTGTAAAGGCTTCCAGCAGATTTCGGGAAACCTATTATCGGAAAATCAGGAAACTTGCCTTTTATTGCTGAAACAATTTTCTTTGTTGGCTTGATAACACACTCCTCAAATAGTTCTCCTGAGAGTACACCAGCATTACTGTCAAATAACTGAATAACATCTGCTCCAAATTCTATTTGCTTAACCAGATAGGAAATTGTCACTTCCGTTATCTGTTCAATTATCTGCTCTAAACTCGAGGGATGTAGGTTTAACACCTTAGAAAAGGTTTTGCTGCTTCTGCCTTCTATTATGTATGAAGCTACCGTCCACGGCCCTCCAGCAAATCCTATAAGAGACTTTTCTTCTGGCAATTTGTCTCTAACCTTTCTTATAGCATTTAGGATTGGTAAGGTCTTAGTTTCAATTTTCTGTGGATTTCTCAATTCTTTGAAATTCTTTACAGGTTTTATCGTCGGGCCTACACCGCGTACGAAGTCTACATCACAACCTAGAACATCAGCCACTATCAAAATATCTGAAAAAATTATTGCTGCGTCCATGCTAAATCTTGCCACTGGCTGTAATGTTAACTCTACCACTAGGTCTGTGTTGTAGCATATTTCCATAAAACTGCTTGTGTCCTTTACTGCCCTGCGGTATTCAGGAAGAGACCTGCCAGCCTGCCGCATTAGCCAGATAGGTATTTTCCTGCCCTGCTTTCCCTCCTTTATAGTTTTTGATACTACTGCCTTACTACTCCTTAT